>JBAVVD010000028.1:0-39853 GCA_049697115.1 Candidatus Aminicenantales bacterium
AAGTCCATCATGCCCTGGACGAGAAGGCCATCCATCCGGAAAATATCTCAGGCGAGCTGGGAGAGATTGGGCTTGGAAAAAAACAACGTCGAACCAACGAGAAGGAAATCACCGTTTCAGAATTTATTGAGACTTCAACCAGGTATAGCCGGCGCTTTTCGTCTTGAGCCGGAGGTGAGTTCTCACTTCCCTTTCCGTCCCTTCCACATCTTTCTGTTTCACCGCCACGCCGATTTCCTGGAGTTTCTGAATCCGGGGTTCTTCGGATTTCTTCGGGCCTTTCTTTTTGAATAATTCTTTGGCCAGATAAGTCAGGAGGCCGATGGCATCCGAAATGCCGAAGAAGTTCTGCCCGGGATTGTTTCTCGTCACGTAATAGTCCGGCTTAAATCCGTAAGGAAGATTGGCCGGCGGAATGTTCATTTTGAGCGGCACATCCGTCTGGGTCTTTTTGCTGGTGAGGACCAGCTCGCCGTCGACGTACAGGAAAAGTATGTATTCTCTGGGAGTCATTCCCCGGACAGTTTGTCGAGGCCCCATGGGAGAAGAAACTTCGGCGTCAATGGAGATCTCCTTTGTTATGACCAGGTCTCCGGCCTTCACCTCTAAAAAAAAAGTGTGGGTTTTTGATTTCTGGAGAAGGTCATCGATTTCCAGAGTGAGCAGGTTAAACCCGGCCTTGAAGAGCCCCCCCTTGATAACGCTCTCCGGGGTAGACAGTTTGTAATAGGCCTCTGTCGTTATCTCCAGCCCAATGGGCAAAATCCCTTTGGGATAAAAAAAGGAGTCTGCGTCGCTGCTAATAAAAGCCATATCTGTGAGGAGGGGATATTGGCTCTTCCAGGATGCCGTGTATTCTGTCAGCGCGGCCTGAGCGGACAGGCCCAAAAAGAGAAAACCGGAATCTTTTCCTTCATACGATTCAAAATATTCGACGATCCATCGGATTTCCTCTATTCGGTTTTCAAGCCTGGAATACATATAGGCCAGCAGAACACAGACATCCGCCTTATCCGCCTTCTCTATATTCTCAAACTGCCCGGCCAGATACCCAACGGCTCCCTGATAATCCCTTTTCTCCAGATAATTCCCGATCTCCGTTTTCCATTGGGAGGCCAGGGCCGGAAGACAGAAAAAGCATACGACGAAAGGAAGAATTTTTTTAACTGCCATATTCAAACACAAAATAGACTTCAAGATTTTCATCTGGAAAATCATCCGGAAGACCGGGAAAAGGACCGCTCGCCTGAAGGGCCCTCAAGGCCGACTCGTCCAGCGTTTTCTCACGGGAAGAGGCCACAATCTCCGCCGAAGACATCTCGCCATTTTTTTTAATAGTGACAGAGATTCCCACATCGCCTTTCAGAAAGACTGCCACTTCCAGGGGAATGAACCAATTCCGCTGGATTCTATTCAGGACTTCCTCGGCCCAGGACGACAGATTATAGCCCTTGGCTTTCACATAAGCTCTGGCTCTCTGAGAAGGCCTGCCGGGTGTATATTTGCCGGAAGACCCGCCTCCCCTGGTGAAGTATGTGCCCGATGAGGAATCTCGAAAAGAATATCCGGGATAAATGTATTTGGAGAAATTGGTTTTTTTGTCAGGCCCCGACCTCTGTGAATCCTGTGACTTTCCCTCTCTTTTTTCCCTGGATTTTGACAATTCGAAAAGAGAGTCCTGGGGAAACTTCAGAGAAAAGCGCGAAGAACCTTCGTCCTTTTCCCCTCCGCTTTGCACCTGCGGACCAGGCCTTCGCTCAGGTGTCGGTTGAGTCCTGGCGCCGGACTCCTGAATTCTTTCCCTCTGCATGTGCAATTCCCCTGAAGATGGGAAGCCCTCCGGCGGATATCCAGACGGGCCCCATGCCTCAAGATTTCCCCTGTCAGCCGAGTTCTCACCTCTTTTCAGATAATAGAGCTTCTCCTTGGGCACCAGGAAAGCTTCGGTGACGTTCTTTTTATAGAATATAATTTTATGGGTAAATTTGGCGTTAAGCAGGTAATAGAAACCGCCGGTGTGGATCAGGAAAGAGCAGAGGAAACAAATGACCTTCTTTAAAAAATCCGTTTTATTTTGAATAATCCAAGACTCCACCAGGTTATTTTAACATATTCACTCCACCATTAGATAAATGCAAAATATTGAAAAAAGTTGCATTTGATTTTCCGGAATTTCAATACGCCGCCTCCACTATTCCAGAGTCGGGAAAGGAGAATCACGGCTAAATCTGGATTTCATATACATCCGGAATATTCCGAAGGGTTATATCCGGATTAAAAGTCCAGGAGACGATACGGATGGCCCTGAAATAAGGGAAAAAGCGCGCCCTATAAAACGGGCTCAGAGAGTAGTATTTCTTGGTCCATTCGACCGCGCCCACACAGCCGGCTTCCTTAATGAAATTCAGGAAAGACTGGACAAACCAGAATTGCTCCCGCGGAGCAAGATCGGGATAGGCCACATGGTTGACCCATGCCCAACGCTCCTTTGTCTTTCCCAGGTGGTCATGAAAGATAAAATTGATCAGGCCCGCAATTCTGCCGTTTTTTTCATAAATAAGGGTTTTAGCCACATCCGGGTAGTCCAGCTCCCAGGCCAGGGCCTCTCTTTCCCAGACCAGAGCCAGCCGGAGTTTATTCTGGTATTGATTGATCAGGGCCAGACACTGATCCAAATCCCCGGTACGGTATTCCCTCACTGCGGGACGGCCGATTTCTCTGGGCGGCCTGTGACCCCCCAATAATCGAATCGCCATTTTCTCTAAGAATTTTAGTCCTTCGGAATCGGAGATACGGTCGAGGTCCAAAACCCGGGCAATGACGTGCATTTTTTTTACCCACTCCACGGGATTTCCTGTCTGCTTGAGCTTTTGAGTCAATCGAGTTGAGCGGTGTCCGGCTTCAAGCGAAAAAAGGGCAAAATCATATTTGTACTTCCGGTTCAGACAAAGAGCTTCATTCACAAGGGCCGTGGCCATCCCCCGGCGCAAAAATTCCTTCCGGGTGACGAGCAGGCACGCATAGACGGCGCGAAAGACTTTCCCCTGATAGTGAAACTTCTGGGGAAGATTGGCCAGAAAAGCGACAATTTCATTTTGATGATAGGCGGCAATCAGGTGGTCCTTCTCCGGCAGGCGGTCAAAGAGATACTTAAGAAAGTCCGGCCGGTAAAGATTGGGAAAGGATGAGATTCCATATTCATCCCGCCACGCAGAATGCGCCATCTCCTCCAAGCCCTCCAGGTCCCCCCGAAAGGGCTCAATGGAAATGTCTGAAAACATGAATTCACACTATCATTTCCCTTCCAACAGTGCAATATGTGGGCGGATCGAGTCGAAAATCGGAGATAGGCACCGGTTTTCCGAAATCAGAGACGGATCTTTGATTTCCCTTAAGGATTCATGAATCATTCCGCTCAAAAAGGATTGGGCAATAAAAATTATTCCTCTATTCTGTTGAACCAGGCAATCTCGCCGATCTGTTTTCGCTTTTTCTCCCATGAAGGCTTCCTCTCAGATTCGCCCAAAGCCAGCAGCGAGACGATCTTGTATTTTCGTGGAATCTTGAAAAACTTCCGCGTTTTTCTGATATTGAACCAGCCGATCCAGCATGTGCCCAGACCGAACTCCTCCGCCTGAAGAACGATGTGCTCTCCCGCGATTCCGATGTCAATGAGATAGTAAGGAATTTTCTGAATGAGCCTCCCCAGCCTGTTGGCCAGGATATCCAGGCGCGCCAGGATGAGAATGAGGACCGGAGCCCTGGCGGCAAATTTTGTGGGAAAATAGATTCCGGAAAATACCTGGCTGGAAAATCTCTCTTTGATCTCCGGATCGTCGATGACCAGAAATCTCCAGGGCTGGACATTCTCGGCGGAGGGAGCCAGACGGGCCGCTTCAAGACAGGCCAGAATTTTCTCTCTTTCCACCGGCCTGGACAGAAAACGGCGAATACTCCGGCGGGACTCGACAAGCTGTTGAAACTGGGTTTTCATCCGTGTTGATCCGGTCGCATCGGATTATTCACTCGTTCGCCGGTCTCCTTCCTTCTTTTGAATAAAAAACCGCCCGTTTTTATCCGGACAACAAGGAGACGGCACTCCTAACGCCATTCCGAAGGAAAACCGTCCCCGTTAAAATCATGACTATTTGATTAAATAATACTTGGTCTGGCGTCCATCGAGGAAATAAATCCCGCTTGACGTATAGACCACATCCTCTTCAAGGGCAATTTGAATTTCCTTATTTCCCCATTCCGCAACATTGGCAAGAACGTTGAGCTCGATGGAAAAGCCGGTGTCAAAGTACAGCGGGTAATCCCCGGCCCCCGGGACTCCGTCCTGTTTGTCCCAGAGCCCGATGGTCGGCCCGGCCGCGTGTCCATGAAAACCCAGGGGATGGGTATATATGCTCGGCTTGAGTCCTTCCTCTCTGGCTTTTTTCAGCGCAGCGGCCAGAATTTCATTTCCTGTTCTTTTCTCTTTGAACTCACCCAATAGAATATCCTGGAGGCGATTGCCCTGGGCCAGAGCTTGTTTCAATCCTGGTGGCACATCTTCCTCACCTTTCCTGAGAACATAGGCCAGCTCCTGGGTATCCGAGTTGAGTCCAAGATAGGTGATTCCCATGTCGCAATGGAGAAGGTCGCCCTTGTGAATCACCGGACTCTCTGTATATGCGCTGTCCTTCGGACGCTGGATGGAAATCGAGGGTTGAAACCATGTTTGAAGTTTCAATCCGGCAATGCGCTCTCTCATCCACCAGACCACATCCGTCGTCGTCGTCACTCCGGGAGTTATGACTGTATTCGAAAAAGCTTCGGCAATGATCTGATGGGCGATGGCCACAATATGAGGATAGACTTCCAGCTCTTCGGGCGTCCTTTTTTCCAGCCAGCCCACCGCCAGCTTTTCAGCCGAATGGAGGCGCGAAATGTATTCCGGACCGAGAACCTGAAGGAGTTTCTGTTTCAGGGTGGCGGAAAGGCCGTCTCCGAAGGCGAAAGTATCGGATTCGTTGATTCCGATCCGCTGGGGATTTCGCTCTCTGATCACGCGCGCCAGGCACTGCCACTGGTCGACCTTTTCCGGCTCCCAGACAGACCTGTAGAATCCTTTAATTCCGTAGCGGCTGACCGTCAGCCTCTCCACTCCCTCCTGTCCCCTGTCATAAAAGACCAGCATGGAGAGACGACGGGCGGACATGGCGGCACTGGGGACGAGCGTCAAGTACACGGGATCTTCATTGTATTCGCGGCAGATGACGACCCACATATCAAAATTCTCACGGCGCATAATTTCCGGGAGGACACGCTCCAGTCGAATCTTCAGCCAGTCATCACAGACCTGCGCCCTCTCCGGCATGGTCAGGATGGAAGGCATTCTGCTTTCGCCAGCCAGAATCGGCGCTTCCGACAACGCCAAAAGACAAAGGGCGAAAAGAAATGACCGAAGTAATCTATGCGTTGGATCCATGCTTCCTCCTTTTGGATTATTTTTTTCTCTATTCATAACGGATCTATTCATATAGGTTCTCTTCCATTGTGTGTGGACAAGAACAGAGATATCCGGAAGGACCTCGCTCCTTCCGGATATCATCCTTGAATAAATCCATCCACATAGGAAGAAGTTTTCAATTTATAATAAAAAGTCCCGATAGACAATAAAATTTTTGTTCCTGGAAGTCCATATTGTATCTCTGGAATGGAATATGGTATAGTCAAAAAGAACTTTCTAGTCAATAGTCTTGGATTTGAGTGAAAGGAGGAATACAAATGAAAAAATTTGCGGCCATTGGCACGGTCTTCCTTTTGATCCTTGTCTTATGTTCAGCCTGTGCGAAGAAATCCGCCATTCCCAAGGCCGGCTCCGCCGAAGCTTCGGACATGCTCACCCTTTTGCCTCAGAATGCGAGTGGAATAATCGTTATTGATCTTCACCGGGCGTTCACAACAGAATTCGCTGACAACCTCATCAAAGACAGCAAGGATTATCAGAAATACCAGGAATTCGTTAAGAAAACAGGCCTCGATCCTCAAAAAGACATTTATTTTCTAGCTCTAGCCATAACCAGCATGGCCGACCAAAATGTTCGCTCTGGCGTCGGCGTCATCAACCTCAAGTACAACAAAGAGACCTTGATGGCCAAAATCAAAGAACAAGGACAGGAGTTGAAAGAGGAAACTTACAACGGAATCTCTCTCATCAGCGGCAGTGAGGATGACGGAAAGTCTTTCTTCGGCGCCTTCCTGGACGAATCGAATATCGCTCTTGGAGAGGAAAAAGGAGTTAAGGCCGTCATCGATATTTACCAGAAGAAAGCTAAGAGCGTTCTCGAAAATGAAGAACTGATGGCCCTGATTAAAATGCTTCCTCAGAACTCACTCGTCTGGAGCGCTTTTATCTTCTCCCCCGAAATGACCCAACAGATCACCGCTCAAAATCCAATGCTCAGCAGCCTGGAATCTCTCAAGTCCATCGTCGTGTATTTCGACTATATGGACAAAAACATCCTGGCTGAAATAAAGGCTATGAGCGGCGACGTTGAAAAGAACAAGCAGATCGCCGATCTCCTCAACGGGCTCAAGGCACTGGGCGGCATGGCCGCGGCCACAAAGCCGGAAGTCGGTGAATTGATGAACAAGATTGAAATCACCGCGGGCCCCGATTTCGTCAAGGTCTATGCCAACGTCCCGGAAGCCCTCCTCAAAAAATTGGGTGAAACGGCCAAAAAAAAAGTGGAAGCACAAATAGAAGAGAAAACTGAGGAAGGAGCCGTCGAAAAGAAGGACTAATCCTCAAAGATATATTCTTTCTGAGAGAAAACCAGGCAGGCCAGTCCGAGAAACACTCCTGTAATCACACAGAGCGTCGCCACGGCCAGGCCGGGAGGACTGGGCTCCAGGCGGAAGAGGAGAAAAGAAAACCGGCCGGTGGAGGTCTCGATCACAGGAAGAAGACTCTTGAGATAATGGGCAATGGCAAAGCGCTGGGTTGAGCCTGGAAAATACTGGATGACATTTTCCCAGCCAAAGCAATAGAACAGTCCAAAAAGGACAGATTTCTTCAGAAAGGTTCCGATAAATGTGAAGAAGGCCGTATAGCCCATCAGGCCGAGGGACAGCACGGCCACATCTCTCCAGAGAATCACCCAGAGGGAACCATCCAGAATTCGCTCGATATTTAAAATCAGGAACGAACATGTGGTGCCGCAGGCGACCATCAGGATGAGGAACAGGGTATAAGCGGCATACTTCCCGAGAATGAGAGACGACTTAGAAACAGGTCGTGTCGCCAGGTAGGTCAGTGTTTTTCCTTCCACCTCCTCCGAACAGACCGAGGTTCCGTAGAAAAGCGCCAGGATCAGAATGAGAAACTGAAGATAGAAGAGCATGATGATATTCGAAAAGACGGAAATCCCCTCGATGAGGATCCTCCGTGAAAACAGCTGATTGATTTTAATGGCCAGGGCCAGAATCACAGGCAGCAGGCTGATCAGAAAGAAAATTTTCGTCCGGCGCGTCTTCCATCCGGCAAAAAGGAAGAATGAGAAAACGATTTTGAAGGAGCGGAAATTCATTTTATTTTCCCACTAAATAATCAAAAACGGCCTGAAGATTGTCGTCGGGAGATGTGATTTCTTCCACGGCGATCGCGTCCTCAACCAGTATCCGGGGCAGAAGAGTGAAAAGTTGATCCCTGTTGTTCGTCTCGATCAGAAGCGAGTCCGCCGTCGGGCCAAAATGAATTTTGAGAACATATTGTTCTCCGACAAACCGGGAGGCCAGCTCCCGCGGATTGGGGCATTTGATTGATATGATATGGGGATGGGCGTCAATCAGATCCCGAATATAGTGGATGTCGCCCTGCGCCAGAATCTTTCCATGATGGATGAGAATGATGTTTTTGGTCATGGCCTCAATCTCAGGCAAAACATGGCTGGAAACGATAATGGTCTTTCCTTCTCCCCTGTACTCTTTAATCAGACGGATGACCTTCCGCTTCCCCAATGGGTCCAGCCCATTGAGAGGCTCATCCAAAATGATGATCTCAGGCTCATGGGCGATCGCCTGAGCCAATTTTATTCTCTGACGCATGCCCCGGCTGTAGGCTCGAATGAGCCTGTTTCGGTCGTCGAAAAGCCCCACAATTTCAAGCATCTGTTTGGCCTTGGCCTCGGCCTCCGGCCGGGGAAAAAAATGCAGCGACAACAACCGGGTCAAAAACTCCCATCCCGTCATCTCTTCGAAGAAAGAGTCATGTTCGGGACAAAATCCGATCCGGGAAAAAAGAGGATAATTGTTTCGAACCTCCTGTCCGTTAATGGTCACGTGGCCGATGCTCGGTTTCATCTGCCCTGTGATGAGCTTTAAAAACGTGGATTTTCCGGCGCCGTTGGGTCCCAAAAGACCGGTGATGCCAGGCTCGACTTCCAGCGAAACATCGGAAAGTCCGAGGACATTTCCATACCATTTGGAGAGGCTCCTGGTTTGAATGACGGCGGTCATTTGATCACCTCAACGCCTTGAATCTTCCGCTTCAAGACCACTGCGGCCAGAAGACAGATACCAGCCAGAATCAGGAACGAATACACCCAGGAAACCTCATAGAGAGCTTGTGTCCGGAAGAGGAAAGCTCCCAACTGCTGGAGATTGGCTTTGATGGAGAGAAGTGCAAAATGCGGATCTCTGAAGATTCCGTAAAAGATACCGAAAAAGATATCGGAAAAAATATAAACGGTAAAGAGAAGAACGGACACATACCGACGGTTCCGGCTCAGAGAAGAAATCAACAGGGCATAAAAAGAAAAAAACGCGGTTACCAGAAAAGAAAAGACAATGACGGAGAATGGAATCCAGGGATAGCTCGCCAGGAATTTCAAACTTCCTGAGAAAATAATCTTCATGATGATGAACAAAAGTCCGGGGACCAGGGTCAGAAAGAACAGGAAGAAAAAGATGGTAAACGCTTTTCCCAGAAAATAATCTTTTTTCCGAAGCGGCCTGGCGAAATAGAGTTGAAGGGAATTGTATTTTAAATCATCCGCAATAAGCCCGGCCGCGCTGAGAACCAGAATTATGACCATCATGAACAGCAGAAAATCGCTCGTGAAGTAGTTCTTGAAATATTTCGGGTCGATCTGAAGGAACTGCATTGATCCCCGCTGGATCATGAACTCAAAATCGTCCAGCCTCTCCGAGATATAAATACCGGCCAGGTAGAACAGCGCCGGGAGGAGCGATGTGAAAAAAACAAACTTAAAATATTTTCTCTTGAAGGCCAGCTTGATCTGCCAGCGGGAGATGGGCCACCAGGGAAACTTCCGCTCGATGAATTCTCCATCCCAGTGGGTATATCCTTTCTCTGCAATGGCCATCAATCCACTCCTACCGTCTGGGCGAAAAGGTCCTCGAGCGATGTCTGGCTCTTGATAAAGTGCCTGATCTGAACCTGTTCTTCGACCGCCGCCCGGAAAATCCCCAACCGGTCCTGGCCGGAAGGAATGTAGACTTTAATCATCTGATCTTCTGTCTCCTCAACTTTGCAGCCCATTTTCCTTAACTTCTGGAGGAATCCTTCCCGCTCACCCGTGACCTTCAATTCAAAAAGGCTGTAATGGATTTCTCTGAGGGCGCTGAGCTCACCTTCCGCCGCCACCCTTCCCTTATTCAAGATCACCACATAGGAACATGTGGATTCGATATCCGAGAGGATATGGGAAGATATCAAGACCTGAATGTCCTTTTTCAAAGAGATATCTTTGATGAGCTCAAGGATTTCCTTTCGGCCCTGGGGATCCAGATTGCTGGTGGGTTCGTCCAGGAAGAGAAGCCTTGGGTCATGGACAAGAGCCTGAGCCAGCTTGAGACGTTGTTTCATGCCCGCGGAATACGTTTCCAGCAGGCGGTATCGGGCCTCTCCCAATCCCACATAAAAAAGCACATCGTGGGCTCTTTTCATGGCCTCCTGGCGGGGCATGCCGGACAGTTCACCAAAATAAGAAGTGAATGAAACGGCGTCCATTCCAGGGATTAGACAATCGTCTTCCGGCATATAACCCACAGCGCGGCGGACCAGAAATTGTTCCTGCCGGATGTCATAGCCCAGGACTCTTCCTTCCCCTGTGTCCGGCTTTAAAAATCCGAGGAGGACGCGCAAGAGTGTGCTCTTTCCAGCGCCGTTGGGTCCGAGGAGACCGCACGCGCCCTCCTTCAGACGCAGGTCGACACCGTCCAGAGCGGTGACTTTTCCGTAACTGAAATGGATGTCTTCAAGCTCGATATTCATCTTCTTATATTACAGAGGGTCAGGCCTGCACTTATAACACATTTGACATGTCTCTTATATTTTTTCATCCAGGTATCAAGATTGCAGGTTTGATCCCTGAAATGAATATATACGGAAATACTTATTAAAAGTTCCATGAACCATCTCATCCATCCGGATCAAGTTTTCCTCCATCCAGAGCTATGGACCTTGGTTCCTTCACCGTCAACCAGGGTTTTATAGGTTCTCTCCACCCTGTCCCAGTGCTCTTCCCTGTCCAGCGCCCAGTGTCTTCCAATGACTGTGACCACCTGTCCCAGACCAAGAGCCCTGCCCATTTCTTCCACCTTTTCGACATAAATCGCTCCGCTTTCAGGTTTTTCTCCTCTTCGTCCGATGAAACAATGGATATAGACTTTTTTGACTCCCCTTTTCTTGGCCATTCGGAGCAGAGCAAAGAGATGCTGGATGGTCCCATGGGAGCTGTAATGAGAGACGATTCCCATGAGATGAAGGGACTTCTGCTTTTTCTTGGCGCTGTCCATCGCCCAGAGAAAAGCCTTGTTTGAAAAAAAACTGCCGTCCTCAATGGCCGAGTCGATCCGGACACGGTCGAGAAGCACCCTCCTCCCTGCGCCCAGATGAAGATGGCCGGCCTCCGAATTCCCGCCCGTGTTGGAAGGCATACCCACAGACTCACCGGATGCCTTGAGACACGTATGGGGAAAATTCTTCCAGAGATAATCAAAGTTCGGCGTATCGGCTTCAGCAATCAGGTTTCCCTTTTTTTCTTCTCTCATTCCCCAGCCGTCCAGAATGACGAGTAAAATTTTATTTCTTCTTTTATCTTCAGGCAAGTCGGTGCATATCAGGTTTTCTCCCGTCATCTCTGTGGGCTTTTCCAGACCCATCAGGCCCAGTACAGTAGGGGCCACATCGGCCAGTTCGCCTTTATCTTTGAGAGTCCGCAATTCTGGATTCCGGACAGAAAAATCAGCCAAAATTAAAGGAACTGGATTTTTTGTATGGCCGGTATTCACTGTACCATCCGGATAGAGCCATTCCTCAACCGTCCCGTGGTCGGAAGTGACAAGCACGGTGGCTTTATAGGCTTGGGCTTCTCTGACGACTCTGCCCAGCTCGCGGTCCACAGCTTCGACGGCTTTTAGAGCCGCATCTTTCTGATTGATGTGTCCGACCACATCGACATTGGCAAAATTAGCGATTATGACTTGAAAAGAAGAATCCTTAAGCCGGGCAAAAATCTCCTCCGCCACGAGGGAGACGCTCATCTCGGGCTTATCGGCATAAGACTTGACGTCCTGCGGAGAGGGCACGATATATCTCTTTTCTCCAGGAAAGATGCCATCGTTCTTTCCATTCAGGAAAAAACAAATATGGGCTGCTTTCTCAGATTCCGCGACTTTAGCCAGGTGCATTCCCGCTCTGCCGATAACCTCGGTGAGCGTATTTTTTATCTTTGTCTGAGGAGGAAAAGCCACTTTCACTTTCAGCTTGGCGTCGTATTCAATCATCGTCACCAAATTCAGGCGCAGGCCCGGCTTGGTTGGAAAATGGGGAAAAGGTCTCTCCACCAGACTCCTGGTGATCTCCACTTCTCGTTCGCCCCGAATGTTATAAAAAATCATGGAGTCTCCGCACTCCAGTCTTCCGGAAGGCCGTCCTTCAGAATCCACCTCGACGATGGGCTCCAAAGCCTCATCCTCCTGGCCCATTTTATAGGCCATTCGGATGGCCTCCCCCATTGAAAATATTCGACGTTTCTTCTTCTCCATATCTCCGCATTTCTCCAAATAAGCTAATACTATAGAAAGACTCTGAATAGTTGTCAATTGTCTGGTCTCTTCCCCAATTGGCCGATAAAACGCTGAAACCCGCCGAAGTCCATTTATTTGTTTGAGATCGTAAAACATGAGCATCACTCAATGGGTAGCCTTGGAGAGTCCCTGTGTGTTCTCGACCAAATCCACCCGACCTAGGTCTTCAAACATAGAGGAACTCTCCAGGCCCAATTTAATTTCTATCAATTTTGGGTTAATTCACACTGTTGATTAATAATTGTTGACGATGTATCTTTACTCGTAAAACTACAAAAAAAGAAAACGACGGGGCGAATGAGGATTTCGTTCCTGATAAACAAAGATATTCAAAAGGAGGCCGAAAGATGAAAAAGTATTTAATTCCTCTGGCAGTCCTAACCATATTCACATCTTTTCTTCTGGCCGACGCCGCCGCGACGAGGCCGATTACTTTTGATGACTTTATTCGGCTCCAGAGAGTCTCGGACCCTCAGATTTCGCCGGACGGAAAGTGCATCGCCTGTGTCATCACGAAGATGGATAAAGAAGCAAATAAAGGCAACAGCGACATCTGGCTCGTCCCGATCTCCGGCGGGGAAATGCGCCGGCTGACGTCAAGCCTGCACGCCGACTTCAATCCCCGCTGGTCTCCGTGCGGAAAGAAGATTGCTTTTATTTCCACACGCAGCGGCACTCCCCAAATCTGGATGATCGATCCAACCGGCGGCGAAGCCACTCAACTGACGCATATATCCACGGGCGCCTCAGGTGTCGCCTGGTCTCCGGACGGAAAATACCTGGCTTATATATCCGCGGTCTATCCCGACTGCCCGGATGATAACTCCAACAGGAAAAAAGCCGAAGCCCAGAAAAAAAGCAACGTTAAAGCCGTAATATTCACTGAGCTTCTTTTCCGCCACTGGAACGAATGGCGGGACGGGACAAGAAGCCACCTCTTTATCATGCCCGCCACAGGAGGAAAGCCTGTGGACCTCACGCCCGGAAATTTCGACACGCCCCCGATTGCGCTGGGCGGATACAAGGATTACGTCTTTTCCCCGGACGGTAAGGAAATCGCTTTTGTCAGGAATATTGATCCTGAGTTCAAGCTCGGTCTGGGAACCAATAACGACCTGTTCGTCACACCGACCGGCGGCGCTGAAATCAAACCGGTCACCACGAACAGAGCCAATGACAATTCTCCCTGTTATTCGCCGGACGGCCGGTATATCGCCTTCAAGGCCATGGACCGGCCCGGATTTGAGGCCGACAAATACAGCCTCGTTCTTTTTGACCGCAGGGCTCAAACCATCCGGAACCTGACGGAAAAGTTAGACTATTCGGTCGAAGAAATCCTCTGGTCTCCGGACAACAAGGCGATCTATTTCAATGCCGAGGAAAAAGGCCGGACCGCGCTGTTCAGGATCTCTCTGGGTGAGGCGAAAATCGAAAAGATACTCGACGGCCATACGTTCAGCGCTCTCAGGCTTCTGCCGGACGGGAAAAAGATTATCTTTCTCAAACAGGCAATGAACCTTCCTTCGGAAATATATGGATTTGACCTGGAAACGAAAGATTTAACTCCACTGACCGGCGTCAACCAGGCTCTTCTCTCCCAGATAGAAATGAACCCGGCTGAAGAATTCTGGTTTGAGGGCGCGGCTGGGGATAAAGTCCACGGCTGGCTGCTCAAGCCCCCCTTCTTTGACGCATCCAAGAAATATCCCCTGGTGATGCTTATCCACGGCGGTCCCCAGGGAGCCTGGAATGATGACTTTCATTATCGCTGGAATGCGCAGATGTTCGCCTCGCCCGGCTATGTGGTAGCGATGATCAATTTCCACGGCAGCACCGGCTATGGACAGAAATTCACGGATTCTATTTCAGGAGACTGGGGAGGAAAACCCTATCTGGACATCATGCAGGGACTGGGATATCTGCACGACCGCTATGATTTTATCGACATGGACCGCAATGCAGCGGCCGGCGCTTCATACGGCGGCTACATGATCAACTGGATTGAAGGCCATGCCAACATCTTCCGATGTCTGGTGTCTCACGACGGAGTCTTCGACCTCCGCTCCATGTACGGCGGAACAGAAGAACTATGGTTCCCTGAGTGGGATTTAAGAGGCACGCCCTGGACAAGCCCGGAACAGTACACAAAATGGTCGCCGAGTTCCTATGTGAAGAACTTCAAAACCCCCTGTCTGGTCATTCACGGCCAGAACGACTTCCGCGTGCCCCTCGAGCAGGGTCTTCAGCTGTTCACTTCACTGCAGAGGATGAAAGTCCCGTCGAAGTTCCTCTATTTTCCCGATGAAGACCATTTTGTCCAGAAGCCCCGGAACGCAGAGCTCTGGTGGAAGACGGTCCTGGAGTGGATTGAGACCTATTTGAAAAAATGAAACGGGCCGTCTGAAGCTTCTCCCTTTAAAGGCTTTTATTCAAGGGAAAGAGTGAGCAAAGAGATAGGGTCCACTCGGGAATCGAAAATCTTCACTCCAAAGTGGAGATGAGGGCCCGTGGACCTTCCTGTGGAGCCCTCTTTTCCGATGACATCCCCTTTTTTGACGAGATCGCCTATCTGGACTGAAATCCGTGACAGATGGCAATAAATGGTGAAAACTCCGAGTCCGTGGTCGATGATGACGGTTTTTCCCGAGTAATACAGGTCCCTGGCCAGAACCACTTTCCCCGAGTTGGAGGCTTTGATCGGAGTTCCCCAGGGCGCAGAAATATCCACTCCCGAATGGGGGGATCGGGGCAAATTATTATAAATGCGCCTCTGACCGAAATTGGGCGCAATATTCCCCTCCATAGGCAGGGAAAAATTCCCCTCTCCAAGCCACTCGGGAGTGGTCCGACTGTAGATAATGCGCAAAAGCTCTGCTTCGAGACGAATCCTTTCTTCCACTTCAGGGGGAGGAGTGACAAATGCGTCTTTCACCCACATCTTCTTGACTGGAAATTCTTTGGGCGAAACTAGAATTTCCTTCTGAACGGTCTCCTTCCTGCCGTTGTCCATTTCCACAAGAATGTCCATGACGTAGGATTGAGGTTGGCAATTGAGGTCAATGCCGATAAAGGCCAGACGCTTTGAGTTATTCTCGCCGTTCTCCAGGACATATCTTCTGTCCTGGAAGCGAATCACGGCCCTTTTAATGTCCGCATTTTTCTTGAGTGTGGCCAGGACCAACTCACCGGGATGTAAGGCCCGGAAGGTCAAGTCAAAGGGCAAATTATCGGAACTGACACGGATTTCCGAAGAGGCGGAAAAGCCGAAAAAGGCCAATCCGAATAAAAACGCCATGCCAATGACCGGACCTTTCTGGATGGTCGGCATGGAATAAGGAATCATAGAGTTTCGCTTTTAATAATTGACCTTGATGTCCATATTATAGAACATGAAGGACCATCTGTCGGTGAGTTCATCAATGGCCTTGGTCATGGAGCTGGAACCGTGGCCGGACCTCGTTTCAATCCGGATCAGGACGGGATTCGGCCCTTTGTGTTTTTCCTGGAGTGCGGCAATGAACTTGAATGAGTGCGCCGGAACGACACGGTCGTCGTGGTCGGCGGTGGTCACGAGCGTGACCGGATAGGAAACGCCTTCTCGGATGTTGTGCAGCGGAGAGTAGGCGAAGAGATTTTTGAAATTTTTTTCATCGTCACTCGATCCGTATTCGACCGCCCAGCCCCAACCGACCGTGAATTTATGGTAGCGCAGCATGTCCATAACCCCTACGGCCGGGAAGGCGACTTTAAATAATTCCGGACGCTGAGTCATACAGGCGCCCACAAGCAGACCGCCGTTAGAGGCTCCGGCGATGGCCAGCTTGTCCTCTGATGTGTATTTTTCCTTGATCAGGTATTCGGCAGCCGCAATAAAATCATCAAAGACATTCTGCTTGTTGAGAAGCATTCCCGCCTTGTGCCATTCCTCTCCGTATTCGCCTCCGCCGCGGATGTTGGCCGAGGCATAGATGCCTCCGTTTTCAAGAAGAATGATATTGGCCGGAGAAAAGGCAGGCACCGTGCTGTAGTTGAAACCGCCGTATGCATACAGGAGGGTCGGGTTACGACCATTCCGCTTTATCCCCTTCCTGTGCACGATGAACATCGGGACTTTTGTCCCATCTTTGCTGGCATAAAAAACCTGCTCGGTCACATAGTCTTCAGGAGTGAACTTGACTTCTGACTTGCGAAATACTTCCGATTGGCCTCCGGCGATATCATATTTGTATATCGTCGGCGGAAAAGTGAAGGAGGTGAACGCATAGAATAAAATCGTGTCGTCTCTTTTTCCGTAAAATCCTCCGGCCGTTCCCAGAGTGGGAAACTCAATCTCCCGGACCAACGTCCCTGTCAAATCATGTTGATAGACTTTCGATTGGGCATCTTTCAGATAGCTGCAGAACAAATAGCCGCCGACAATGTTGGCGCTGTTCAGAACTTCCGGCTTTTCAGGAATAACGGTTATCCAGTTGTCCTTGGCCGGGGAATTGGGGTCCATGAGGACAACACGGTAATTCGGCGCATCCATGTTCGTGGAAACCAGGAATTTATCTTTCATGTTGTCGATGACCGCACTGTTGAAATCAAAGCCCTGAATGAGAGGCTGAAACTTCGCATCTTTTCGGGCGAGGTCTCGATAATAGAGTTCATTCCCATAGGTGCCCTCGGAAATGTATAACAGCATATACTTTTCGTCTTCGGTTACGTCCACGCCCATGTAGCGAAGCGGATGCTCTTTGTCCTCATAGACAAGCGCGTCCTTCTCCTGGGGGTCGCCCAGCCGGTGGTAGAATATCTTCTGAAATTTATTCATACCCTTCAATTCCTGGCCTTCCTCGGGCTTATCATAGCCGCTGTAATAAAAGCCGTTTCCATGCCAGCTGGCTCCGGAAAATTTGACCCACTGGATGCGGTCATCCAATTCTTTCTTGGACTCAATTTCCATAACCCGCAGTTCCGACCAATCTGATCCGGCCTCAGACCGTGACAATGCCGCATAGCGGTTGTCATTGGAAATACCGACCAGATTGATCCTCACGGTTCCGTCCGGAGACAGGGCATTGGGATCGATGAAGACTTCGGGCTCTCCATCCAGGCCTTTTTGAATGTAGAGGACCGACTGATTCTGCAGTCCGTCATTCTTGTAGAAAAAGTAATACTCTCCGGCCCTTCTCGGGGAGGAATAGCGGGGATAGTTGAAGATCTCAGTGATCCGCTGACGCATCTTCTCCCGGAATGGAATCCCTTCCAGATACGTAAAGGTCACTTTGTTCTGTTCCCCAACCCACTGCTTAACTTCCTCGGCATTGTCGTCTTCCAGCCACCGATAGGGATCAGCCACTTGAGTACCGAAATAATCGTCCGCCTGGTCAACTTTTTTTGTGACGGGATAGTTCAGTGAGGCTTGGGTTTTCTTACAGCCCTCATTCTGACCGACCAGAAAAAGGACTGCACAGAATAGGACCAACAGGGCCAGATGTTTTCTTTTCATTTCTCCCTCCTTAAATATTTCTTATTTTTTGGATTCGAGCTCGATGAGGGGTTTTTCGGAGTTGACCAGATCTCCCGCTGAGACAAATATTTTCTTCACGATTCCCTCGATCGAGGATTTGATTTCATTCTCCATTTTCATCGCCTCGACGATGGCCAGGGTCTGGTTTTTCCGGACTTCTTCATTTTCAGTGACCATAATCTGAATGACTTTGCCCGGCATGGGCGCGGTGATGAGCCGTTGGCCTTCCTGAACCCTGTCATCGCCTGTCTGGAAACCTTGCGCTTCCTCTTGGGGCTCCTGGATAATAAACTGTTGGCCTTCAAGGGAAATAATTTTTTTATCTCTATCATGAGCCATGTGTGCCAGATAAGATCGGCCGCCGACCAAAAGGGAGAAGACATTCGGAGAAACGGACTGAATATCCACTTCGAAGGAATGTCTCCCTTCCGAGACCATAAGGCGATTGTCTTTTTTTTCAATCGATATTTTGTGAAGCTGAGTATTGACTAAATACTCATATTCCATCTTCAGTGCTCCTCTTTCCCTCTCACCGCACCCTGGCCAATCCGCCAGCTTCCCAGGCTCTGCCAGGGCGAAACCATTTCTATTCGTGCCGCGGGGGCGCCTCTTCGCTCCGAGGAGGAGGAATTCCACGAATCAAAGGCCGCCACCGCCATAGCGATTCTCAGTAAATCTTCTCGTTTTCCTTTCTCCTGCCAGTCATTCAAATTATTTTTTATGAAGCCGGTGTTTGTATTTCCGGCTCTGAATTCAGGATGGCTGACAATATCCTTGAGAAATCCAATACAGGTGCAGATGCCCAGGATGACGTAGTCGTTCAGAGCGGTGATCATCCGCTGGCAGGCCCGCTCACGGTCTTCCGCCCAGACGATGAGCTTGGCCAGGATGGGATCGTAATAGATCGGGACCTCCCAGCCGCTGTAGATGCCGCAATCATGGCGGACTCCAGGGCCTTTAGGCTCTTTGAGGAAAAGGACTTTCCCGGAGGACGGAAGGAAATTATTTGTCGGGTCTTCCGCATAGATGCGGCATTCAATGGCATGTCCCCGCTGCTTCAAACTTTCCTGATTGAAGGAAAGCTTCTCACCCGAAGCCATCCTTATCTGCTGGTGAACGAGGTCCACTCCGGTGCAGAGTTCGGTCACCGGATGCTCCACTTGGAGCCGGGCGTTGACTTCCAGGAAATAGAAGTTTTTATTTTGATCCAGGAGAAACTCCACGGTGCCGGCATTGTTGTAACCTGAAACCTGCATGACTTTTTTGGCCGTCTCGCCCATTTTCGTCCGAAGCTCGCTGTCGAGCGCCCGGGAAGGACTCTCTTCGACAATCTTCTGATGCCTCCGCTGGATGGAGCATTCCCTTTCGAAAAGATGGACCGTATTTCCATAATTGTCGGCCAGGACCTGGAATTCCACATGGCGCGGCTCTTCAATGTATTTTTCAAGATAGACGGACTCATCGCCAAAAGCGGATTTGGCTTCACGCATTCCGGCTTCAAGGGCCGCCTTCAGTTCCTTCTCCGCGCAGACGATGCGCATACCTTTGCCCCCGCCTCCAGCCGAAGCCTTGATCATCACCGGATAACCCAGCTGACGGGCGGCGGCCTCATATTCCGAGAACTTCTTCGGAATGCTTTTCATCCCCGGGATGATGGGAATGCCGGCCTTTTCCATGGTCTGGCGGGAACGGACTTTATCGCCGACAAGCTCGAGGGCATTCGCATTGGGGCCGATGAAGATGATCTTCTCTTTTTCACAGCGCCTTGCAAACTTCGAGTTCTCTGCCAGAAAGCCGTAGCCGGGATGAATGGCTTCCGCGCCGGTACTATGGGCCGCTTCGATGATGCGGTCCATTTGGAGATAGCTTTCAACGGCAGGCGCAGGGCCGATGAAAACGGCCTCGTCCGCCATCTGGACATGCAAACTTTTGCGATCCGCATCGGAATAGACGGCCACCGTTGCAATCCCCAGCTCCTGGCAGGCCTTGATTACCCGGACGGCAATTTCTCCGCGGTTCGCAATTAATATCTTCTTGAACATTCCTTCCTCTATCTCTATTTAAGCCATTTTGGTTTTCGCTTTTCCAGGAATGCCGCCATTCCTTCCTGGCCCTCTGCACTCACTCTTAAATCAGCAATCATTCGGGCCGTGAATTTCTTAGCCTCTTCAAAGGACATTCCAGGAACCTTCTGAATGAGCTCCTTGCAACTGGCCAGAGCCTCTGGCCCAGAAGATAAAAGGGACCGGATGATTTCATCAACCGTATCATCCAGTTTATCTGCAGGCACGATGCCATTGATCAGTCCGATTTCCAGCGCTCTTCCGGCATCGAACCTTTCTCCGGTCAAAAAATATTCTCTGGCCTTGCTCTCTCCGATCCGCCGGATGACGTAGGGTGATATCGCCGCAGGCACAAGCCCTATTTTCACCTCGCTCAGACCGAATTTCGCTTCTTCAGAGGCGACACCGATATCGCAGGCCGACAGAAAGCCGTTGCCCCCACCAATGGCCGTACCGTTGATGCGGGCAATCGTTGGCTTGGGCAAAGTATAGATGAGATGATGAAGTTCGGCGATTTCCATCGACTCCTCTAGGTTCTGCTCGAAAGAAAACTGAATGACTTCCCGCATCCAGTTCAAATCAGCGCCGGCGCAGAAAGACTTTCCCATCCCGGTTAAGACGACGACTCTGATTTCCGCATCATCGCCCGCCTGACGAAAAGCATCCTGCATTTCACGAATCATTGTTGAATTGAACGCATTATGAACCTCAGGCCGGTTGAGAATAATGCGGGCGACTTCTCCTTGGCGGGTCAGGATGATTGTCTGATACTTTTTTTCTCTCATTCTATTCTCATGGAATATCAAAACCGGGGACACATATTCAATCTGGGAAATGAGTCATGTGTCCCCATATTTATTCATATTTGTTTCACATGCGGAAGATGCCGACTTTGTAGTCGGGGATCGGAGCGTTGAGACTCATGGAAATTCCAAGCGCCAGCGCCGGTCTCGTTTCCAGCGGAGTTAAAATTCCATCGTCCCAGAGCCGGGCTGTACTGTAATAGGTACTGGCTTCACGGTCGTATTTCTCCAGGATGGGCTGCATCAACTTCTCTTTCTCTTCGCCGCTCATCTCGATACCCTCCTCCTTGAGCCTTTTAATTTTCACCGTAAGTAAAACATTGGCCGCCTGCTCTCCGCCCATAACACTGATCCGGGCATTCGGCCACATCCAGAGCAACCGTGGGTCATAAGCCCTTCCGCACATGGCATAATTTCCGGCGCCGTAAGAGCCGCCGACAATCACAGTCAATTTTGGCACGTCGGCGTTGGCCACCGCATGGACGAGTTTGGCCCCGTCCTTGGCGATGCCGCCGTGCTCGTACTGCTTGCCGACGATAAAGCCGGTGATATTCTGAAGGAATATAAGAGGCACTTTACGCATGGCACAGAGTTCAATGAAGTGGGCGCCCTTGAGAGAGCTCTCCGAAAACAGAACGCCGTTATTGGCTAAAATTCCCACAGGATAGCCCATGATACGGGCAAAGCCGCAGATCAGCGTCGGCCCATAAAGTTCCTTGAATTCTTGAAAACGGCTGCCGTCCGCCAGTCTGGCGATAATTTCCTTGATGTCGAACTGCTTTCTCAGATCCAGCGGGATAATTCCATACAATTCTTCAGGGTCATAATAGGGATCTTCAGGCTCGGCCATGTCGAGCTGGAATTTTCTCGGCGGGTCCAGGGTTTCGATAATATTCCGGGCAATCTCCAACGCATGCGCGTCATTCAGGGCGTAGTAGTCCGAAACTCCTGAAATCCGGCAGTGGACATCCGCGCCACCCAGATCCTCGTCCGAGACTTCCTCGCCCGTGGCCGCTTTGACCAGCGGCGGGCCCCCAATAAAAATCGTCCCCTGCCTCCGGACAATCACTGTCTCATCGCTCATTGCCGGAACATAGGCTCCTCCAGCCGTGCAGGAGCCCATAACGATCGAAATCTGGGGAATACCCATCGCTGAAAGCCGGGCCTGATTGTAGAAAATCCGGCCGAAATGTTCCTTATCCGGAAAGGTCCCGGCCTGATGGGGGAGAAAAATCCCTCCGGAATCGACGAGATAGATGCAGGGCAGGCGGTTCTCCATGGCCACTTCCTGCGCTCGGATGTGCTTCTTGATGGTCATTGGGAAATACGTGCCGCCCTTGATCGTAGCGTCATTGGCCACGATTAAAACCTCACGCCCACGAACGACACCAATTCCTGTGACCATGCCAGCTCCGGGAGATTCATTGTCATACATGTCATAGGCGGCCATGGGATTGAGTTCCAGAAAAGGTGAGTTCCGGTCAAAGAGCTTTTCCAACCTCTCCCTGACCAAGAGCTTCTTCCTGGATTTATGAAGCTCTCTGTATTTTTCCGGACCTCCCTTCTGAACCTCGGCCAGCCTTTTCTTGTATTCGGCCACAAGCTTCTTCATCTGCTCATAATTCTGCCTGTATTCCTGGCTCTGGGTATCGACTTTGCTTTCTATTCTGAACATGGCCGTAACCTCTCAATCCCCAAATATTTTCTCATAATAAATACGGTTCAAAAACCATTCGGGTGGTGTCCTCTGGATTTTATTCCGGGACGAATTTATACCCGTAGTAGAGAATGCCCGACTCTCCTTCCTGGGAAATCTTCCGGAATTCAATTTTCACCCGCTTGCCGATTTTCAAATCCTCAAAGTCGCTGTCCACTACCTGGCCCATGAGCTTCACCCCATCATCGAGCTCTACGATCGCCACGGCATAAGGGGCCTGGTCGGCAAACTGATGCGGTGGAACACGGATTATAGTGAAGGTCATGACCTTTCCCTGCTCAACCAACTTCACGGGTTCAAACTCTCTGGAGCCGCACTGAGGGCAGACCAGCCGCGGCGGAAAGCATATAAATCCGCATTTT
This sequence comes from Candidatus Aminicenantales bacterium, assembly GCA_049697115.1. Taxonomy (GTDB): domain Bacteria; phylum Acidobacteriota; class Aminicenantia; order Aminicenantales; family UBA4085; genus JBAVVD01. The sequence goes on from JBAVVD010000028.1 coordinate 22,560, forward strand.
TTACATTTTCCAGCCTCAAGCCTGTATCTTTGAGGAATCTCTCTCCAGTTTCTCGATGGTGTCGGCATTTGATCTCCCTCCCTACTCTCTCTCAAAAATATGGACCAGAGCACTTCCGCCCGAGCCGCCCATGTTCTGCGTCATTCCCACCTTTGCCTCCTTGACCTGCCTCTTTCCGGCATCGCCCCGAAGTTGTTTGACAACCTCCACGGCCTGGGCGACACCTGTGGCTCCAACCGGATGGCCCTTGGCCTTTAAGCCGCCGCTTGGATTGACAGGGATTTTCCCTTCGAGCGCAGTCCATTTCTTCTCGACCGCCTCGCCTCCTTTTCCCTTATCCGCCATGCCCAGTGCCTCGATGACGCAGATTTCAGCGATGGTGAAGCAGTCATGGACTTCGACCAGGTTGATTTCTTCGGGTTTTTTATCGGCCATGGCATACGCCTGCTTCGCCGCCTGATAGGTGGATTCCAGCCAGGTGATGTCCTTGCGTGAGCTGAGCGCGATTGTATCCGTGGCCTGGCCGCTCCCGATGATTTTAACTATGGGCTTTTTCAGCTTTTTAGCCACATCCAGGGAGCTTAAAATGACAGCGGCGGCACCGTCTGTAATGGGCGAGCAGTCCAGCACCCGCAGCGGGTCAGCGACCAGCACAGAATTCAGGACCGAATCGACCGTGATTTCGAAAGGGTACTGGGCCAGGGGATTCATTGAGCCGTTATGGTGGTTCTTGACGGCCACCATGGCCAACTGCTCCCTGGTTGTCCCGTATTTTTCCATATGTGCCCGGGCAATCAGCGCATAAAGGCCGGGGAATGTAATTCCATGAAATCCCTCATATTCCTGATCAGCCGCAGCTCCCAAGGCAAAAGTGGCCTCACTGCCGTTGACATCCGTCATTTTTTCCACTCCGCCGACAAGAATAATATCGCTCATTCCGGAAGCGACTTCAATGAAACCCTGTCTGAGCGCGACTCCCCCTGAAGCGCAGGCGGACTCCACCCTGGAGGCCGGGACCGGCGTCTGGCCGAGGTAGTCAGCGATCAAGGACCCCAGATGCTCCTGCCCCACAAAAAGGCCGGGCGTCATAGAGCCGATATACATGGAGTCAATATGATCGACTCCTGAATCGTCAATAGCCAGCAGGGCTGTTTCCACAAAAATATTCCTCAGGGATTTCTCCCAGAGCTCACCCCACTTGGTCATTCCAATTCCGATGACAGCAACTTCTCTCATCTTCTTCTCCTGTTTTCCTAGTTCGCCTTTTTTATTTTCTGGCGGAACTTGGCATAGACGCCGTATTCAAGATAATGCCTGTTCTTTTCCAGAAGCTCCCGTGTCCGGGGAGCGAGGTCTCTGACCTCATCAATCTGTTGTGTGACCCTGAAAATGAATCCATCGCTCCCAGCGCCAGAGCCGTAAGATACGATGAGAATCATATCCCCAGGCTTTGAGATATCCAGCGTTGCGGTCAGACCAAGGGGTGAAGAGCCGGAATATGTATTTCCAAGCTTGGAGACCAGCCACCCGGGCAGGATCTGTTCCTTCTTGAATCCCAGCATCTCCCCCACTCGGAGAGGAAATTTTCCATTAGGCTGGTGGAAGATGACATAGTTAAAGTCCGCAGGCTTCATCTTGGCCTTGTCCATCAATCCTTTGGCCGCGCCCATGATATGCTTGAAATAGGCCGGCTCTCCGGTGAAGCGGCCGCCGTGCTGGGGATAGTATTGATACTCGCGGCGCCAGAAATCCGGCGTGTCTGTCGTGTAGGAATAGGTGTCTACGGCCTCAGCAACAACGTTCTGGCGGCCGAAGATAAAAGCCGCCGCTCCGGCGGCTGCAGAGTATTCCAGGGCGTCTCCCGGCGCACCCTGAGAAGTGTCCGCTCCCACAGCCAATCCGTATTTGACCTCACCGGCCTTGACCAATCCCAGGGCAACAAACATGGCCTCTGTTCCGGCCTTGCAGGCAAACTCAAAGTCCGCGGTGTGAACATCCGGAGTCGCACCGATGGCCTCGGCCAGGACTGTGCCGCTCGGTTTGACGGCATAGGGATGGGATTCTGAACCGATATAAACAGCGCCAATATCCCGCGGATTGATGCGCGCCCTCTTGAGAGAATTCTTGGATGCCTCGACGGACATGGTGATTGTGTCTTGGTCCGGAGAAGGGACGGATTTTTCCTCGAGCATCAGGCCTCGTTTATAGCTCGGTGCATCAGCTCCCCAGACCTTGGCAATCTCCTCGACTTTAATCCTGTTTCGGGGGATATAGGCCCCATAGCCTATGATTCCTTCCATAGAGAACCTCCCTTATGAAATGTGCCATTTCGGAGATAAGAATTATGAGGGGCGAGTTTTTGAGGACAGCTCGCTTGAGAATAATTTTCTTGAGGATAGTTTTTTTGAAATGGCCGATTTTTTATAGAATTCATTTTGAGCAAAAAGTCAATTTATAAAGGCGGCCGATAATATACCCGCATACCGCTCAAAACTAGAGAATTTATCCTGTCATATCTCCTTTTTTTAGTCAAGGAATTTTAAGATTCTATATAACTATAACAGCGCAAAACGTTAAGGCCATCTCTCTCAAAAGTCAGGAAATAAATATTGTATCCCTGGATTAGATATTGTATTTTCAGACTAAACTGAATTAAATAAATAGGGAAATGGGTAGTGTGTCCCCCTATTACGGAACTATTTTTGGGAGAATCTCGTCTGATAAGGTGAAGTGAGTGAAATTGGAGACAGTTATTCAAAGCTGCCTTGAAGGCAATCAAGGAGCCTGGGAAATGCTCGTCAATACGTATTCCAAAAAAATCTTCAACCTGGCCTTTCAGTTCACCGGGAGCTTCGAAGAAGCCGAAGACCTCACCCAGGACATCTTTCTCAAGCTTTATCACTCGCTCGTCAAATACGATTTCGAGAAGAATTTCACGGCCTGGCTCCTGACCCTGGCTAAAAATTATCTGATCGATGCGTATCGGAAGACCAAATGGGAAAAGAGGCAGCGGGATAACTTCGATGAGCGCTTCCTGGACGCCGGAGATGCTCATTCCGTTTCCAATCCTGAACGCACGATCATCCAGGAAGAAAACAGGAAAATCCTGTGGCAAGGCCTGAACGGGCTCTCTTCCGATGTCCGGATGGCCATTATTCTCAAGGAAATCCAGGGAAAAAAATATGAAGAGGTGGCCGAAATTTTGAAACTCCCCGTGGGAACAGTCAAATCCAGGATTAACCGCGGGAGATTTCAACTGGCCCGGCACCTACAAGAAAAAAAGGAGGGAGTCGTAAATGAAATGTAGACAAATCGAAGAGCTTCTATCTCCTTATCTGGAAAACGCGCTCAACACGGACATGAAGGCAGCCATTGAAATCCATCTGCAGTCCTGTAAAAGCTGTGCCATTCTCCTCTCTCTCCTAAAAGAGACTTCCTCCTCGCTCGCCGAATTCCCAGAGCTTGAACCTTCGCCGGATTTACTGGCCCGGCTGCACGCCATTCCAGAAAAGGCCGTTCCTGTTCACGCGCGCAAGAAAAAATTCAATTTCCGCCTGGATTTTCTCCTGAAACCGTCACTTCAGCCGGTTTTTGCCGTCGCGTCCGTCTTCCTCATTATTTTTTCTTTTTATTTCTTCCATCCCGACCGGAAACTCATCAATCAATCGATCAGCCGACAGTTTCACCGCGGTTACAGCCAGATTGAAAAACTCTATGTCAAAGCTGAGGAAGCGACGGACAATCTGGGTGCCTTCACGGACAGTTTTATTGACTCGCTCAAAAAGCTCAATCCTCTGGAGAAAGAAGAGGATTAGCTTCACATATATGGAGGTTTGAAATGCAAGAAAAAATCATCGTTCACAAAAAGCCGCCAAAATCGCCTTTTGGCGCCGGGGTTCTGTCTTTCTTTTTCCCAGGGACCGGCACGCTCTATAACGGCCAGTACCTGAAAGGGCTCATTTTTATCTTCATTTTCGCCGGCCTCGTCACTATGCAGGCCCACGGCGGACAGCCGTTTTCAGCCCTTATCCTGGGAGGTTTTTACATTTTCCAGATTATCGATGCTGTCCAGACAGCCAGAAGCATCAACCGCAGAGCTCTTCAGGAAGAAGGGGCGGAAAAAACCGTGGAAGAGGAATTTTCCGAGATGGCCAAATCCGGTTCCATTTTCTGGGGCATCGCGCTCATGGCGATCGGCGGAATTCTGCTCCTGGCCAACTTTGAGGTGATCGACTACGATCATATCTTCGACTTCTGGCCAATCGTCGTTGTCGTTATTGGATTCAAGCTGATCATGGACTATTTCGCCAGAAAAAACCGATAGAGGTAAAGGAGAAAACCATGTCCAAACAAAGACGAAAAGACCCTCTCGTCTGGGGAGTGATTCTGATTATCGTTGGAATAATCTTCTTCCTGGAAAACATCGATGTGGACGCCTGGGATGCTGTCGCCCATCTCTGGCCGGTGGCTTTGATCATCTGGGGCGTCTGGAAACTCTTTTTTGGATTGAAAGAGCAAAGAGAGAAGTCCGAAGAGAAAAAAGAGTCCGCAGAAAAACAGGGATAGAAATGAAAGCCAAAGAAATCATCTTTGCCATTCTGATCATCCTTGCGGGGATCTTGTTCTACTCTGTCCAGACAGGGAAGCTCGATTTTGACTTCTTCTGGGACGGGGATTTTTTTCACTGGGATCATGAGGAATTTGTTTATGAAGAATCGCAGGAAATTCCTGCACCGGTGCCTCATGAGCTTGAGGTTATCAACGCTCACGGCCATGTTGAAATTCAGGGTACAGAGTCGGAGAAAGTGACTGTTTCTTTCACCAAAAGGGTCCATCACAGGAATGAAGAAGACGCCAAAAATATCTCTGACCGTCTCCAGATGGTCATCAACCAGGACGAAGCCAAATTGGTGATTTCCACAAACCGGGACAATTTCCGGAGAAAACCATTTGAGACGGATTTCAAAATCTCTGTCCCGGCCGGAATCAAGGTCCTGGTCAAAAATTCCTACGGCATGGTCTACATCTCGCGGACAGGTCCCACAGATATCAAGAATCCCTACGGGGAGGTTTTCGCAATGGATATCAGCGGAAGCCTGACCGTCCAGAACAGCTATGAAGATGTCGAGGTTCACAATGTAGAGTCCAGATGCCAGATCGAGAGCCGCTACTCCACGGTGAAGGTCTTCTCCGTAAAGGGAGAAACGCTCATCCAGCATAAATATGGGGAAGTGGCTCTCGAGGATACGGCACAGAACGTCACGGTGGAAGGGAATTATTCAAAGGTTACCGGAAAAAATCTATCCGGTCGGCTGGAGGTGGAAAGTTCATACAAAAATATCTTCCTCTCCAACGTTGGCCCGACAAAGCTCAAATGCAATCACTGTGATATTGAAATCAACGGGGCGAAAGAACGTCTGGAAATCAAGAATGATTATGGACGGGCCGACGTCAACAATATCCAGGGGGACTGCCATATTGAAGGAAAAGACCTTAAGGTCTTCGGACATTCCATAATTGGAAATGAGATATCCATCTTTTCTTCCTATGAAAACATCGAGCTCAACCAGTTTTCAGGTCAGACCACAATCTCTCTATCCCACGGCAATGCCACTCTGGAACCTTTGCCGCTGACGGATCCGGTTGAAGTCAAGGCCGTCTATTCAACCATTCGGCTGTATTGGCCCGCCGGGGAAAAATATCCTGTGGAAGCCAGATCCAAGGGAGGAAACATCCGCTGGGAACTTGAAAAAGAGTCTCTTGTTAAAGAAACCAACGGGACAACCACTCTGAAAGCCTATGCCGAGGAAAAAGACAAACCGTCTATTATCCTCTCCACGACGTATGGGGACATTCTCATCGAACGCATTTCCAAAGCTGAAAAAATGATCTGAATGAGGAACACAGAAGGACCGTCTCCGGATACGGTCCCTTTTTTTTCGACTGAGGAGAGAGAGTTCCCGTATGTGCTTTTTTACTTTTTTAAGTGATGAATTTTATCGGCCATGCAGCCGTTGATTTTGATGTTGAAATAGGAGATCAGGTTGGTGAGATCCTTCTTGTACTTGGTGACATAGCGGACAAAATCTATTTCCATTTTGAAACGCAGCAGGTTCTCAAATTCCGCGACTTCATCATTGAGCTCGATCAGATAGTTCTTGATGGCCCGATACTGGGCGTTGATCTCGATTAAATCCATGTCCGTCAACTTGGAGAAATCGAGATGCGGAGGAAGGGGATCAAGGATAGTGAGGCTCTCTGTATTCAGCTCAGTGACGGATTCTTCGATCTCCTGGAAAAAAGATTTATACTCCAGAGGTTTCTTCAATTTCTCCTCGGCTTTGTCCATGAGAACTTCATACTGATCCTTGAGGGAGCGAATGAGCTCTTTCACTCCGAAATGTTTCCGTTTGAAATTGAAGAGGTCAATAAAATCCCGGCCGATATATATCTTGTCCTCATAGTGGGTCATGAGCTCAACCGGGGAATGGGTGTAGAATTTGATTTCATACCGCCTTCCGCCGGAATCCTTTTCCCTCAGCCTGGCCAGAACCAGAAAATTATTCTGTTCGATGAAATAGCTATTCACCTCAAGAAGAACCGAATAGATAGCCAGGTTTTGAATAATGGCTTCCTGGAGATAATCCAGGAGCGGCTCCCTTCTGTTGATCAGCTCGCTGATCGTCTCATTGGGCGTTGGACTCAAGGCCGAATAGGAAGGAGAAAGGAGATAGAGGACAGCTCCTGTGCCCAATTCCAGATAGAGGTTCTTAAGGGCTTTCTGATGAAGGTCATCGAGCACCATCGACCTCAAGGCGGGGAGGTCCTTGAGATTGAGTTTTAGTAATTCCTCAGCTTCGTTCATCAGAAAAAAGTTCCTTAAAATCCGTCCAAATAGTATCACTGGTGAAATAAAAAATCAACCCAAAGGCTCCTCAGGAGATTGGACTCTTTCCGGACCGAAAGTCCAGGCTGTGCGGGCATACTTCTCAACTTGTATCCTATGAATAACGCCCATTTCGCGATCATTAAAGACCTTGGGAGAAAAGGAGATGCCGAAATATTCTGAGATTCCATCCGTCAGATTTCTGACTGCCCAAGTAAAATCAACCTTCTGACCCAGAGACTCGTTCAGGGAAGTTATTCGAACCGGCTCCTTTTTTTTTTGAATGGAAACGGATTCTAAAAGCTCTTTCTCATAGGCCATCGGGATGGATCCATGCTGGAGGAACCGCGACCCCATTCTCTTCTGAGCACTCCCCACAATCTTCTTTCCTCCGACTTCGACCTCGTTTTGAGCGGGATGAGAAAAACACAACAGGCTCTTTCGGACATAATCGGATGGAGTCTCGGCGGCAAGAACCGGTTGGAGTCCCATCTTTTCCAGCCCTCGCATCAGGGCTAAAGAAATCAGACGGTAGGAGTCTTTGAGAGTTTGTGTGAATATCCCGGTGTCCGACGAACAAATGGAATAAGTCACTTCCTGATGGTGAAGGACCAGCTTCCCTCCCGTGATTCTTCGGACCACATCGATGCCGTGGCTCCGGCAGAAATCAAGGTTGACGGCCTGGGTGACATTCTGGGAATAGCCGATGGAGATCGTCGGCCGCTCCCACCGGTAAAACCGGACACAGGTCTGAGGTTCATCCGTCAATGAGTTGAATAAAAACTCGTCAATCGCCATATTCAGCGAGCCTTTGAGCGGAATGTCATCCACGAGGAGATGCCACATTTTCATTCCATTCACCTCTATCTTTATCATTATTACTTTGAACGGCTATAAAAGACAAGACGCTTGAAACGCGCAGATTTTTCATTGGAGATAATATGGAAAGAGAGCGGGCAACGGGATTCGAACCCGCGACTCCGAGCTTGGGAAGCTCGCACTCTACCGCTGAGTTATGCCCGCTTGAATTTCAATTCTGTTCCCCGCTTCCTTGCCCACTTTTAACATCCAATCAGAGGCCCTTATCATAGGCTTTCTCATTTATTTTTGCAACCACGTGTCTTCCGCCTATTCAAAATTGGGCATGGCGTTGAGGAGAGCGGCAAACTCACCGTAAACCTAAACAATTCATTCTAAATGTGAGCGATGCTCAGACCTCCTCCCGCTCAGTGGGAGATATAAACTCTGTATGTATAGGTCAAAGTTTTTTCTTCGCCCGCTTTAACTGTGACTTCCCAGGAAATCCGGGAATTCAGGTTCACCGCCCTCAATTCCAGCCCTTCGGCCAGTTTCTGGACTTTTCCGCCATGGCTGACTTTGATGACCTCTCCGGTCAGGAATTTCTTGATGTCCATGGCAACGTCATTCTCTTTGCTGTTTTTCACGGCCAGTTCGCCCTTTACGGTGACCAGATCGTAGGCATGCTGGTACAACCTCACGTCCCTCTGCCGTTCCACCTCATATTCCTGCCGGGTCGTTTTAATGTCCGAGGCCACTGTGAGCTTCAGATTGACGGAAGTTCCTTTGGGTGTGTAATCGATGGTATCCTGGGCCAGAGGTTTTTCATCCGCGACCGAAAAAGCGGGCGCAGTCGTCCAGGGAAACGGAGTCGAATTGGTCAGTTTGAGGCTGTGCCAGACATTTTCACGGGGCGCTTGGCGTTCCCTCTGGGAATAGCCCCGCGCATCGACATTGGCCGTATCAGGGACGGTCCATTCATAAATGTGTTTGTACTCCACAAGGTCGGAGAAAATGTGATAGTAGGCCCGTTCGCCTTCTTTCAAACTGACTCCTTTTTTGTGATAAAAAAACAGGTCCTCTTTAGCCTCCCCTTCCAAGGCCGGAATCGACGCATAGTCAAAATCGGCCGCAGCCATTTTAGCTTCTTCTCTCAGCGGAGAAAGCCTCTGGGCCGCGATGGCGCCAAGACCGCTGAAAGTCCCCCTTCCTCCGGTCAGGGAACTGAGGAATTGGACCAACGACTGATCCAACGTCATGGGAGACAGAATATCCGCATAGATAAAATTGGGATATCCCACGACAAAATACAAATCGGCCTCCTGGAAATCCTCGCTATCATTCACAAGAAGGGCCTGCATGGTCAATCGGGCTTTCTGCTCATCCACAAGGTCCACAAGGTAGCTCGGCATCCAACAGATCCCCTTCTGGAGATAAAACAGGCCTATTTTTGCGTTTTTCCCAGCGGCAGCCACTTTGAACTTCATTCTTCGGACGACTTCTTTGCCAGGGAGCTTGGTTACAGGAGTATCTTTGAATTCAATTTTGTTCACGAAATTCTTGTTGACGGCGATATCGCCTTGGGGAGTTTCCAGAATGAGGAGTGTGGCATTCTCGGCCTGCGGAATGGGCAGACGTCTGGGCTCAGAGAGAGCGGAGGCATCGACCGCTGGAAAACGGCTCTCCGGAACCGCTTTGATCTTCCCTTCAATGACTTTGTTCTCGAAACTGATCGCTATTCTCCTGCCGATATTGGCTCTGAACAACTCCGGAATTGAAATAACCGATAGTTCCAGGCTTCTCTCTTCCTTCAGGCTAATGACTTCTTCGAGACGTGCGCCTTTTTCCATGACGCCCATCCAGAGCGTTCCCAGAGCCGCACGGGGAATACGGTCTGTGATGGCCCATCCCTCCTTGAGATCGACTTCTCCCTCTCTCATAAAAAATCCGAGTCCATTTTTAAACACAGCAATCGACCTGGCCTCTGTCTTTAAAACCGGGAGTCGGCTGTCCTCTACCGCCAATGCAGAAAGAAATCCGCAAAAAATTATTATCAGAACAGCCATTTTGATATTTTTCTTTACCATGTTGACATTCTCCTTCCCCTTATTTTTCTGCCTCTATTGTACTCCTCATCCGATGAATATCAAGTCCATGAAAAACATTGAATTTGTTCGTCCGGACAAAAAGGCCCCGCCTCAGATTCAATAGGACAAAGATTTCCAAAGAGGAGGAAGTGAGAAAAGGCAGCCCGGTAAAGAATGTTGATTATTGAATGGAAGGAAACACATCAAGCCGGCAGGACAGGTTCCGAGCCTCTGCCAAGTCGGTTTTTGTATTGACGTTGAATACACTCAAGTGAGCCGGATCGAATAGGTCAATCTCCTCCGCTTCGACATACCGCACTCTGACCATTGAAAATAAATCACCCACCTTCAGGGCGTTCTGCCGGAGCTGCTTTTTAAGTGGTGCAATGCAGGTTTTGGCGTAAATGGCATGGAGAGGCTCAATCCAATTGTTCAATCGGGGAACCACCGCATCGAAACCATCCGCAAGTTGCATCTGGTAGCAAAGCAATTCCCTGTTGAGAAACGGCATATCCGAACCGACAACAAGATTATGGAAAGAGCTTGAAGCGGCCAGCCCTGTGTAGAGGCCCCCCAGGGCTCCCTTATCGGGATAGACATCCATGACAGCTTTCATTTTCGGACAGCCATCAAGGAAAGGAAACGTCTGCCCGGCTGCGCCCACAATGATAATATTCCGCACATAAGGACTGACGGCATTCACCACTCTTTCCAGCAGTGTTCTGCCGCCGACGGTCTCCAAGATTTTGCGACCTTCGAGGCGGGAGCCCTTTCCACCGGCCAGAACAATGCAGCTGATCTTGGATTCCATTTTTTATTTTATTTTGGCACCCAGAGCACCATTCTCGGCTTCTTTGCCATTTCTTTTGCCAGCTTCTCTATACGGCCGAATTTCATGCACGAAGCCATACAGTGTTTCACACAGGCCGGCTCAAGCCCCTGCTTTGTTCGCGGCGCGCAGAGAATGCAGAGCTCAGTTGGAAACGGCAAGTAGGTAAGATAGGCCCTGTCATTAGGAAGCTTCTGGGTAATCTCAATGACCTGCATTCCCGCCATGCCTGCCGGCCAATGGTATTCCTGGGCGCAGGCCACCTGGCAGGTGTAGCATCCGGTGCAGTATTCATAATCAATCAGGAGACCGTATTCACTCTTCTTTGACATCTTTGCCATCTTCCCTTCCTCCGACCTTGTATACTCTGCAGAGTAGATGCTTAATGGGCGCGCCCAGGCCGTCTTTGCCCTGAAAACCCATGGGAATAAGCTGGTTGATGTTGGATTCCCAGACACCGAACAGAGAAGGCGCTCTGCCTGGCTTTTCAGGAAACCACCAGCCATGTGCAGCCATCACCATCCACGCAGGCACCGCCAGCGTCACTTTGGCCTTGAATTTGCACCTGCCCAGCCAGTTTTCAACCCACACCCACTCCCCATTGCCTATATTCAAGGATGCGGCCATATCCGGGTGGATTTCAAGCACAGGATCAGGGTCAATCGCCCGCAGCCAGGGAATGTTTCTGTGTTCGGAATGGAAATACACAGGCGACCTTCGGCCTGTGGATAAAATCAAAGGATATTTTTTGCAGAGTTTGGGTTGGCTGATGGGCGTGAAAGGCGGCTCCTCGTAATGAGGCAGAGCTTCATATCCCCATTTTTCACGCCAAGTGGAATACAGCTCCATCTTGCCTGAAGGAGTCTGAAATCCAGGTTTCCTGTCCGGTCTCAGGAGCCCCTTCTCATACCTGCGATAGGGAGTGCTGGAATGGCCTTCTGGCGGAAATGCCCAGCCCCTCTCCTGCAGCTCCTTAAAGGTCATGCCGGATGGCTTGATGATTTCATCATAAAGTTCATAAATCGTCTTCCAGCGGAAGTCCGGGTCAAATCTCCGGGCCAGCTCGAAATTGATCTCCACATCAGGTTTACATTCTTCTATGGAAATAGCCTTATTGATGCTCTGAAGCGGAATCCACCAGGTGCGCACGCCGTCTTTTTCAAGAAAGGTGGCCGCCGGAAGAACAACATCGGCCAACTGGGCGGTGGGTGTCATGAAGAGGTCCACGACAACAATGAAATTCATTTTTTTAAGGGCCTTCACCCACTTCTTCGGATCAAGGCCTATGCCGGCCACAGGATTACAGGTCTGGATCCACATACCCTTGATGGGGTAAGGTTTCCCTGTGAAAATCTGTTCCAGGGCAAGGTCGGTTTGAGCCCGCCAGATGAACCTGTTCAAAGGTCCATACCTGGAAGCACCGATCCTTTTCCTATCAGACTCTGCAGAATCCATCTTGATAACACCTTTGGCTCCCGGAAGAGCATAGGCCACAGCGTCAAATGCGAAGCGGGAAATGACGTTCCCGCCAGGAACATCCAGATTTCCTGTGAGACACCAGAGGTTGGCAATGGCCATGGATGTGGGAGTTGTGGCTGGCGTCATATCAATGGGGACTCCCCAGTGGATGGAAGCCGGTTTGCTCATGGCATAGAAGCGGGCAGCTTCCACGATTTCCTTCTCCGGGACCCAGGTTATCTCGGACACCCGTTCCACCGGATATTCATTCACCTTCTCGCAGAACAAATCCCACACCGTCCGGCAGGAGACTTTTTTTCCATCTTCAAGGCGTATTTCATAACTTCCGTTCAGAGCCGGCTGCACATTTTCCTCTATGTACCTGACTTGACTGGAATCCCAGACTGCGGGCGCCTTTCTTTTTGTATCCCAGACGACATAGTTATCCTGGGAGCCGCCGGAAATAAGGTCACTCTCCCGAAGAAGCGTTCTCCGGTCATCCCGAATCAAGTGATGTGCATTCGTCCATTTTTCAACGAATTTCTTTTCATATAAATTTTCATTGATAATGACATTGAGAAAGCCCATGGCCAGGGCGCCATCTGTCCCGGGCCGCAGCCTGAGCCATTTTTTTGCCCGGGAAGTGAACCAGGTCAGCCTGGGATCAATAGCGATAATCTGTGTGCCTTTTTTCATAAGGTCGATAATCCAATGCCCGAAGACATTGTCGGGGCATGAGGAAGGAATGTTATATCCCCAAACGACGATGCACCGTGGGATTTTATATCTTTGATCGGAGTAGCGGCCGGGAAACCACTGGGCGGCATCCATAATGCAGTAATCTCCCTGGATGGTATCCACAGCGGCAATTCTCGGGCTGTAGCAGGCTATTCCGCTCAGAGCGAACATGACATTGGGACTGCCGTACGCATAAGCGAGCATGCATATCCACGGCCCGATATCCCTGCCGGTTCCCATAGAAAAAATCATACTTTCCGGACCGAAATCCTCGCGGATTTTCTTCATTTTTTTCTCGATGAGGTCGTAGGCTTCTTCCCAGGAAATGGGCCGCCATTTCCCCTCCCCCCGCTCGCCTACTCTTTTGAGCGGCCGAGTAAGCCGGTCCGGGTGATAAACATACTGGGTCATTGCCAGACATCTGGCGCAGAGGCGCCCCTGATTCCAGGGGTGGTTCGGATCCCCTTCAATCTTTATTAATTGGCCGTCCCGGACATAGGCCATCACACCGCATCCGCCGTGACACCCCGGGCCGGCAGACCAGGTTGTGGTGCGAATAATCTCGATATTTTCTTTTTGTGTGGATCGCAATACCATCTTCTGAACTCCCCTGTAGCTTATATCACAGTAAAAATATTAGGTCAAAAATGTTAAAAACGCGATAGCTCTGCATGAAAAGGAGCCGCTGAAACTGGATCCAAGCCTCTGGCAGAAAGGGACTATTTCAAGATCAAGAGCGAATAAGAATCCGCCACAAAAAGAAAATCCCCATGTTTGAATACATATTGAGTTTCCCCGGGAGTATCATAAGAGTCCAGGACGATCGGATTGGCCGGATTGCGAATGTCAATTTTTTTCACACCGGATTTCTCGTCCGAAAGAAAGGCCAGATTCCCGCTCACACAGACGCTATTGGCGAAGTCGTCTGCCGGGCAGGTCCCTGCAACTTTCGGTGCCGAAGGACTGCGGACATCTATAATCTGTAAGCCGGAAGGCCCGCTGGCGACATAGGCATACATGCCCTGAACGGCAAGGCCGTAAGGTTCGCCTTCGATTTTACAGGAGCCGACACGCTTGGGAGAAGAAGGATTATGAATGTCGATGATGTGAAAGCCGGCATCGCTGCTGGCAATATACGCCCGATCTCCGCTAACGACAAGCCCATAGGCAAATCCAGGCATCTCATAGGTCCCGACAATGGCCGGGGCGGAAGGATCGTGAATGTCGACCACATGAAAACCGGAATGATCTGCGGTCAGATAGACATATTTCCCGCGGGAGACTATCGTTCTGGGGACGCCAGGAATCCTGAGTGTGGAGATGATTTTTATTTTCGATCGGTCGGAGACATCGAATGTCCGCACAGACCTTCTGTCCGTAACGAACACATAGTGGCCGTTGACCGCCAGCCCATGAATACCGCGGTACTGCCCCATGGAGGCCACAAGTCTGGGATGAGCGGGATCCGAAATGTGAATGATCTTCAAGCCGGATAAATCGCCGATGGCATAGGCGTATTCTCCCTGAATCGCTGCCGCAATGATAGAACCGGGAGTGTAATACAAACCCGTCAAAGAAGGGCTCTTTGGATGGGAGATATCCAGAATATGGATCCCGGCAAAATAATCCACAACATAGGCATAATTCCCCTTCAAAGCCACCTGCCAGGCTTCATTGTACATGGTGTATCTGGTGGTGGCCAGCAGAGCCGGAGAATCCCCATCAGAAATGTCGATCATCTGGAATCCTCCGTCATAGAGGTTTCCCACGCCGGCATGTGGACCATCCACGACCACACTCTTGGCGTAGCCGGATGTCACGAAGTTTTTTATATACCGGGGATGAGCGGGATCACTGACATCAATGACCTGAAGGCCTGAATAGCCATCCGCCACATAGGCATAATCTCCGGAGAGAGCGATTTTTTCTGCCGTCCCTTCAGTGTCAAGACTGCCCAGAAGTTTGGGGTCGGCCGGATTTTGAATGCTGACAATGTGTATGCCTGCGCTGCCGTCTGCCACATAAGCGTACTCTCCCCTCAGGATGACTCCGAGGGCTTCCCCCGGCGTATCCCAGGAACCGACAGCCTTCACTTCCTGGGGGTCCGAAATATGTAATATTCGCAGTCCTTCCAGGTCATCCGCAACGAAGACAAAATCTCCTTGAACTGCCAGGTCTCTGGCTGTTCCGGCGGTGTCCCAACCACCTTTAAGAACTGGAGCTCGAGGATTTGAGACGTCGGCAATTTTCAATCCTTTTTCTCCCGCGGCAATCAGGGCCAGATGATTTTTCAATTCGATGGCAAATCCTCCGCCCAGGTAAAGCTGGGAGATCAGGGCCGGATTTTTTTTGTCTGTAATATCCAGGACAGCCAGGCCGTTAAGAAACGCACAATAAGCAAAATCGCCCTCAATCGCAATGTCATAGGCCTTCGTCCACAGAAGGGAATTGACATACTCGAGCCCGGTTTCGCCAGCATTCAGGCCACAGCTTCCAAGGATGATACCACTGAGAATTAGGGTCGGGAGAATGACTGTTCTCTTTCGAATCATGATTGTTCCCCTTTCGGCCCTTAGATGAGAATATCCTCTGTCCAACCCAGTCTGACCAACTCGATCCTGTTCAGATCGCTGGTGCCGATGCCGTGCTTGGTATCGGCGATTTCAATATGCTTGGGAACCGGCGGAAGTTCCATGGACCGTCCAAGCTTCAGGCGTCTTTTGGCCATGATCAGCCGGAGTCCGATAGTATCCACAGCCACAGGGTCCTGTCCCACGATAAGGCCTTTGTAGTTCCAGACATACCGGCGGCTGAAATGGTGAGGGCCCCGGCCGTGGAACTGGGGTGTCAGGGCACAGAGGATATTCAAGCGGGTCTTCCCCTTAACCTGAGGTAAATGAAAAAGCGAACCCAGATCCCCACAGCTATTGGGATGATAATCCGGCTGAGATTCCCCGAACATGATGTAGTTCTTGATGCAGCCGGAAATGCCCGCCAGGTAGTGCGTCCGGAGCGGGCGGACATTAATGAGCGACGTGGCTTTTAGAAAAATCGGATTCGTCCTCACAGTATGATCATCAATGCCGATATCCTCTTTGTTCACGCCCACATCCATCAGGCGCCGCTGAATGGCCATTTCCACTTCTGGCGGCGTGGGTAGATAGGACCAGACGTTGCTTTTGATGCCGACAATTTCTCCCGGTTTGATGATCTGGGAAAAAGCCTGGATGGGGTCTTCCTGGTCAAAAAGCCTCATTACGGCCTCATCCAGCATCTGTTGGATGACCTCGCCATTTATCAAGGAGTTCTCATCCAGAGCTCCGGAATTGCGGATAAGGATTACGCGTGATTTTTTAACGGATTCCTGGGAAAAACCCACAGCCGCAGCCCCAAGAACAGCCAGGGTTGTTCCCTTGATAAAATCGCGCCGGGTGATCATTGTCTTCATATTTCTCTCACCTTCATTGGAATTTTAGGCGGAATTGCATTTCTTCCGCCCACTGTTTGGAGGGGGCCTCAAAGACAACAGCCACAAAATTGTTGTGAACTCTGGCCATTGTCCACGTTCCATTTTCCATCTGAGCGGAACCAGTAGTCTGGGCTTCCGGAAGATAAGATTGAAGAAACGAACGATAGGCGGCTCGGGCTTTTGACTCATCGGAATACCGGATGACCAAGAGGCAACCCCCTTCGTCTTCTTCCCCTTGATATTCGGCGAAGACACAGTCTGTTTCCTGGTTGATATGGAGAATATTCTCGCTAGCGATGAAATAGCGGTTGTTCAGATTGACGGAGCTGTGGAAAAAGCTAATGCGAGACTCCCGAAGGTCTTTTTTAGGAAGGCACTCTAATAAAATCGGCTTAGGGCCGGGCGGACCCAGATGAACAACCACGGCTTTCCCCAGCCCAGGAATGACCTCCTCGGCGGCCTTCTCCTCTCCCATGGCCGTAATGGTTACAAAGTAGCGGCCCTGCCAGAATTTTAGAAATCCATAGCCGAATTCCGAATCCTGGCCGATGCCGATTCCTTCATCCTGACGATCGCAGGAAAAAATGCCGAAGGCTTCTTCCGAAGAGCCCATATCATAGATATCCAGCGCCAGCTCACCCTGTTCCGGGCCGATGAATTTCCGGACAAAGACCTGGACAAAATCGAAGGCCAGATAGACCTCAGCGCCTCCGTCCATATAATCATAAAGCGTTTTCCGGTCATAGATCTGATCTTTTTCTTCGGCTTCCCAGCCCTGGATTTTATTTGGTATCAGTGCGCCAAAATCCTTCACGCTTCCTCCGGTCATTTGGACGATCAAGAATAAAAGTAAAATTCTCAAAATTTTCATGAAAAGGTGCGTCCTCTTTTTTTTTGTTTGAAAGATTAAAAACATGACTACTTACAATAGTATAGACAGGTCTTCACGAAATTCCAACTTATTTTAAATGAATAACTTAGAAGATGTCAAAATGACGTTTTCCTAAACCATTATAATGCATTTAATAT
>JBAVVD010000029.1:0-106899 GCA_049697115.1 Candidatus Aminicenantales bacterium
GATAGCCTTGGAGAGTTCCTGTGTATTCGAAGACCTAGGGGGGTGGGTGGGTTTGGTCAAGAATACACAGGAACTCTCCAAGGCCTCATTTGAATTTCTATCGGCAAACTTTGGCAATTTTGGGTGATTGACACTCTTTTTAGACAATGCTATATTCATTACTCACGAAAAATAATATGAAGGGATTTTTTTAAGCTAAAAGGAGGTTAGCTAAATGGCTTCATTAAAAGAGAAATTCGCTGAGAAAATGGTCCCCATGCGCGAAAAAGTGCAAAAATTCATTAAAGAGCAAGGGGAAACAAAAATTTCTGACGTCACGGTTGCCCAAGCGTACGGCGGAATGCGTGGAGTGAAGTGCATGGTCTGGGAGACATCCGCTCTAGACCCGATGGAAGGAATCCGTTTCCGCGGCTTCACCATTCCCGAACTTAGGCAAAAGCTCCCTAAAGCACCCGGCGGTGAAGAGCCTCTTCCTGAAGGAATTTTCTATCTCCTCCTTACCGGCGACCTCCCTACTGACGCCGATGTCAAAGCCATCACCGCTGAATGGCAGAAGAGAAGCGAACTTCCCAAATACCTGGTCGATGTGCTCAAGGCCATCCCCAATGATGTCCATCCTATGAGCCAGTTCTCCCTCGGCATTCTCACTCTTCAGAAAGACTCTGTCTTTGCGGAAAAATACAGACAGGGAATGAGCAAAATGGAGTACTGGGACCCGATGTTTGAGGATGTGATGAACCTCCTGGCCAAGCTGCCGTTGATTGCTGCTTATATTTATCGCAAGAGCTACAAAAACAACAATCACATCCCGGCCGATTCTAAACTCGATTGGGGCGGAAACCTGGCCCATATGGTCGGGATTGAGAAAGAGGCCTTTAAAGAACTCATGCGCCTCTATCTTGTCATCCACAGCGACCATGAAGGCGGCAACGTCTCTGCGCACACCTGCCACCTTGTCGGCTCGGCTCTTTCCGATGCCTACTACTCGCTTTCGGCGGCCATGAACGGTCTGGCCGGACCACTTCACGGCCTGGCCAACCAGGAAGTCCTCCGCTGGATCATGAACCTCATGAAAGACCTGGGCGGCGTCCCCACGAAAGATCAGCTTGTCAAATACATCTGGGACACGCTCAATGCGGGAAAGGTTATCCCCGGCTATGGGCATGCCGTACTCCGCAAAACTGATCCCAGATACGTTGCTCAGAGAGAATTCGCCCTCAAGCATCTGCCCGAGGATGAAATCTTCAAGGTGGTCAGCATGGTCTATGAAGTCACTCCGGACATCCTCACCCAGCACGGCAAGACCAAGAATCCCTGGCCCAATGTGGACGCCCACTCCGGCTGCCTGCTCTATCATTACGGCGTTACAGAGTATGACTTCTACACCGTCTTCTTCGGAGCATCCCGTGCCATTGGTGTCCTTGCCCAATTGATCTGGAGCCGAGCTCTCGGCCTCCCCATCGAAAGGCCGAAGAGTGTGACCACCAACTGGATCGAGCAGCAGTTACAGCAGGTCCCTGCAAAATAATAAAGAGTCAATAAAAAGCATAAACCAGGAAAGAAGGGACGGTTCTTATTGAAAGAAAGAGCCGTCCCTTTCCATTCAATTGTCGGCTGAGAATGAGGCGGGGGAGGACCGCAGGCAGGAATTCGTTCGTTTGTCCTATAAGCCGAAGCGAAATCCGACGCCTCCGAGATACCTGAATCCGCTGAGGTCCACTTTCTCCTCATACGGCTTGACTGTCAGAGGAATGTATTTGATCTCAATCGCCATATAGAAACTCTTTATCGGATAAATCTTGAATCCTCCGGCCACGGCCAGAGCTCCCTGGGAATGATCCACTTTGTAATCCTGGACATAAGGATTTTCAATTGTCTGCTTATAGGAAAAATATCCGAATCCGGCTTTAAGATAGGGACAGAAATTATTGAAATCGAACTCATAGCTCAGAAAAACTTCTGGCCCAACCACTTTGAGTGAACTGGATTCATAGTAAAGGCCGATTTTACCAGTTAAGGAATATCCTCCTTCATAGCCCGCTCCGATGATGAGGCCCTTCCAGATTTTGACGGACGCAAAAGGAAAATAAACAGTCCCCTCACCGTAAATGGATCGAATCTTGGAATTATTGATCCCTCTGAAGCCGTATAAAATGCCGAAGCTGAAATCCATGGCCGATGCGCCGACCGACAGAATCAAGAAAAGAGCGACCGCCGCAAATATCTTTTTCGCCATAACACTCCTCGCTATCCCGTCTCCTTCCATGAAAGGATTATGTAGAATAATAAAAAGCTCTTGTCAAATTTATTTTCAATCAGGGTCGCATCTCCATTTCTGTGATGGGGGCGATCGTCGAGGGAGGGGGACACGGCGGAGGGGCTCCCCGCCCGCCCGGAGCCTCACGGCCTTTCGATCATTCCTTATCTTGCATTCTCCAGGAGCGGAGAAGAGGACGGACGGGGAGGAGCCGTGACAGGACCCGATTCCAAATCTGAGTCATCATAGAAGATGCGTTCCCTGATCTCTGGCCAGTTGAATTTTACAGGCTGTTATTCTAAAATCATCTGGGATGGAAAAAATAAAGATTTACGGGGACCATAACCTCAAGCTCAAGGGGAAGGTTAAAATCAGCGGCTCCAAAAACGCCGTCCTTCCGGCCATGGCGGCCTCCCTGCTCACTGAAGAAAAGGTCCGCCTGAAGAATATCCCTCTTGTAAAGGACGTCTATTCCATGCTCACCCTCATGAAAGGGCTGGGTGCCGACTCCCACCCCAAGAAAAATTCGATTTCCATTCAGGTGAAAAAAATTCTCTCCGCCGAGGCTTCTTATGAGCTTGTCCGGCTCATGAGAGCTTCCATTCTGGTCCTTGGACCGCTTCTAGCCCGCTACGGGAAGGCCATTGTAGCCCTCCCCGGAGGATGTGCCATCGGATCCCGGCCCATTGACCTCCACATCAACGGCCTTCAGAAACTCGGCGCATCCATCTCTCTTGAACACGGGTATATCAAGGCGAAGGCCGACAGGCTCCAGGGGACGGAAATTCAATTTGAAAAAAAGACCGTAGGAGGCACTGAGAACCTGGTCATGGCGGCTTCGCTCGCCCGCGGTGAAACCATCCTTAAAAATTGCGCCCAGGAACCCGAGGTTTCCAATCTCTGCCAACTACTGGTCAAAATGGGAGCAAATATTGACGGGATCGGCAAAGAAAAAATCCGCATTCGGGGCGTCAAAGAACTGGGCGGGGCCGTCCATGAAATCATTCCTGACCGGATTGAAGCCGGGACTTTTCTCGTGGCCGGCGCCTTGACCCAAGGAGAGATTGTTCTCACGGATATCGAGTCCGGCCATCTGACAACCATCATTGAGAAATTGAGATACTCCGGGGCTCAAATCGAAAAGATCAAAGATCATTCTCTGTGGGTGAAAGGGAGCACGGAAATCAAGCCCCAGGATATCACCACGTCTCCTTATCCTGGCTTTCCCACCGATATGCAGGCCCAGTTTCTGGTCCTCATGACTCAAGCTTCGGGAACCTCCTTCATCACCGAAACTATTTTCGACCGGCGTTTCTCTCACGTCAATGAGCTCCTCCGCCTCGGCGCCTTTATAGAAGTTTCGGGCGACAAAGCGATCGTGAAAGGGAAAACGCCTCTCTCCGGAGCTGAAGTGATCGCCACAGACCTGAGGGCGTCCGCCTCTCTAATCCTGGCCGGGCTGATCGCCAGCGGTGAAACAATCATCAATGAAGTCGAACATATTGACCGCGGTTATGAGGCCATTGAGGAGAAATTGAAAACGCTGGGTGCCCGCATTGAAAGAATAAAAACATCCCGTTAGAAAAAGAGGAAAAAATGGAAGACTGTATTTTCTGCCGAATCATCCAGAAAAAAATTCCTGCCTCAATCGTGTTCGAGGATGAGGAAATTCTGGCTTTTGAGGATATCCATCCCAAAGCCCCTGTCCATACACTCGTCATCCCCAAAGAGCATTACGCTTCATTGAACGAGATTCCTGAAGAAAAAAAAGATGTCCTGGCCGCCATCCTCCTCCGCATGCACCAAATCGCCCGGGACAAAGGAATCGACAGGTCCGGTTACCGGATTGTCCTAAACACAGCCAAAGACTCCGGCCAAGATGTCTTCCATATCCATTTTCATCTTCTTGGAGGAAGGAAGATGTCCTGGCCTCCGGGATGATTCATCCGATCTTTATGATTTCCCTTTCCATGAAAAGGAGACCACGGAAATGAAAATTCACATTCCCCAAAAAGGAGGATCATGATGCTTAAAGTGACCTGGCTAGGACATTCGGCGGTCAAAATTCAAGGTTCAAGAACCGTCATTATTGACCCTTTCCTCACCGGAAATCCCGCCGCCACAACCTCACCTGAAAAAATCACCGCGGCCGACATCATCATCGTCACCCATCATCACAGCGATCATCTCGGGGACGCCTTTGCCATCGCCAAAAAAACCGGGGCCACATTTTTCGGCATCCATGAAATTGCCGTCGAAGCGCAGTCCCAAGGGATCACGGCAGAGGGGATGAATATCGGGGGCACCGTCGAAGCCAAAGGAGTAAAGGTTCACATGGTGCAGGCTCTTCATTCGGCGGAAAAAGGAACCGCGGCGGGCGTTGTCGTTGAAATGGACGGCCGGCGGATCTACCATGCCGGCGATACGGGTTTGACTCTGGACATGAAAATCATCGGCGAATTTTTCCATCCGGACCTGAGTTTCATTCCCATTGGCGACAGATACACAATGGGAATCCCCTCGGCCGTAAAAGCCGTGGAATTTGTCCAGACCAAAAAGGTGATTCCTATTCATTACGGCACCTTTCCCGCTGTCAGTGTCGATCCCGAAGAATTTAAAAAAAGAGTGGGCTCTCTGGCCGAAGTCATCGTCCTGAAGCCGGGTGAATCTTATACTCTTTAAAGACTGATCTAAGCGCATTCATTGATGTGACGTGTGGATCACCGAGGTGAGTCGAGTGGCGCAGTAATGCCCATCACTTTTTTTGAAGAGGGAAAATGGCATACCTGATTGACGGAAACAATCTCCTGGGCTTCTCCTTTTCCACTGGCTTCAAGGATCCTCAAAATAAAAGCGCACTTCTCCGAAAAATCCAGATATTTCAAAAAATTAAAAAGGTCAGGATTATCCTTGTCTTTGACGGCGCCGCACCACCTATCTCAATCCAGGAAAAAGCTCCCAACAAAAAATTCGATGTGCTTTATCCTCCACAGGGCCAGAGCGCTGATTCCCTCATTAAGGAAATACTCTCCGGACAAAAGGATCTGAAAAAATTTTTTGTGGTAAGCTCAGACCGCGAAATTAAACACTTTGCCCGGCTGAGAGGGGCAAAGGCGATAAGCTGCAAAGACTTCAACACGGAACTTAAAAAAGCCCTCAAGGAAAACCGTGAAGCTCGAGAGATGAAAAAGAATATCCCATTTCCAACTTCCCTTGAGGTCAATCTCTGGCTGGACGTTTTTAAGGACAAAAAATGAAAAAGATTTCCATAATCGGAACCGGAAGGCTCGGGACATCTCTGGGCGCCGCCCTCTCTCAAAAAGGCTACTCCATCAAAGCCCTTTCCGACCGGATCCGGGCATCCGCACAAGAAAGCCAGAAAATCATCGGGGCAGGGAAAGCCCTCACCGATAATATACAGGCCGCCAGAGAAGGACAGATTCTTCTGCTCTGTGTCCCCGATGGGGAAATTCGAAAAGTCACAATCGAGCTGCAGCGTGCGGGGATGGAATGGAAGAAGAAAACCGTCTTTCACTGCAGCGGGCTTCTGACATCGAGGCTATTGATACCTCTGAAAGCCAAAGGAGCTTCGGTTGCCTCTCTTCATCCTGTCCAGTCAATCTCTCGGAAAAAGACTCCTTTGAGCCAATTCCAAGGGATTTATTTCGGAATTGAAGGGGATCCAAAGGCGCTTGCCACAGCCAAACAAATCATACGGGCCCTCGAAAGCCGCCCGCTCCTTATCCGCGCCAAAGACAAGCCGCTCTACCATGCGGCCTGCACCATGGCCTCGAATCTGTTTGTCGTTCTCCTGGACATGGCCCGCACACTTCTCCAGCAGGCCGGCTTCACGGAAAACAAGGCATTGGCCGCCCTTCTCCCACTGGTTGAGGGAACTTTACACAATGTCAAACAATTTGACATCGACGCTTCACTGACGGGCCCGATTGTCCGCGGAGACAGAGATTCTGTCAAAGAGCATCTTCAGGTATTAAAAAGATATCCCCGCTTCTTAAAAACCTATTTACAGCTCGGAAGACACGCCCTCCAAATAGCCAACCGGAAGGGACTTTCGCCCGCCAAAATCAGGGCCTTGAGGAAACTGCTGGAAGAAAAATAACCTCCTCTTCCAGTTCGATTCCAAACTGCTCTTTGACTCTCGATTTCAATTCTCTGGCCAGGCAGAGGATATCCTGAGTCGTGGCTCTGTCCTCGTTGATGAGGAAATTGCAGTGCTCTGGATAGACAGCCGCGCCGCCGATTCTCAGGCCTTTGGCTCCAGCCTGCTCTAAAAGATAGCCAGCGGCAACTTTTGTCCCGTCTGGAAATACGGGATTCTTAAAAAAGCTCCCGGCGCAAGCCGTATCCGGGGGAGGATGTTTTTTTCTTCTCACTTCCAGATTTTCTGCCATCCGGGCTTTTACTTTCCCCCCGTCTCCATGCCGAAGGACAAAATTGACATTCAGAATGATTGTGTGCTTTTGACGGAGGGAAGAATGACGGTAGCCGAAAGCAAAATATTCATGAGCCACCTGTATTTCGCTCCCCCTCTCGTCCAAAAGGGAGGCAGCCCTCACAAAATTCCCGATGCTCTGGCCAAAAGCTCCGGCATTCCCAATTACGGCTCCGCCCACTGTGCCTGGAATCCCTGCCAGGAACTCAAAGCCTTCCAGGCCTTCCCCTGCGCAGAACTCGACGAGCTCAGCCAGAGATGTCCCGGAAAAAACCTCGACCTCTGAAGAGGAATGAATTTTTTGCATTCCCTTAACGCTGTTTTTAATGATGAGCCCGCGAAATCCATCGTCATCGAACAGGAGATTGCACCCGCTGCCAATGACACAAGTAGAACAAGAATATTCACGGGCCGCCTGAACCGCCGCCTTCAGGTCTTGGAGGGAAGAGGCATCAAAAAAAAAGTCGGCCGGGCCCCCGATACGAAAGCTGGAATATTCGTGGAGCCAGACGGACATCCGGAGAGGCTTTTTCACATGTTCCATGAAAAAAAGAGAAAAATCTTTCCTTCCGCAGACCATCGATTGTATTCTATAAAATGCCCCAAAAAATGTCCAAGTGATTTTCTCTCCTTTCTCCCATCAACTATCCTCTCTGACTTGAAGAAAGTTCCTGTTGAGAAAATATCTTCGGATTTCTTTCACAAGAGGCGGATTCAGGAAAAATATGGCATCCATTTTGCATAAGAATAACCGTGGAGCATTCATGAATCGCCGACGCTTGAGTGGACATGGAGGAAATCGGGGACGCGTCGCCGATTTTCTGTCCTCGCAATCGGAACAGTATTATGAGGTCAGGCTGCCATTCTATTGACATTTTAAAAAAGCTGCGCTATTATGCTCCAGATTCTGAAAAGAGGTATCAAATGAAAAACGCCATGCTTGTTGCGCTTTTCCTATTGCTTATTGCATTCAGCGGGATACAAGCGCAAACAAACGACGGTGACCAGGCTTATATTAAAGCCATGACAGCCAACTCTCCTGCTCAGAGAGCTCAACTTCTCAAGGAATATATCGCCAAGTACGGAGGGAAGGGAAATCAATACGAAAACTATGCGTATGCCAACCTCTGCCTCCTTCCCTACCAGGGAAAGACGAATAAAGAAACTCTTGAATTCGGAGAAAAGGCCCTTTCACTCGGCGGGCTGGATGACCTCTACAAATGCCAGATCCTGCTTGTTGTCTCCGGAACTTACAGCAGGATCGGCCAAAACCTGGAAAAAGCCAAAGACTATTCTTCGCAGGTCATTGAGATCGCGCGGGCGAACAGAGGAAAAGAAGCCGAAACCTCGAATCCCGACCAATGGAATCAATTGCTTGGAGCCGGCTACTTCTCTCAGGGACAGGCCCAGGAAAAAGCCAAAGACAATAAGGGAGCCGTTGACTCTTACATAAATTCTTACAACATCCTCAAGAATCCTAAGATCATCCACAGTCTGAGAAAAGTGGGAAAGGCCCTTTACGAGTATCGAATGTATGCGGATGCCGAAAAAGCATTCAAATTTTCCTACCAAACGACCAAAGACAGCGAAAGTCTTGCGCTCTATGCCAACTCCCTCTACCGCGCCGGAAAACAAGAAGAGGCCTTATCCCTGTTTAAAGAAGCTTACGGAAAGAGTAAAAGCGGGGAAATGGCCTACAACATTGGAATCATCCTCGCCAGAAAAGCCAAGGAGAATCCAGCCCTTTCTTCTGAGGCGATTCGCTATCTATTGGACGCCAGCTTTCTCTATCCCGCGAAATCCCAGCAGGCCATGAGCTTAGCCGAGAACCTCTTTTACAGCTCGGATAAAAACTGGAATGACCGCGTGAAGGAGATTCAGGAGAGGAACAAAAAGATTGAAGAGTTGGTCAACACATTCAACTCAAAATTCGAAGGTAAAAGTGAAGACGACTTGAACGACACTGAGAAAAAAGAAGTGAAAGCCATCCAGGACAGAATCGAAGCCGAAAAGAAAGCGCTCCAGAAACTCGAAGCGGAGCAGAAGGCGAAGATCGATGCGTTCAATAAGCTCTTCCAAGAAACCAAACAAAAATTAGGTATTAAGTAATTTCGATCACGATCGTAAATCCGCCAAAATTTCCTGACATGGGGAAAGGGTGAAAAAGCCCTTGTCTCGGGAAAAAGCCGCAGAGAAAATCCTCAAACTACGGGATGAAATCCAATCCCACGAAAAAAAGTATTACGTCGATAATGACCCTCAGATTTCTGATTACGAATTCGACCTTCTGATGAAGGAGCTCCAAGAGCTCGAAACAAAGTTTCCTGAACTCGTCATCTCCGATTCCCCCACCCAACGTGTCGGAGAAAAACCGATTGAAGGATTCCCCACCGTCCGACACAGGATTCCCATGCTGAGTATGGACAACTGCTACAATGTGGAGGAGTTGAGGGAATTCGAAGAGCGGATAAAAAAAATCCTCCCCATTCAAAAAATTGAGTATGTGGCAGAGCTGAAGATCGATGGACTGGGCATTTCGGTAATATACAGGGACGGAAAATTTCGTCAGGCTGTCACACGAGGGGGCGGCATGCAGGGAGATGATGTTACGGCCAATGTCAAGACAATCCGAAGCCTCCCCCTGACCGTATCCATCACTCAAGAAGTAGAGGTCAGAGGAGAAATCTATCTGCCCTTTGATTCTTTCCAAAAAATAAACCTCGAGCGTGAGAAAAAAGGGGAATCCCTGTTTGTCAATCCCAGGAATGCGGCCGCAGGCTCTGTCCGACTTCTCGACCCGAAAGAAGTCGCCGCCCGGAAGCTCAACGTCTTTCTCTATTCCCTTTTTATTGACGGCCATGAGAAAGACTCCCAATGGGATACCCTCATGACCCTTAAAAAACTGGGATTCAAGACAAATCCATTTTCCAGATTCTGCCCAACCCTTGAGGATGTGATTGCCTTCTGGAAAGAGTGGGCGGAGAAGCGGGACAGCCTGGATTACGACGTCGACGGGATTGTGGTGAAAATTAATTCCAGCGAACAGAGAAAAATTCTTGGCGTGACGGCCAAATTTCCCCGCTGGGCCATTTCATTTAAATTTCCGGCCCGCCAGGCCACCACACGCATCAAAGACATTATCATCCAGGTCGGCCGGACCGGAGCATTAACCCCTGTGGCCATTCTCGAACCGGTCAAGCTCTCCGGCATAACGATCAGCCGGTCCACCCTCCATAACGAAGAGGATATCCGAAGAAAGGATATTCGTATCGGGGATACTGTACTCGTCGAGCGCAGCGGCGACGTCATTCCCAAAATCGTGGCTTCCCTGAAAGAACGGCGGACAGGCCACGAAAAAAAACTCTCCTGGCCTTCGCGCTGCCCTGTCTGCCGCTCGGTCACCTTTAAGCCCGAAGGAGAAGTCGTGGCCCGGTGCACAAATCCCTCCTGCCCGGCCAAACTCAGAGAATCCATCCTGCACTTCGCCTCACGCCGAGCCATGAACATCGAAGGTTTTGGGGAGGCTCTTGTCAGCCAGCTCCTCGAGCACAGCCTGGTCCATCAAATTCCGGATCTCTATTTCTTAAAATACGAAGACCTTGTCCGCCTGGAAAGAATGGGGCCCAAAAACACTCGAAATGTGCTGGACGAAATAGAAAAATCAAAACAGAATGAAATCGCCCGTCTCATCTTCGCCCTGGGTATACGGCACGTGGGAGAACGGTCCGCTCAGATACTCGCCTCCCATTTCAAGGACATGGACTCTCTGGCTCGTGCTTCGGAAGAGGACCTCATCCAGATTACAGACATTGGGCCCATTGTGGCGCAGAGCATCGTCTTCTTTTTCCGCCAGCCGGAAAACCGCCAACTCCTTAAGAAACTCAAAAAAGCGGGGCTGAAATCTTCCTCAGAGAAAGAACGGAAAGAGGCTCCCGCCCCCCTGAAAGGAAAAATCTTTGTATTGACTGGAAAACTCGAGCGGTTCAGCCGCGACGAAGCCAAAGAAATCATCGAGAGCCTCGGGGGGACAGTCACGGATTCTGTCTCAGGAAAAACGAATTATCTTGTTGTCGGCGAAGAACCGGGCTCAAAGATGGCGAAAGCCCAAACGCTGGGAATCCCGATCCTCGATGAGAAAGAATTCCTGAAAATGATCGGGCCGTACTCCGGAATCCCATCCCCGCCCTAATTCCGGCCGCTTCTCTTTTTTACTTTTTTTTGTGGCCGAAAAGGTCCTTTCCGAACAATCCCTTCAATCCTTTTTTTCCGTCTTTCTCCAGCATCAAATGGAACTCCCGTTGGGCCACATTGTGTTCGGAGTCCTGTTCCAGAGCCTTCTCAAATTGCTTTCTGGCTCTCGCCAAAAGGCCCTCTCTCTTATAGAGAAGTCCAAGCCCGACATGTCCTTCCGGATTCCAGGGCTCCAGTTCAATGGACTTCAAAAAATCTTTTTCCGCCTTCTTTGTGAGCGAAGGAACCTTGGACTCTGTCATGGCCAGGAGCAAATAGTAATCCCCCTTGTTGTCTCTCATCCGGACGGCCTGCTCCAGAAAAACCATAGCTTCATCATACCGTCCTTGATTGTAGAGCGTCTTTCCTTGACGAAACCGGATCTCCGCATTTTTTGTCGTGTCTTTCTCATCCACACTGACTTCACGGGAAGTAGCCAACCGGGCATCGTAGCTCAATTTGAGTTCTCTATTGATCAGCGTCCGGTAAGCTTTGGTGACCGTGTCAAAGACATCCTCGATCTGGCTTTTGACCTCCGGTGATATATCCCTTCCGAATAAGTCCGGATGAAACTTCCGCGCCAGCTGAAAATACGCTTTTTTGATGTCCGCATCGGAGGCCTGCCGGGACACGCCCAGGACCTGGTAAAAATTCAATCCCGGCAACCGTTTACTGAGAGCGACGGCCTCTTTGATTTGATCCTGAATCGTGGATTCTTGGGCTTCCTCTTTTTTCTCTTCTGCCTTGAATTCGGCCAAATCCAGACAGTAAAAAAGGCACATCGTTTTCCAGAACATTTCCGGACTCAACTCCTGTGAGGATAAGAGAGCGGCGGCATTGGTCTTTCCATCGAGTCGCTTTAAAAGCTTCTTTTCCTCTTTGGTCAGTAACTGCAAATACTCTCCTCCCTCCTTCGGAGTAAATACCTTTTCTTTTAAAACCTCCTCAAGGGAAGAATGGTGGGGCATCGCCCTGATCCCCTTCTCGATCAGGAGAGGAAGACTCATCTTGAGCTCAAATGCATGGTCCAAAAAACGCTCTCTTTCCTGAAAGACTATCTCTGCGTCAAAAAATGGAAACATGTTCATGGCCACTTCACTCATCTGAGAAACGAGGCCGTCATACAAATCCCTTTGATTGATCAATCCATTCTGAATGAGCATCTCCCCGATCGCCTGGTTGGGTTTGAGCATCTGACCCAGGGAGGAGAGGACCTCACTGGAAATTTTGTCCATTTTGTGGAGGATCTCACCCAGTCTTTCTTCAAGGACATTGGTCTTTGCAAAAATGAGACCGCCGTCCTGAAAAAAAAGCTGCTTTTGAATATCGGCCCGCTGGAAGTTCAGCTGTCCTGACTTTTTACTAAAATGAATATCCCTCAAGAAAAAAGCAATGTGATTCATTTTTTTTCTGTTGTCCCTTCCCATAAAACGAATTTTATTATACACCGGATAGCCTGATAAGAGAAGGAGATAAATTGCATTCCGTGGAAAATTATGCTAATTATTGAGCCATGAAAATCGCTTTGGCCCAAATTTCTCCCTGTCTGGGAGACATAAAAAAAAATTATGAACTCCATCTCCATTACATCGAAAAAGCCAAAAAGGAAAAAATCTGCCTTCTCATTTTCCCCGAGCTGAGTCTGACCGGTTATTCTCTCCAGGACCTGGTGGAAGCGGTCGCTCTTAACCCGGACCGTAGTCCCCTGTTCAAAGAGTTGAAGTCCATCAGCCGCGAGATATCTCTTGTCCTCGGTTTTGTCGAAGAAAAATCCCACGAAAAGGGCCTTTTCTACAACTCCGCAGTTTTTCTGACCAAGGGGAAAATCAGCCACATCCACCGCAAGGTTTTTCTGCCCACTTTCGGCATGTTCGAGGAAGGGAAGTTTTTCACCGAGGGGAAAAATTTTCACACCTTTTCCACCCCCTTTGGAAACGCGGGCATGATGATCTGCCGCGATTTTCTCCATTACGGGGCGAGTTATCTTCTATTCGCCGGCGGATCGGAAATGATTATCGTCATCAGTGCAGCTCCCGGACGGGGGCTTTCGGAGAAAAAAGGATTTGCCTCGAGCCGCATGTGGGAGCTCATGGGAGAAACCATTTCCCGTTTTTCCACAGCGTTCGTCATCTACTGCAACAGAGTGGGCATTGAGGACGGGAAGGTTTTTGCCGGAGGCTCATTTATTTTTGATCCCCGAGGCAGCCTCGTCGCCAAAGCGTCTTACTTTGAACAAGATTTTCTTGTCCAGGAAATTCAGCCGGAAGATATTCGCAAAGCCCGCAAATTATGGCCTTTCAAAAGAGACGACAAGCCGGAAGCCATCCTGGAAGCCCTCCAGAGGATTGTTCATCGATATGAAGATTAACTGTATCATTGCCGAAAAGATCTTGACGACCTTCATCCGGGATGAGCTGGCGAAATTCGGGTTCAAAAAAGGAATTCTCGGCCTCTCCGGCGGCCTGGATTCGTCTGTCTGTGCGTATCTCGCCGTAAAGGCACTGGGCCCAAAGAATGTCATCGGCCTCATCATGCCCTATGGAAACGCTTTCAGCGAAGACGTCAAAGATGCCCAGGAAGTGGCCGAAATACTGAAAATTCGCGTGAAAGTCATCGACATCTCTCCCATGGTGGATGCCTATTTTGAGAGATTCCCGACACCCAACAGGATTGTCCGCGGAAACAAGATGGCCAGAGAAAGAATGTCCATCCTCTATGACTGTTCGGCAAGAGAAAAAGCTCTGATTCTCGGCACAAGTAATAAGACCGAGCTGCTCATCGGCTACGGGACCATCCACGGGGATACGGCCTGTGCCATCAATCCAATGGGCGATCTCTATAAAACACAGGTTCGTCAGATGGCCCAGCATCTGAAAATCCCAAAGAGAATCCAGAAGAAATTACCCACCGCCGGATTGTGGAAGGACCAGACAGACGAGGGCGAAATCGGCATGTCCTACACAGAACTGGATGAGATTCTCTTCAGGCTTGTGGATCAGAGGGAAGCCAGGGAAGAGGTAATCGCCCAGGGGTATCGTAAAGAAAATGTGGAAAAAATAATTTCACTTATAAAAAATTCTGAGTTTAAAAGAAAACTCCCGCCCATTGCCAAAATTTCTTTCCGGTCAGTCGGCCACGATTTCCTCTATCCCTATGACCGGGACCGATAAAGGATGGAGAAACAAACCCAAGGCTTGAAGCCATTGGGCCGCCTTTATATTGTCGCAACACCCATTGGCAACCTCGAGGACCTGACTTTCCGGGGACTGAGAATCCTAAAAGAAGTTCCTGCGATTGCCTGTGAGGACACCCGCCAGACTCTGAAGCTTCTGAACAGGTACGGTTTAAAAAAAAGACTCATCAGCTACTACCAGCCCAAAGAAAATCAAAAAATCCCACAAATTCTGGCTCTCCTCAAGCAGGGGAACGATGTCGCTCTTGTTTCTGACTCGGGCACGCCGGGCATCTCAGACCCGGGATTCCCGCTGATCAGAGAGGCGATCCGGTCAGGGATCCAAATTGTTCCTGTGCCTGGTCCCACGGCCCTGGCTCCAGCCCTGTCAGCCTCAGGGCTGCCCACTCACAGGTTTTTATTCATCGGCTTCCCTCCTCCAAAAAAAGAAGCTGCACGAAAGCTTCTCCTTTCCCTGAAGAATGAAGAGGCCACCCTGATTTTTTATCTTCCCGGCCGGAAAATCGCTGATTTTCTTCAACTCTCCAGAGAAGTATTCGGCAACCGGCCGGTTGTTATCGCCAGGGAAATGACCAAAATCTACGAGGAATTTATTCGGGGAGCAGCCGGGGAGGTATTGGCCCTTGTCGAAAAAAAGAAATTAAAAGGAGAACTCACCCTTCTTATCCAAGGCTGTCGGTAAGCAAGCACTCTTTTCAGATTGAAGGATTGCCAACCCCTCTATAAAGGCGAAAAAATCTTCAGGAATCCCGTCCGCATCAATCAAAAAAGCGTCTATCCGGAGAGGACCTCTTCTGACAGTCGGCCGATTCCGCGTCGGCCTTCCTGCCTCATTTTCTCGGGCAGGGCATGAAATCCCGCTCTGTGCCTGAGGAGGCAGTTGCCTTTAGAACCATTTCGAGCGATTCCCCGAATATGCAAACCTCTAATAATCAATAAGATATTAGATATTTAAATAAATTCATTTAGATATACTTGACAAATACTCGCTTAGATATTATATTATTAAGCGGAAAAAAATTAAGGAGGTAACCAATGGCTATAATCAGATGGGATCCTTTCAGGGATATGATAACCCTGAGGGAGAAAATGAATCGGCTGTTTGAGGATGTTTTTACCCCTCGTGGAGAGGAAAAAGACATTACTGCCAGTTCCTGGGTCCCTCCTGTGGATATTTTCGAGACCGAGAATGAACTTGTGCTAACCGCAGAAATTCCTGGCATTGAGGAAAAAGACGTCGAGATCAAGATCGAAGACAACGCCCTCTCCATAAAAGGGGAAAGAAAATTTGAAAAAGAGACTAAAGAGGAAAACTATCACCGCATTGAGCGCGCTTACGGCTCTTTTTTCCGCTCTTTCACCCTTCCCAACTCCGTTGACCAGGACAAAATTCAGGCTGAACACGAGAACGGCGTGCTGAAGATCACCATGTCCAAAAGGCAGGAGCTGAAGCCCCGAAAGGTGAAAATCCTCAAATCTCTCTCTAACAAAGAGAAGAAATAACTTTCTCTTCTCTCCGAATCCACAAGAATAAACGGCCCTCCCGGAAAGGAGGGCCGTTCATTTTATCCCTCTCTTCTCATGCTTGGGCAATAGTGAGTGCCCTGACTTCTTTCGCTCCCTCTCCGAGAAGCGCATGGCCGCACTCTTTCAGAGTGGATCCAGTCGTATAAACATCATCAATTAAGAGCACTATTTTGCCTTTGATTTTCTCTCTTTTGTTGACCCGGAAAGCTCCCCGGACATTTTTCTCTCTTTCCTCCTGTTCCAAAGACGTCTGGGGCGGGATATTTTTTATCTTTACAAGAATTCTCTTCTCCAGAGGAATATTTTTCAGGCGGGCCAGTTCCTCCGCTATCACCTGCGCCTGATTGAAACCCCGCTGTCTCTTTCTTCGGGCATGGAGAGGAACAGGAATCAGAATTTCCACTCCCTCCCAGAGCTTTTCTTCCCTTTTGAGGGATTGATTGGCAAAACGGGCCAGTTCCTTTCCCAATACCTTAAATTTCCGGTATTTGAAAAGAAGGATGAAGTCTTTCAACTCCTTCCGGTACTTCGCACATGATCGATGGACGGAAAAAGGGGGAGGTGATTGAAGACACTTCTGACAGAGATGGGATTCTCCGGCCGCTTCAAAAAATCGACCGCAGCACAGGCAGAGGGCAGAACGACGGGATTTCAGCCTTTCTAAACACGGACGGCAGACAACCCGCTCTCCAGGCGCTTCAAGCAGGCGCCGGCAGATTTGACAGAAGGAGGGAAAAAAGACAAGCTCACCGATTTTCTCCAGGCGAGAAAATATCTTGTTCAAAGAAAATTTCAAGTGGATTCCGACTCGGCTTTTTCCTGACATTCGATGCAATAAGGAGTCCAGGGAAGGACACCGAGTCTTTTCTTGGATATTTCGCGCTCACACATCTGGCATAAGCCAAATTCGCCTTTTCTGATCCTTCTCAGAGCCTCGTCAATCTGGAGCAACTGCTCACGCTCGGCATCCGAGAGGCTTAGAAGAAATTCTTTGGTGTAGGAGCTTTCCGCTTTGTCCGCGACATCCTGAGCCACGTCCGTCTCTATCTCTTTGCTTTCATTCTGAAACTCGCTCAACTTGCGGACGATCTCCTGCCTTCTGGCCAAGAGCTTCTTTTTGTAGGCTTCCAAATCTCTCTTTTTCAAGATAGCCCCCTTATTTGGCATACGATTTTCCTTTCATCATGGATAGAGAACGATAAATTTGTTCCAAGAGAACGACTCGGCTCAACTCATGAGAAAAAGTCATCTTGGAGAGAGAAAGACTTATGTCTGCTCTTTCCACAATTCGAGAGGCCAGTCCCAGAAAGCCGCCGATAATAAAAGTCAAAGCCCGGGCGGAATGCACACACCGCTTTTCCATGAAACGCGTAAACTCCCTTGAATTCATCTCTTTTCCTTCATCAAAGAGGCAGACAATATAATCATCTTTCAAATGTTTTTCAAGCCCCTGGGCTTCAATTTCTTTAATTTTATCGGTCCATCTCTCATTCAAGCCTCGGGCCTCTTGCGTCTCAATCAGCCGACAGGGTACCATTGCGCAAATTCTTTTTAAGTAAAACTCCTGAAGTCCTCTCAGCTCTCTATTTTTCGTCTTCCCCGGCCATAAAATCTTCACATTCATAGACATAAAGAAGAAATTTCTGAACCGCTCCACTCCGGACAAAAAAATGGTTCATAAACAATAATGATTGCCATAAAAAAAGTCAATATGTTTTTGAATGTTTTTGAATATTTATTCAGAGGGACAATTTGGGAGCATCCCCCCATAATTTCTCAAGAGAATAATATTCTCTGGCCTTCCTGGAAAAAATATGGACAACGAAGCTTCCGTAATCCATAAGAATCCATTCGCCGTGAGCTGTGCCCTCCACACCCAACGGTTTTCGATTCACCTTCTTGAGGGCCTGTTCGATCCCCTCACAAATGGCCAGATTCTGTCTGGAAGAGTTTCCGTGTGTGATGAGGAAAAACTCGGTAAAAGAAGAAATCTCTCTCAAATCCAGAACACAAATGGTCTCTCCTTTTTTGGCCTGGCTGGCAATAACAGCCGTCTTGATTTCCCGGGAGAGATTCCTTGTCGTCAATTTTTTTCCCCTGTCCATTTTATCCTGCGTCTTTTTCCTCCTTTATCCGCCTCTTTCTCTTTAAACGGAAAGGGGCGCTCTCCGGTTTTTACCGGTACAGTTGATGCTCCTTGATATACGACAGAACGGATTCCTGAAGGAGTCTCCGGATAGACCTGCCCTCATGGATTCGGCGCCGGATCTCCGTGGCGGAAATATCAAAGGCTTTGATAGCCAAGAGAAACACGCGATAAGATGAAAACCATTCCTCCACAACCTTCTGAGAGGGTGAAATTTCAAAAATATTGTCCCGAATTCTTTCTTGGAGGACTTTCTTCACCTCTTTCAACCGGAAGCCCGGCCGGGAGATGACAATAAACAGGCACTGTTCAAGCACACTTTTCCAGTGCTTCCATGTTTCAATCTCCAAAAAGGCGTCTGCTCCGAGAATGAAAAACAGCCACGCGCGGGGATAAAGTCTTTTAATCTTGTTCAGGGTGATGATGGAATACGACTTCTCACGGGCATCAATTTCCATTGAACATGGAAGAAACCTTGAGTGCTCCTTGAGAGCCAGCTCGACCATTCTCAAGCGATGCAGAGGAGAGGCGATACCTTCCATTTTTTTATGCGGGGGGATATAGGAAGGTATGAACAGGATTTTGTCCAAAGAAAATTTACGCTGGACGAATCCGGCCGCCACCAGGTGTCCCGAATGAATGGGATTGAAGGTTCCCCCGAAAATCCCTATCCTCTCTTTAATTCTCATCAATCCAGGCACTTCCGGTTCCTCTTCTCTTTTATTCCTGTGGACATCTTTCCAATGCCGCGGATAGCGCCGTCACAAGCGGCTTCAGGCCCTTTTCCTTTAATGCCGAAATGGCAAAAAAGGGAAGCCCCTCTTTTCTGGCCAATTTTTCCAAGGAATGAAGCCTCTTTTTCTCTTCTCCGAGGAGGTCAATTTTATTGGCCACTAGAAACTGGTGTTTCTTGGCCATTTTCGGGTTGAAGGCCTTGAGCTCTCTCGTAACGACGTAATAGTCCTCGACAGGATCCCTTTGCGTGTAAGGAGAGACATCGATGATATGGGCTAAAAGTTTCGTTCTTTCCACATGCTTGAGAAACCTAATTCCCAGGCCGTGCCCGAGATGAGCTCCTTCAATAAGCCCCGGGATGTCCGCCACCACAAAACTCTGCGTCTGATCCACGTCCACAACGCCCAAATGCGGAGTGAGGGTTGTGAACGGATAATCGGCGATGAGCGGTTTGGCGGCGGAAATTTTGGAGATCAAGGTTGATTTTCCCGCGTTCGGAAAACCCACTAATCCCACATCGGCAATGAGTTTGAGTTCCAGGGAATATTCTTTTTCCTCCCCCGGCCGGCCTTTTTCCGATTCTCTCGGCGCCTGATGAGTCGGAGTGGCAAAGGACGCATTTCCCCGGCCTCCTCTTCCCCCTTTCGCAGCTAAAAACTGATGCCCCGACCGGAGAAAATCGAATACAACTTCGCCTTTTCCTATGTCTTTCACTACGGTCCCTACAGGAACGTGGAGGATCAAATCTTCTCCTTTTCGGCCCTGGCGGTTGTTTCCCTCGCCATGGGCCCCATTTTTGGCTCTGTTTATGGGATGGAAGCGAAAATAGGCCAGGGAGCTCAGTCCTCCATCGGAGATTAAATAAATACTTCCCCCATCTCCACCTCGGCCTCCGTTCGGCCCTCCTTTTGGGACTCCCCATTCCCTCCGGAAGCTGACGCAGCCGTCCCCGCCTTTTCCGGCATGCAGGGTGACTTTAACGTGATCAACAAACATTTGTTATTGAGTCATAGGGAAGGCCGGAGCCGCAATGGAATTATTTCCTGGCGCCCTCTTCTTGTGGGAAAAGAGTTTGAAGAGTCCTTCCCCATGAAGTCTGTTTCTTGTGAGCCGGAAATAGTAAACAGTGGTGATTTTATGGCCCTCCGCTAGATGGGAAGAACAGAGACAAATTTGCCACTTCTGCCTTTATCGTCAAACCGGACAGTTCCTGTTATCTTGGCAAATAGGGTGTCATCTTTACCCCTTCCGACATTGAATCCTGGCTTAAAAGGGGTTCCTCTTTGGCGAATGAGAATGGATCCTGCCTTTACCTGCTGTCCGCCAAATCGCTTGACTCCAAGCCGTTTGGAATGACTTTCTCTTCCGTTTCGAGCGCTTCCGCCTGCTTTTTTGTGAGCCATTCTCCTTCTCCTTTATTTTGTTGATTTCTTTGTCTTTGGCTTCGCCTTCTTCGCCGGCTCTTTTTGGAAGGCCTTCCTGACTTTTGGCTTTGCCTCTTTTTTAGATTTTTCTTTGGCCTTTGGCTCTTTCTTCACTTCCTTTTTTCTCTCGGCCGGTTGAACCTTTTCCTCGGGGGCTGTTTTCGGCAATGCCTCTTTTTCCGGCTTTTCTTTCAGTGCCGCTTTCTCCTCAGTTTTGACCTCCGCCTTCATTTCTTTTTTCTTCGGGGCGGTTGTCCTGTCAACAATGATTTCTTCGATCTTGACTTCCAGCAACTGCTGCCGGTGACCTCTGGTCCTCCTGAATTGCTTCCTTCTTTTTTTCTTGAAAACGAGGATTTTCTCATCCTTAAAACTCTTAATGACTTCTGCCCGGACAACGGCCTTTTCGAGAACGGGAGTTCCGATAAGCGTGGTCGTTCCGTCTTCGATGAGCAGCACCTGGTCAAAATCGACAGTCTGACCGCTCTGGACGTCGAATTTTTCAACCTGTAGGACATCACCTTCTTTAACAAGGTACTGTTTTCCACCCGTCTTGATCACTGCAAACATTTTATTACCTTTTTAAACGCAAAAAATGGACATTAAATTTAGCACAGGGAAGCTTTTATGTCAAATTGACCCACTATCCGAAATTCGGGTTCTTCCATTTTGTGGAGGGAAGTCGATGTCTTTTTCAGAATGGCTCGGCTCCGCCTCAGGTTTTTCACATCGCTCCTCGCCGCATCTGGCGCTTCATCTTGACAAAAAAGGCTCTATTCTCTACCTTAGTAATGCTTCTTCGCGCGGAATCCGTCAATGGGCGGTTAGCTCAGCGGTAGAGTATCGGTCTTACAAACCGGGGGTCGCAGGTTCGAGCCCTGCACCGCCCACCAGTTTATTCACTAAAGATGGTCGGCTGGGAAAAATCATAAGTAATTAAATGTTTCAAACCGAATAAATCCATGGAGCCTCTGAAATTACTCTATCTTTCCCGCGCGGATGTGGAACGCGTGGCGCTGGACATGCCCAAAGTCTTCGAACTCCTGGAGGCCGCTTTCAAGGAGAAAGGAGAAGGCCGGGTGGAAATGCCGCCCAAACCAGGAATCCATCCCAGGCCCGATGCCTTTGTCCATGCCATGCCGGCCTATATTCCAGCGCTCAAATCCGCCGGAATCAAGTGGGTGAGCGGCTTCCCGGAAAATCCCAGGCATGGCCTGCCGTACATCGCGGGGGTGATTGTATTGAATGATGCGGAAACAGGACTGCCCTATGCCGTGATGGACTGCACCTGGGTGACCGCCTTCCGCACCGGCGCCGCATCCGCCCTTTCAGCCAAATATCTTGCCCGACCTGAAAGCAAAATCCTCGGAATCCTGGCCTGTGGCACTCAAGGCCGCACCCATCTCCTGGCCATGAAGGCCCTTTTCCCAATCAAACGTGTCTATGCTTATGACATCATTCCCGAGGCCGAAGAGCGTTATGTAGAAGAAATGTCGGCACGGACAGGAATAGAAATCATCGGCGTGAAAAGCGCGAGGAAAGCCGTCGTGGAGAGCGACATTGTCGTGACTTCAGGGCCGCTGCTCAAACATCCTCGGCCAACCATTGAAAAAGACTGGCTCCGGCCAGGAGCATTTGCCAGTGCTGTCGACTTCGACAGCTACTGGAAGCCGGAATCTCTGGCGCAGATGGACAAGCTCAGCACCGATGATAGGACGCAGTTCCGTTATTACAGGAGTATCGGCTATTTCAAACAAACGCCAGAGCCGTATGCCGACCTGGGCGAGATTGTTGTCGGGTTAAAACCCGGCCGAGAAAATGATCAGGAGCGGACTATGGCCGTGAACCTGGGCCTGGCCCTGGAGGATATGGCCGTCGCTCCGGAAATCTTTCGCCGGGCCAAAGAGCGCGGCCTCGGCACCTGGCTTCCCTTATAAGCGGAGAAAGTCAGCCAGACACCGGCCCAGAGGCCAGAGATAGAGTCTGGATGACTTATGATTTCCGAAATTCTTTTGATTTCACAAAATCGGCAATAATGCGGGCACGATCAGCGGTTACTTCTGCATTTTGAGGACAATCCGTGCTTCGGGCGTTCCGGCCCTGGCGATGGTCCGGACATGATCCACCATGCGGCCGTTGGCGAAATCGAGAAGCAGATAGTATCCTGGATCGCGGACAAACTCCTTCATCTCCACGACCTGGGCCTCACCGTTTCCGAAGACGACCTCGGCCCAATCGAACTGGACCTGGCCTGAGACAATCTCGATCCAGAGCTTGGTTCCTGTGTTCTGGCAGTTAAGAGTGAACTCGGTCCAATCCTCTTCCTGGAACAGGTTTTCGCCGTCTTCCCAGACGAGGAGATCAGAGCCGGGCACCACCGGGATTATGACTCCGGTCCACGCGACAACGGGAAGGAAAATACGCGGGGCCACGCGATACGGCCGCAGGATGGGATGGATGACAACGCGGCGCGGGGCCCGGTGAAGAGGAAATCCCCTATGGACAACCACTGTGGTCCGCCGGCGCGGTTTCCGGCGCTGATCGGCTGCGGCCGGCGTCTCGATGGCCTGGAGCCCGAACAAGACCATAACGAGAATGATCGGGATAAAATGACGCTTCATGATATCCTCCTTAAAAATAGCTATTGGGCTGCGACCGCTTGGCCTGCAGCTTCTTAGCCAAATTTTCAGCCACGCTTACAAAAAATGTTAAATCATGATCAAAGGGTATGTCAAGGCATACTTGACTCCCAGATTCGATAGAATTGATAGAACCATAAGCATCGACCGAGAATCCTTCATAACGGTCATAACTTGATCCTTGTCCTCGGTTGAGGAGGTGAGGCGGGCTATGAATTGGAGAAAACGCTCTCTATCAGGATGTCTTGCCGGGAGTTTTCAGGTGCTCCAGA
Organism: Candidatus Aminicenantales bacterium; assembly: GCA_049697115.1. GTDB lineage: Bacteria > Acidobacteriota > Aminicenantia > Aminicenantales > UBA4085 > JBAVVD01. The sequence goes on from JBAVVD010000029.1 coordinate 22,877, forward strand.
GAGCCGTAAAGGGAAATGAGTGCCGCGAACTCCAGAGGGTCATAAAACGGACACGAGCCACGGCCAAAAGCCTTGGCCACTTCAATACAGAACCGGACGGCCATCTCAATATCAAAGACCTGGCTGGCTCCGGTTGCGCACCCGGGGACTGCTGTCTCTGTGGTTATCGCCACTCCCACGACAGGCGCATGAGTCGCTGTGGCCGGCTGCATGATGCTGTTCAGGTGATAGATCCCGTTGCCATAGGGGGTGATGTCCTGGGTGGCAATCGGGAAAACAGCAGGCAGTTTTCCTGTGACAACCTGCATGACATCCAATAAATCCTCGCTGACTCTCAGGACATAGCCATCTTTGACCGTGGGCGAGATGGCGAATCCCCTCTGGTTGATGACGCGGTTTCCCTTTGTCGTGTCCACAGAGAGAATGGCTTCCATTTCTCCATCGACCTCATACTTATTCATAACATCGATGGACACCGGTGATCCCATAAATGGAACCGGCTCATGAGGGATAATCGGGGAACGGGGCGAAAGATGGGTGGCCATAATCACGTCACCTGTCAGGGCATCTCCCCGACTTCTCATCTCGACGATTTTCAGAGCGCAGGCAAGGGCCGTGATGGCTCCGTCCGCATCCGAGACAAGCCCGATTTTGTGCGGCCGCGCACCAATTCCGCCCAGGCGGCCGATAATCCCAAGGATAGGAGCCGGCGTCTGCCTGGATTTTGCCCTCTTTCCTTTTATCTTTATCTTGATGAATTGAGTTTCCCCCTGCTCACCCTTGACCCTGTGGGATTCCATCTCCGAAGGATGCAGCCCACGGCATTTAAAAATCTTTTTCAGCTCCGTCATATCAATATCCGGCCGGTCCAAAAAATCATAGATTTCCATGACTTGTTTTAAGGCCATTGTGCCCTCCCAAAAAAAGGATTCTTTCTCCATGCACCGTCCGAACGGAGAAACTGCCCTTAAAATCCAGCCCGTTTACCAGCCTTCGGAAAATGCTTCGATTCACCGCTTCCGATTATATCAATTCATTGATTGTTCTTGCTAAAATCGACCTGGGCAGAAGGACCGGCCGGCCCATCATCTGCCTGACTTTTTCTTTCACACGAATTGAATAGCCGATACAATCCAGGACGACCAGCGCCGGATTCTCCCTTTGGATGCGCATCAGGCTTTTCTCAATTTCTGGAGAATCGAGATACGGATTCAAATCTTCCACGACCACTTCAAAGCCTGTCTTTTCCCATTTTTCCCTCGCGTATTTCTTCTGCTCTTCTAAAGGAACGAACACAGCCAGTTTCCCGCTCTCCAGGAGGGAAAGGACGGAATGGAATAGAATCCGGTAGGGAAAAAGCAAAAGGCCGTCGGATTTGATTTCAGGAAAATTTTCCGTGCAGAGAAAGGCAATGGCCTGAGCCCCTTCTTCTTCCAATTTTTCGACCTGTTTTTGAATAAGCGGAAGAATTTTTCTCCTCCCCACCACAACCGATGATCCCATTTTGAGCCTGGTGATTAAAGGGAAGTCGTCTTTCTCAGGCCGCAATCCGGTGATTTCTTCGTCAGAAATGCCGTCGAGAGCTCCTCTCTCCAGGATTTCAATCTCAGGGCTGAGAAGGACTGAAATCTCATCAAAGACATCATCCCGGGGAGATTGGCCGATGGTGACAAAGCCAAGTTTCCTGATTCCCAGGGACACTTTACTCATTTCTTGATTTCCTAATCCTCGTCATGAGCGGAATTCATTCTTACTATTTTTCAAAATCTTCATGCCCGCCCAATAAAGAAAAACAGCGGAGATGATTCCGTTAAAAGCAAAGATGGAAAACGGAAAAACAGGAATTTTAAAAGGATGACCGGAGGTTGTCCATCCCACGAGAAACGAGGTCATATAAGCTCCAAGAGCAACGGGATTCCATCGACTGGAGGATGCAGAATCGCCTCCCTGTTCCTTTCTCCCGAGAAGATAGTAGTCCGCAATAAGGATGCCCCCGATCGGGCCCACGGCAATACTCAAAAGGCTCAAAAAGAGCCCCAGCCTTTCCAGAATTCCGAGCGCAGCAAGGAACGAAGCCAGAATTCCCACGGCCACTGCCAGCTTCCATCTTGTCCAGCGGAGAATGTTGTTAAAAGCCAGGACCGAGGAGTAGAGGTTGCTGTCATTGGTCGTCCACTGGGCAAAGGCGATCGCCAGAAAGCCGACAAGACCCAGTCCGGCAAACTCTGAGTTGATGATGATGCGGGGAAGCTGCTCATGATAAAGCCCGGTTCTCATGGCCAGCACTGAGCCCACAAGCTGCATGGCTGCACTCATCCCCATGGATAGGATAGCGGCATACAGGATATCGCGGAATCTCGGCCGGGCATACCTGAAGACATCCGCAGATGTCACAGCGCCGACAATAAAACCTCCGGCAATAATGGAGGCCGCAGCGCCCAGAGTCAACGGATAGGGCGAAGGCGTATGATTCTTTGCCAGAAGGACAAGCTGCTCTGAAGGAAGGAAATTGAATCCCAGTTTGGCCGCCGCATACAGAAAGACAATAATCATCGGAGGCACAGCTCCCCAGCTCAACACTTTCAGCCCTCGAAATCCGAATATGGCTGGTATCATCATCAGAATACCGCTCAAAAAAGCTAGAAAAGGAACAGAAAGGGAAGTTTTCGTATAGGCGATGAACGCTTCTGCAAAAAGGCCGGCCTGGACTCCAAACCATCCCATAAAAGCCAGTGCCAGGCAGAATGAGATGAGAAGAGAGCCATGCCGCCCAAAAGCCCTGTTGGCCAGAAGAGGTGTGGAAAGCCCCAGCTTTGCACCCATATAGCCGGTGAGGGACATCATCCCGATGAGAAGCGCTTCCCCAAGGATGTACGCAAGAAGGACGTTTCTGGTTGAGCCCAGTCCCATCCCCACAATCATGCCCCGAAGGAGAGCCGATAGAACAATCGCCACCCCGACCCAGACAACCGCCAGGTCAATCCACGGCTTTCTCTGGTCAGCCGGAACCGGCCTCAAAGAAAAGTCATCCAGAACTTCCGCTTTTTTTATTTCCGATTTCTCCATCCCAGATTTCTCAAAATTCTAATACATCTTGACTAAAGAAGCAAAGATACTCCATCATCCCCCAATTTGCCAATCAAACGCCTCTTTTGGAAATTTTTTTGACATTTGGTCTATGCGGTGATATAGGTGATATAGGTGATATATAGGCCGAGAATACAGAGCGATGGCTGCCGTCAAAATTCTCGTTGTTGAAGATGAGTTGCTCGTATCCAGAGACATCGAAGGCATGCTGAAAAACCTGGGATTTGAAGTCGTCTCTTCCGTTCCTTCAGGCGAACAGGCGATTTATAAAGCCAAAGAAAAATCTCCGGACCTGATCCTGATGGATATCGTTCTCAAAGGGGAGCTGGACGGAATCGCCGCCGCTCAAAAGATCAAGGAAAATTTCGGCATTCCCATTATCTACCTCACCGCTCATGCGGACGAGACGACCCTCAGTCGGGCCAAATCCACGAACCCATTGGGTTATCTCCTAAAACCTTTTGAACAGAGAGAACTGCAGACAACCATTGAGATCGCTCTGGACAGACACATCAAGGAAAAGAAAGTCCAGGAACGAGAGAATTGGTTTGAGAGCCTCCTTAAAATCATGAAGGAAGCGGTTGTCTTCACGGATAAAAACGGGGTGGTGACCTTCATGAACCGGCCGGCCGAAGAACTGACCGGCTGGATTCCCAGTGAAACCTGCGGGAAGCCCCTTTCCACTATTTTTAAAATTATGAACAGAACAACCGGCGAGAAGACGGTTTTTCCTTTTCGAGAGAAATCCAGAAAAAACCTGTGGCACAGCACTGCCCCCAGTCTCCTTACGGCGAAGAACGGAAGAGAGATTCCGGTGGATGTGACAGCCGCATTGATCAAAGATAAAAAAGGGAAGCTCCTCGATACGGTTTTTGTATTCCAGGACGCAGGAGAGAAATGGAGAAAAGATGAGGATCTGGCCCGCTGGCTCACACACGACCGGCTGACAGGACTGCCCAATAGACTTCTTTTTTGCGAACGTCTCTCTCTGGGGATGGCGCTGGCCCAGCGTCACCATCAAAAAGTCGCCATTATGATGCTTGAGCTGAACCGCCGCACAAAAAGCGGCTCCTCCGCCTCTCCAGATGATGCCCGTATGGGGGTCCCCCAAAGTGTGGCCGTACGATTGACTGAGATTTTACGGAAAAGCGATACCATCGCCCGGCTTGAAAGCGGAGAGTTTATCCTGCTTTTGCTTGAGATCTCCCGGGTCGAAGATGTCGCTTCTACCGCTCAGAGGATTCTGCAGGTCTTCCAAAGACCTTTTTCCTCCGGCGGCCGGAAGATTCATCTCAATGTCCGCATGGGGGCTTCCATTTTCCCTGATGATGGAGACGACTTTCATGCTCTCTTCCAGCGCGCCCATTCGGCCATGTTCGCTGCGCAAGAGAAGGGCGGACCGCTCTGTTTTTTCAGCGCGAATGACCCCGACTGCCGCCAAAAAAATTCTTAAAGAATTTTTATTTCATGCGACTAAAGACATCCTAAGGACAATATGAAAGTCAAACAAAAAACGCTTCTGATCATATCGGCCACCATATTTATTCTTGCGGCTGCATTGTACACAGGTTCCAGATTAATCCTTGGCTACAGCTCCAATAAACAGGAAGAAATCCGCCTCCATAATGAGGTGCAGTATGTCCTCAATTTCTTAACCCATGAATTATCCAACCTGGACAGACTGGCGGCCGATTATGCCAGTGGGAACGATGCCTATGCTCTCATCCAAAACCCGAAAAATGCACACATTCAATCCAAGCTGGTCAATGAAACCTTTATCACCTATAACCTCAGCTTCGTGCTCTTTTTCAATACTCAAGGGGATATGGTCCTTGGCAAAGGATTTGATATCAGCCGCAGAACAGAGACTCCTCTCCCAGAGGGGCTCTCTGAATTTCTTTCTCCGGATAGCCGTCTTTTAAGGCATTCCCATGAACAAAGCTCCCTCGCCGGATTCCTTGTTCTTCCAGAGAATCCTTTCTTGCTCGTTTCCCGCCCAATTCTGACCAGTGAATCGACTGGCCCCATTCAAGGGATATTGATCTTAGGCCGCGCCTTGAATTCAGAATTCATCAAGCAAATATCGCAAATCACGAATTTACCTATCATGATTTATGAAATTGACAGTCAGCAAGTTCCGCAAGAAGTCAAAACAGATCTGTTGTCTTCTGCGGCCCCGAGTTCCATCTCTGTAAAAATTCTGGACAAGGATTGGATCAGCGGATTTGCTCTGATAATGGACATTGATCGAAAATCCGCCTTCATTATGGAAATCAAACAGCCTCGCATGTTTCACAGGCAATTTGTCAAAGGCATGAACCATTTCCTTCTTTCCGTCATTCTCATCGGTCTCGTCAGCACACTGGTCATTCAATTCCTCATGAACAAACTGGTCACTTCCCGGCTGGCGCGCCTCCATGGATTCGTCAAAGGCATCGAGGCCAGAGAAAACAGCGGAGAACGTTTGTATATTCACGGAGACGATGAGATATCAAAATTAACAACAGCCACCAACAATATGGTCGAGGCCCTCCAGCGGCAGATCGAAAAAATCAAACCGGCGGAAGAAACCATCAAGAAAAGCGAGGCCCAGTATAGAGCCCTCTACTCAATGGTCCGGCTGATGTGCGACAACGTCCCTGACCTCATCTGGGCTAAAGACATGGAGAAGAAGTATCTCTTCACGAATAAAGCCATCTGTGAAAACCTTTTACATGCCCGGGACACCGAAGAGCCCATCGGAAAAACGGAGGCATTTTTCGCAGAGAGAGAAAAGAGGGCTCATCCTGAAGATGCTCAATATCACACCTTCGGTGACCTCTGCATTGATTCGGATTCGGCAGTCATAAAAAGTCAGAGACCGGAACGGTTTGATGAATTCGGCAATGTTCGCGGAGAATTCCTTTACCTTGACGTTTATAAGGCCCCTTTCCGGGATGAACACGGCCAAATGATCGGGACGGTTGGCTGCGCCAGAGACATCACCAAAGAAAAAATAGTAGAAAAAGAACGTCTGGTGGCTCAAAAAAGGCTGGAGAAAAGCGAGATCAAGTATCATGCTCTGTTTGAAGCCTCGACGGACGCCATCCTTCTGGAGACTCTGGATGGCCGCATTCTGGACTGCAACAAAGCCGCCTGCGACCTCTTTGGATATGCCAAAGAGGAGATGCTCAAATTGACCATGTCGGACCTCACGTCGGAGGAATGGAAAAACAGAATTTCTGACGTCTCTAACGCCGTAAGGACCAAAGGAGGAATCTTCATCGAAAGCCTGAATCAGAAGAAAAACGGCGAAATTTTCCCCGCTGACATCAGCATTCGCCTGGCCAAAGTGGGGGAAGAATTGCTGGAAGTGACTTATATCCGGAACATCGCGGAACGCAAGCGGGCAGAGAAACTCAAAACCGCCATCTATAATATCTCCGAAGCGGCGAGCTCCGCCTTAACGCTCAACGAGCTGTTCCAACTGATCCACAGCATCATCCAGGAGCTCATCCCCACCAAGAATTTTTATATCTCCCTCTATGATCCTAAAAATAATACTCTGAGTTTCCCCTACTATATCGATGAATACGATGAAACGCCGACTCCTAAAAAATTGGGCAAAGGGCTGACCGAATACGTCCTGCGCCACGGCGAGCCTCTGCTGGCATCTCCCGAAAAATTTGAGGCTCTTGAAAAGAAAGGGGAAGTGGAATCGATCGGCACGCCCTCCATCGACTGGCTGGGCGTTCCCCTGAAAACAGAAGACCGAACCATCGGCGTTATGGTCATCCAGAGCTACCACGAAGGAATCCGATTCGGAGAAGAGGATAAAAACATCCTCATGTTTGTCTCTTCTCAGGTGGCCATGGCTATTGAACGCAAACGGGCCGAGGAACAGCTCAAAACGTCTCTGCAAGAAAAAGAAGTCCTCCTGAGAGAAATTCATCATCGGGTTAAGAACAACATGCAGGTGATTTCCAGTCTCTTCAACCTTCAGGTCAGCCAAGTGAAGGATGAAAAGGCCGTCGGCATATTCAAGGAGTGTCAGGGCCGGATCCGCACGATGGCTCTGGTCCATGAGAAACTCTATCAATCCAAGGATTTGTCCCATATTAATTTTTCCGACTACATTGAAAGTCTGACCATCCATCTCTTCCATTTCTGGCATGTGAAGCCCGATCAGATCAAATTGAATCTGGATTTAAGTGAAATCTTCCTGGACATCCACACAGCCGTTCCCTGCGGGCTCATTATTAATGAGCTCGTTTCGAACGCGCTCGAGCATGCATTCCCTAGAGGAGAGAGCGGTGAGCTCACCATCAAGCTCCATCCTTTTCAGGACCATAGATATGAGCTCATCGTCAGGGATACCGGAGTCGGGCTTCCTAAAGAAGTTGACCCCTTCAAGTCTGAAACTTTGGGGATTCAACTGGTTATGCTTCTCGTCAAACAACTGGATGGAAGCCTGGAATTTTCCCGCGACGGCGGGACTCTCTTCCGAATTATTTTCCATGAACTAAAATACAAACAGAGAATCTGAAATCCCATGGCCAAGGTCCGTATCCTCATAGTGGAAGACGAAATCCTTGTCGCCAAAGATATCGAAAAAATACTTAAAAGTATGCATCATGAGGTCGTCGGAATTTCCTCTTCAGGAGCCGAAGCCCTGGAGATCACCCGCGCCAAATCTCCGGATCTGGTTTTCATGGATATCGCCCTAAAGGGCCGACTGGACGGCGTCCAGGTGGCGGAAAAAATCCGCCAGGACTTCAACATTCCTGTCATTTATCTCACCGCACTCACCAACGAACAAACTCTTCAGCGGGCCAAAATCACAGAGCCCTATGGGTACATTTTCAAGCCTTTTGAATCCAAAGAGCTGCATGCCGCCATCGAGATGGCCCTCTACAAACACAAAATGGAAGAGGCCTACCAGACGCTGGTCAACAACTCCCTGCAGGGATTAACCATCATCCAGGAAGGACGCATTGTTTTTGCCAATCCCATTGTCTGTCAGATTACCGGCTATGCGTTCGAAGAACTCCGTTCTCTTTCTCAGCAAGAACTCCGGAGGCTTATTCTTCCGGAAGACGTGGAGAAAATCTGGAATGACTTTCAGAGCCTTTCGAAAAGAAAACCCGCTCCCTCGCAATATCAATTCCGATTCATTTGTAAGAATGGAAAAATCCGATGGGCAGAGTCTCTGGCGACGCTGATCAAATACCAGGGATCACCGGCTCTCCAGGTCACCCATATCGACATTACCAAGCGCAAGCAGGCCGAAGAAGTGCTGAGGCAGAATGAAGAACGTTTCTATCTCCTTTTTGAGAAAGCTCCTCTCGGTTATCAATCCCTTGACAAAGAAGGACGCCTGATCGCCGTCAACCAGGTCTGGCTGGAAACATTGAAATACAAAAGAGAAGAAGTCCTGGGCCAATTATTTTCTGATTTTATGACGCCCCAATCGCAGGAGACGTTCCAGAAGAAATTTTCTCAAATCAAAGCCCTTGGGGAAGGACACGACCTAGAGTTGGAGCTGGTCCGGAAGAACGGCTCCCGCCTGGTCGCCTCTCTGCACGGGAATGTGACCTACGATGACCATGGCGAATTCCGGCAGACCCACTGTATCCTAACGGACATTACGGAGCGCAAAAAAATTGAGGAGAAAATCAAGTCTAGCGAAACGCGATTTCGTGAGCTCTTTAATCACATGCGCAGCGCGGTGGCCGTGTTTGACGCCGTTCACAATGGCGAAGACTTCCTTTTCAAGGATTTTAACCGCGCCGGAGAAAAAATTGAAAAGGTCCGTAAGAAGGACATCCTCGGAAAGAGCGTCCGCAAAGTCTTTCCCGGCGTCATGGAGACCGGTCTCTTTAATGTTTTCCAGCGCGTCTGGAAAACGGGAAAGCCAGAGCATTTTCCGGCCTTCTTTTACGAGGACAAAAGGATTGCCGGATGGAGGGAGAATTTTATCTATAAGTTGCCTTTAGGCGAGATCGTCTCCGTGTCCGACGATGTCACAGAAAAAAAACTGGCGGAAGAAAATCTGAAAATATCAAGGGAAGAACTTCACCGCCTGGCCCTCCATTTGCAGTCCGCCAGAGAGCAGGAAAGGACCCACATCGCCCATGAGCTGCACGATGAGCTCGGGCAGGCCCTGACTGCTTTAAAGATGGATATCTCCTGGATTTTGAAAAAACTGCCGGCCAGAGAAGAAATTCTCATCGAGAAAACGATATCCGTTTCACAACTCATCGACTCCACTATCAAGACGGTGCAAAGGCTCTCCACAGAAATGCGGCCGGGAGTGTTGGATGACTTGGGTCTGGCCGCGGCCATCGAATGGCAGGCTGAAGAGTTCAAAAACCGAACAGGGATTCCCTGTAAGTTTACCCCTGGCCTTGAGGATATCGCATTGGATAAAGAGTTTGCCACCGCGATTTTCCGCATCTTCCAGGAAGCCCTGACGAACATTGCCCGGCATGCCCGGGCCACAAAAGCAAAAGTCTCTTTTTATGAAAAAGACGGTCTCTTAATCCTGCAAGTTCAAGACAACGGCAAGGGCATCACCAAAAAAGAGATCTCCAATCCATACTCCATCGGTCTTATCGGAATGCGGGAAAGAGCCCATGCTCTGGGAGGACAGATCGAAATCCAAGGCAGAAAAAACAAAGGCGCGACTGTCACATTGACCGTTCCCATATCCCGAAAAGGACACGGCCGATGATCAAGATTCTCATCGCGGACGATCATGCCATCGTCAGGGAAGGATTGAAACAAATTCTGGCCGAAGTTCCCAACTGGGTCGTCGCTGCCGAAGCCGGCTGCGGCCATGAAGTTGCAGAGAAGCTGAAGAAAGGCCATTTTGATATCGTCATGTTGGACATTTCCATGCCTGACAAGAGCGGCCTGGATGTCCTTAAAGAAATTAAGAAAAAGCTGCCAAAGCTCCCCGTCCTCATTTTAAGCGTTCATCCGGAAGAGCAATATGCCATCCGTGTCTTGAAATCGGGAGCATCCGGATACTTAACTAAAGACAGCGCCCCGGAAGAGCTCATCAAGGCGATTCGGATCGCCCTTCAGGGCAGAAAATATGTGAGCCCCTCGCTGGCCGAAAGGCTTGCCCTTGACCTGGATAGGGACATCGATAAACCCCCTCATGAAACGCTTTCTGACAGGGAGTATCAGGTCTTATGCCTGCTGGCCAGGGGGAAGCCGGTTAAACAAATAGCGAAGGAACTTTTTCTGAGCATCAAAACCATCAGCACCTACAGGACAAGAATCCTGGAAAAAATGGGAATGAAAACCACGGCCGATCTCATTCAATATGCCATTAAAAATTCCCTGATCGAGTGAACGCCTTCTGCCGCATTCTTTTTCCATCCGATGCTGGCGAAGAAGGAAAGAATCATCAGAACAGTCCGGCAACGGCTGCGCGACCTGAAAAAATGTAGGACAAATACTGACAAAAAAAATGTCTCTTCGCTGATAGAATTCATCCCTGTCCCTCTATTAATATCTGTGTGCGGGCTACAAGCAGGAGGATCCTCTCTTCCTCCAGTGGTTCTTCCTCAAAGAGGAAGACCGGAGAATTATCCTCCGAGGATGTGTTTCCCAAAACACATCAGAGGAACGGTCTTGAAAAAAAGATCGTTCCTTTTTTTTTACGTGGGCTATTTAAAAGAAGAACGCCACGGAGCGTACAGGATTCCTCGCCGACTCCAAATATCCCGCGTCGAAAGACATCGGATCTCAAAACAAGAAAAGCTCTTGAAACAAACTGATCCGAACCATGAGCAAAGAAACAGATGGAAAGAGTTCCGGCGAAAGCCCCTCATGGACATCGGCCGTTCCGGATTGTCCATCTCTCCGGAATGCGTTCCCGGGAAAATAAAATTGCAAGAATCTCTTTTCATGTCTACTCGAAAGAATTAGAATATAGAAAAAGAGCCGAAAGTAATGGCCAAGATCAAAATTCTCGTCGTTGAAGATGAAAGCCTTGTGGCTAAAGATATACAGAATATGTTAAGAGTCCTGGACTATGAAGTCCTCGACGTCGTCTCGACCGGTGAACAGGCGATCGAGCTGGCTGGAAAAGAACTGCCGGACTTGGTCTTGATGGACATCGTCCTCAAGGGGGAGGTTGACGGCATAGTGGCTGCAGAAAAAATCTGGGAGAATTATGGAATCCCCGTTGTCTATCTCACCGCCTATACGGACGAGACCACCCTGCAACGGGCCAAGGTCACCGAGCCCTTTGGGTATATCCTAAAGCCTTTCGATGAACGGGAACTGCAAACGACCATCGAGATGGCCTTCTACAAGTCAGGGATGGACAAGAAACTGAGAGAAAGAGAGGAATGGCTGGCGACGATCCTCAAGAGTATCGGCGACGGTGTGATCGCCACTGACACAAAAGGCCTGATCTCCTTCATGAATCCTCTCGCGGAAAAATTGACAGGATGGGAACAGGGAGAAGCCCTGAAGAAATTTCTCAAAGATATCTTTAAACTAATCCCTGATAGAGGCGTTCCTAAGAGGACTGAAACCAATGACCTTGAAGAAGGCCTGCTAAAGGCGAAAACCGGAGATTCGATCTCCATCGAAAAATCGATCTCTCCCATACAGACTAGAAAAGGGGCTTCGATCGGCAGTGTTCTCGTCTTCCGCGATATCACGCTCAGGAAAAAGGCCGAAGAGCAGCTCAAACAAAGCTTTGAAAAACTTCATAAGGCTCTGGCCGGAACCATTCAAGCCATCGCCCTGACCATCGAAATGAGGGATCCCTACACGGCCGGACATCAACGCCGGGTCAGCCGGCTTTGCGCCGCTATCTCCAGGGAGATGGGCCTTTCGGAAGACGCCATCGAGGGAATTCGCATGGCCGGAGAAATTCACGACATTGGCAAGATTTACGTCCCATCCGAAATCCTCAGCAAGCCGGGGCAGATTACAGAAATTGAGTATTCCATCATCAAAACTCACCCCCAAGTGGGTTATGATATCCTCAAGACCGTAGAATTTCCCTGGCCCATCGCACAAATCGTCTACCAGCATCACGAGCGGTTAAACGGTTCAGGATATCCCTTGAAACTCAAAGGGGAAAAAATACTCCTTGAAGCGAGAATCATGAGTGTGGCCGATGTGGTTGAGGCCATGTCTTCCCATCGGCCTTACAGGCCCTCTCATGGCATTGATAAAGCCCTCGAGGAAATCATAATAAACAGAAGCACTCTCTACGACCCAAAAGTCGTTGACATCTGTGTCCATCTCTTCAAAGAAAAAAAGTTTTCCTTTGAATAAGCCGGTTTCCTTTCTTTGGCTTGCGGCCGTCGCCTTCCTCGCCGCCGGCGGCTTTGCCGCTTTTATTTATCTCTTTGCCTTCAACATCAATCTCTACTGGATGATCCTATCTCCCATCATTCTTGCCCTCTACCAAGCTCCGGCCATTTATTTATTTTGGTTGTGGAAGAGGAAAAGAAAATAGCTCCACCTTTCTACCTTCATTCAGATTTCCCAAAGCCTGCCGGCAGAATGGAGCACGCCCCCGACGGGATTTGAACCCGTGTTGCCGCCTTGAAAGGGCGATGTCCTAGACCTGGCTAGACGACAGGGGCAGGAAACGTGAGCCGTGCTGGACTCGAACCAGCGACACCCGGCTTAAAAGGCCGGTGCTCTCCCTCTGAGCTAACGGCCCCCAAAAAATAAATTCCTATTTATATAGAAAACTACAAAAAGAGTCAATCACAACTTTTTATAGAGCGGCTCATCAATGATTCCCTTCCCCTTTTGGAAAAGGAATCGAGGAAGGATCCGACAAGACCTTTTAGCTAATCTGTTCCGTCTTAACAATGACCCATCGACCGCGGCGGTTGAGGTTCAATACTTCATCCCTGAGATTGAACATTCTCAAATAGAATTTATATTTCTTGGTCTCGCCCTCTTTTATCTTAATCTCAACCTCAACTTCCTTGGAATGAACGTCTCCATTCAGCTCGCGGACATTCGGCAATTCCCCGGCGCCCAGAGAAAAAGTGGTTATTTCCTCTTCTTTGGCTGCGGATGATTTGGCCTCATTGTATTCTTTGATGTAATCATTATGGATCTGGCGCTCTTCGTCATATTTCGCTTGAGTCTCCTCCACTTTCTTCCTGGCCGCAGCCCTGGCGGCAGCTGTGCGGGCATCACTCAATTCCGCTTTGGCTAAATTCAAAGCGTCCTGGGCATCCAATGTGGGCGTGACGTGTTCATCCATCTTCTTTTTCAACGCCTGTTCCTTCTGATCCATTTCCGGCAAAGTTGCGGCTTCGATTTTCTCCTCACTGACGTTGGTAATTTGCCAGTCATCGAATTCTATCGAAATCGGGTCTATGGCAATGGTCGACATGGTCGTCACATCTTTTAAGGTGATCGCATTAAAGTATCTTTTTAACAGCGATTCTTCGGGACGAGATTTGCAGCTGTGCATGGCAAAGAAGACAAGAATTGATCCTAAGATGATAAGGCCTTTTCTCCTCATCATTCCTCCTTTCAGTGGAATCCTCATTTATTATTGTAAATTCTACTTTTATTTCAACCAAAAAAGCAAGCGTTTCGGTCATCCGAACAGAAAATTCACTAGTACCGCGAGAATTATAAAAAAGATCTTCAGGAAAATCAATTTTCATTTTTTCATTGTTTGATGTTGACAAATTCAATTTTTATCAATAAAATTTAACGTAATTATAAGGCATTCTTTATTTATCCTATAATTACAATAGTCTTTTATTGATGCAGGAAAAATTATGATGTTTCAACTCCACCTTACCTGACGTCTTATAATTACAAAAATTGTTTGTTACAGAATGCATTTTATGGAATTCTGGATCATCGTCAGGATAAGCCAATATCTTCCCTATCTTTCTATTCCAGTTAATCCACTCTCTCGATATTTTTCATAAATTTACAAAAAGGAGGATCTATGGAAATCCAGAGAAAGGTCAAATATGAAGAAGAATTAGACCCTGGTTTTTTGGACGAAATCAAAGAAATGTCCGGCTGCGACGAAATTGACCAGTGTATCCAGTGCGGAACCTGCAGCAGTTCCTGCCCGATGTCGGTCTACATGGATTATCCACCGAGAAAAATTATCGCCATGATAAAAAGTGGCTTCAAAGAAGAAGCCCTTAAAAGCTTCACCATCTGGCTCTGCCCCTCCTGTTACACTTGTCAGGTTCGTTGTCCGGCCAAGATCAAGATTACCGATGTTATGTATGCCCTCAAAAGGAAGGCCATTCGAGAACGGCTCTTCCCGTCGCGGTTCGCCATCCCCGTATTGGACAAAGAAATGTCCCGAATGATTTCTAAATATGGCCGAAGCTCTGAACTCTGGCTGCTCGTGAATCTTTACCTCAAATCCCGGAATCCCTTTGGCATGCTGAAAATGGCTCCCCTGGGTCTGAAATTGATCAGAACAGGTCGGATGTCCATCAAAAGAGAATCCATAAAAAATAAAAAACAGCTCCGGTTTCTTTTAAAAGCCATAAAGGAGGAATCCGCATGAACGGTTATATCTATTACCCCGGTTGTTCCCTAAAAGGAAACTCGAAGCCCTATGAAGAATCCATCCTTCCTGTATTCAAAGAAGTCGGTATGCCTCTGGAAGAGCTGGAAGACTGGAATTGCTGCGGCGCCACCGCCTATTTTTCTGTAGACGATACGATGGCGGCCGCGATCTGCGGACGCAACCTCTCCCTGGCTGAAAAAACGGGAAGGAACATCCTCGCGCCCTGCGCGGGATGCTATCTGACATTAAAAAAATCGAATTTATTCCTGAGCAGCGCCCAGCCCAAAGCAGCAAAAATTCTGAAAGATTTAAAAAGCGCCGGTTGTGAATATCAGGGAAAAGTCGAAGTCAAACACCCTCTGGAAGTGCTGTTTCAAGTCGTCGGCCTGGACACAATCAAGGAAAAAGTATGCCGGAAACTCAGCGGCCTTAAAGTGGCCTGCTATTACGGATGCCAGCTGGTCCGGCCTTTCACGGACTTTGATGACCCGGACTACCCGATGACTCTCGACCGGTTGATGGAAGCCATTGGAGCTGAAGCGGTGGACTTCTCGTGCAAGACCCGCTGCTGTGGAGGCTCCTTGACAGGCACAATCGAAGAAGTGGGCTTGAGATTGAACTACATTCTCCTCAAGGAAGCGAAAAGAAAGGGCGCTGACTTGATCACCACCATCTGCCCTCTTTGTCAGTTCAATCTGGAATTCGCCCAGGACAAAATCGTAAAAAAATTCAAAGAGGATGTCCGTATGCCCGTCCTCTATTTCAGTCAGTTGCTGGGCCTGGCTTTTGGCATTTCCAAGGAAGACCTGGGATTCTCCCGTTCCATCATATCTTTAAAATCATTTTGGAAGAAAATCGGAAATGGAGGGACCTATGAATAAAAACGGACAGCCGAGAATAGGTGTCTTTGTCTGCCACTGCGGAACCAACATTGCTGGAAAAGTCAACGTCTCCGAAGTCATTGAATTTGCCTCAAAGCTGGATGATGTGGTGGTGGCCAAAGAATATAAATTCATGTGTTCTGATCCCGGCCAGGAACTCATCAAACAGAGCATCAAAGACCTCAACCTGAATCGCGTCGTCGTCGCTTCCTGCTCGCCGCTGATGCACGAGCCCACGTTCAGGGGAGTGACATCGGAAGGTGGGCTGAATCCCTTCTATTTTCAGATGTCGAACATTCGTGAGCAGGTTTCCTGGGTCACCCCGGAGCCGAAAAACGCCACAAAAAAAGCAAAAGCGCTCATCTCTGCCGCGGTCCGCAGGGTGGCTCTCCATGACCCTCTGACCAAAAAAGAAGTCCCCGTCAGGTCAGAAATCCTTATTGTCGGAGGGGGCATCGCCGGTATCCACGCCGCGCTCACCTACGCTAAATCAGGGAAAAAAGTCTATCTGGTCGAAAAGCAGCCGTCCATCGGCGGACACATGGCACTCCTTGATAAAACCTTTCCGACGCTCGATTGCTCGGCCTGTATTCTCACGCCGAAGATGAGCGAAGTCGGAAAACATCCCAATATCGAACTCCTGACCTGGAGCGAGGTCAAAGAGATTTCCGGTTACGTGGGAAACTTCAAGGCCAAAATCAAAAAAAAGGCGCGCTATGTGGAGATTGACAAATGCAACGGTTGCGGCGCCTGCTGGGAGAACTGTCCCACAACCATTACTCCGTCGGAAAGAACCATTCGCAAAGGGGACATCCTCATCAAAAGGATCGAGAAAGTCCACTCAAATGAGGCTTGATAAAATCCAACGCCTTCTTCAGGCCAATATCATCTGGGGAAGCGAACAACATCTGGAGCTTGAAATTGCATGCGCCTGCGCCTCTGATTTAATGAGCGATGTTCTTGCTTTCGGCAAGCCCGGCCAGCTTCTTCTGACAGGCCTGAGCAACGCCCAGTCCGTCCGAACAGCCGACATCGTCGAAGCGAAAGCCGTTGTTTATGTTCGAGGCAAGAAGCCGGATCGTGAAGGCTTGGAACTCGCCATAAAAAAGGGAATCCCTATTCTTTCTACAAATTACATGATGTATGAAGCCTGCGGACTCCTCTATAAGCACGGCCTTCAGGGAACTATGGAAACTCCAATAAAATAGTAATGGGTGATAAAAGTGTACTTGTACAAACCTTTGAGATTATCGGAGGAAATTTCAGCCGTGCCGGAAACGTCTCCACCCAAGTTAAAGAAATTCTTCAGGAGCTCGGGATTGATTCCTCCATCATCCGCCGGGCAGCCATTGCCACCTATGAGGCAGAGATGAATGTCGTTATGTATGCCACAAAAGGTGAACTCACCCTCGCTCTCACTCCTTCAAAAATGACAATTCAGGCCGAAGACATCGGACAGGGAATTGAGGACATAGAGCTCGCCATGCAGGAGGGATTCTCCACGGCCACCCAAGAAATGCGGGAGATGGGATTCGGGGCGGGAATGGGCCTCCCCAATATTAAAAAAAATGCCGATACATTTGAGATTCATTCCGCTGTGGGCAAGGGCACATCACTCCTCATATGTTTTGACCTCGATAAAAGGAAAAAAGAGAGTTAAATGAGCCGCTATTTTCATTCCATCCGCATCGACGCCAATAAGTGCGAAGGGCGGATGAGGTGCATGCGGATCTGCCCCACCCAGGCCATCCGGGTCAGGGACGGCAAGGCCTCCATCCTCGAAGAGAAATGCATCGACTGCGGCGAATGCATCAACGTATGCCCCAACTCCGCCATCATTCCCTTGACCGATCCATTCGGCGAGTTGACAAAATTCCGCCATACGGTTGCCATTCCCTCTCCGGCGCTCTATGCTCAATTCGGCCGAGAAATCCTGCCTGATCGAATTCTGGCGGGATTGAAAAAAATCGGTTTCGACGACGCCTACGACCTGGCTTTTGCCTGCGGAGAAGTGAGCTTCGCCATCCAGGAGTATCTCAGGGACTATAAAGGTCCCAAACCTCTGATTTCCAACGCCTGTCCAACGGTCGTCCGCTTAATCCAGGTCAGGTATCCGGACCTCATCGACCTGATTATTCCGGTCGACAACCCGAGGGAAATTGCCGGGCGGGAAATTAAAAAGAAAAAAGCCAAGCAATTTGATCTGAGAGAGAGAGAGATCGGTACCTTCTATCTGACTCCTTGTCCGGTGAAAATGATTTCCATCAAACAGCCTGCAGAAAAATGGAGATCCTATCTCGACGGGACCATTTCCATCTCAGATATCTACGGGCCCCTCCTCTCCGCCATGGAAAGCATTGAAAAGGAAAGCTACCGGAAGGCCCTGGAAAGCATCTGCATCCTGGGCCTCGGTTGGGCTGTGGTCGGCGGGATGTCCCGGACTTTAAGGTTGAGGAACTCCCTGGCTGTTTCCGGATTGACCGAGATCATAAAAGTCTTTGATGATATCGAGCGGGGAAAGCTGCGCAATATCGACTTCATCGAGGCGTATTCCTGCCTCCAGGGCTGCGTCGGCGGGTCCCTCACCATCGAAAATATTTACAGCTCTTATAATAAAATTCTTAAGTTCATCGAAACCCTGGAATTTGAAAAAATAAAAGCCTGCCCGGATATCCGCGAGGTCAGAAGGCTCTATAAGGAGAAATATTTCTTCATCGAAGGGAAACTGGAACCTCGCCCGCTCAAGCCCCTGGATGAGAATCTGGCCAGGGCTATAAAAAAAAGAAAGGAAAAAGAAGGAATTTATGCCTCTTTGCCTAAGATTGACTGCGGCGTCTGTGGGTCTCCCACATGCCTCACTTTTGCCGAAGATGTTATCAGAGGGGAGGCAAAGCTTATGGACTGCATTTTCAAAACTGTTTCCGCCGCCCATCCCCCCTCACCGCCCGCACTCAAGGCAAAGACAACAAGGAAAAACAAATGAACCTCAATGAAATTGTCGAAACACTCAAGCTTCAGGTCTTACAGGGGCAGGGCGAATTCAATGTCGAGGTCAGCAACGGCTATACAAGTGACCTGCTCAGCGATGTCATGGCCCACAGCCGAGAGAAAAATATCTGGATTACTCTTCAAATTCACCCGAATATCGTCGCCGTGGCTAAACTCAAAGACCTGGCCGCGATTCTCCTCGTCAACGACCGCAAACCCGACGCGGAGACGCTCAATAAGGCCAAGGAGGAGAACGTTCCCCTCCTTGGGACCAGGGATTCCGCCTTTGTCATTTCGGGAAAACTGTTTGAATTGATCGGAGGAAGAAAATAGTCCATGCTGCACGCACTTAAAGCTGACCTGCACATCCACACCTGCCTTTCGCCCTGTGCCGATCTGGAAATGTCCCCCCGGAGCATCGCCGGCCAGGCAAAAATTAAAGAGATCGATATTCTCGGTATATGTGACCACAATTCGGCCGAGAATGTTCCAGCCCTGATGAAGGCCGCCCACAAGTGGGACATTCAGATCCTCCCTGGAATCGAAGTCACTTCCCAGGAAGAAGTTCATATTCTCGGCCTCTTTGAGGATCCGGAAAATGCCTTCCTTCTCCAGGATAAAATCTATGCCAATCTTCACGGCGAAAACGATGAAAACGCCTTCGGGAGCCAGGTCGTCGTCAACCATAAAGGGGAAGTGCTTCGCTTCAATAAAAAGCTCCTCATCGGCGCTTCGACCCTCCCTCTGGAAGAAGTCATCGATACCATTCATTCCCTCGGGGGATTGGCTATAGCCTCCCACATTGACCGGGAAGGTTTCAGCATTATCGGCCAATTGGGATTTATTCCGGAGAATCTGAGTCTTGACGCCTTGGAAATATCCCCGCTGATGACGTATGAAGACGCCGCCAAAAAATTCAATCCTTCCTTTCCCCTGACTTCCTCCTCTGACGCCCATTTTCTCAAAGACATCGGCCGCAGCACCACCACATTTTTCATCGCCGAGCGAACCTTACAGGAAATCAAGAAAGCTTTTTTGAATAAAGAAGGGAGAAAAATCATCCACTGAACGGGAAAAAATGGAGGACTTATCATTGCACATTCTGGACATTACTGAAAATTCCATCGAAGCTCAGGCGAGATTCATCACCATTCGCCTTGAGGAAGACGACCAGAAGGATCTTCTCACAATGGAAGTCGCGGATGACGGAACAGGAATGGACAGGGAGATGACCCGCCGCGCCCTTGATCCATTTGTCACTACCAAAAAAACAAGGCGGGTGGGACTTGGCCTGCCTCTCCTGGCCGAAGCCGCCAAAGCCGCCGAGGGGAATTTCTCCCTTTTCTCTCAACCGGGCCGGGGGACCCGGGTCAGGGCCACTTTCAGGCTCAGCCACTTTGATCGGAAACCCTTGGGTGACATTGCCCAAACTCTGGTGACGCTCATCGCCGGCCATCCCGAGATTGACATCCGCTACATCCACAAAATCAACAGAGCGAGATATTCCCTCGATACACGAGAAATCAGAGAGCAGCTTGAGGGAATCGCCGTCAATTCTCCGGAGGTCATCAAATTCATAAAAAAGAATATCAACGAAGGGTTAGACCATTTAAGGAGGAAAAAATGCATGAGGAAAAAATTGCCGAAATAGTGAACCGGTATCAAGCTGACCCGGGCGCGATTATTGCCATTCTTCAAGACCTTCAGGAAGAATACAATTATCTTCCGAAAAACGTTTTGGTTCAGATTGCCAAGGAGCTCAACATTCCCCTGAGTCGCGTCCTCAGCCTCGTCACATTCTACAAAGCCTTCAGTCTTAAGCCGAAGGGAAAACATCCGATCCATGTCTGCCTGGGAACCGCCTGCCATGTCCGGGGCGCCCAGCTCGTGCTTGAAAAATTCGAACGGGAACTCGGAATTCAGCCCGGCGAGACATCCGAAGACCAGAATTTCAGTCTGGATGCCGTCCGCTGCGTCGGCTGCTGCGGATTGGCTCCCGTGGTTATGGTGGGAGAAGAAGTCCATGGAAAGATCTCCCAGACGAAAATTCCCGGCGTCATAAAAAAATATAAGAAATAGAGAGGTGGGAATATGCCTAAATTAAAAATTGAAGACTTGGAAAAAATCAGAGAACAGACACGGAAAATGACCGGTCTGCGAGAGGGCGGAAAATTCCGGGCCAAAGTCAACGTCCACATGGGAACATGCGGGATCGCCGCCGGCGCGCGCACGATCATGAATGCTCTGATGAAAGAAATCGAAGAGCAAGATGCCCATGATGTGCTCCTCACCAATTCCGGGTGCGCCGGCCTCTGCAGTCATGAACCGATGGCCACCGTAGAAATTGAGGGCCAGCCTCCCGTGAAATACATCGACCTCACGGAGAAAAAAATCAAGGAGATCTTCAAAAAGCATGTCCTCGGCGGAACACTTGTCAAGGAATATGCCTTAGGGATTGGGAGTGAAAAGACAGACTACTGAAAAGGAGGAAAAGGATGGCAGAAAAGTCAAAGGATAAAACTTACAGGCTTCATTTGATGGTCTGTGCGGGAACGGGCTGCGTTTCGAACCACTCCTTTGAGATTAAAGCGGCACTGGAGAAAGAGATTCAGAAGCACGGGCTGGAGAAAGAAGTCCTGGTCGTTCCTACCGGCTGCAACGGTTTCTGCGAGCGGGGTCCGATTCTCGTCGTTCAGCCAGGAAATGTTTTTTATCAGCAACTGACCGTCAAAGATATTCCCCATCTCGTCGAGGAACACTTCCTCAAGGGGAGGCCCGTTCAGAAGAATATGTATGTTCCTCCTGAAGAAAAAACTCCCGTGCCGGTGCTCAATGATATCCCCTTCTTTAGAAAGCAAGTGCTGATCGCCCTCAGAAACCGGGGATTGATCGATCCCGAAAAAATTGACGAGTATATCGCGCGGGACGGGTATAAAGCCTTGGTCAAGGCCCTCACAGAGATGGCGCCGGAAAAAATCCTTTCTGAAATTACAATTTCCGGTCTCCGGGGCCGCGGGGGGGCCGGCTTCCCGACCGGACTCAAATGGCAGTTTGTCCGGAATGCCGACAGTCCGAACGGCGGTGACAAGTATATCATCTGTAACGGAGACGAAGGAGACCCCGGCGCCTTTATGGACCGGAGCATTCTGGAGGCCGATCCGCATTCTGTCATTGAGGGCATGCTCATCGGAGCCAGGGCCATCGGAGCCACCGAAGGATTCGTTTATGTCCGCAATGAATATCCTATGGCTGTGAAACGGCTGAGTGTCGCCCTGGAACAGGCCAGGGACTATGGACTTCTGGGCAAGGATATTCTGGGGACAGGATTTGATTTTGACATTCAGATCAAGCGCGGGGCCGGAGCTTTCGTCTGCGGCGAAGAAACAGCACTCCTCGCCTCCATTGAAGGCCGGCTGGGAGAGCCGCGGCCGCGGCCGCCCTATCCGGCTCAGAGCGGCCTTTGGGGAAAGCCCACCTGCATCAACAATGTAGAGACCTGGGCCAATGTGCCTGTGATCATCAACCGCGGCGCAAAATGGTTTTCCGGAATCGGAACCCGCACAAGCAAGGGAACAAAAGTTTTCTCCCTGGTCGGAAAAATTAACAACACAGGCCTTGTCGAAGTGCCGATGGGAATCTCCCTGAAAGAAATCATCTACGACATCGGCGGCGGGATTCCTGGAGGAAAAAAGTTCAAGGCCGTCCAGACTGGCGGCCCTTCGGGCGGATGCATTCCCAAAGAGAAAATCGACCTGCCGATTGATTACGAAAGTCTCACCGAAGCCGGGTCGATGATGGGTTCAGGCGGTATGGTGGTCATGGACGAAGATACCTGCATGGTGGACGTGGCCCGGTATTTTCTCTCATTCACTCAGGATGAATCCTGCGGAAAGTGCACGCCCTGCCGTGAAGGGACCAAGGCCATGCTCACCATTCTGACGCGCATCACGGAAGGAAAGGGAACCCCGGAAGATCTGGAGCTCCTCGAGGCTCTCGCCCAGATCATCAAAGACTCCGCCCTTTGCGGGTTGGGCAAGACCGCACCCAATCCTGTTCTCACAACGCTGCGCTATTTCAGAGGTGAATACGAAGCGCATATCCAGGAGAAAAAATGCCCGGCCCATGTCTGCCGTCAGCTGAATACATACACCATCAATGCCGAGACCTGCCTGAAAGTCGGTCACGGCTGCGATATCTGTCGGCGCAACTGCGCCTCTGATGCCATTCGCGGACAGAAAAACGAAGCCCATGTCATCGACCAGAGCCAATGCATCAAGTGCGGCGTCTGCTTTGATGTCTGTAACTTCGGCGCCGTGAATGTCGAATAATTAAGAAAGGAGGAAGGACAATGATCAGTCTGACCATAGACGGAAAAAAGATCCAGGTGGAAGAAGGAACCACGATCCTTCAAGCGGCCAAAAATGCGGACATTAAGATTCCCTCTCTCTGTTACCATCCTCTTGTCGAAGCGTACGCGGCCTGTCGAGTGTGCATGGTTGAGGTCACACAGAAAGATAGAAGCGCCCTTGTGACCTCCTGTAACACGAAAGTTCAAGAGGGAATGGCCATCCAGACAAATTCAGAAAGAGCTCGGCTGGCCAGGCGGCTGAATGTGGAGATGCTCTTAGCCCGCGCTCCAGCGGCGGAGCCCCTGCAGGAAATTGCCAGAGAGATGGGCATTGAAAAAACACGTTTTGAAATCAAAGATCCAAACGAGAAGTGCATCCTCTGCGGTCTCTGTGTCCGGGCCTGTGAGCAGATTGTCGGCGCTTCAGCCATCAGTTTCGTCGAAAGAGGGTCAGAGCGAAAAGTCACTCCGCCTTTCGGGGAGCCGGCAGAAGCCTGCATCGGCTGCACGGCCTGTGCGTATTTCTGCCCGACCGGCGCCATCACCTGCGAAGACAAATACGGGAGGAAAGTCATTCACACAGAGCTCCATCTCGGTCCGACAACGGCCATCCGTGTTCCCACTCGCCAGGCCGTTCCCATGGTGCCCATCATCGATAAGGACTCCTGTATTCATTTTAAGACCGGCGCCTGCCAAATCTGCGCCAAGGTCTGCGACAGAGAGGCTGTGAACTATGAAATGGAAGACCAGGAAATCGAAATCGATGTCGGGACAATCATCCTCGCTTCCGGATTCAAGCCTTTTGACGCCAAGAGAATTCCCGCCTACGGATATGGAAGGTTTCCCAATATCATCACCGGACTTGAGTTTGAGCGCCTGGTCAATGCCTCCGGGCCGACGGGCGGTAAGGTCCTTCTTGCCAACGGTGAAGAACCCAAGTCCGTGGGTATCATTCACTGCGTCGGCTCGCGCGATGAACACTACAACGAATACTGCTCCCGCGTCTGCTGCATGTACTCCCTGAAATTCGCCCATCTTCTCAAAGAGAAGACCAAGGCTTCCATTTACGATTTCTACATCGACATGCGGTGCTTCGGGAAAGGTTATGAAGAATTTTATCACCGGCTGCTCAAAGAAGGGACCAAATTCATCCGGGGTCGGGTTTCCGAGATCACCGATGTGGCCCTGACGGAACAGGAAGAAGGGAAACTCATCCTCCGCGTGGAAGATACGCTCATTGGAACAGTGCGAAGAATACCTGTCGATATGGCCATTCTGGCTGTCGGGCTTGAGCCGGGCATGGATCAGAACGAGCTCGCCAAAACATTCAACATTTCCTGCAGTCAGGATACATTTTTCCTGGAAAGACATCCCAAGCTGGCGCCTGTGTCCACTTTCTCAGACGGGATCTTCCTGGCCGGAACATGCCAGGCGCCCAGAGATATTCCGGACACCGTCGCCCAGGCGGGCGCAGCGGCCTCAGAAGCTCTGGCTCTCTCCGATAAGGGAACTTTTGAACTG
This sequence comes from Candidatus Aminicenantales bacterium, assembly GCA_049697115.1. Taxonomy (GTDB): domain Bacteria; phylum Acidobacteriota; class Aminicenantia; order Aminicenantales; family UBA4085; genus JBAVVD01. The sequence continues at coordinate 47,232 of JBAVVD010000029.1, forward strand.
GAGCCGATCACGGCTGAAATCAACGAAGAACTCTGCTCGGGCTGCCAGATCTGTGTGGGCCTCTGCCCCTTTACGGCCATCACCTATGACAAGGAAAAGGAGATCTCTGTCATCAACGACGCGCTCTGCAAAGGATGCGGTACCTGCGTGGCCGCCTGTCCGAGCGGAGCGTCCCAGCAGAAACACTTCCGCGACAACCAGATATTTGCCGAAATTGAAGGTATCCTCGTTGTCTAGGGCCGAAATGGAAAATTGGTTTATTCCCTGGGAGTTGAATATAATTATGCGTTTCAAAAAAAGTGTGACAAATTTTTCTCGAGGAGGGCAATCATGAGCAATGGATCATTCGAGCCCAGGATCGTCGGTTTTTTATGCAACTGGTGCTCATATACAGGGGCCGATTTAGCCGGCACAGCCAGGATGGCTTACGCCCCAAATGTGCGGATAATCCGCGTGATGTGCAGCGGACGCGTCGACCCTCAATTTGTGCTCAAAGCCTTCGCGGAAGGGGCTGACGGCGTATTTATTTCCGGCTGTCATCCCGGAGACTGCCATTATCAGGAGGGAAACTATAAGGCTTTGAGAAGGGCCAGACTTCTTTCCAACATGCTGGAGCAATTTGGGATAGAAAAAGAGCGGTTCCGGATCGAGTGGGTCTCGGCCTCTGAGGGAGTGAAATTTCAACGGGTGTGTAACGAATTCACGGGGGAAATAAAAAAATTGGGACCCCTAAACTTCAAGGAAAATGGAGGGAAGCATGAGTAAAGCAAAACCCAAAGTTGCCTTTTACTGGTGCGCCTCCTGCGGAGGGTGCGAGGAAGCTGTTGTCGATCTGGCTGAAGATATCCTCAAGGTGGTGGAGGCCGTGGATATCATCTTCTGGCCGGTCGCCCTGGATTTCAAGAAAAAGGATGTGGAGTCCATGGAAGACGGCTCGATCGCCGTCAGTTTCATCAACGGATCAATCCGACTCTCCGAACAGGAGGAGATGGTAAAACTCCTGAGAAAAAAATCAGGGCTGGTTGTTGCTTTTGGCAGCTGCTCCCATCTCGGCGGAATCCCCGGATTGGCCAACTTCTGGAATAAAGAGACCATCTTCAAACGTGCCTATCACACGACCCCTTCGACGGATAATCCCAAAGGAACCGTTCCTCTCGAAAAGACGGAGGTGGATGGATATGAACTCACCCTCCCACGTTTCTACGATACCGTCTATGCCTTGGATCAGGTCATCGATGTCGATTATTACCTTCCGGGCTGCGCTCCTCCAAAGCACCTGATTGTGAACGCCGTCACTGCCATTCTGGAAGGGAAATTACCCCCCAAAGGGGCCGTCCTCTCCCCAAACAAATCCCTCTGTGACGACTGTGACCGCAATAAGACAAAGCCCGAGAAGCTGACGATCAAAGAGATCAAGAGACCCTGGGAAATCCTTCTGGACCCGGAAAAATGCTTCCTGACTCAGGGAGTCATTTGTATGGGACCCGCCACGCGGACCGGATGCGAAGAGAGATGCATCAAGGGAAATATGCCGTGCCGCGGATGCTTTGGTCCCACTGACCAGGTTTATGACCAAGGAGCCAAATTCCTCTCGGCCTTCGCATCCATTCTGGACACGAATGACGAGAGAGAAATTGAAAAAATTATCCAGTCCATCGTGGACCCCGCAGGAACTTTTTACCGATTCAGCCTGCCGAAATCAATCCTCAGGCGAAGAAAAATGGAGGCCATAAAATGAGTGAAAGAATCACAATAGATCCCATCACCCGACTTGAAGGACACGGAAAGATCGAAATCTTTCTGGATGACAAAGGGGACGTGGACAGAGCCATTCTCCAGGTTCCCGAGCTTCGCGGTTTCGAACAGTTTGCCGTCGGAAGGCCTGTGGAAGAAATGCCACGGATTACTCCCCGCATTTGCGGCGTCTGCCCCACGGCCCATCACATGGCGTCCACAAAAACAGTCGATGCCGTCTTTGGCGTGGAGCCAACTCCGACGGCCAAGAAACTCAGAGAGCTCATCTACAACGCGTTCATGATGGAGGACCACATTCTTCATTTCTTCTTTCTGGGAGGCCCCGACTTTGTTGTCGGCCCTCAGGCCCCTGCCGCTGAAAGAAATATTCTGGGTGTCATCGGAAAAGTGGGCCTGGAGATCGCCGGCAAAGTGATCCGTGTCCGGCGGGAATGCCGGGATATCCTCAATTATCTCTGCGGCAAAGTCATTCATCCTGTCTGCGGACTCCCCGGAGGAGTCGCCAAAGGGCTGGATGAAGAACACAGAGTGTCCTTCCTGGAAACCGCCAAGTTCGCCGTGGAATTCGCCCAGTTTGCTCTGCAGATATTCAATGACGTCGTCCTTAAAAACAAAACATATGTCGACATTGTCGTCGGAGACGCCTACAAAATCAAAACGTACTACATGGGACTGGTGAACGCAGAAAATAAAGTGGACTTCTATGACGGAGACATCCGGGTCGTCGATCCCGAAGGAAAAGAATTCGCAAAATTCAAGCCGAAGGAGTATCTTGAACATGTGGCAGAGCACGTGGAGCCCTGGAGTTACATTAAATTCCCCTTTCTGAAGAAAGTCGGCTGGAAAGGTTTTGTCGAAGGGAAAGACAGCGGCGTTTACAGAGTCGCCCCCCTCGCCCGGCTGAACGCCGCCGACGGCATGGCGACGCCATTAGCGCAAAAAGAGCACGACCGGATGTACGAGACTCTCGGCGGAAAGCCCGTCCATAACACGCTGGCTTTCCACTGGGCCAGGCTGATCGAAGCTCTCCAGGCGGCGGAATCCATGGTCGTCCTTCTTGAGGACAAATCCATAACTGACTCCAACATTCGCAACATTCCCACCCAGACTCCGTCTGAAGGTGTGGGAGTGGTCGAGGCGCCGCGGGGAACACTTTTCCATCACTACAAAACGGACGAAAAGGGTATCCTCACTGAAGCCAACTTGATCGTGGCCACCGTGAACAACTCAGCGGCCATCAATATGTCCATTGAGAAAGCGGCCAAAGCCTTTATCAAGGGAGGCAAAGTTTCTGAAGGATTGCTGAACATGGTGGAGATGGCTTTCCGGGCCTATGATCCGTGCCACGCCTGCGGCACTCATGCTCTTCCGGGAGATATGCCCCTGGCCATTCATATCTACGATAAAAATGGAGCGCTTATCCGGAAGATCCGGAGATAAAACAAGAAAAAGGCTAATATCTTCAGTTTTTTCGTTCGCGGGATAAAGGTCGTTTCCCTTGCCTCACACAGGAAAATAGGGAGCTTAGAAAATATGAAACTTCCTCATTTTTCGTTGAGAACAAAGATCATCCTTTCTTTTTTGGTGGTCATTGTGTTCGGAGGATTTCTGACTCTGATTGTCGGATCCAGACTCATCCGGCAGACACTCATCACTCAAGCGAAGGAAAAGGTCCAGCATGACCTGGCCTCGGCCTGGATGGTTTTTAATGAAAAACTCAATGACACCAAGCAGATCATCAGCCTCACCGCAGCCAGAGAAAGCCTGCGCGAAGCCATTAAAACCGACCAAAAAGACATTCTCCTGAAATATCTCAACCGCGTCAGGAATGAATACGGGCTGGATATATTGAACTTAGCCGACAGCCAAGGACGTGTGATAGTCAGGACCCGCAATCCGGGGGAAGTCGGGGACAGCCAATTCAATGATCAAATCATTCAACACAGCATGAAGGGCGGAGTATTTGCCTATCCGGAAATTGTCCCCCGTGAAGAGCTTCTTAAAGAAGGCGATGATTTAGCTCAAAAGGCGTTGATCGAATTCATCCCCACGCTGAAAGCCGCCCCAAGACCGGAAAACAGGGAAACCAACGGCCTCATGCTCAAGGCGGCCGCCTCCATCGTGGACGAAAGCGGCCAGTTGTTGGGAGTTCTTTATGGAGGAATCCTGCTGAACCGCAATTACGAAATCGTCGACCTGGTGAAAGAAACTGTTTTTAAAGGCATAAAATACAAGGGTCTGGAAACGGGGACGGCCACCATTTTTCAAAAAGACCTGCGCATTTCAACCAATGTCAAGAATGAGAAGGGGGAACGGGCCATCGGAACCCGCGTTTCCGCGCAGGTCAAAAAGGCCGTCCTGGATGAAGGAAAAGCCTGGATTGACCGCGCCTTTGTCGTCAATGACTGGTATATTACGGCTTATGAACCCATTAAAAATATCGAAGATAAAATTATCGGCATCCTGTATGTGGGAATGCTCGAGAAGCCCTACCTGGACACCGCCAACCGGGTCATGCTGACTTTTATCCTTCTGGCCTCCCTTTGCGTCGTCTTCCTGCTCATCATCCTTTACTTCTCGACCACACGGATCATCAATCCTCTCCAGAGAATGGTCGTGGCCACCCGGGAAATCACCCGAGGTGAATTGTCCCACAAAGTGGAAATCCAATCTCATGATGAAATCGGAGTGCTGGCCGATTCCTTCAACCGGATGACAGAGCATCTCAAGGTGGCCAACCAAGAGCTTATCGAGTGGGGAAAAACGCTGGAGAAGAAAGTCGAAGAACGCACCAAAGAGCTTGTGGAAATTCAATCTCATCTGATTCAGTCTGAAAAGTTGGCTTCCCTCGGCAAACTGGCCGCCGGAATCGCCCACGAAATCAACAATCCTCTGGGCGGCATTCTCATTTACAGCCATCTTCTTCTCGAAGAGACAGAGAAAAACACGCTTCACCATGAGAACCTTAAAAAAATCGTCAAAGAAACCACACGCTGTAAGGATATTGTCAAGGGACTGCTCGAGTTCGCCCGGCCCAGGGAGCCGGCCATGTCCCTGACCGATGTCTCCGAAGTCGTGGAAAAAGCCCTTTCCATCATGGAGAGGCAAGCCCTTTTTCAGAACATTACCATCCAGAAGAAATACTCGTCCCTGCCCCGGATTATTGCCGACGGCTCTCAGCTCCAACAGGTCTTCATGAACATCATTCTCAATGCGGCGGAGGCCATGAACGGACACGGAACCTTGACCATCAAAACGCATCTGGATAAAACCGCCGAATGGATCTTTATCGAGTTCACCGATACAGGTCACGGAATTAAAGAGGAAGACAAACAGAGGCTCTTCGATCCCTTTTTCACGACTAAAGAAGTCGGCAAGGGGACGGGCCTCGGCCTGGCCATCAGCTTCAGCATCATCCAAAAACATCAGGGGACGATTGCCGCTCAGAGCCAACTGGGCAAAGGATCGACTTTCACTGTGAAGCTCCCCCTGAAAAGAGACATCCCTCATGAATAAATCCATTCAAATTCTGATCATCGATGATGAGGCCTCCATCCGTGACTCTTACGGTCAAGTGCTCCGGAAAGAAGGATATTCTGTCAAAGAGGCCCAAGACGGCAGGGAAGGACTGATGTTCTTCAACCAGGAGACTTTCCATGTGGTTTTTCTTGACTTGAGACTTCCCGGCATGGATGGAATGCAGGTTCTCAGTCAAATTAAAGAGAACAGTCCTGAAACACCGGTCGTCATCATCACCGGCTACGCCTCGATTGAATCCGCTGTGGAGGCCATAAAGCGGGGAGCCTTTGATTATATGGGAAAGCCCTTTGCTCCGGAGGAACTCCGCGTCATTACCAGAAAAGCTCTGGAAAGCCGCAAAATCCTTATTGAAAACATATACCTCCGCCAGGAACTGGAAGCGAAAACGGAATTTGAGCTGGTGGTCGGAAAGAGCAAGCCCATCAAAAACGTGCTGGACATCGTCAGCCGCGTCAGCCCCACAGAAACCACCATCCTGATCTTAGGAGAAAGCGGCACAGGAAAAGAACTCATCGCCGGCGAAATCCACCGGCACAGTCTGAGGCGGGACACCCCTTTTGTGGTCGTCGACTGCGGCGCCCTGGTTGAAACCCTTTTTGAAAGCGAGCTTTTCGGCCATGTCAAAGGCTCGTTCACAGGGGCCCACGAGACAAAGCACGGCCGTTTTGAAGTCGCCACCGGCGGGACGATCTTCTTCGATGAAATCAGCAACCTCAGCCTCAATATCCAGGCCAAGCTCTTAAGGGTCATCCAGGAAAGAGAAGTGACCCGCATCGGAAGCACCAAGCCGATCAAGGTGGATGTTCGTATCCTCGCCGCCACCAATGAGAACCTGGCCGAACTCGTGAAATCGGGAAAGTTTAGAGAAGATCTTTTTTACCGCTTGAGCGTCGTTCCCATCCATCTCCCCCCTTTAAGGGAAAGACGGGAAGACGTTCCTCTCCTTGTGCAGCATTTTTTGCAGAAATACAATAAAAAAACGAAGAAAAATATTGAGAGCGTTTCCCCTCAAGCGGTTAAGGCCCTGATGGAATACGATTGGCCGGGGAATATCAGAGAACTGGAAAATACCATCGAAAGGGCAGTCGTTCTCTCTAAAAGCAACGGCATTAACATCGAAGACCTGATGTATCACGGGATCAGCGCCAGCTCTTCAATCCTGAGCCCGACCGGAGGAAGCTTCAAAACTATGGAGGAGGTCGAAAAAGAATATATCAAAGCCGTCCTTCAAAGCCAGTACGGAAACAGAAGTAAAGCGGCCAAAATTCTCGGCATAGACCGGAAAACACTCTGGGCAAAACTTAAAAAATACAACCTGACTTCAACCTAAGTATGTCAAAATAGAACAGGAACTGGGGAAATTTGCCCCACTTCTTTTTTTGAACTCTGGGGAATGAAAAACAATTCAAACTGAAGGCTATTTATCTCTTTTTTTAACAACAAGTTAAAAATGGACAATTTACTTGCCGCTTTTTCCCAACTAGGCATATATTTTGCATAAAAAATATTTTTTATATATAAGTTTATATATGTAATGGAAGAGGAATAAGAATTCGAGATCATAGAATGACCTATTCGAAGGAGGAAAAACAATCCCATGAACCGTAAAGGAAAGAAAAAATGAGGATACTCAAACTAAAAAAGTCTGATTTATCGCCCTTCTTGGATGTCATTTCCAGGGAGGCCGAACTCTGGGCTCCTCAAAAGAAAGGCGATACGCCTGTTTTTGCCCCGGTCACAGATTTTTCTAAAATCGAGCTGCAGACAACACGGACTCTCCTGCCCCCAAAGAAAATCATGGTTCCCCCTCTCTTCAATATGTTCCATTTCACGGAAGAGGGGTATAAAGAAGACCTCTCCTCCATCTCCAAAAAAATTCTCTTCGGCGTTCACCCCTGCGACATCCATGGGCTTCTCATCCTGGACAAGCTGTTCACCCAGGAATATCCCGACCCATATTATATGGGCGCCCGCAACAACACCTTGATCCTCGGCCTTTCCTGCTGGCCGGATGAATACTGCTTCTGCCAGTCCACGCGCACCCACATCGTCGAAGAAGGTTACGACCTTTTCTTCACGAATCTCGAGAGCTTCTTTTTGGTCTGGATTGGGTCCAGCCGTGGGGATGATCTTGTCCGACTTAGGCCTGAAGTCTTCGATGAAAATTTATCCGATAAGGATATTCAGGCCTATATCCAGTGGCAGGCGAAAAAAGAAAAAGCGTTCAAGACAGAGATCGACTTTATCACAATGCCCGATTTAATGGAGCTTAAATACAAAGCTCCTTTCTGGGAAAAAGCGGGAGAGGCCTGCTTCGCCTGCGGCTCCTGCAGCATGGTCTGTCCCACTTGCAATTGTTATAACGTCACGGACAAGCTTTTTCTCGGCAATAAGCCAGGAAAGAGAATCCGCTTCTGGGATTCCTGCACGCTTTCCGAATATTCAGAGGTCGCAGGCGGTGAAAACTTCAGAGAAAAGAAGTCCGAGCGACTCAAACTCTGGTATACCCACAAACTCCAGGCCTATGTCAGCAAATACGGAAAACCCAGTTGTGTCGGTTGCGGCCGCTGTATTGCGACCTGTCCCGTCAATATCAACGTCCAGACGATCGCTAAAGCTTTGGAAGGAGAACCGGTAGATGCCTTCTGGAATCGATTGGGCAGTGAGGTGACAAAATGAACGCCGAGAAAAAATGTCTCGAACACAATAATCCTTTTACTCCGGAACAGGCAAGAATCGTCCGTGCCTTTCCCCTGACAGAAGATGTTAAATTTTTTCAAGTTCGCCTGGCCGATATGGACCGAGCCCTTTCTTTCAGATACAAGGCCGGTCAATTTGCCATGCTTTCTGTACTCGGTGTTGGCGAGGCGCCCTTCTGCATCTCGTCCACACCCTCACGGCCCGGCCTTCTTGAATTTTGTATCCGGAGAGCCGGCTCTGTCACAAAAGCTCTGTTTAAACTCAAAGATAATTCTCTCATCGGTGTCCGGGGGCCATATGGAAACGGCTTCCCTGTCGAGGCGATGAAAGGGAAAGACATCATCATTGTTGTCGGCGGGCTCGGAGTGGCTCCTCTTCGCTCCGTATTGCTCTACTGCCTCGACAACCGCGACCAGTTTGGAAGGATTTCCGTGCTGTACGGCGCGAAGAGGCCCGCGGAAATGATCTTCAGAGAGGAATATTTTGCGCTGAAGGAGCGGGGCGACCTGGAGTGCCATCTGACAGTTGACCGCGACGACACAGGCAGCTGGCCGGAGCGCACCGGAGTGGTCACCACACTTTTTCCTTTCCTCAAGAAGGTCGACCCGAATAATACCTACAGCCTTGTCTGCGGCCCGCCGGTCATGTACAAGTTTGTCATCAAGGAGCTCATCAAATTGAACATTCCCAAACATCAGATCCTGATGACCCTGGAGCGAAGGATGAAATGCGGCATCGGCAAATGCGGCCACTGCGCCATTGATTACATTTACACCTGCCTGGACGGACCGGTCTTCACCTACTGGGATGTCATCCATATGAGGGAGCTCATTTAAGGAGAAAACCATGAATAAAGACAAGGCGAAAATCGGGATATACGAACTCACAGGATGCGCGGGTGACGCCCTCCTCATCGTTGACTGCGAGGAAGATCTGATCAATATTTTTAGAGCGGCCAACATTGAATCCTTTCTTATGGCCAAAAGCGACAACATCGAAGGGGAGTTGGATGTGGCCTTCGTGGAAGGATCCGTAACAACGGAAAAGGATAAGAAAACGCTCCTGGATGTCCGTCAAAGGGCAAAGGTTGTCGTCGCCATCGGCATCTGTGCTTGCTATGGAGGTATGCAGGCCAAATTCCTGAGTGAGAACGACTGGCAGGAAAACCTGAAGAAGGTCTATGGAGACATGGAAATGATCCATACCCAACCCCTTCAGTCCAAGCCGATCGATGCCTTCGTAAAAGTGGATTATTATCTTCCCGGCTGCCCGATAGGCAAGGAACAATTTCTTTCGACCCTCACGCGGATGCTGGCCGGAAATCCGCCGGAACTCTACCGGTTCCCTGTCTGCATGGAATGCAAGTGGAATGAAAATGACTGCCTTCTGAACAAAAACCTGCCCTGTTTGGGCCCGTTGACGGCGGCCGGATGCGGAGCCGTCTGCATAAACCACAACCTCTCCTGTGTGGGGTGTTGGGGGCCGGCCGAAGAAGCCAACCGGACATCGGAGTATTACCTCCTTCTGGAAAAAGGCTTTGACAAGGAATTCATCCAACAGAAAATGGCCAATTTCAGCGGGACAAAAATCACCGATTTTTTGGCTCGCCTAAAAGGAGAGAAGAAATGAAGAAAATTGTCATCGACCATCTGGCTCGTGTAGAAGGATGTGGCGGAATCGTGGCCACCATTGACGGAAAAGCCGTCAGCGACGTTAAATTTTATGTCAACGAAGGGCCGCGCCTTGTCGAAAGATTCACCATCGGCAGAACCCCTGAAGAAGACGTCAACCTCGTCCCCCGAATTTGCGCGATTTGCTCTATCTCCCATAAATACGCCGCCATCCGGGGCCTGGAAAAAGCCCTCGGCGTAAAAGTCCCGCCGAAAGTGACGCTGCTCCGCGAGCTCATGCATCTGGGAGAAATGATAGAAAGCCACTCCCTTCACGTCTATCTGCTGGCTCTGCCGGATTATGTGGGCTTTCCGAATGCCATCGCCATGGCTTCTAAATTTGGATTTGAAGCCAAAATCGCGCTGGAAATGAAACAATTCGGCAATCATATCATGAAGACAATCAGCGGCCGCTTCATCCACGGCGAAAATCCCATCATCGGAGGCTTCGGCAAATGGCCCTCCGGGGAGGACCTCATTTGGATTAAAAACAGGGCCATCCAGTTCATGCCTTTTGTGTTGAAAACAGTGAAACTTTTCGCTGAACTGAACTATCCCGATGTGCCTGAGGCAGAAACGCAATTTGCCTGTTTGAATCCGCCGCAAAAAAGATTTGGCTTTGTCGGTGAGGAAATTCTGCTTTCTTCCGGAGAGACGATCGATGTCCAGGATTACAAAAGCCTCACCAATGAATTTCTGGTCTCCCATTCCTTCTGCAAACGAAGCCAGTATAAAGGCAAGCCTTATTCCGTCGGAGCCCTGGCTAGAGTCAATAACCTCGGAGATAGACTCACCGGAGAGGCCGGCAATGCATTTCAGAAATACTATGGCCCGCGCTGGAAGAAAAATCCTCTTTTCAATAATGCCGCCCAGGCCCTGGAGCTGCTGTACTCGTTCGAAAGAATTCCGACGGTCGTGGATGAGCTCAAGAAATTGCCCGATCCTGCCGTAGTTTCCTATACGAAAAAAGAAGGAAAGGGATCCGGGGCCGTGGAGGCACCCCGCGGAACCTTGTTCCATTCCTATGAAATTGCCAAAGGCCGAATTGCCTTCTCGGACATCATCACACCCACCGCCCAAAACGCTGAGGATATTGAAAGATACTGCTATATCGCCGCCCAGAAGCTTCTCGATTCGGGCCAGGAGGACAAAATAAAGGACCGAATGGATCTGATCGTTCGCTCTTTTGATCCCTGCATCAGCTGCTCTGTGCATATGGTCCAGGTTAAAAAAGCCCCTCAGGACGACTGGATGGGGAGGCTGACGGACCTGAAAAAGGACCAGGCGCCCATCTTTGTAGGAATGGGGACTCAGAGCTTTGCGGACGATGAAATCGGCCTCCGCCTCGCAACCAGACTCCGCAGCCTGGGAATAAAGGATGTCTGGCTGGAATCGGAAATTGAACAGGCCAAAGAGAACTTCTGGCAGCAGAGCATCGAGCGGCCTTTGATCTTTTTGGATGCCATGGATTCTGGAGATAATCCGGGTAAAATCACTCTGATTTCATTAAAGCATCTCTTCTGGAACTCGACTTTAAGCCATCGGCTCCTGCCGCTCGTCCAGAGTGACCTTGATTTCAACCAATTAAAAAACTCCTATCTCCTGGGTATTCAGCCCGGATCTGTCAAAGAGGGAGAAGAAATCTCGAAGTCCGTTCTCCAGGCAGTGGAGAAGATTGTGGGGCTGCTAAGAAATTAAGGAGAAGAAGACATTCCAATCGTCCAGTGGATTCATAAACACACAAGGTGATTCCTAAGCGGTCACTTTGCCTGCGATTTATTCCTGCATCAATGATTTTTCCACTGGACGATTTTTTTATTTATATTATAAAAATAAATTTATTGCCACAAAATTTTTAAAATGATAGAATTTTTTTTTACTATGGCATGGAAAGATGAGAGCGATTTTTCTTCAAGGAGTGTCGCCTTATGGAACAGAGGCGGGGAAAAATACCTCAAACCCGCTTTGAACAGTCCCAATTCCTCCCTTTACTCTTCTCAACAGCTTTTTAATTTATTCAAATACAATAGGTTACACTCTATTCGGTTCTCCATTAGCCATGCGACTTGGCACATTAATTGCTTCATTGAGACTGCCGGGAAGATGGAAGTGGCTGAAAAAGAAAAAAGGATACTGGTCATTGATCCCAACTCAAACGTGAGGAGGGAATTAGCCGCCTTTTTGAAGCAAGAAAATTACTATGTCGAAACCGGCAAAAACCTTTCTGAGGCCATTAAAAAAATCCCTCAAGGCTATTTTGACTGTCTGGTTCTTGATGTCGACCTTCCGGAGATGAAAGGATATGAGGCCGTATCCATCATCAAGAATCTGGACCCGAAATTGAGAATCATCATGACCACCGAAAAAAACACCAAAAGATTGGAAGCTAAAGTGAGGGAACAAGATATCTTTTTTTATTTTATTAAGTCCTTTGGAAAAGAGGAATTGAAACTGGCCATTCGAAACGCTTTTAACCAGTAAAGGAGGAAAATAAAATGAAAAAACCTGCCCCTAAAATCCTTGTCATTGATGACGATCCTGATTTCATCGAAGCCGTCACACCGATCCTGAAATCCGCCCTCTATGAAGTATCCACAGCCGCCAACGTGGAAGAAGGAAAACAGAAAATATTCGCCGAGAAACCGGACCTCGTCCTTCTGGACATCATGATGGACAGCCTCTTTGATGGTTTTTCTCTTTGCCACGCCATTAAGACTTCCCAAGAATACAAAGACTTTAAAGACACGCCCATTGTCTTTATATCGGCTGTGAAAGAGATTGCCGGCTCGAGATTCCAATTCAAAGGTGACGAACAGGGAATGGTTGGACCGGATGATTATATAGATAAACCCGTGAAACCCGACGACCTGCTGGCGCGGATTGAAAAACTTATTAAGAAATAAAAAGAAACCCCCTCCGGCGGACCATATCTCCGCTGATCGTTCCCTTGAGTCGGTCCATTCCTCCTTCGTTTGACTTTCCTTAAGAGGAAAACGGGTCGATCAATTTTCTGAAAGGTCTCTATTCAGTCTCGCTCTTCCCCAACTGAGGAACGGACGTTTCCTGCGCTCAAGAAGCCGCTTTTTTCTCCGGTCGTCCCCGTAATGAAGGAATCCCTGACGTTTCGGGCGGAAGAGGAATGCTCTGTGCTCCCTTGGTCTTCAGAGACGCATTTACAGAAAGCGCAATGGGCTCCGACAGAGGAATATTGCTGAAATAAAATTTAAATTCAGGTAAAATACATTTCTGAAAAGGAATTCTGTATGGCCGACAAGAAACCGTTAGTGCTTGTTATCGATGACGAAGAGGCTATGCGCGATTCCTGTACACAGATACTGATCAAGAGCCGCTTCAGGGCCGAGACCGCCGAAGATGGTTCCATAGGACTGCAGAAAATAAAGGAGCTCAGGCCGGACCTGGTCCTGATCGATTTAAAAATGCCCGGCATCAGCGGATTTGATGTCTTGGAAAATCTCAAACAGATCGACCCCGAAGTCATTCCAATTGTGATCACAGGCTATGCCACCGTCGACTCGGCGGTTGAAGCCATGAAGAAAGGAGCATATGACTTCCTTCCCAAGCCGTTCACTCCCGAAGAGCTGCGCATCATCATCCGGAGGGCGCTCGAACGAAGAAAACTCGCCCAAGAAGCAGAAACTCTCAGAAGAGAGAAAAAGCTCATTGAAGAAAACTTTATCACCATGGTTTCCCATCAGCTTCGGAGCCCCTTGGTGGCCATTCAACAATACTTTGAAGTCATTCTGGCCGGGATGGCGGGCCAGGTGGAAGAAAAACAGAAGGAAATGATCCTCCGCGCCCATGAGCGCCTGGACGGGCTCCTCCGGTTGATCAACGACTGGCTGGATCTGGCCAGAATCAACCGCGGTCAGATCGTGGACAAATTCAGAAACCTGGACATCCAAAAAACGCTGGAGAAACTCATTGAATTCATGAAGCCCCTGGCCCAGGAACATGATGTCACGCTCGAATTTGCGCCGTCCTCTCCTTCAGTGACGGTGAACGGCGATGAGGAAACTCTCGAACAGGTTTTCACGAATCTCCTGAGCAACGCCATTAAATACAACCGCCCCGGTGGGTCCGTGAAAGTCTGCCTCAAAGAAGATAAGGAGACCATCTCCCTGGAAGTCAAGGATACGGGAATCGGAATACCTCAAGAGCATCTCCCTCATATATTTGACCAGTTCTATCAGGTCAGCCGGAGTGAAAGTAAAAAAATGAAGGGGTCTGGGCTCGGACTCTCCATCGCCAAAAAGATTGTGGATGCTCATAACGGTACAATTCAGGTATCGAGCGAACACGGGAAAGGAAGCATTTTTACCGTAATCCTTCCCAAAACTGTAACACAAGCCCAAGAATCAAGCCTTCCCTGAAGATGTCTGTCATGACCTGTTCTGTTTTGGGAAGCCGGCGGACACAAACCTCTCCCCATTTTCCGGAGAGTAATGGAATTCTCCCACGGGGAGACGATTCAGGCGCGATGAGAACACTCGTCCTTGGTCTCGGAAATGACCTCTACGGAGATGACGGAACGGGCCTTCATGTCGTTCGAAAACTCAGGGAGGAATACGAATCCGTCCGCGAGAGACCGGCTTGGATGGGCCATGTCGAATTTCTGGAATCTTCTCTCTCGGGGATCAAGCTTCTGGACCTCATCACAGGCTATGACGTTCTCCTTATTATCGATACGATAAAAAAACAAAATCCCAAGCCGGGCAGAATACATCTTCTGGATGGAAGAGGGCTCCGGCACATCCCCGGCCCCTCGCCCCACTATATCTCTATTCCACAGACCCTGGAGATCGGGAAAGCCCTGGGATTCAAGGTTCCTGCAGAAGTCCGTGTTATCGCCATTGAGGCGAAAAACATCTACCATCTGGGTGAAGGCCTGAGTCAAAAAATGCTCAAATGCCTTCCGCGAATCATTAAAAAAACAAAGGAGATATTGGAAGAAATTTATCATGAAATGAAAGAACAAAAACTGAGGAAAAAAGAGTTCGTTGTTCTGGAGGACCTTCTCGGCTCGAACCTAAAAATTGCCTCAGAAATCCGCCAGAAGCTTGAAACCAGAAAGATATTGACCATTAACTTCTTAAGCTCGCCCGGAGCCGGCAAAACCACTCTCCTGGAAAAAATCGCCGAGCACCTCAGCGGTCGTTACCGAATGGCCGTCATCGAAGGGGATATCGAAACCGAGAGAGATGCCGAACGAATCCGGGCAAAGGGAATTCCAGCCTGGCAGATTACCACGGGCGGCGCCTGCCATCTTGAAGCCAAGATGATCGCCAAAATCTTCCCTCAAATCCCCGAGGGATTGAATTTCCTCTTTATTGAAAACGTCGGCAACCTCGTCTGCCCGGCCAGCTTCGATCTGGGAGAGCGTCTCCGTTGCGTCCTTCTTTCCGCTCCGGAAGGAGACGACAAGCCAAAAAAATACCCGAAAGCGTTTGCCACATCCGATTGCCTGATCTTGACCAAGTCCGATCTCCACTCTCTCCTCCCTTTTGACGCGGAGCGCGCCAGAAAGGAAGCTCTGGAAGTCAATCCCCGGCTGAAAATTTTTTCCACATCTGCTCTGACCGGAGACGGAGTGAAGGAGCTCGTCGATTTTTTCATTTCCGCCCTTCAAAATCTTTCTCATGCATGAACTCTCGCTGATCGCCAACCTGTTTGAAATTCTCAACGAAAAGGCCTGTGAACAACACGCAAAAAAAATTATTTTCGTCAAACTGAAGGTCGGAAGACTGTCCGGCGCTGTGCCCGAATTTCTGGAGACGGCTTTTGAAGTCTATAAAAATGGGACGATCGCTCAGGAGGCACGGCTGGAACTCGAAGAAGTCCCGCTGAAAGTCCGGTGCCAGAAATGTGCCACCGAAACCATCCAGGATGACTTTGTCTTTATCTGTCCTCACTGCGGAGCACGGGATTTAAAAACCCTTGAGGGGACAGAACTTCTTCTTGAGAGACTTGAGCTGGAACTGGAATAAAAAACAGGGGCGGCACAGTTTTTCCACATGGTCTGTGAATAATCCTGTTGATAATTCAAATTTCACCGTGTTTAATAATTTTACTTTCTATGAGTTATGACCGATTGCACAAATTTTGGGCCTGTTCAGAGCCTCTATAAAATCCACAAATAGAAATTAAATTGGGGCCTCAACTCCTCGTTTCATTCGGAACTTATTTTCAGGTATAATATCAGTCAATTGTTCAGCTAATACGAACGCAATAAATAACGTGACAGAATATATGCGGCGCTGGGGCCGCCCTCAAGCCTCCGTAGCGGAGGGGGCCCCGTCGGCTTATCCGATGGGGGGAACCGACGGGACTGGTTCCCCGGGGATCGGGGGCTGAGGACGGCCCCAGCGCCGATCAAACATTGGTGCTTTATTTATTGCGTTCGTATTCATGTGCTCAGGAAAGGAGTCCCAATGAAAGAATTAAAAGATATTGCCTGTAACACTGTTCTCAGCGAAGTGCAACTCGAGAAGATTGAACACATCATCCTCAGCCAGGGACGTTATACCAAAGAAGCTATCCGTGAAGAGCTTGATTGGTTCTGTGCCGGTCTCGTCATGAGCGAATACTATTTTAAGACCACTCCTGTCGAAACCATCGCCAAGCACATCCAGGCCTTGATGGCCGCAGAAATTCTGGCGACGGTCAAACAGGACAAAACGATTAAAATTGATTTAGGGACCGAACTGGAAGATGAGGCCATTTATCTCGTCGACGATTACCACTACCACGCTTTAGAAATTGAGAGGAGAATTGAAGAGCGCTATCCCAACTGCCGGCTTCAATCCTACCGCACCCTGCGCAACGCCCTCGGGCTTGTCTATCTGAGAATGTACCTGGTCAGCCAGCCTCTGTTCTCGACCAATCCAATTCCTCCGGAAGAGACGGACCTCCGTAAAATCGCCGACCGGACATTCCTGGCATCCTCACCGGAAAAAACCCTTCAGAGATACCAGATGCTCGTCAATGAATCCAAAGGCTGGGAGAGCCCTCTCATCGATGTCTCTCACGACGCCAAAACGAAGGAGCTTCGCATCATGATTATCACCCTTCGGGACTCCAGCCACCGCTTTTTCTCAAACATCTCTGATGTCCTCAACTCTCACGGCCTCGTCTCCCACCGGAAATACATCGAACAACTGGCTACCGGCAAGACTGTCTTTTCTGTCTATCTGGAAGACATCCAGGACGAGGCGGTCATCCAGAACCTCATCGAAGATATCGGTCTTGTCTACGCCATTCCCGACAGCCCCCTCTTTAAACTTTTCCGTGAAAATAGCCTTAACGCTCAGGAAACCGTTTTCGGCGTGTCCGCATGGAGCTTTGCCCATCAATTTCTGAGCGGCTATAACGAAGAGTACATGAAATTATCCGAAGTGTTGAAGGACACGC
Organism: Candidatus Aminicenantales bacterium; assembly: GCA_049697115.1. Lineage (GTDB taxonomy): Bacteria > Acidobacteriota > Aminicenantia > Aminicenantales > UBA4085 > JBAVVD01. Next base: position 64,325 of record JBAVVD010000029.1, read on the forward strand.
CCGAGCTGCTCGGAATCCTGAGGAATTTGAAAACAAAGCTCATCAAAGACACCTACCACGAAAGCCGCATCTGGGAAACCCTCACGGAACATTATGGCTACCTTAAAAAAGCCTTCCGGCTTTTCGACAAGAAATTCAATCCCCGGCACGCCGACCATTCCATCGACGGAGAAATGGCCGCGCTTAAAAAAGAGATCCTGCGCAAAATGCCGACCGACATCGACCGACACATCTTCCTCGCCGTCTTGCTTTTTATCGAGGTCACTTTGAAGACCAATTTTTATCTCCGTGAGAAAACGGCTTTATCTTTCATGTACGATCCATCCTTTCTCAACACAGTGGATTACTCGGTGACTCCCTTTGGAATTTTCCACATTGTCGGCGCCGAATTCCGTGGTTTCCACGTCCGCTTCAGGGACATCGCCAGAGGAGGCATCCGGATTGTCCGCTCCTCCAATATACAGACCTACCTCACAAACTCAGACTTTATATTCGATGAAAACTATAGCTTGGCCCTCACCCAGCAGAACAAGAATAAAGATTTGCCCGAAGGCGGATCAAAAGGAACGATTCTCCTGAATTGGGGCTTCATGGATAAAGCCGAGGTCTCCTTCCGGAAATACATTGACGGCCTGCTTGATCTCATGCTGCCGGACCAAAAAATCATCGACTACTATGGGAACCAGACCATCCTTTTCTTGGGTCCGGATGAAGGCACGGCAGACCTCATGGAATGGGCGTCTCTCCGGGGCAGATCACGGAGCTATTCATTCTGGAAATCCTTCACAACGGGCAAGCCGTTGGCCATGGGAGGCATTCCTCATGACCTTTACGGCATGACCACCAACTCAGTTCATCAATTTGTCCTGGATACGCTCCGGGAGCTACGCCTCAAAGAACAAGAAATCACGAAGGTCATGACCGGAGGGCCGGATGGAGACCTGGGCTCCAATGAGATCCTCATTTCCAAGGATAGAATTCTGGCCATTATCGACGGCTCAGGAGTTCTCTACGACCCTGAAGGGATCCGCCGGGAGGAATTGAATACGCTGGCCAGGGAGCGGAAGACGGTCGCACATTTCCTCAGAAATTCCATTTCTCCCAAGGGATTTCTGGTGACCATCAAAGACCAGGAAGTCATCTTGCCCAACGGCGAGAGGTTGGAAAACGGCCTTGAATTCCGCAATTCTTTCCATCTCCACCCCCTGTTTCGGGCCACGCTTTTTGTCCCCTGCGGCGGGCGCCCCGCCTCCGTCAACATCAACAACTGGCGGACCTACATCTCCGAAAACGGCGAGCCGAGGTTCAAGGTCATTGTCGAAGGCGCAAACCTGTTTCTGACCCAGGAAGCCCGCCTCCGCCTGGAAGAGAAAGGTGTCATCATTTTCAAGGACGCCTCGGCCAACAAGGGAGGCGTCACATCGTCCTCGCTGGAAGTGCTGGCCAGTCTGGCCCTCACAGATGAGGAATATGACACCCTTATGTGTGTCAAAAATAACGCCATTCCGGAGTTCCGTAGAAACTACATCGAAGAGATTCTGGGCATCATCCGGGAGAATTCCTCTCTCGAATTCGCTGTCATCTGGAAGGAGAATGCGGCCCGAAAAATTCCCCGCACCCTCCTCACCGATATGATCAGTGAGAAGATCAATCGGATCAAGGATGCGATTTACGGGTCCGACTTGATCGAAAACAAAGACTTGCTCAGAAAGGCGGTTGAATGCTGCTGTCCGCCAAGTCTGATCCAACAGGTCGGGACAGATCAAATTCTGGACAGAGTGCCCGCCTCCTACCTGAAAGCCATTTTCGCCTCAAGACTGGCCAGCCGTTACGTCTACAAATACGGGCTCGACGCCAACGAAATCAATTTCTATGAGTTCCTTGAGAATTTTGAATAAACGGCTTAAAATCCCGCGGACACCAAAATTTCATTCATACGTTCCTGTCAGCTGATTTCACCGGTGAGATACGCTTTTGTCCTGGGATTCTTGGGATTGGCAAAGACTTCCTCCGCCGGGCCGTGTTCGACGAGGTCTCCCAGATATAAAAAGGCAATATAATCGGCAATCCTTCGGGCCTGGCGCAAAATATGGGTGACGACGATCACCGTGTATTCCGATTTCAGCTCCATAAGTCTCCGCTCGACATTCTGGCTGGACTGCGGATCCAGAGCCGAGGTTGGCTCATCCCCGAGAATAATCTCTGGCTCGACCGCCAGACCTCTGGCCAGACAAAGCCTCTGCTGCTGGCCGAGCGAAAGCCTTGATGCTGGATGATGGAGCCTGTCCTTCACTTCCTCCCAGAGTCCGGCCACGGCCAGATAATGCTCAACCATCCGGTGCAGTTTTTTTTTGTCCCGCATGCCATGAATTCTCGGCCCATAGGCAATGTTGTCGAATATTGACATGGGAAGCACCTGGGGTCTTTGAGAAAGGAGGCCCATTTTCTTCCGAATGCGGGTGACTTCCGTCTTTGGGCCATAAATGTCTTCTCCGTCCACATAAATCTTGCCCTGGATCCTGACGTTCTCGACCGGGTCGAGCAACCGGTTGAGGGACTTTAAAAGAGTCGTTTTCCCGCAACCGGACGGCCCGATGACGACTGTAATTTTTTTATCCGGAATGTCCAGGGTGATGTCTTTCAGCACCTGATGACCGCTGTAAAACACGCTGAGGTTTCGAATGCCGATGTGTGTCTGAAAATCCATTTTATCCATTCCTTATTTAATTGTATGTCGGGTGTGTTTCCTGATCAAGATGCGCGAAGCAAGGCTGATGAAAAGAATAATTACCGTCAGCACGGCTGCTGAGGCATAGGCTCTCTGCTGAACCTCGGGGAAGGGAGTCCCCAATTGAAAAAAAATGGCCAGAGGCAGCGTGGCCGCCGGCTGGAGAAGCGAAGTCGGGATGCGGTCAGTGAACCCGGCCGTAAAAATGACGGAGGCGGCGTCTCCGATTCCCCGGCCGAAGGCAATCAATATGGCCGTGAGAATTCCCGGAAGTGTCTGCCGGACCACTACCTTCATGGCCGTCTCCAGCCTCGTTGCTCCCAGAGAGAAAGATGCGTCTTTAAGGGCATCGGGAACCATCCGGATGACTTCATCCATGGCCCTGGACATGATGGGGAGTTCAAGAAGGGCGACCGTCAGGATGCCGGCCAGAAGAGATGTTCTGAGGCCGAAAAAGATCATGACGATAAATCCGAAGGCACCGTAGACGATCGAAGGAATTCCCCAGAGGACATCCAGCGCAAACCGCGTGAATGCAGCCAGAGCCGAAGCCTTCTTGGTGTACAAATTCAGGAAAAGCACAATGGGCAGGCTGAGAAGAGCGGCGAGGAGCGTCGCCCCTGAGGCCAGATAGAGCGAGCCGACAATCGCATTGAGGATTCCGCCTTCCTTTCCCAGATAATAGCCTCCCCTGGGTGTCTGGGTGATCATGGACAGGCTTAAGGCGGGAAAGCCTTTAACCACAATGGTTCCGATGATTAAGAGGAGGCTTCCCACAACCACAGCCATGGAAGCCACCATCAAAGCCTTAAAGAAACCTTCCTCGATTTTCCTTCTCTTCATCATTCGGCCTTTCTTCCTGCCCTGACCAGAACAAACCTGGCCAGGATGTTAAAAAAAAGGACAACAAGCAATAAAACCAGGGCCGCGAGCATCAGAGCGGAATCATAAAGGGGGATAGACATCATCTCCCCGTAGTTGTTTGCGATTAGGGCCGGAAGGGGATAAGCGCTGTCAAAAACCGATTTGGGGAGCTTGGGAACATTCCCCACAACCATTAATACAGCCATAGTCTCGCCAAAGGCACGCGACAACCCTAAGACAATTGCGGCAATAATCCCTTGAAGCCCTTTTCGCAATACCACATGTTTCACCGTTTCCCATTGCGTGGCTCCAAGGGAAAGTGAACTCTCCCGCAATTCATAGGGAACGGATGAAAAAACCTCAAGCGAGACATGGATGATCGTGGGAAAAATCATGATGGCCAGCACGACTCCTCCCGAAAGCACACAGTAGCCCGATGAATACACGCCAAAAAGAGGGGCCAGGGTATTCCCCACAAAAGGAACAACCATAAGCACACCCCATACTCCGAAGACAACGGAAGGTATCCCGGCCAGCAAATCGACGATCGGCTTGGCCATTTCCCGAACAGGCCGGGGCGCATACTCGGAAAGATAAATGGCCGATAAGAGAGAGATGGGAACGGCCAGAATCATGGCGACCAATGTGACCCACAACGTCCCCATGAGAAAAGGAAAAAGGCCGAATTCTCCCTTCAGAGGATGCCATGAAGACTGGAGAATCAGTTCCGGAAAGGACCGGAGGGTCAGGATCGCCTTCGATTTCAGAAGGAGCCCAAAGAGCATCAGGAAAACGAGCATCCCCGGAACCGTGGTCAGGGCGAACATGACCTTCCGGGCAAGGTAATCTTTGAGTAATCTCATAATGACATTCCTGCCATTCTTTCTCTATCTCCAGCCGACAACTTCCTCTGGCGGCCAGCCTCACGGCTTATGGAGCTGCATTTTCTGGCTTATTTATTTATCGAATTCTGTTAAGACCTTCTTCCAGCTTTTTCCGGCTCAAGGGGATGTATCCAGTTTCAGGAACATATTTTTGCCCCTCTGTCAAAACCCACTCAATGAACACCTTGACCGCTCTCGTAGCGGGCTTGCCTTTGGTCACAAAATAAAGGTCACGGGCCGGCGGAGAGGGGTAGTGATTTTCAGCGATGGCTTCTGTAATCGCATCGCGAGTGGCATAAAAATTCTCTCCAGGTTCAATCTGGCCGCTTCCATCAAGGTCGATGGGGACAATTCCCAGCCCTTTCACAGGCTTTAAAGTCTTGGTATCATAGGCATAATTAATGTTGTTGTAACCAATGCCCAAGGGATCCCTACGGACGGCATCAGCCAGTCCTGGATCTCCATAGACTCCCACGCCACCCAGGTCTTCCTGCCTCTTCCCGAGAAAGGCCGCCCATGTCTCTGCGGCTCCGCAGGCGTCTGAACGGGTATACACATGAATGGCCGCCTTGTCCTTGGTCCCTAAAACCTTTCCCCAGGCAGTCGGCTTGTTCTCGATCCAAATATCTATAAATTGCTCTCTGGTGAGGCCTTTATTCAGGATTTCCTTCAGGAAGGGATTTTTTGCGCTCACAGTGGCCACGACACCATCCTTGGTCACTGCGATGGCAAACGCCCCCCGTTGGACCTCCTGGGAATGAATATCTCGGGAAACATTTCCGATATCTACCATCCCTCCGAGCACATCAGCGATCCCTTTTCCGGCCCCCCCTGCCTGAATATCGATTTTCACTCTGGGATTAACCTTTTGAAATTCCTCCGCCCATTTGAGGGCCATGGGGTAAAGCGCCCAGGCTCCGGACATGCTAATATTTCCCTCAAGAGGCTTCTTTTCTGCCCGACCCAGAGATAAATGAGCAAGGAGTAAATATGCGGCCAAAAAAATATAAAGCGATTTTTTCATGGTTGACCTCATGCACACTCCCCAATTCCCAAAACTTGAAGCCAGGAACTTCTTTCCTGCGGCGCAAATAAAACAGAGAGAAGGCAAGCCATTTCCTGTGAATGCGTGTGCCTGAAAATGCGGATTGGACTCATCCGGATTCCTCAAAAGGCAGCCTGGAACTGGGCAAGTAGAGCTCGGTGGACCGTCCTGCCGGATTCATCTCTATGGAGCTCGTAGTTAATCTGGAGCTTGTTTTTTCCAACCAGAAACCAATTGATGCCGAGTGTGATCACGCGACTGCCGTCCTGCGCTAAATTTTTATCTCCGCCATAAGAGTCATACTTGGTGAGGACCTGAAGTTTCTTAGGAAGAATGAAATACCCGCCTTGAAGATACCATCCTTCCTTGGATATCTGCCCGTCTTTTCCAAAAATATACTCCCCCTTAAGGGAATATTCCGAATAATTCAAACGCAATTCCAATCCTGTCCTGTCTTTCGGCTCGACAGTTCCCCCTGAAGAGGGGCTGTACCGGCCCTCATAGAAAGCGGCGCCAATGGCCATAAAACCGGCGGGATGGAAGACAATCCGGCCGGCAATGTCTTTCTCTTCGTTCGTATCTGCCCTGTTGATTCCGGAGCCGTTGAAAATGCCCAGCGTCCACTCAAGGAAGGAATATTTTCCTGCGAGAATCGCTCCGATATCTCTCCCTTGACTCCCAATATCGCGGCCGGGGCAGAGCTTTTCTTCTGTAATGGAACGGTTGATGGTATCCAGATCAGAGCTGGAAGTCAGATTCTCCAGGCTGAAAGGAACTTTAAATTGTCCGATCCTGAGGACAAGAGAAGGCTTAAACATAAATTCGATATTGGCGTCCAGAAGGATGGGGCTCTTGACGGTGTCCACCTGGAGTTTGTACCGGATATTCTTCAAGACTTCTCCAGAGAGGCTCACACGGACTCTTCGAAGGATGAAGCTGTCCTGGGCTTTGCCGGAGGCGGAGTACTGCACCTGCGCATAGCTGCTGAGTTGAATCGCCTTGCCGGCCGTCACGGAGGAAGAGTCTTTCTGCGCCTCTTCCGCGTAGGTCGGGTTGAAAAAAAGAAAGATTAAAATTGCCAGAATAGGAAATTTCTTCATGATTATCGGATGCTTTTGATCCAGTTTCATTTGGATCCTCAATTGTTTGTTCATATCATTATCTATTCCACTGATTCGTTTATGACACATCGGATCCAGACCTTCCGGCCGCTTTTTTCCGGCTCCGGGCTTTTTGGGCCAATCTTGTCCTCTGGGCCAAATCCCCAAATGTTGTTTTCTCAAGAATACGCGCGATGGCGTCCCGCGTCTCTTTCCAGAGCCCCTTTAAGCCGCAGAATTGTTCCCTGGGACAGACTTCGTGGGCCGTGACGCTGACGCAGTCGATCGGAGCCAGAGGTCCATCCATGACACGGATGACATCTGCCACGGAAATCATGGAAGGAGGTTTGGCCAGGGAATAGCCGCCGTGCGGCCCCTTCTTGCTCCGCAGATAGCCCGTCCGCTTGAGCATGATCAAGATCTGCTCCAAGAAGCGTTCAGGAATATCCTGGGCGGCTGAAATGTCCCGGATGTGCAGACTCACAGGGTAATGGAGAGCAAGCTCCAGCATGGCACGGCTGGCATATTCGCCCTTGGTCGAAAGACGCATTCAGAGGTCCTTTTGTTAGTCGACTTATTCAATAAACTATGTCATATATGTTTGTCAAGTCTTTTTTCCGACTTTTCTTCTGGCTGCCCCAGCCACCTCCACATCCACCCGTCTCTCTGCGCCTTCAAACACGCAGGGACCGTCTCCAGACCTCATCTTCATGTTCTATTGGCAAATCTGGGGAAAAGACAGGGAAAAGACATTTATTGACAACCGCACTTCCCGATGTTAAAAAAGGGACGGTCCGTCTTTCTAGAGACAGCTCGATTTTTTGAATGAAGGATTGGACAGCGGGAAGAGGCTTTTCCGTCCGGTACAACATGAGTCAGAAGTCTGAAAAATTCATCCATACAGACAGATGTCCCATCTGCTTCAGCCCATGGCTCCGGCATTATAAAAAAGGAACCTTTAATTTCAATCATCTGCATAAAGAACAGGTCAAAATTACAGACCGTGAATACGGAAAAATCTGGGATTTGGACGAATGTCAAGAATGCGGACATGTCTTTGCCAATCCCTCACCAGCGCCTGATTTTATTTTTGCCCTCTACCAAGAAATCGAAGACCCTTCCTACGAGGAAGAGGCTGAAGGCCGCTCCAGGAACTTTCTCAGAATCCTTCGCCAGCTCGAAAAATTTCAGCCGTCGAAAGGAATTCTTTTCGATGTGGGCGCAGCCACAGGAATCCTGCTCCATCTCGCCCGCAGGAACGGCTGGAGAACAGACGGCATTGAGGCCAGTGCCTGGGCCGCCAGATTGGCATCGAAGAAATATCAGCTTCATTTCCGCCAGGGCTTTTTTGAACAGACAGAGCTTGAGTCCGGCTCCTGCCAGGCCGTGACCATGATTGATTATATCGAGCACACACCCAAGCCCAGGGAAGCTGTGGCCAAAGCCATCCAGATCCTCTCCCCCGGAGGAATTCTCTGCCTCGTCACTCCGGACATCCACAGCGCCGCCGCCAGAATAACAGGCAGGAAATGGTGGCACTGCCGGCCGGCCCATCTGGCCTATTTCTCGCTCCAGAGTCTTTCGCGGCTCCTCGAAGGAACCGGTTTTATGATCCTCAAGAAAAGAAAGTATGCCTGGACATTCAGCGCCCACTACCTCCTCTCTCGGAAGAACATTTTCAACTTCATAACCCGAAATCCAAGGACAGCTTCTTTTTTAAGAGCGATTCCTATAAAATTAGCACTCGGCGACTCGTTCGAAATCTACGCCCAAAAGGATTCATGTTCTTGAACGCATACCTGAAAGCCATGCGCCTGGAAAGATGGCCGCGCAGTCTGGCCATTTATTTTGGATGCGCCTCCTTCTTCTTCCTCTCCAGGGAATCTCTGGAAGCATTCAGCGTCTTCGGCCTCCTCTGGCGCATCGGGCTGTCTTTTATTCTGACCTGGGCAATTTCTACGGCCAACTACATCATCAATGAAATTGTCGACCTCCCCTATGACATCCATCACCCGACCAAACGTTTTCGTCCTCTTGTCCAGGGGGAAATCCGGAAGACTTTCTTTTTCCTTTTCGGTCTTGGAATTGCCGTGACAAGCTTGCTGGCCGCCTACCTGATATTTTCCCTTTCGTTTTTTCTGGCCCTCATTTCTCTCCTCTTGGCAGGGTTCATCTACAATCTCAAGCCGATCCGAACCAAAGACATTCCTTTTTTGGACTCCATCTCTGAGTCGGCCAATAATCCCATCCGCTTTTTTATCGGCTGGTACGCCTTCGCCCCCGGAACGCTTTTTCCTCCCCTCAGCCTGCTTCTCTGCTGGTGGTCCTTCGGGAACTTCTTCATGGTCGCCAAGAGGCTATCTGAATTTCGCTACCTGAAAGAAAAGGCCGAAAATTACCGGGCGTCCCACAAAAGATATTCCCATTCCTCACTCCTTTTCGGAATGGTGGCCAGTGCGTTGATTTTCTTCCTTACTTATTTCTATTTCGCCCGGACTTTCAAGCTCCAGTCATTTTTTTATCTGTCTCCTTTTCTCCTTGTCTTTTTTATTCTTGTTTTCCGTAAAACCTTAGGGGAAGCGGAAGTCATGGAAGAACCCGAGAAACTCCTGGTCAATCCCAAATTCGCTCTCTACACTCTTTTTCTCCTTTCCCTATTCACCCTCTCCTTCTTTTTCGACAAAGTGGGCCAGTAGGCATCCAGGTGAGGACTTCAACCAAAATCGGTAAACTGCTTCTGGCCACAACAAATGCAGGAAAAGCAAAGGAAATTCAGTCTTACTTGGAAGACCTTCCGATAGAAATCCTGACTCTCAAGGAGATCAGGATTGAGTCTGTGCATCCAGAAGAAGGGAAAACCTTCCTGGAGAACGCCAGGGGGAAAAGCCTTTTCTATAGCCTTCAGTCCCGATATCTCACCCTGGCGGAGGATTCAGGCCTTGAAGTAAACCGTCTGAACGGAGCCCCTGGAGTCTTCTCCGCCCGTTTCTCTGGCCCCAAGGCGACGGATAAAAAAAACAACCAGAAAGTCCTGTCGCTAATGAAAGGGGTCCCCTTCCCTGAAAGGCGGGCCAGGTTTGTCTGCTGCCTCGTTTTATGTCAGAAAGGAAAAATCATCAAAGAAATCACAGGAAATGCTCGCGGCTATATAGCCGGCCAGGAAAAAGGCACACATGGCTTTGGCTACGATCCCATATTTTTTTATCCTCCGCTCAATAAAACTTTTGCCGAGCTTCCTCCTCAGGAAAAAAATAAGGTCAGCCACCGCGGCCGGGCTCTTAAGAAGATAAAGGCTTTCCTCAATATCTATTTCTCCTCCCAAGAATCCAGGCTCCGATAAAAATCTTTTGACCTTTCTTTGCTCTCTCGAAGCCCTTTCAAACAAATCGTACCCCGAACACTTACATGTCCTGGATTTTTTTATATTCTGGAGAATTGAGATTGGACGATAAGGAATTCGGAGGAAATCGGGGACACGTTATCGATTTAATAAAATCGGTCCATGTCCCTCGATTTCTGTCCTTGGATTTCCCTTCAGTTGGCTTAAGTCGATGTCCCAACGGTAATACGGTCCCTCAACCTCGCAAAAGTTTTTTCACCAATTCCTCTAACTTTCATGATCTCTTCAATCCTTTTGAACTGACCGTTCTGCTTCCGGTAATCGATGATTCTCTGGGCAACCTTTGGGCCGATGCGCGGAAGCTTTTGCAGCTGATCTAGAGAGGCCGTGTTGATATTGACTTTTTCATCTCCCGGCTTGGATTGGGCTTGAAGAAAGAGAACTGGATAGAGAAAAAGGCCGAGGATCAATCCTAAAGTCAATGTCCTCATCAATAAATTTTTCATGATAAATCTCCTTTCGCTCTCTTTTTAGCAATAATTGGGCCAGGAGGCTGAAAAGCGTATCTCATTGTAAATCAAATATTTAAAAGAACCCTTCGGCAGCACAGAGTCAACTTCTATTCACATAAACCATCTTTTTGAGACAACAGAAGTTTACTTCAAAATTGATAGGATTAAGAATGAGCCCTTCTTTTTGGATTTATCCACACAGAGCTTTCCCCATTTTTTCATCTCTGGCCATGGAAATCCATTATATTCAAGAAGTTCGTGAAAGGACAAAGTGGAAGATATGAACAGGCGCCTGGGTGGCACGGCGCGGGGCCCCCGCACGCCCGCAACGAAAGGGCCCCACTGGGGGGATGGGTGGAGTGAGGACGAGCGGGGTGGCGCCGGGACAGGACCCAGGTTTATATAAAGATGAAAAAAATTGGGTTAATTTCTCTTATCCACCGGATTGACAGGCGGACTGACTGTATTTCATTCAATCGGCGCGGGGATGGCTCCGGCGGTAGACTTTAAGCAGATGTTTTAAGTCCAGGTGGGTGTATTTCTGAGTGGTGGCGAGACTCACATGTCCGAGGAGCTCCTGGATGGCCCTCAGGTCAGCCCCACGGCTGAGAAGATGGGAGGCGAAGGAATGGCGGAGCGAATGGGGGCTTATTTTCCGGCGCAGTGCCGAAGACCTGACATATTTGGCCACAATCCTTTCCACAGAGCGCGCGCTCAGTCTCCCCCCCTGATAGTTCAAAAAAAGGGCTTTTTCCTCCACAGGCTCTCGGCTCACAGTCGCCCTGGCGGAAATGTATAACACAAGACTCTCCCCGGCCTTGCTTCCGAAAGGGACCAGGCGCTCCTTTTTGCCTTTGCCTCTGACCCGGACCAACCGCTCATCAAGACTCACGTCTTCCAGATTGATCCCGACCAGTTCGCTCACGCGTATTCCTGTGGCATAGAGGAACTCCAGAAGGGCTTTGTCCCTGATCCCTAGGACATCCTCGGAAAGGGGCAGGTCTAGAAATTTCTCCATCTCCTCTTCGGACAGAAAGGAAGGCACATGTTTCTCCTGCTTGGGAGTGGCCACACTCTTGGCCGGATTATCCTCGATCCATTTCCGCTTCAGGCAGAACTGGAGAAAAGAGCGGACAGCGGCCAGCTTTCTGGCCATGGAGGACTTGGCCTGGTCCTTCCTGTGGAGTTCGACCAGAAATCCTCGAAGGCAGATATTGTCAATACGGCTGAGCTCGATTTTTCTCTCTTCCAGATATCGGGCGAACTGCAGCAGGTCGATCCTATAGCTGGAAATCGTGTGGGGAGAAGCGTTTCTTTCATGCCTCAAATAATCCACAAATTCATCCAGCTCTCTTCGCATCATTTCTAAAATACCATTTTCTATTTCTGTTTGTCACTTCCCGAAGCATCCTCGGAAGCTTTTCCGTTCATGAGGACTTCTTTATAGTCGCATTTTTTATTCCGGCAGTAGAGATAAGGTTCCCCTTTTTGTGGCCGCTTTTTGAGCACAGGCGACTCTCCGCATTTCGGGCACGCCTGGACCACAGGCTCATCCCAGGCCGCAAATTTGCACTTCGGAAAGTGGCTGCAGCCAAAGAATATCCTGCCTCTTCTTGTTTTTCTCCTGAGAATTGTCCCCCCGCAGCCCATGGGGCAGGGAATTCCCGTATCAGTCTGCTCCTTCTTGGTATAGCTGCACTTGGGGTAGTTCGAGCAGGCGATGAACGTCCCGTATTTCCCGCGCCTCAAGACAAGCTGGGTTCCGCACTCCGGACACTTTTCGTCCAGAAGCTTCGACTCTTTTTTCAACAGGCTTTCCTTGTATTGGCAGTCCGGATAGCCGGAGCAGGCCTTGAACCGGCCGAACCGTCCGCTCTTGATCACCAGATTACGGCCGCAGCGGGGGCACTGTGCATCCACAGGAATTCCCGTCCTTTTCACGCTCTCGATTTCCATCCCCTGTTTCAAGTCCTGGTCAAGCCGGGAATGAAACAGCTTGAGAGATTCCAGCCAGTTCTGAGATCCCTCGCTGATTCGGTCCAGCTCTTCCTCCATCTGGACGGTAAACTGAACCTCCATCAGGTCCGGAAAATTTTTGACCAGAAAATCTGTGACAAACATTCCTAGGTCTGTGGGGAAAAATTTTCCTTCCTCTTTAACGACATAAACGCGGTCCTGGAGAGTCGCGATGATCGGCGCATAAGTGGAAGGGCGGCCGATCCCTTTTGCCTCCAGCTCCCTCACCAGGCTTCCCTCCGTGTAGCGGGAAGGAGGTTGGGTGAAGTTCTGTTTGGGCTCGAGGTTAAAGAGAGTCAACTTCTCTCCCTCCTGAGCCGCGGGCAACGTTTCCTCTTCTTTTCCTCGGTTCGGATAAAGGATCAGATAGCCATTAAATCTCATTACCTCGCCCTTCGCCTTCAACCGGAACTTCGAAGCGGCAATCTCAAACTCTGTCTCCTCAATGATCGCCGCACTCATCTGGGAGGCGAGGAACCTGTTCCAGATGAGCTTGTAGAGGCTGTATTCATCCTTCTTGAGAAAAGGTTTGACGGCCTCGGGAGGAAGGTCGGCAGAGGTTGGGCGAACGGCTTCGTGAGCATCCTGGGCCTGGCTTTTATTTTTATATATGCGCGGCTTTGGCGGAACATGGCGCAGCGAATATTTCTGCTCGACGTAAGCACGGACCCAGGCCAGCGCCTCATTGGAGACGCGCACAGAATCTGTCCGCATGTAGGTGATGAGCCCCACCGGCCCTTTTTCTCCGACCGGCAATCCCTCATAAAGCTTTTGGGCAACGGACATCGTCTTTTTAACGGGGAAACGGAAAAGACGAAAGGCGTCCTGCTGGAGAGTGCTGGTGATATAAGGAGGCGGGGGATTTTTCTTTTTCTCTTGAATTTTTATTTTTTCCAGGATGAATTCTGTGCCCTGGAGTGCCTCCACAACCGCTCTGGCCGTGCGTTCGTCCTCTATTTTGGCCTTCTTTCCTTCAATCCTGACCAAACCGGCCTTAAAGGGAGGAGGATTTGCCGCCGCGAGAAGGGCGGTGATTGTCCAATATTCCTGGGAAACAAACTCCCTGATTTCCCGTTCCCTCTCGCAAATCAGGCGCAGAGCAATAGACTGGACTCTGCCCGCGCTCAATCCCCTTCCGATTTTCTTCCATAAGAGCGGGCTGATGAGGTATCCGACCAGCCGATCCAGAATTCTCCTTGTCTGTTGAGCATTGATTATATTCTGGTCGAGTTTTACCAGATTTTTGAAGGCCTCTTCCACGGCGTGTCTGGTGATCTCATGGAGAAGGACCCGGTAAATCTTCTTATTGGCATTCTCCAAAAGCGTGCTCAGATGCCAGGAAATGGCTTCTCCTTCGCGGTCAGGGTCAGCGGCCAGGATAATCGAGGAATACTTCTCAGCGGTTTTTTTCAGTTCGTTAACGACTTTTCTTTTTTCCGGAATGATCACGTAGTGGGGCTTGAAGTCTTTGGCAATATCCACACCCAGCTTGCTCCTGGGCAGGTCGCGCACATGACCCATAGACGCCATGACGATGTAGTCTGGGCCCAGGTAGCGATTGATCGTTTTGGCTTTGGCCGGCGACTCTACGATGACCAGAGATTTCTCCATTTACATTCTCCTCTGAAAATACTTCCCTGGGCTCTGGACAATCAATCCTTTCAATTCCAGATCGAGCAGAACCGTCAGTAACTCGGAAATGGAATATTCGCAATTTTCCAGAAGCGTATCAATATGGACAAGAGCATCCACTTGAAGAAGATTGAGGATTTGCTTCTCCTTGGGAGCGAGAAAGGGAAGTTCTGGAGGACGGATGTCTTTTTGAAAAAGAAGCCGCTCCCGAAGCGGTGAGGGAAATTCTTCGGCCACATCCTCCCAGTCTTCGACAGGCTTGGCTCCATTCTTGATCAGCCAGTTTGTCCCCCGACTGAGTTCCACGGTCACGTTTCCTGGAACAGCCATCACTTCTCGGTTCTGCTCAAGGGCTAGCCCGGCGGAAATCAGGGATCCGCTTTTCCTGGAAGCCTCAACCACCACAAGAGCAGAGGAAAGTCCGGCAATGATTCTGTTTCTCTGCGGAAAGTGAAATCCCAGAGGCTCTGCGTCAAGAGGATATTCCGAGATGACGGCCCCGTTTTCCGAGATCTTCTGAGCCAGCCTTCGGTTTTCAGGCGGATAAATGTTTTCCAGTCCTGAGCCTAACACGGCAATAGTTTTTCCTCCTTTTAAAGCGCCCCAGTGAGCGATGGAATCAATGCCTCGCGCCAATCCGCTCACCACGACGATCCCTCGGGAGGCGAGGTCCTCGGCCAGTCTCTCCGCTACGGCTCTTCCGTAGGGAGAAGGCTTTCTGGCTCCTATGACGGCCACCGTCGGATCCTGCCAGATCCCTACGCTCCCTGCACAATAAAGGACGAAGGGAGGATCGTATATTTCTTTTAAAAGCCCTGGATAGTTTTGATCCTCCAGAGTGAAGAGAGAATATCCTTTCTTTTGAAGCCTGTCAATTTCTTTTTGAGCGTGCCTGAGAATTTTTGGAGAGGAAATCGTACGGGCCCTTTCTTCATCCAGTCCTAAAGAGACCAGTTCCTTCCAGGGGGTTCGAAAGACCTCCTCCAGAGAGGAATACTGTCTGATAATTTTTTGGGCGATTCTTAATTTTTCGGACAAAACCAGGTTCAGAGCCACCCAGTAGACCTGTCTCTCTTCCACCTTGAAAGAAACACCCTTCTTTCAAGAGACGCCATAGAGGGCTTGACTTTCCCAGCAGAGAAGTGGAGGTCGGCGCCGGGACGGCTTGAGAACGGTCCTTTCCTATTCAATCAACTCGATAACTTTAAAGCGAGATTTTTCACCCCTGATGATTCTGACGTGGGAAGAGGGAATTCCAAAGTGAGAAGCCATAAGGTCCACAACTTCCCTGTTGGCTTCTCCCCGAACAGGAGCGGATTTCACCAGTACTTTGTACTCTCCGGGTCCTAATTCTTTTATTTCCGCCCGGCGGGCCTTTGGCTGCACTCTCACATGAAAATACTTTTTAGCCATTCATATCTTTATATTTCTGAAACAGCTTCTTGAGCTGTTCCTTGGTGACGATGTAACCGTTGACATTTATGGACATTGTCGACCTCAGGGTATCGTTCGATTTAACGACGATAAATTCCCGCACCAAGCCAATCCGGCCTGGAATGGCCAGTTTGACCAGAATTTCCGCCTCTTTACCCGAGGCAATTTTGAGAGGAAAAGAGACGGGCCTGCCCTGGAAGTAAAAGGACGCATTTTGAAGAGAGCATTCCAGCTTCAATTCCAGCTCGCCCCTATTTTTTATCGTGAAGCGGACCTCCAAATCTTCTCCTTCAACAATCAGACCGGCATCATACGTGAAGCGGTCAAGCTCAATTCTCGGCTGCGGCGGGACATCAATGGAAGCCGTAATCTGAAGCTGGACTCTCGGCCGCTTCGGGTCATTGGAATCCACAAAAATGTATTTTGTCACTTCCCCGGCATACTCCCGGGTGTTAAAAACGATCTGGATTCGGCCCTCTTTCCCCGGCTCAATTTTTTTATCGGAAACGAGTGCCGCTGTGCAGCCGCAGGATGTCTCAACGTTTTTAATGGTCAGCATCGCCTCCCCGTCATTCTTGAAGATAAACTCATGTTTCAACTCTTCGCCCTTTTTGACACTCCTGAAATTCCAGGATTCCTCTCTAAAAGTGATTTTGGGGGCCTTCCGCTCCAAAGCGAAGTTACCCAGAACTAAAAGGAAAATTAGACTCCCAATGAATCCGGCCACACATTTTCCCCAGGTTAATCTTTCCATCACGGCCTCCGCGTTTTTTTAAAATTTACACTTTTTCCACAAAATTGGCAAGCCGGCCGGTATTCCTTAAGAATTCCATTGATTATTTTCCGATTTTTATTAAAATGAGAAACTCCTCATGAAAAAACTTCTCGCCATTCTCCTCTGGCTGCTCATCCTCCATACCGTCTCTAGTGCCCAGCATGAATCCTGGAAAAAAAAGGAAATCCGGCTGGCTGTCGGGCACGGGTGGACCCAGGTCAGAGGAACCTGCATTTATCAGGACGAGTGGAATTTGGAATTGCTCTCAAGTGTTCAAGAAGAAACGCGGATCCAGTCCTCTTCAAGAAATGGCCTGATTCTCACAGCCTCTTTATCCTATCTGTTGAAGCCCAATTTCGGGTTTCAGGCCGGGCTGGGATACATGAATCTCTCTGTCCCCAACGAAGCGTCTTTTAACTTCACCTGGACCGGGACGACGCCTCACAAGGAACTCAGGGAGTGGAGCGGGAATGGAAGCTTTTGTGTAGTTCCCCTGAATATCAACGCGATCGGCAAGTGGAAGAAAAAAAGCCTGGAAGCCTTCGTCTCCGGCGGTGCCTCTCTATTCTTCAACAGATTCCAGAGTTCATCCTTTGCGGGATATGGCGTCTCTGAAGTCTACAAGGTTTGGATTTTCGTGCCTCCCAAATGGTACCTGACGACCTATCAGTTCATCGATGCGCTTAAAGCGGCGCTCAAGATCGATGAAAAATGGATATCTCTTGGAATGAACCTCGGCCTCGGCCTGGATTACAAGCTCTCCCCCGAACTTACGCTCACCGCAGAAGCCCGTTATTATTGGCAACCCCAGAGAAATTGCGGCTGGGAATGGCGCACAAAAACCTATAATGGAATCCTTCCACCGGCAACTTACGGCAACATCCGTCAAGGGAATATCAACGACTGGATATTTACGAAAGAGGATGCGGCCTACGCCGAACGATTAACCACTCCCCTCACAATTATCCCCTCTTTCTTTCAGTTGACCTTTGGAAGCCGATTCTTATTTTAATCGACATCCCCAAATGTGAATTCCGTTGAAACCGTGATGTGTGAGTATTGCTTGTGATGGTCAATTCCCATATAATTTATTCGTGCACCTCCTGAGAACTAAGTTTTTCAGCCGGAAGTCTATCAGACTCCCGGAGAAGGTGTATCACATCATCATGTTATCTTATCAACTATTATCAATGTTGAAGTGGAGGGAATAGATTTAATTCCTTATTGACGTTGGCAAGTAAATGCACATTTCTAAAGACGAAAAGAACATATTTTGTGGTGATGGCCTTATAGACTGGATTGAAATTGGATTTATTGTAGGTACCCTTGTTGGACTTTTAGATGGGCTTCATGCTATAGCCTCGAGATATAGCTCCGCTTCAACCTCTCTGTTAACACTTCTGCTATCAACCACGGTTCTTGGGATCGGAGGAGGGGTAAGTCTTCCCATCATCTTAGCTTTACTGAAAAGACCTCTTTATCATGAAAAGGCTCAAAAGCCGATACGACCATGGACATGGTTTATTTTACTATATTTTGCGATTGCCATCCTGGGCCTTTCCCTTGCCGGATTTTTTTCAATTAAGCTTCTGATTCTGATTTTCCCGGATTTCAATCAAGTCTTATATACAATTCTGGCTTTTTTCTTAACTCTCCTTTTTGCGAGCTTCAATGTCATCACGAAACACTCAATATTTATTCCAGATCGAAAGGTCGTCACTTTGGTGTTTGGGAGTTTATGCCTTGCTCTCACGTTGGCGATTGTTATATTAGGTCGAGGGCCGGCTTCCTCGCTCGATTCTGGCCAGCTGGGATCTTTTGAAGCACAATTTCAAACTAAGTCTGAGCGACCGAACATCTTGCTAATTGTGCTGGATACGGTCCGGGCTGACCATCTTTCTCTCTATGGCTATACAAAAGAGACCTCGCCTTTTCTTTCGGAGTTGGCTAGGGAAAGCATTGTTTATGAGCTAGCGATATCACCCGCACCATGGACTCTTCCTTCTCATGCCTCGATATTTACCGGTCAATTTCCTTCTCTTCATCAGGCCACAACAGAGCATCGGCTTTTGCACTCAAAATTCATAACTATTGCCGAGATTCTGCGGACAATTGGTTATAAAACCGTTGGATTTAGCTGCAATTCTTTAGTCGGAACAGTTACCAATCTAAACAAAGGCTTTGATCAATTCTTCGAACTATTTAAAATTAATCATGATAATCCGCTACAAGAGTTATCTTTTTTGAATGTCCTAGCGCATGTCTTCAGCAAAAGTAAAAAAATAAACTTAGGAACTGATAATTCTAAGGTCAGAGCGGCGATTGCTAACGATTACATCAAAGCTTGGCTCGATAATTGGGAAAACCAGGGTCCTCGTCAACCATTCTTTATTTTTATTAACTACCTGGATGCCCATCTACCATATGTCCCTCCTGAGCCTTATAAAAGCAAATTCTTAAAAAGTCCTATTTCTCAGACCATTGATAGACTCTGCAGTCAAGACTGGCTAGACGAAGCTTTTCGTCTGATGGGCCTCAGAGGCTCAGCTTCTAAAGAAGAATATGAACAACTCGCTGAACTTTATGATGGAGAAATCGCCTATCTTGACGGTCAAGTCCAAGAACTTATTAATAATCTTAAAATGCGTGGAATTCTTGATAATACTTGTTTAATAATCGTCAGTGATCACGGAGAGAATCTAGGTGAGCATAATGGCCTTCTTGATCATTGTTTATCCATGCATCAAACGCTCCTTCACGTCCCCCTTATTATCCGTTTTCCGCGATATTTCCCAAAAGGCGTTCGATATCCGGCTAATGTCTCTACAATGAGCATTTTTTCAACAATTCTGGAAGTCGCAGAGGCAAATTCTTCCCCTGAGTTCCCACCCCAAGTTGAGCCTTTGCCCAAAAACAAAGAGCGGATGGATTTGCCACCTACAATTTCGGAATATAGTCTTCCTGTTTGGGAATTAGGTCTCCTGACCAGTATCGTCCCTGGAGTGGATATCCGGCCATATGCTATTAGACAGCGCGCTATTCAAGACGAATCATGGAAGCTAGTTTGGCAGTCGGATGGGAAATCAAAACTCTTTAATCTTATCTCTGACCCCAGAGAAGAAAACCCTCTGGAGCCAACATCAGAAAGCCACGGAGTTTTCCTATTGAAAGAGCTGAATAATTGGGTGACAGGCCTAAAGATTCCAGAAGTTCCGCTTCCGCTCGTCCCTCCGACTCTTGATAAAAAAACGAAAAAATCTTTGCAATCACTTGGCTACATCCATTAAATAAAATTGCTTCTCATTTCTGAATGAAATGATTCATTGAGGTCTGGCAATATGTGTTCTTCTATCTCAATCCCATGAATGAAATGAGTGGAATTCCAGCGTCCAATCGGCAAATTTAGGTTGACGGCTTTCCTTGACAGGCCCTCGGCCCTCTTCTATAATTGGAGGAAATTCAACGGGTTTCACATGAAAACAAAGAAGATGAGACGTGGATTGATCCTCTCAGGTCTTTTTCTCTCGTTCTTTTTTTCTCCGCTTTCCGCAACCGCCGCAAAATTGAAAGTGACGGCTGAGCTGGCGAATGTCCGGCTTAAACCTTTCATCGGCAGCATCATCATCCGCCAGATTCCCCAGGGAGCGATCCTCGAATCCCTCAGAAAAGAAGGAGAATGGTATCTGGTCAAACTCGAGCCGGATGAAGGAGGCAATGCCTCGGGGTATGTTCATGAAAGCCTGGTCATGGCCGTTGAGCCTCTTTCCCAAACAGAAAGAGTTGAGAGACCCAGAGAAATCCCCCCCAGAGAAGAGAGACAAAAACCCGCCCCCCCGGAGGAATCTCAACCATCCACCCTTCCCAAGATGCTCCCTGAGAATACACATTCCATCACTCTATTCGGCGGAGGGAATTATGCGGCTGGAGGAGACCTGAACAAAGGGGCCGAGGGCATGGCCAATTACTACAGCGAGGACCTCCGGATTAAAGGAGTGGGAGCCGTTTCCCCTCTCCATCTCACTTGCCTCTTTGGAGCGGAATTCTCTTTCCCCCTCGCCTCCCGGCTGCTCCTGGGCATCGGGGCCGAGTTCATTCAGGGTCAAAAAGAAAGTTCTGTCAAATACCCGACCGAAATCCTCACCTACAACTTCACCGCGCGTCCCGAAATTCAGGCTCTTCCCATCAAAGTCAATCTCTCGTATTACCCTCTTCGCTATCTTTATTTCAAGCTGGGAGTGGCTTATTATCTGGCCAAATGCACATACTTTTATCGCTTTGAATATAATTCCAATTGGCTGGAATGGCAGGGAACAGCAAGGGCTAGAAACTTCGGGTTTCAAGGAGCCATTGGATTCGAATGGCCCTTTGCCTCCCGATATGCCCTCCTCATCGAGCTCTCAAGCCAATATGCACTGATCAAGGGATTCAGAGGAGAAGGAACTTTCCAGGATCCGATCTCCACCATAACCGAAGAAGGAGAACTTTACATTTACCAGGGAAAGACCTCCGCTGGGAGTCAAAAATCCTATCCCTTTCTTTTAATCCGCTCGAGAATTCCCTGGGAAGGATATGTGGAGAATCCACGCGCTGCGGAGATCAGCTTGTCCGGTATGGCCCTCAAAGCCGGAATAAAAATAATGTTTTAACACAGCAAGGCCTGCTCCGAATTTGTGGGGCGGAGGATTTCATCCTTTTTCAGCAGGACCACCTGATACGCATGGATTCCCCGGATCAAGGGAAAGGTCTTCCGGACCCGGAAGCCGGCGTTCTCAGCCTCTCCGTGAAACTGACGCAATGAGATCATCTTGATCTGTGTTTTACTTTTCTTGATCAGTCGCCGGAATTTTCTCTGAAGAAAATGGAGCGCATTCATCCGGTAGAACGATAGAACCACCCATCCGGAAGAGATCCGGCAGAATTCCTTGATAACCGCCTCCCGCTCCCAAACTTCATGAAGATGATGAAAAAAGCGAATGGAAAAAATTCTCTCAAATATTCCGTTCTTAAAAGGCAATCCCTGTTTGGCATCAGCCACTACGCCAAAGGACTCAGGGACATCTTCCGTTTTTTCTCTGGTTCGTTTGACCATATCGAAGGACAAATCACTGCTCACCAGGCGCATTCCCTCCTTCTGAAACACGCTTGAAAATCGGCCGTATCCGGAGGGCAGGTCGAGGACAAACAGGCGGGATTTTGAAAGCGTCCCGCGGCCGGACGCGCCATCTTCCCTCTGGATGACCTTGAGGACCTTCCCGAGGATTCGTGCCTCTCTCCAATGAACGATTTTCTGGTCGATCCCCCGGTATCGCCTCCGCTCGTAATCTTCCACTTCCGCTCTTTGAAACGGCGCGGCTGAGGGAAAAGTCAAGCTTCTGTCCGGATCTCGTGAAGCATTGGAATTTTTATTATTTAAAGAATACATACTTGGGCCTCCCTTCCATCTTGACGCGGTCTGGACCCAAAGGAATTTCCTGACCGTCCCTGTCCACAATCCGGTCGACCTCTCTAGAAAATTCGTGCGGAACCGGCGCGCCCTTTGTCCAACAGACAGCGAAATCGCTTTCTCCCTTCCGGAAGAGAAAGACTTCTGCCTGAGTATCCTTTATTTTTTGGATAAAAATGCTCCCCTCCAGAATCCGGACCATTGTCTGAAAGGCAAAAAAACTGGGCCGCTTCCTCCAGGGAGTCTCCCGGCTGTCGATCAGCCCGTAGCCGGGGGCCACAAGCTGCCACCAGTACACCCTCTCAATCAATCCGCTGGCCAGACAGATAATGTAATAGCGGACCAGATAGTTCGCCTGCTCGTCTTCTGTGACATTGGGTCTCCCCGAAGCCGGAGAGTACTTTCCGGTTCCCTGGAGGGGCCAGTTGACTTCCGTGATCCAGCAGTCCGTGGGTTCTTTGACGGAGCTGTCCGCCACCGCCTTCAACAGCGCAACCTTCATGGCCGTTGTCCAGCCGGCCTGGGCATTTTCAGGAGCGCCCGTCCTGTCCACATAGAGGAGAGAGCTGATCTTGTCAAAAGGAATAGCACGCAGCACGGGCGGATAGAGATGAAATTCAAAATCTATCACCGCCGGTCCAATGAGCTTCACGTTGTATTTATCCCGGAGTGAAAGCGCTGAGCGGGCCAGATGCAAATACTCTGTTAAGTCCCAGACGCCCCATTTTGTCCTGTTCCAGGCGTGCCCGATTTCATAAAAGGAACAGAGCGGATGCAAGCGGGAGAAGACATCTTCTAAAAAACTATGCCACGCGGAAATCCGGAAGACATCCTCTCTCCGCTGGAGAATGGCCACGGTCAGAGCAAACCCTTGCCTCCGGAGAAGACCGAGGAAGTTCTCATAGAAGTCAAGCCGCGGCCTCTCCCAGGAAGGAATTCGGACCAGGGTCTCGGTGACTCCTGTCTCCTTTAATCTTTGAAGAATTTCTTCGATCCTTTCGGCCGCCGGAGAAACAGAGACAGCAAAACAGCTTCTGCAGATGGGGATCGGATTCCTATACATGGCTTTCCGGTACCGGCGGTAGAGTCTCAAGGAAGGGAGGGCGCGGGAAAGGTTGGAAGCCAGAAGCGCAAGATAGGTCTCTCCACACCTCAAATGGTGGCGGAGCCTCTCTGACCGCGGAGCCACATTGTGCGGCTGATCCGCAAACTCATTCCATTCAAAGTCAAAGCCCATCACTGAATCCTCAATTGGCGGGCCCATTTCCTGAGCCGCAGTTTCTTTTTGAGCTTCACGAGGCCGGCATAAAAACTTTTGTTTATTCTATACCAGACGAAAAATTTTATCGGAACATCTTCAAGTTTCAGGTATTGCGCCAAGAAATAGAGCTGGTCGTCCGGGGGAACTCCCAGGCGGACAAGGTTCTTAATTCCTCCCAGGACTCCAATTTTTTTCCGGAGGCGGATCCGGTTGGTATCGAGAAAGTAAAATTGAAATTTCCCGGCGGCTTCTCTTTTAACCAGAATATTTCCGTCTGAAAGGTCTCTGTGAAAAATCCCCCTCTCATGACAGAAAGAAAGGCAATGGGCCAGAGCGCTTAACAGCCGCTGGAGATCATCTTTGGAGAGCTCTCTGAACAAAAAACGGACCTCCCGGCAGGTGGATATTTTTTCAGCAATGAAAAAGTTTTCTTCCAAACATCCTCTTTTTTTCCGCTCCAGATAAGCCAGAGGAAGAGGCGTACCGATTCCTCTGTTGACCAGGGCCCAGGCCCCCTGCCAGGCCTTGAACGCTTTTGAAGGAAAGAGAAGGTTTTTCCATTTGGCCAGGCCTCGAGAACGAAACTCTTTAATGATGACGTCTTCTCGTTCTTGCCCGCGGAGAGAAAGGCTCACCGCTCCCACTCTGTTTCGGCTTTCTAACAATATCTCCGACTGGGGGCTGTCCAGAAGGCAACGGCAATCCGATATCGCTTCGAGAAAATCGGGCGTATCGCAATTCGCATGAACCCTTCCCTTGAAATGGGGAAGCCGGAGGATATGTCCGTTAATTGTCTCTGTCATCCGACACACGGAAATCGTTTTTTTAAGATATCCAGGAGACGGGCGCCTATGGCGCGGGAAGAATATTCTCTGCGGACTAACTGAAAGCCGTTCTGGGCGATCCGCTCCCGCAGCTCCTCATCTTTTTTCAATTCCAGAACCGCCCGGGCCAGAGATTCCGGAAGAGGATCATCGCAGAAATAAATATTTTCCCTGTGGGAAAAAAACTCTTCTCCGGCCGCTGTCCTGGCGGTGACCACCGTCTTTCTCATTCCCATGGCCTGAAAAATTTTATGGGGAACTACCCGGCCGGCTTTCCTGGTCCTTCCGAAAATTCCCAGACAGATTTGTGCGGGCCCTATCTCCAGAGGAAGACGTTCCGCAGGCAGCCAGCCTTGAAACTCCACATTGGATAATCCATAGGCCAAAGCCGCGGCCTTCGCCCCGGGAAAGGTCTGCCCCGAGCCGATCATCCTGAACCGCACTGAGGAATCTCTGTCCTTGAGGATTCTCGCGGCCTCGATAATGGTCTCCACACCATGAAGAGGAAGGAACGATCCATAGAACAAAATAGTAAAGGGGAGGGAAGCGGAGGATTCCGCGCTCCGAGAGCTGTTCTCATGAAACGGTTTAAAGAGATCCTCATCATATCCCAGAGGAAGGACTTCCACCTGTTTCGGATCAAGGCCGAACTCCTGGCAGTAATAATCTTTGTGGGCCCGGGTATCGGCAAGAACCAGATCGGCCAGCCTCAAAGACCAGAGGTCAATTCGAAAATTCCACCAGGCGGCTAAAGAATGAGGCGGCTTTCTCCGCCAATCCAAGACTTTTGTTTCAAAGCGGGAGGCCAGGGGATCAAAGATTAGCTTCTTTGAGCCGCAGATGGAAAGGACCTTGGCCAGCGGGACGTCCTTCTGGCAGAATTCGGGGACAATGAGAAAACCCGGTGTCCGCCGACTCCCAGAGCTTTCGAAATTTGCTCCTCTCTTCTCTGACGAATTGATAGGCTCCCTTTTCCCCCAGATTTTGATCGCATTAACCGTCAGAAGGGGATAGCGAATCCAGAATTTGAATTTTCGCAGAACCCGGCATTCCTCAACCTCAACGCCGTTCGCTCTCAGACCCTCCCGGATGACCGCATGGCGCGGATAGGAGGGATCATAGGCTCCAAAAAAGCAGACCCGCATTCTCAAGTCCCTTTCATTTATCTGTCCGCAGTCAGACTCCCTCAGAAAATGGATGAGTTGTAGATTAATCCATCGGCTGCCTTTTGTCAAAAAATTTAAGGTCATTGGACTAGGGGTATACAGGACCCAGCTTTATTTCCTGATTCAAAAAATTGGGAGAACTCCTGATCGATCGGAGATTGACGGAAATCCAGTTGTGGTATAGAATCGCTGTACATCGATTCAGAGTGAAGTCATAAGAACAGGAGAAATGAAAATGACGCTGGATCCTCAACTTCTGGAAATTCTGGCCTGCCCCTTGTGTCAGGAAACCGTGAAACTCACAGCGGATGAGAAGGGCTTGAAGTGCGTGAAATGCCACCGCGTTTATGCAATAAAAGACGATATCCCCATCATGCTCATCAATGAGGCCACCATTGAACCGGAAAGGGCGACCAGGGATTGATCCTGCCGCCTTAAAAAAAATCCTCCTCATCCGTCTGAGGCGCATCGGAGATATTGTCTTGACCACGCCTGCCGTTGCGCTTCTGAAAAATAAATTGCCCGGTTCCTCCCTCGCCTATGTGGTGGAAGAGCCTTACCAGCGGTTGGTCGAAGGCAATCCCTGCCTGGATCAAATCATCGTCATCGAGAAAAAACAGGCTGCTCGAGACTTCTACAGATTCTTGCGGCAAATCAGGGCCGAAGGCTACGATGCCGTGATCGATTTTCATGGCGGCCCCAAAGCCTTCTGGATGACCTTCTTTTCCAGAGCCAAGGTGAGAATTGGCTACCAGACAAAATACAAAAGCTTTATTTACACTATCCGTATTCCTCGGCGCCGTTCAGAGGGTCCCATGCACAGCGTGGAGAACCACATCAATCTGGTTAGAGCTCTGGGACTCAACGGCCATGAAGACCCGCCCGCCTCGCTTTTCCTCCCTCATCCCCGGCGTGAAGAGACCGATCGGATAAACAATTTTCTGGAAAGAAAAAATCTTTCAGAGTCCAGGACTGTCATCCTCCATGTGGGTGCCGGAAATAAATTCCGCGATTGGGGCGTGACCAACCTGGTCGAGCTCATCACGCTTCTGACATCGCTTCCGCAGGTTAAAGTTGTTCTCATCGGTTCTGAAGAAGACAAAAAAGCGGAAGAGGAAATAGTCAAAAAATGCAGCCCGCCTCCCCTTTCACTCGTCGGCGAGCTGAATTTAATGGAATTGAAACAATTGATATCCCGGGCGGCTCTCTTTGTCGGGCCTGACAGCGGCCCGATGCATATTGCCGCGTCCACTTCTACTCCGATCGTGGCGTATTTCGGCCCGACTCTTCCCGCCCATTTTGCTCCCTGGCAGGCCAAAGCCATCCTCCTTGAAAAAGACATTCCCTGCCGGCCCTGCAGGCAGAGGAAATGCCCGTCTGAAGATTTCAGGTGTCTGCGGACGATTCGGGCTGAGGATGTATTCAATGCCTGCCGTCAATTCCTATGAGAGGAGTCCAATTGGGGAGGATTTTCCAATGGCGAATCAGAATGAATACCATGCTATAATAGTCCTCTTCAACCGAGTACGAAATGCCGGAGCCAGTCAAAAAGGAATGCGCATCAAGAACTCTATTTACATCCCTGGAACTGCCCGCAATCCGCTCTGTCTCGGATATCCTTAGAGGGGCGGACTTACGGATCATGAAACAGACCGATTCTCAGAAAAGAGAGTTCCTATGATTCTGATCAACCGGATCAAAGGTCAAGGAATCTGGAACCGTTTGACTCTTCTTTTTCTCACGATTGCTCTTCTGTTCTCATTTATTTCCATAAGCCTGGTTCAGGGATTTCTCACTCTATCCCTTATCTCTGGGATCATCACACTGATCCGGAAAGAGCGGAAGCTTTCCTTCCCTTCTTATTTTTTGCCGCTTCTTGCGTACGCCCTCCTCTCCCTCATATCTTCCGCATTTTCCGTCAATCCGGAAATGAGCTTTAAAGATTCCAAGGAACTGCTGCTCATTCTCATTGTGCCTCTTGTCTATACAGGGCTCTCCAAAAAAGAGGACTTCTCTCTCACAAACTTCGCCCTCTTGGCATCCGCTTCGGCAAGCATTCTCTACTCCTTCTTTGACTTCTTCTTCATGGCTGATCCAGGCGAAAGAATCAAAGGATTCATGGGACACTATATGACTCAGGCCGGACTGTTGATCCTCTTTGGCGCTCTGGCTCTGAGCTTGACTTTATTCTCCCGCAACAAATGGAAATATTTATGGGGCATCGGATTTGTCTTCGGTTCTCTGGCTTTGGCCCTGACTCTCACACGGAGCGCCTGGATCGGACTGGGGGCTGCTCTCTTCGTGATTGGACTCCTCTGGAAGCCAAAATCACTGATCCTTGTTCCCATCCTCGCCGGTCTTGTTTTTCTGGTCAGCCCTCAAACCATCAAGCAGAGGGTCCGGAGCATTTTCAGCTTAACGGGCTATTCAAACCAGGAACGGATCGAATATTTAAAGGCGGGAATTGGAATCATCAAGGATTTTCCTCTCTTCGGGACTGGTCCTGATACTGTGGACATGGTCTTTCAAAATCCGAAGTACGGCCTTTCTGAAAGCGCCAAGCGCAATGTCCATCTCCACAATAATTTCATCCAGATTGCAGCGGAAAGAGGTCTCCCGACCTTTTTCGTTTGGGCCGCTTTTCTCATCTGGTTGGGGATCCGGCTTCTCCGGATCCTCAAAAACAAGGACCCCGTCCTTTATTCTCTGACAGCCGGAGCCCTGGCCGGACTGGCCGCCCTTGTCACGGCCGGTTTTTTTGAATACAACTTTGGAGACTCGGAAATAACAACCCTCTTCCTGTATCTGACGGCCCTCCCCTTTGCGCTCCACAGCATTCAAGAAAGAAGTTCCGGCCCGGGACAACAAAAATGAAGAAGAAAAGAATTCTCACCGTATTGGCTCTGTTGTTCCTGGTTTATGCGGCTTGGCTGGGGTGGGGCGTTCTTCACTTCAAGAAGTACACATCTGCGCCTCTTCCGTCATTCTCTTCCGAGCCTTCCGTCCCCACAGAGGAATTCTCCAGCCCCCCAACGTCTTTTGAAATCGAAGCCGTTTACCATATTCACTCCCGTTATTCGGACGGAAGGAGTTCAGTGGAAAAAATTGCCAAACTCGCCTCCCGCAGCTCCCTGGATTGCCTCATCCTCACGGATCATGGAAATCCCAACTCCAAGTCCATCGCCTCGGCCGGATGGAAATATGGCGTGCTTGTGTGCGCCGGCTCTGAACTCTCTGTCAGCCGCGGACATCTCGTTGGCCTGGGATTCAGCCTCCCCCGGATACCATTCTCTCAGAATACGGAAATCGCGGTTCGAGAGATAGGAGCTCTGGGGGGATTCACCATAATCGCCCATCCGTACTCAAAAACCCGATGGTCATGGGGGGGGTTCATCGAATACTCCGGAATTGAGCTGATTAACGCTGACAGTGATCTCAAGACCAATTTCCTGGCTTCCCTTATTTATTTGCCGGCCCTCCTCATCAGGCCTGAATACGCCCTTCTCAAAATGCTCGATGAACCCAGTCAGAGCGTTCGAAAATGGGATGAACTCGCCAGACGCCATCCCCTCTACGGCTATTTCAGCGCCGACGCCCATTTTCTTTACCGCTCTCTCTTCTCCCTCTTCCGCCTTCACATTCTGCTTCCGGCACCTCTCGCGCAGGAATTTGAGGCCGCCCGCCGGCAGGTCTTAGACGCCCTTCGCTGTGGGAATTTCTACAACTCCATTGAAGCCGCCGCCGAAGCCGCTGGATTTCAATTCTGGGCAGAAAAAGCCCGTCATGCTTCACGGATGGGAAGTTCTCTTTCGATTGACTCTTCCTCTCCGGCTGTGCTCCAGATGGTTACTCCCTTCTCTTTTGCCAAAGAAACCAGGCTCATTCATAACGGAAATATAATTTTCAGCACGGATAAAGAGCGCAGCCGGTTTGCGGTCCGGGCACCGGGCGTGTACCGCGTCGAAGTCTATCTTAAGGAAAATTCTCCTCTGGGAAAAAATATTCCCTGGATTGTCTCCAATCCCATTTTCATTGGAAAGGAAAAGGAATGAACGGCATCAATATGAAAAGGATGAAGCAGATCATCCGAAACTTCAAAAGCAAAAAGGTCCTTGTCCTGGGCGACCTCATGCTGGACAAATACATCTGGGGGAACGTCTCCCGCATCTCTCCGGAGGCCCCTGTCCCCGTCGTGGAGGTGAAGAAGAGCACTCTGTCTTTGGGTGGCGCAGGCAATGTCAGCCATAATCTGGAAAGCCTCGGCGCCTCGCCGCTTCTCGTCGGAGTCGTGGGGGAAGACGTGGAGGGAAAATGGATCAAAACGCATATCCGAGAAAGCCGTGGCATATTCACGGACCCCCTAAGGCCGACTACCGTCAAGATGCGTATCATCGCCCACCACCAGCAGGTCGTCCGCGTTGACCAGGAAAAGAGGAAGCGCATTTCCTTGGAAATGGAGGAGAAGATTTTCCATCTGATTCAAAAAGAGAAATTCAAGGGGCTTCTCATTTCTGACTACAACAAGGGAATTGTCACCAAATCTCTGATGAACCGGATTCTTCCTTCTATGAAGGAACGCAACATTTCCGTATTCGTCGATCCAAAGGTTGAAAATTTTACCCTTTTCTCACCTGTCACATTCATCACGCCCA
Organism: Candidatus Aminicenantales bacterium; assembly: GCA_049697115.1. Taxonomy (GTDB): domain Bacteria; phylum Acidobacteriota; class Aminicenantia; order Aminicenantales; family UBA4085; genus JBAVVD01. The sequence continues at coordinate 94,001 of JBAVVD010000029.1, forward strand.
ATCATTATGAGGCGGAAAAAATAGTCCTCCACTCCTGCCATACGGATTCAGAAATCGAACGGGCCGGCCGACACATTCTCTTAAAGACACAGACTTCCTATCTCATCATCAAGAGGGGAGAGCAGGGGATGAGCTTTTTTGAAAGAGGAAAGAGGCCTATCCATATTCCGACCATCGCCAGGGAAGTATTTGATGTCACCGGCGCCGGAGATACGGTTATCGCCACTGCGGCTTTGGCTCTTCTTTCGGGAGCGACCATTCATGAGGCCGCCGTCCTATCCAATGCCGCAGCGGGAATTGTCGTTGGGAAAATTGGGACGGCGACAGTCCGCCCGGAAGAGCTCCTTGCCGCCCTCAAAACAATTTAAAGTCTCCCCTCTCCATTTTTACTTTTCTAACCCCTCAAAAGAGAATATAATTTAGAGTGATGTGTGGAGTGATCGGTATTTACAGCAACAGCCATGTCTTCCGGGACCTTTACCGCGGACTTCTGGCCATCCAGCACCGCGGACAGGACTCGGCCGGAATCATCACCTACAACGGCCGCTTTCATACCAAAAAAGGAAACGGCCTCATCCATGATATATTCACCTCCGAGCATGCCCTTCGTCTGAGCGGAAATGTCGGCATCGGGCACACTCGGTATCCCACTGTCGGCGGCGGCAGAGGAGACGATGCCCAGCCTTTCCTTGTCAACTCTCCCTTTGGCATAATAATGGCCCACAACGGCAATGTGGTGAATTATAGTGAGCTCAAATCCCTCCTCTTTGAAAAATATCACCGCCTTCTCAATTCGGATAATGATGTCGAAGCCATCTTGAATATCTTCGCCCAGGAACTGGAAGCCCAGAAAGTAAAAAAATTGAACCCTCAACACATTTATAAAGCCGTAGCCGGGGTGTTCCACAGGGTCAAAGGCAGTTATTCTGTCGTCGCTTATATCGCAGAGCATGGACTGGTGGCCTTCCGTGATCCTTACGGAATCAAACCCCTCGTCTATGGAACCCGGCAAGACGGCGTCCTTCCATCCTTCGCCTTCGCGTCCGAAAGCGTCTCTCTGAATGTCATGAACTTCGGGCAAATCAAAAATATCGGCGCCGGCCAGGTGATTTTCATTGACCAAAACCGGACGGTTCATTCCCGTACCCTCGCCCGCCGTCCGCACTCCCCCTGCCTTTTTGAATGGGTTTACTTTGCCCGCCCCGACTCATTCATCGACAATGTCAATGTCTACAAATGCCGGATCAATCTCGGGCGGCTCCTGGCTGACGAGATCAAGAAACACAATCTGCACATCGATGTGGTGGTTCCTGTTCCGGATTCCGCCCGCGACGCCGCCATCGAAATTGCCAGGAAACTCGACCTCAAATACAGGGAGGCGCTGGTTAAAAACCGCTACATCGGCCGCACGTTCATCATGCCCGTTGAGGAAGTGCGGAAATCGTCTGTGCGGTTAAAACTCAATCCGATCGCCGAAGAGTTTAAGGGAAAGAATGTCCTTCTCGTCGATGACAGTATCGTTCGGGGCAATACTTCCCGAGCCATTATCGATATGGTCCAGGAATGCGGCGCCAAGAAGGTCTATTTTGCCGCTTACTCTCCGCCTCTTCGATATCCGTGTGTCTACGGGATTGACATGCAAACACAAACAGAGTTTATCGCCCGGAATGCGGACGTGGAGCAAATTGCCAAAAAAATCGGTGCGGACAAAGTGATCTACCAGACTCTGGATTCCTTAAAGAAAGCTGTCCGGATGGAAAATCCAAAGCTCCGGCACTTCTGTGCCGCCTGCTTTGACGGGATTTATCCGACAAAGGACATCTCTACGGAAGTCCTCCAGGCCATCGAACACGAAAGAAAATTGATTCAGGAAAGCCAGCTCGAACTCAATATTTAAAAACGCCCCTTTCACACCCCGATAGAAAAAGAACTCCAATGACACAAAGATTTCTATCAATTTTGAACCGGATGATCTTGCTTTATTCTCTGATATTGCCATAATAGAATGACGAGGAGGACAGATGAAAGTTCTAATCACCGGAATCACAGGATTCGCCGGAAGCCACCTCGCTGAGTATATCCTGGCCAACCACTCGAAGGCCAAAGTCTGCGGATTGATCCGATGGCGGAGCCGGATGGACAACATCTGCCATTTCATTGATAAAATCGAGCTTCACGAAGCCGATTTGAAAGACATCGTGTCTTTAAATAAATGCCTGGCCGAAATCCGGCCGGATATTGTCTTCCATCTGGCCGCCCAGAGTTTCGTGCCCTCATCCTGGAAACTTCCCGCTGAAACTTTTGCCATCAACGTGATCGGCCAGATCAATCTCTTCGAGGCTCTCCTCAGCCTCCAGCTCAATCCAAAGATTCAAGTGGCCGGTTCCAGCGAAGAATACGGTCAGGTGAATTCCGATGAAATTCCGATGAAGGAGACGAACGCCCTCCGGCCCTTGAGCCCCTATGCGGTGAGCAAAGTCGCCCAAGACCTCCTGGGATATCAGTATTTTCGAAGTTACGGGCTGAGGGTGGTCCGGACGAGAGGATTCAACCATACCGGCCCGCGGCGGGGGGATGTCTTTGTCACTTCGAATTTTGCCAAACAAATCGCTGAAATTGAAAAGGGCAAGAGAAAGCCGGTCATTTATGTCGGAAACCTCGAAGCCAAACGAGACTTCACGGACGTGCGGGACGTGGTCCGCGCGTATTGGCTCACTCTGGAAAAAGGAGTCGACGGCGAAGTGTACAATATCGGGACGGGAAAACCCTTAGCCATGAAAGAGGTGCTGGACACGTTGCTTTCCATGAGCCAGGTGAAGGTGAAAATTGAGGTTGATCCTTCACGGCTGCGCCCGTCGGACGTTCCCATCCTCTATCCGGACTGTACTAAATTTAAAAAACTGACGGGTTGGGAGCCACGAATTCCGCTGGAAAAAACCTTTCAGGATCTGCTCAACTATTGGAGAGAGAGGGTTTAGCCAAGAGATAAGAAGAGACAAGAGAGGACAGAAGCACGGACGGTTCACGGGCCCGTTCCAATAGGAACACAGCCGACATTCAAAGGACATGAATTCCAAGAAAAAAATATTTCTCACAGGAGGAACCGGATTTGTCGGACAGCACCTCATCCGCCTTCTTTCCTCCGAAAGTTCAGGTTATGAGATTTACACAAGCTGTTTTCCTGAGAGCACGGAAAACTGGGCGGATTTTAAAGCCAGAGAAGGAGTCAAAGAAGTCTATTATTTAGACCTGCGGTCAGAAGAGGATGTCTTTAAGGTCCTCAATAGAATCAAGCCTAAATGGATATTCCATCTGGCGGCCGTTTCCAATGTCCGCTGCTCCTGGGAAAAGCGGCGTGAGGCCCTGGAGACAAACTTAATGGGGACTTTCTATCTCTATGAAGCCGCACGCCGGATTGTGCCTGAAGCCAGGACTCTCTTCATCAGCTCTTCGGATGTCTATGGATATTTAAAGCCGATGAAAAAGGCCTACCGCGAAAAAGACCGGGCGGGCGTGGTCAATCCTTATGCGTTCACAAAGGTCAGCGGCGAGCTTTTGAGCGAGCTCTATTCCAAAACCGAAAATATGGACATTGTCATTGCCCGGCCGTTTCCCCACACAGGTCCAGGACAGAGCCCTGACTTTGTTTTTTCGGACTGGGCCCGGCAGATTTCCCTTATCGAAAAGAAACGGACAGAACAAGGAGAGGACGGTTCTGGACCAGTTCGAGAATCTTCCTCCCCTATCATTCAGGTGGGAAACATTGAAACGCAGAGGGACTACAGCGACGTCCGGGATGTCGTCCGCGCGTATCTTCTCCTCATGCAGAAAGGAAGAACGGGGGAAATTTATAACGTCTGCTCGGGAAAAGCCGTGGCCCTTAAAAAGATTCTGGAGATTCTCCTCTCCATGTCTCCCTGTAAGATTGAAGTCCGAACCGACCCTGCCAAGCTGAGGAAAGCCGACATTCCCTATCTCGCCGGGAATAATCAGAAAATCCGGGAGGAAACCGGCTGGAAACCGCAGATTTCTCTGGAGAAATCCTTGCGTGATTTATTGAACGACTGGCGAGATAAAATATAAGACGAAGAAGGATCTGAGCCCTTCTTTATTTTCGGTTTTTATAATATCGCTTATAGAAGCTTTTAAAATTTTTGCTTTGCCCTTTGATTTTTTTCCACCACTCCTCATTCTCCGCATACCAGCGAACTGTCGAAGCCAAGGCGGTCTCGAATTTCATCTTCGGCTTCCAGCCGATGGCCTGAATTTTACTGCAGTCCAGCGCATATCGCCGGTCATGGCCCAAGCGGTCTGGAACAAACTGGATCAGATCACGGCTCTTCCCCAGAACAGCCACGATTTTATCAGCGACGTCAATGTTTCGGACCTCATTGTTGGCGCCGATATTATAGGCTTCGCCGGCTTTTCCCTTTCGAATGACTCTATCAATGGCCCGGCAGTTATCTTCCACATAAAGCCAATCGCGGACGTTCGTTCCCTTGCCATAGAGGGGAAGAGATTTCCCCTCAAGGGCATTTGTCGCAAACAGAGGGATGAATTTTTCAGGATATTGATAGGGGCCGAAATTATTGCTCGGCCGGACGATGAGGATGGGCAAGCCATAGGTCACTTGGTAGGCGTACGCCAGGCGGTCAGCTCCCGCCTTGCTGGCTGCATAGGGCGAAGACGGGCACAACGGGTCATCTTCCCTGAAAAAACCTCTGTCCCGGCTCCCATAAACTTCGTCTGTCGAAACATGCAGAAAAAACTCTATCCTGGGCGCGCTGCGCAAGGCCTCAAAAAGGACGAAGCTGCCAAAGACATCCGTCAGGACAAACTCTCCAGCGTCCAGAATCGAACGGTCGACATGGGTTTCCGCCGCAAAATGGACAACTCCTTGGACGCGCTGGTAAATCTTCAAGACGAGTTTCTTATCCCGGATATCCCCGTGAATGAATTCATACCGCGGGTCATTTTCGATATCTTTCAAATTATCCAGGTTGCCGGCATAAGTCAGCTTATCCAGGTTGATGATTTTCAGCCGGGAATAATTCCTGAGAAGATAATGGATGAAATTGCTGCCGATAAAACCGGCTCCACCTGTAACCAAAATAGTTTTTCCTTCTAAAATGCGCTCCTGTCGCCGCCCAGATATTCGTCCCTTTTTATTCATTTGAGTTCCTTGTTGATATTTTTTTTCGAGTCTACCGTCCTTATTATATCAGAATCTATTTTATTTATTAGGCAATATCCTATGATTTTTATTTCTTTTCATAAGAATGGGTTCGTATGCTCAGGTGACACTCAGGACCAAATGGTTCCACTAGAAAAATTTCACAAAGCGTTTGTCATAAGATCAGGAATTTTTATGCATTGACAATACATATCATTATGTGTATAAATAATACAGGAGCCATGAAAAGACTGAACATTACTCTTCCAGAAGATTTAGTGAAAGAAATGAAGAAAATTTCCAACAAAAGCCGGTATATTGCCCTTGCCGTGAAAGAAAAGCTCGAAAAAGAAAAAAAACAAAAACTGGACCTGCTTCTTATTGACGGCTATAAAGCCACAAGAGATGAAGATAAGAAGTTAAACGAAGAATGGGAAGATGCGACTTTAGAAAACTGGTAAGAGCTGATGAGCACAGAACATCCCCTTCAAGGTGAAATCTGGCTTGTTTCACTTGAACCCACCATTGGCAGCGAAATCGGAAAAACAAGGCCAGCCGTCGTCATTTCCAATAACCGCAATAATCAGTTTGCCGAGACCGTCACCGTCATCCCCATAACCTCAAAAACAGAAAAAATTTATCCTTTTGAAGTATTTTTGCCCAGGAAGGACGTGCTTCTCTCGCAGGATTCTAAAGCAAAGGCAAATCAGATTCGAACCATTGACAAAAAAAGGCTATTAAGACCTCTGGCCAAACTGCCTGAGACTCTGCTGAGAGAAGTGAAACAAGCCGTTCTCATTCATTTGGGGATAGAAAAAGATTGAAAAATCAGCCGTCTTTGCGGCGCCAGTCATAGGGGATATCGTTTTCATAAGAGTCCAGCCGCTGCTCATCCGGTTTCTCATAATTGTAGGCCTCGGTCGGAATATTCACCACCAGCGCCTCTTCCTGGCTGACGCACATCCAACCGTGGTAGATTCCTGCGGGTACCTGGACAAGCATCGGGTTATGAATCCCCATATAAAACATGTTGATTTCTTTATACGTCGGTGATTCTTTGCGCCCGTCATACAGGGCCATTTTAATCATACCGGAAAGACAGGCAATATTGTCCGTTTGTTTTCCATGTTTATGCCAGGCTTTCACGACTCCTGGATAAGCCGTCGTCATGTACACCTGACCGAATTTTGTAAAAATTTCATCATCCTGGCGGAGAATCTCCATCAGCCTCCCCCGCTCGTCAGGAATGACCTTTAACTTTTTCGTTTTCACGCCGTCAATCATCAATCTCTCCTAAAAATTCACCTTCTTAACTCGTTCCAATCCAGAATATGGTATAATATTAAACACAGCATGAGAAAAAATTCAACTGGTGGAACGTCTAAAAACTCGCTAATGTTCAGGTATCCAGTCATTATCGAAAAAGCAAACGGAAATTATTCTGCCTACTGCCCTGACCTCCCTGGCTGTATAGCCACTGGCAAGACAGTTGAAGAAACTCTGACCCAAATAAAGGAAGCTATCCAATTTCATCTTTTATTTTATTCCGATTTCGCCTTTGTCGCCGACTATAAACCTATAGACTGAAGGCTTAGGCAGGCATTTGTAAATTCTCACGTCCCGGCCGATCAGGCTCTCATCAATCCGGCTTCCGATCTCCCGTATCTCGCTTCCTTCCATGACAATGCTGTGTTCGATTTCGGTCCCAACGATCCGGCATTTCCCCTGGATGGAAGTATACGGCCCGATGTAGGAATCCGTAATTTCTGTCCCCGCTCCGATGATGGCCGGGCCTCTGATTGTGCTGTTTTTGACAACCACGCCCTTCTCGATAACTACCTGGCCGTTAATCCTTGAGGATGCATCAATCTGGCCCTCGCACTTTCCTGAAATCCCCTCCAGAATCAACCTGTTGGCCTCAAGAATGTCCTCGATTTTTCCCGTATCTTTCCACCAGCCTGAGACCAGATGAGGATGAACCTCATACCCTTTGTCCACCAGATACTGGATGGCATCCGTGATCTCGAGCTCGTTCCGCCAGGAAGGTTGAATGGCGTTTACGGCCTCGAAAATATGGCTGTCGAAGAGATAAACCCCGACTAGGGCCAGGTTGCTCACAGGATTTTCGGGTTTTTCCACAAGTTTCACCACACGCCCTTCTTTAAGCTCCGCCACTCCGAATATCTGGGGATTTGGGACTTCGGTCAGCAATATGATGGAGTTGGGCCGGCGCTCCATAAATTCCTTAACGAGCGATGCCACTCCGCTCTTGAGAATATTATCTCCCAGGTACATGACAAACGGCTCTTTCCCTAAGAACGGTTCGGATATTTTCACCGCATGGGCCAGCCCCAGAGGCGCTTCCTGCTCGATGTATGTGATGCGGACATCCCAGGTTTTCCCGTCGCCAACTGCACTCTGGATTTCCTCTTTCGTGTCGCCGACGATAATTCCGATATCTCTGATACCGGCATCTTTCAGAGCTTCGATCCCATAAAAAAGAACCGGTTTATTGGCCACAGGGACCAACTGCTTGGCCTGCGTGAACGTTAGAGGCCGGAGCCTTGTCCCTTTTCCTCCGCTCAATATCAATCCCTTCATTGAGGACTCCTTTCCGTGCCTCCCCGATTAAAATGATCCCAAAATTTATCACAGGTCATAAACAGAATCAACAGATGGGTCAAAAGAAAATAGTAATCCTTTCTACCGAGACTCCCACCCGCCTAAAATGTCGGTGGTCCGGCCGATATTGCCCAGACCGATGGAAATCCTGTATTGAGCCTCGGGCTTTTCTCTGAAATAGAAAATCCGGATATCCGCCTTCAGGTCGAGGCATTGATAATGATAGACAAAACTCAAGCCCGAGTAGAGCATCTTTCGCTCGAGAATGTTGAAATCCATCTCCCCTTGCGCTTCGATCGATAAAGCCGGAACCTTTATTCCGCCGAAAAGGCTAATCTGATGGCGGCTCCAAACAGAAGCCGGGACGTTTGCCGACATGGAACCGCTCCCTATCTCCCAGGAATCCACGCTTTTAAACCAGCTGACATTCACAAACAAGGCATCCGAAGGCATCCGGAAACTCGTGCCCAACCGGATGCTGGAGAATGTCTGATAGTAAGGATTAAAATTCGCCGAAATGTCGAGGCTGTACCGGGCCGCCGGATAAAATCTCACATAGGTATTGACCTCAGAAAATTCAGGAATTTTTCCTTCCACCCGGTAGGCGCTCAGAGGGCTGTTCTCCGGGGAAAAATAGAAAGTCTGGCTCAAGCCCCAGGTAAACACTTCCTTTGGCATTATTTCTTCCTTTAAAAGGATATGGTTTGTCAGTCCGTAGCTGAGCTGATGAAAACGGAAAAAGCCATAAGGGGTGATAATCCTCTCCGGAGAAGCCACGGGGCTGTCATAACGGTAGGCAATATACGGCTCTATGATGTGTTTCAACAGCCGCCAGCTTCCTTCCCTTTCTTTCCCTTCTTTTTTCGCTTGTCCGATTTCCCACACTCTATAGAACACCGGCCCAACAAGCTCCACATTAAGCGTAAAATTTTGTCGCAAGAGCGGCTCGTCCACAATTGCACGCTTTTGCCCGCCCGCGGCTGTCACAAGAGCATAGGTTTGCCAGTAATATGCGAAATTGGCCTCAGCGGATAAGTTTGCCGTCAACCAGGGGATGTATGTCAAAGGCATGCTCAGCACGGGATGAAAAGTCAAGCTCTGCGAACGGGTCTCTGTTCCTGCCTTATACTCAGACTGCCAGCCATGCTGCCAGCGGCTGAAAGAGCTGGAGAAAGAAAAATAGAGCGGTGAAATGAGCTTCATTTTGAAGGAATTAAAGCTGATCTGAGGGAGATATTGAGTGATGATGGAGTTGCTTTCCCCGGGCGCTCCGGGGAAATGGGTCTCAAACCTCGAGGCTCTCATATTGAAATTGAATGAGGACCATGCCTTTGAAACATGGACCTGGGAGCGGCGGTTGGAGACCGTGGCCCGCATGAAGTCGTTGTCAAACTCCCGGAGAAACTCGAAAGAGCTCTGATGGTCGATCTCAGCCGACAAGCTGAAGCCGAGAGGAAGAGGCTGGTTGTGATTCCAGCGAACAAAATAGGCATTGTCAGGGCCAGTCCACTCGGAGTCTTTCTTGAAGGCAAAAAAATAGAGATTTAAGCTGCCCCCTGTTCCGCCGGAAAACAAGTACCTGTGCTCAAGTCCTCCCCCTGCTCCCCTGGTGGAAAAATAATCCAGAGTGAAGGTGGCGTTCATATTCCGCGCCATGGCCCAGTAGAAAGTCTGGGAATAAGAGAACCCCTTGACTCTGGAGTATCCCACCAGGGGCATCAGAAAGCCCGTGGCTCCCTCTTTGTCGAGGGGATATCTCATATAAGGGAGATAAAAAATAGGTATTTTTTTTATAGAAACGAGCGCTCCCCACATCTCGATAAAATCGCCCCTTTTTAAATTCGCCCTTGCACATGAAAATTTCCAGCGCGGTACGGGCTGCGTGCAGGAGGTGAACTGGCTTTTCCCGAAAATGTATATATTCTCCGCTTTTTTCTCAATGGATTCGGCCTGATAGCGGATATCCGGTTGGACCATGCCGAAGGCGTTCTCCATCTTTCCCAGGGTGCTGTCCAGGTTAAAAAATATCCTTTCCGCACTGATCACCTCATCCGGTGTCTGGATGACCACATGACCCTCAGCAAAAATATCTTTGGTGTCCATGTTGAGCTCGATTCGGTCGGCGAACAGTTTAAGGCTTTTGTATTCGACCTCGACATTCCCCTCAGCCCTGACCAAGTTCTGGATAAACTCCTGGGTTCGGGCAATGATTTTAGGCTCGGCTGTCTTCTGAGAAAGGAGAGGATGAACGAAAAGGCACAGGAGAAAGAGCCCGGCAACAGCCTGCCAGGCCTCAGCGGAGCGCAGCCACCCGGGCATCTTCATGGCTTAAAATCTATCACAATTTCCATCGCCTATCAATTTGATGGACTCGTTCAATACGTCTGTTTGACATTTTCTCCTTGTTTTCATGCCGCGATTATTTATAAAAGACACTTTTATCAGATAATTTAAAGCATTGCAGAATCTATTTCCTGCCTTAACAACAGTTCATCTTGTCGCAGAATTGCTTCTCATACGTGGAGAAAAGAATTTGTGGAAAAGAAACCTAGGAAATATTGACCTGCTTTTTCTTCTGTGATACTTTTACTAGAAAATTAAAGATTGAAAAGGGCATAGATTTATCTGCTAAGAAGTGAAGCTCCCTGTGGCAAGCCGCGGGGGATTCTGCAAAGGTTTCGCTAAAAAAAAGAATAACAGGTCTGATGGGAGTTTAAGAAAAAGAAAGGCAGCCTTTCAAAAATATGAAGGATGAGAAAATGAGCAAATGGAAGCAGTTCTGGAAAAAATGGAAGGCCTTTGGCCGCAAAGCCGGGGATATTTTCGGGCGTATAGTGATGACTGTTTTTTATTACACCCTGGCCGCACCCTTTGGTTTTGGGGTAAGGCTCTTCAGCGACCCCTTGAAATTAAAAAAGGCTCAAGAGCCCGGCTGGGAGTCCCGCCAGAGTCAAGAGGATTCTCTGGAAAAAGCGAAGGAGCCTTTCTGATGGACATCCTGGGAATTTCCTGCTTTTATCATGATGCCGCTGCGGCCCTCATCCGCGATGGGGCGCTCATTGCTGCCGCTGAAGAAGAACGATTCACCCGCAAGAAACACGACTGCGGATTTCCATCACAGGCTATCGACTTCTGTCTTCGGAAAGGAAATATCCATGGGAACGATCTTGATTATGTGATTTTCTATGAAAAACCGCTTGTGAAATTCGAGCGGATCCTGATGACTTCCCTTGGCGCTTATCCCAAAACTTGGAGGGTTTTCCGGGAATCGATGATCGCCTGGTTCAATCAAAAATTGTGGATCAAGGGAATGATTGTCCGCTACCTGGGGATTCCGCAAAACCGCGTGCTCTTTTCCGAGCACCACATGGCCCATGCCGGAAGTGCTTTTTTCTGTTCGCCTTTTGACGAAGCCGCCATCATTACCGTGGATGGTGTCGGGGAATGGACAACTGCAGCCATTGGACGCGGCCGTGCCGACTGGACGACCGGAAGTAAAAATCAGATCGACTTACTGGGCGAGATTCGATTCCCCCACTCCCTGGGTCTACTTTATTCGGCCTTTACGGCCTTTCTGGGCTTTGAGGTGAACGAAGGCGAATACAAGGTGATGGGCATGGCCCCCTATGGGGAGCCGCGCTACACGGACCAGGTGTACAAAGTCGTCCGGGTGAACGACGACGGAAGTTTCCGCCTCAACATGGATTATTTCAGCTTCTATCACTCCACCGAGCAAACGTTCAATCAAAAATTCGCTGATTTGTTCGGCACGCCGCGTTTCCCGGAATCCAAATTTTATACGCTCCGGACCCATCCCCAAAAGGACCATCCGGACTGGGACAACCGGGTGGCCGAACAAAATCAAAAATATGCGGACATCGCAGCCAGCATTCAGAGAGTGACAGAAGAAATTCTCCTGAAAATGGCCCATCATGTCCACCGCCTTACCGGCCTGAAAAAACTCTGTCTGGCCGGAGGCGTGGCCCTGAACAGTGTGGCCAACGGTCGCATCCTGCGGGAAACACCTTTCGAGGATATCTTCATCCAGCCTGCAGCGGGTGACTCCGGTGGAGCGCTCGGAGCGGCCCTATACGCCTACCATGTGCTGCTCAAAAAGCCCCGCCGATTTATCATGGAAAACTGCTACTGGGGAGAAGAATATTCACGGAGCGAAGTCGCTGATTTCTTGAAAACTCAGGGCCTCAGCTATGAGGAATTCAGTGATGATGAATCCCTTCTCGACCGGATTGTCGAGAAGCTTGTCCAAGGAAAAGTCGCCGGATTGTTCCAGGGGCGGTTTGAATGGGGCCCCCGCGCTCTGGGCAACCGTAGCATCCTGGCTGATCCCCGGCGGCCGGACATGAAGGCAATTGTCAACGCCAAAATTAAATTCCGTGAACCCTTTCGCCCCTTTGCTCCCGTCATTCTCGAGGAAAAAACCACCCAGTACTTTGACTTTCCCCAGCCGGAGCGTCACTATCCGGCGCGCTTTATGCTTTTCGTCGCGCCCATTTATCCCGACAAACAGGCATCCATTCCGGCCGTCAACCACTGGGGCACGGGGCGCCTGCAGATCATCCAGAGGGAAGTGAATCCGCGTTACTACAGAATTGTAGAAAAATTCGGCCAGGCCACAGGAGTCCCAGTATTAATGAATACTTCCTTCAATCTGCGGGGAGAGCCGATTGTGGGAAGTCCTGCCAATGCGCTGTGGACATTCAACAACAGTGGATTGGACATACTGGCGATCGAAAATTTCCTGGTCGCCAAGAAAAAATATCCGGAGGCCCAATGAAAAAATGGCTCAAAAGCTCTGCGGCGAACGCTGGAGTCATAGGTAAAATCTTTGTCCTCCTCTGGAAGCGCAAGAAATGGTGGTTGATTCCCATGGTGGTCATTCTCGTTCTCTTCGGTTTGCTCCTGGTTTTCGCCACTGTGTCCGGCGTAGGGCCCTTTATCTATACTCTGTTCTAATCTGACAGGTCTTCACGAAATTCCAACTTATTTTAAATGAATAACTTAGAAGATGTCAAAATGACGTTTTCCTAAACCATTATAATGCATTTAATATCAATAAGATAGAGATATTGTTTTTTGCAAAAAG
>JBAVVD010000030.1:0-1530 GCA_049697115.1 Candidatus Aminicenantales bacterium
GGTAGAAACGCTCAAGCGACTCGACCCGGAAACCACGCTGTTCATCATCAGCTCAAAAACCTTCACCACCCAAGAGACACTCACCAACGCCCGATCCGCACGAATCTTGCTGGTTAATCATTTGGGATATGAAGACGCAGTCGCAAAACATTTCGCAGCAGTCTCGACTAATCTCGCCGAAACATCCAAATTTGGCATCAACCCGGACAACGTATTCGAATTCTGGGACTGGGTCGGCGGACGCTATTCGGTGTGGTCGGCAATAGGCCTGCCCATCGCGCTTTATATCGGCATGGACAATTTTGAAAGCCTGCTCGCGGGGGGGCATGCCATGGATCGGCACTTCCGTGAAATGCCCTTCGAAAAAAACATGCCGGTGATACTCGGACTACTCGGCATCTGGTACGGCAATTTCTTCGATGCAGCCTCGTATGCCATCCTGCCTTACGACCAATATCTGCAGCACTTCCCTGCCTACCTGCAACAACTGGAAATGGAAAGCAATGGAAAGCGCGTGGACCGCGACGGCCACGACGTGGATTATGCGACTCACATGGTGGTATGGGGAGAGCCCGGCACCAATGGCCAGCATTCTTTCTACCAGCTGATACACCAAGGCACGCGCATGGTGCCTGCCGATTTTCTCGCACCCATTTCCAGCCACAACCCGCTGGGCGAGCACCATGCCATGTTGCTGGCGAACTGCTTCGCTCAGACCGAAGCATTGATGCTGGGCAAAACGGCTGGGGAAGCCCGTGCAGAACTCGTGGCACAAGGGCTCAGCGGCACAGCCCTGGAAACGCTGCTACCTTACAAGGTGTTCCCGGGCAACCGCCCAAGCAACACCTTGTTGTTTGACCGGCTCGACCCGTACACCATGGGAATGCTGCTCGCCCTTTACGAACACAAAGTATTTGTGCAAAGCGTGGTCTGGAACATCAATGCGTTTGATCAATGGGGTGTTGAATTCGGCAAACAACTCGCCGGAAAATTATTGCCCGAACTTCTGGGCAAACACAGCGCGTCTTCCCACGACTCTTCAACCAATGGTTTGATCAAGCGTTACCTTGCACATAAACCAGGTTGAGAAAACAACTTCAGCCTAATTACCAATTCAGTCCACCCATCATCCTATACACTCTCGCCCTCCAATTCCTGTGCGATCATGCAGAGCAGCAAGTATGAGACGCGCAAAAAGCATTCCATCAGGTGTAAGATTATATTTATTAATCAATCCTTAACTTACTCAGCGGTATGCCGATACTTCCTATAATCGATTGGAAAGTGCAAAAAACTCAAAGTAGGCTTCTCTTATGCTTCCAGAGTGCTGCAGGTAAAACATGCTAAAAAAAATCAATGTCCATGATGTCAGGCTCGGGATGTTCATTCATGAACTCTGCGGAAACTGGATTGATCATCCGTTCTGGAAAAAAGCATTCAAACTGGCTGACCCAAAGGACTTGAAGGCACTGCAGGAGTGCGGCATTGCAGAAGTCATGATTGACACTGCAAAGGGACTGGATGTCGAAC
>JBAVVD010000031.1:0-21413 GCA_049697115.1 Candidatus Aminicenantales bacterium
ACTTTTAGCTGTGTCCCACGACAGGCAAGAAGAACATCTCCGGGAAAAACCATATACCGCTCTGCGGTCTTAAAACCTTCTATCGAAAACCTCGATGAGCTTTCAAGAGAAACTTTTCCGTCAGAGATATTTTTGATATTTAGGGTAGGGACGCCGGTTGGGCTTTGTTGGAGCTTTGCAATACTGTAGATAGAGGCGCCAGCAAAAATTCTCTTTGCCAGTGTCTTTAACGGCTTAATATTAATATCACTATGCATCCTAACCCTCATTAATATTTAACAAGTAGAAATATAGCATAGTGATTCTATTTTGTAAAGAAAAAATTTTATTTTTTAAATATTAAATTTGTATGTTATCAATATTAGTTCTTTTTATCTTTTAAATCTATGGCCTTTTATCACCTTCAATTTATTTTAACACGCTAAACCTTTGAAGCTAGAGGAACATTCCAAATATTCATCAAAGCAACGCTAATCCGAAGGGCAAAAGTCTTTTCGCCTGAAAGGCGAAATGTCTTTTGGCGTTGCGGACTGTTCTGGTTTTTCGAAAAAAGACAGAAGTGTTGATGAATATTTGATACAAGTTTTCTTCCTCCTTTAGGGGAAAAGCAGTCTTTGAGCGCAGGCAGACGAATACGCCGAAGGCGGATGAGTCCCGAGCACAAAGACTGCTTTGGGTGGGTGGGGTATTAGCAATCACGCTCCGCATCCACGAAAGATTCGCCTTCCCAGCCGCCTGATTTTCTTCTATGAATAGCTACTGGCTGCTAGGGCGGAAGAAACTGAGCAAAAACACCTTTTATAAATTTTTCGCCGCCGTCAATATAAAATAAAAAGGATTTTTTAGAGAATTTTTGCGAGGTTGATGACGCAAAGTGTTTGGCGCATTTTGCGCCGCGCAAAATGCGCCAAACACGAAAAGCCGAATCGTATTCCTACATAAAATGCTGGCGGCCAAGCCAGCATGCCCACCGGCCAAGGCGGGCAAATGAGCGAGCGACAGCGAGGCTGAACGATGCATACACCACCAACCAAGCCCGCCCCAGCGAGCGGTGCATTCAATCATCGAATCCCAGCGGAATTTTATATATTGTAAAACCTGTATAGAAGGTCAGGCGAAAATCGCTCTTTCAGAAAATACCATCAACCGGATCAGTCTTTTCGGCATAAAACCACTCTGGATTCTGGCCACCTTTGGGAACTACAGCGGCTCCTGGCTAACCTCCAGCATCGGCGTCATGGGAACATTTAATCATCAGGAAAGGGAGGAAGACTCTGCCAGACGGAGATTCTCGTTGGCCCCGTGTCTCTTTGGGCATTTTTACCTGAAAAGGCCGAGGTGCCCTGCGCCCCGCTACAATCACACAGGATTGACAACATTCATTAACCAAATCTCCATTAGCCTTGTGGCCGGGACACAGGTGAGCAATCCATTTTTTGAAGACGTTTTTATCGGTGCCGGTATAGGACACTTCTCCGGTAGTCTGGGGATTGTGGTCGGTGCGAATTTCTGCATGCAAAAGGATGCGCAAGGTGAGAAGACTCACCGGAGGGACTTTTTTGCCATCAGCCTGACTTACATACTGTAAACCCGGCTACAAGACCAGGCCAACCCGAGGCCATTTCTTCGGCCATTCAATGCGCAAGAAGAATTTATGAGTCTTCATGAAGCACGGCGCGTTCTGACTTACGTGAGTGGATGGAAATCGGCTGAGAATTTATTACCCATGGACGCGTTCCTCACAAAGAATTAAAAACTCCCTGAAACTGGCCGCCCATGAATACGAAGCCAAAAAATTTAATTCACAATTTACTTTTCAATAACAATGACATAAAATAGTGAACCCAAAAAAGGAGTTCGCCATGAATGTGGTTCTTCAAGTGGAAGGATTGAAAAAATTTTTTGGAAGTCTGGAAGCCTTAAAAGGAATCAGCTTCGAGGTGAAAGGGGGAGAAATCTTTGCCTTGATCGGTCCCAACGGAGCGGGAAAGACGACGGCCCTGCGCATCATATCCACTCTTCTCTCCCCTTCAGATGGAAAAGCCACCATATTGGGCTATGACCTCAAAAAAAATCCTGAAAAAATCAGGGAAAAAATCAGCTATCTCCCGGAAGAGGCCGGCGCCTATAGGAATCTGAAAGGGAAGGAATATCTCAAGTTTATGTCCGGCTTCTATGCCAGAACGCCTGACGACAAAAAGGAATTCATGAAAAGGGCAGAATCCATCGCCGACCTGGGAGAGCGCATCCGCGATAAAGTCGGCACTTACAGCAAGGGCATGACCAGAAAACTTCTCCTGGCCAGGGCCCTGATGACTCGGCCGGTTCTGGCCATTCTCGATGAACCCACATCCGGACTGGACGTGATCAACGCACTGGAAGTCAGGGAAATGATCAAAAAATATGTTAAAGAAGGAACGTCTGTTCTCCTTTCCTCCCATAATATGCTGGAGATAGAATTTCTGTCCGACCGCGTGGCCATGATCGACAAAGGAAAAATTCTTGATTCGGGAACTCCCCAGGAATTGAAAGAAAAATATCAGGCTAATAATCTGGAAGAAGTATTCAGGAGTTCACTGCCATGAAAAAATTCTTCAATCTCCTCATTAAAGAAATCAGAGAACTCATCACCCGTCAACTGATTTTTTCGCTGATTGTCATGCTGGGTTTGTTTTATTTCATCGGGCAACTGGCGAAGAAAGAAGTGATCAAGGCGGTCCAACCGCAGAAAATATCTATCCTGGACCTTGACCGTTCCGCCTCTTCCCAGGAGCTTATCCGCAATCTTCGCTCGGAGAGATTTGAGATTGAGCTCATGGAAGCGAACACCAAAGAAAGCGCCATTGACGCCGCCAAAGAAGGCAATACGAATCTTCTTCTGGTCATCCCTCGAGGTTTCGGGGAATCGGTCTCCGAATTTCCAGCCAGAGAGCTCGAGACCTATTCTTTTATACGGTCATTTTCTCTGAGCGGCATGAAAAATTCCGCCGTGCCGAGAAGAGTCGTCTCCGCGATTAACGGATATTACTCCAACGCCCTACTCCAGGAGAAGCTCCCTGAGGCCGACCCTGATTATTTAAAGAATCCCATTAAAAGCAAAGATTTTGTCATAGTGAAAAGCCGCATGGCCGAAGCCTCTGCCGAGCAGATCACAGGACTTGTTTATTCCCAATCGGTTTTTATTCCCGTGATTCTAATGATGATTATTATCTACTCTTCGCAGATGGTCATTTCGGCGATCGCCCTGGAAAAACAGAATAAAACCCTGGAGACTCTTCTCACTGTTCCCATCAGCCGGACCTCAATCATCACCGCCAAAATGCTTTCCTCCGGACTGGTCGGCCTCCTTTCTGCCGCCATTTATATGATCGGATTCAGATATTTTATGAGAGGATTCAGCGGAGATATTCCCTCCCCTTCCCAGATGACCGGAATCGTCCAGAAATTGGGGCTGTCCTTCACGACAAACGGTTATTTGATTCTGGGAGCCTCCCTGTTCTTCGCCATCCTCTGCGCATTGGCCATGGCGATGATCCTCGGCGTTCTGGCCGAGGATTTCCGGAGCGCCCAGGGACTCATCATGCCCATGATCTTCCTCGTCATGATTCCGTATTTCCTTTCTCTGTTTTCCGATGTCAACTCGCTCTCCCTGCCGCTGAAAATTTTTATTCTGGCCATTCCTTTCTCTCACCCATTCCTGACCACGCAGAACATATTTCTGGAAAATTACAGTTTCGTTCTCTACGGAATTCTCTACATGTTTCTGGTTTTCGTCGTTCTCGTCCTCATTGCCGCCCATATTTTTTCCACAGATAAGATACTCACCATGAAACTCAAATGGGGTAAGAAAAAGCGGATGGCGTTATAACACCGGCCCTCAGCGATCCGGAGAGACGGGGAAGAAATCGCTCAATTCAGAATGACCCGATTTTCGAGCATATAAGTGGAGATGAGGACGGCCAGGGGAGAGCCATATCAGGACTCCCATTCCAAATCTAAGTTATCACCGAAACGGAGATGTTTCCGAGTCGCCTTCTTCAATTGACTCTTTCCGCAAATCCTTTTATAATGACTAACATAAGCTGAAAGGCAGAATCGCCGTGACGAACAAAAAGATTTGGCTGAAAATTTCAAACTCATTCTCAGACGCTCAGGAATTCGACACGGATTATTACCTCTTGATGAGTCCGGAAAAGAGGCTTGAGACCATTCAGTTTCTCAGGGAAAGATCTTTTAAAATGAAAAAAGAGTCAACGAATGAAAACCGAAAAAGACTTCGAAGAGTTATTCAAGTTATTCAACATATATAAAATCAAATATTGCATCATCGGCGCTTATGCAGTGGCTTTCTATGTCAAACCCAGGTACACCAAAGATATCGACTTGTTCATTGAGCCCAGTTTGAAGAACAGCAAAAAAATCATCAAGGCTCTTCATGATTTCGGATTTGAAAGTTTGAATCTCTCGGATAAGGATTTTCGAAAAAAAGGAAATATCATCCAGTTGGGGTATGAGCCGATACGGGTGGACTTTTTTCTTTCTCTTCGGGGATGCAGTTTCCAAAAAGCCTGGAAAAACAAAGTGGTTGGAACATATGGCACAGAGAAGGTTTACTTTATCGGAATCAATGAACTGATAAAAATTAAAAAAATGTCAAGCCGCCCTCAGGACAAAATTGACATCGATTTCCTTTTAAAGGGAAAAAACAGGTTTCGACTCTCCAAATAATTTTTCAAATGCTCTATGCCGCAACCCTCGGCAAAACAACGCTTTTTGATGAAAAACGCCTCGAAGATTTGCTGCCGACTCTGAAGAGCGGATTCTATTATCTCTGGCTTCCGCAGCTCGAAAAGGACTGATTTTGGTCCTTGACACTGGCGATTCGGCAGGGATAGAATTTTTCTTCACGTGAGAAGACATCGGTGAGGCATGAATTTTTTTATAATCGTTGCCGGGAGGGGAAGCCGTGCGAAACCATAAGCATATTTCTGTAGCCGTCTATTGGCTTTTAACATTTTTTCTGGCTCTCGGCCTCATCTCCTGCGAGAAGGCGGCGGAGAAAAAAAAGCTGAGGATTGCCGTGGCGACTTTTTCCCACGAAACGTGCACCTTCTGTCCCGACCCCACGACTGTTGAAGACTGGGAGTATTACGGACCACCCACGCGCGACATCATCAAGGCCGATCGTGACTACATCAGCGGCTTCAGGGCGACCTGTGAAGAATACAGCAATGTGGAGCTCGTCGGTGTTCTCTCCCCCCGGGACGCCCGCGGCGGCTCCTCGGGGAGCTGGATCACCCGGGAAGCTTTTGATAAATACACTGGCCTCATCGTCGAGGACCTGAAGAAACAGGGCCCTTTTGACGGCGTATTCCTGGCCCTCCACGGCGCTATGGCCGTCACCGGCATCTCCAAACCCGAAGCCGAGCTGGCGCGCCGGGTGCGGGAGGCCGTGGGCAACGTTCCCATCATGGTCACCTTCGACCTCCACGCTAACGAAGACCAGGAGATCGCCGAAGCGGCGGATGCTGTCTTCATCATCAAGAGATATCCTCACTACGACACAACTTTAACGGGAGAGACTGCCGCTCGAGTGATGATCCAGACTCTGCGCGGCAGGTACAAGCCCGCCATGGCCGTCAGAAAGCCGGGAGTCATCACGCCCAGCGTTTTTCAGGGCACGGGGACATCTCCAGCCATGGAGATCATGGAAAGAGCCCGAATCTGGGAATGCGAACATCCGGGGACTTATGTCTCGGTCGCCTTCGGCTTCGCCTATGCCGATGTCCCGGACGCGGGCGCGACGGTCATTGTCGTCACCAATAATGACAAAGCCCTGGCCGGGAGGATCGCTGATGACATGTCCGACTATATCTGGCGGCTCAGGCACATCTTTGCCGGGAAAAAGCTCCCCCGTACGGAAGAAGGAGTTGCCCTGGCCATCGCCGCAGCCAAAGAGGGAAAGACACCCGTTATCGTAGCCGACCACAGTGACAGGACAGGCGGCTCGACGTATATCCTCGAAGAGCTCATCCGCCAGAGAGCCAGGAATTTCTGCATCGCCACGCTGCGCGATGAAAAGGCCCTCGAAGAAATCAAGGCCCGACACAAAACGGGAGATTCCGTGTCTATCGCCGTGGGCGGCTGGACGGATAAATTCGCCGGCAAGCCGATTAAAATCGATGGCAAGATAGAGTTTCTCGGCCCAGTCGGCCGCGAAACCCTGGCCGTCATCCTGTTGGACGCCAACAACCGCGTCATCCTGACCCCACAGCTCGTGCAGGTCATGGACACGAGAATATTCGAAGCCCTGGGCCTCGACGCCAAAGCTCTGGACATCATCGTTCTCAAGTCGCGCGTCCACTTCCGGAGAGGCTTTGCCGACACGGGCCTGGCCGGAGCCATCATCGAAGTCGACGCGCCCGGCTGGGGGCCGGCCGACCTCTCCACTCTCCCCTATCAGAATATTCCTAAGGATATCTACCCTGTTTACAGAAAGGATTGATCGAAGCTTTCCAGTTTTAGAGGATTTTCAACATTACGGAACAAGGAAGTTCAATACAGATTTAAAATCTTTGGATAACAAATATCCGTTCTTAATGAAAAATGAAAGCAATTATCAGGCAAACAACTCATAAAACTTCTTCATAAGAACGGATTCATGATAATCCGCCAGTATTGAAATCTCAACTCCATCGGATTTATTATATTTAATCATCTGAAACAAGAGGAATTTATTGCCGCCTGAAAAAAGGAAATACTTCGCACCGAAAGGCCCCCTCATCCGGCGCCGACCCGCCGTGAGTTTCCCCCCTGAGCTTCCCATCACGGCCCGGCGCCGCGAAATCGTCCGCGCCATCAAGCACAACCCAGTAGTCATCATTTCCGGAGAGACGGGCTGCGGAAAAAGCACCCAGATTCCTAAAATGTGCCTGGAGGCCGGGCGCGGTTCCTCCGGTATTATCGGTTGCACCCAGCCGCGGCGGATTGCGGCCGTGACCATCGCTCACCGCATCGCCCACGAGCTGGGAGAGCCTCTCGGCCGGTCAGTCGGCTACAAGATTCGCTTCTCCGACAAAACTTCGCCGCAGGCCTGCATCAAAATAATGACGGACGGCATACTTCTCGCCGAACTCCAGTCCAATCCCCGCCTGATGGCTTACGACGCGCTGATCATCGATGAGGCCCACGAGCGCAGCCTGAACATTGACTTTCTGCTCGGAATAACCAGGACTCTCCTTCCCCTCCGTCCGGACCTGAAGGTCGTCATCACATCGGCCACTCTGGACACAGAAAAATTCTCCAAAGCCTTTAACGGCGCTCCGGTCATTCACATCGGAGGCCGTATGTATCCCGTGGATGTGGAGTATATCGACGATGAAATCCCTTCGGCCGGTTCGGACGAATTCGATTATATCGATAGGACCGTCCAGGCCGCAGACCATCTGAAATCAAAGAAACAGTCCGGAGACATCCTTATTTTCATGCCGACCGAACAGGACATTCTCGAAACATGCGAACGTCTGGAAGGCAGGAAATATCCAGGGACGACAGTCCTTCCTCTGTACGCCCGTCTTCCGGCCTCGCATCAGGGCAGGGTCTATTCTGTTAAAGGACCGAAAATCGTGGTGGCCACCAATGTCGCCGAAACCTCGCTCACCATCCCGGGCATCAGGTATGTCATCGATACAGGCCTCGCCCGGATTGCCCAGTATCAACCGGGCAGCCGGATCAACTCCCTGCCCGTCAGCCCCATTTCCCGGAGCAGCGCTGACCAGAGAATGGGCCGCTGCGGCCGCCTGGAGGCCGGGCTCTGCGTCAGGCTCTTTTCCCGTGAAGATTATGAAGCCAGGCTCCAGTTCACTTCGCCCGAGATCCTTCGTTCCAACCTGGCCGAGGTCATCCTGCGCATGATGTTCCTCGGGCTCGGGAATCCTTCCGAGTTTCCCTTTGTGGATAGGCCCGATCCGAAAAACATCAAAGACGGATATGAGACCCTGCTGGAGCTGGAGGCTATCGCGGGAAAAGCTCCGGATTTCAGGCTGACCTCCCTGGGCCGCCGCATGGCGCGCATCCCCCTGGACCCGAGAATATCACGGATGCTCCTTGAAGCCGACAGAGAAGGCTGTCTCAGGGAAGTGGCTGTGATCGCCTCTGTCCTGGGCATTCGCGATCCCAGGGAAAGGCCGCCGGAGAAGGCCGCCCAGGCCGACGAAAGTCAGGCCGCCTTCATCCACCCGGACTCTGATTTTCTCACCCTTCTCAACATCTGGGACAGCGCCTCCAGCGCCGAAGAAAAGCCCGTCTCCAAAAGCGAGCAGAGAAAATACTGCCGGGAACATTTCCTTTCCTTCCCCCGGATGAGGGAATGGAAATACGTCCATAACCAGATCCTCTCCATTCTGGAAGAGCAAAAGAGACGGCCGGGAAGAAAGGAAAAAACAGAGATATCCGCCTCCCTCTATGCAGGCATTCACAAGTCGGTCCTGAGCGGCTTTCTTTCCAGCATTGCCGCCAACAAGGAGAAAAATATCTACACCGCCGCCAAAGGACGGGAAGTTATGCTTTTTCCCGGCTCCGGCCTTTTCAACAAGTGCCGCCCCTGGATTGTGGCCGCAGAGATTGTCCGGACCTCACGGCTTTTCGCACGGACAGCGGCGAAAATCGATCCGGCCTGGCTCGAAGAACTGGGAAGAAACCAGTGCCGCTATTCTTACTCTGAGCCGTACTGGGATAAGAACCGTGGAGAAGTTCGGGCCAAACAAAGAGTGACTCTTTACGGCCTTGAAATTGTCTCCGGCAGGGATGTTCCCTACGGCCCTGTCAATCCGGAAGACGCCCACCGGATTTTCATCCGCTCCGGCCTTGTTGAAGGCCGCTTCCGCGAGCCTCCGGCCTTCCTCAAATACAACCTCGATCTGCGTCAAAAAGCCTCTGCTCTGGAAGAGAAATTGAGGCGGCGGGATATCCTGGTCAGCGAGGACACCCTCGCCGGTTTCTATTCCAGGCGCCTGGCCGGAGTTTATGATCTCCGCGGCCTGGAACAAAGAATCCGCGCCGGGGGGAACGATGAGTTCCTGAAGATGAGCGTAAAAGACCTCCTTCTCTTCTTCCCCGATGAAAAAGAGCTTGTCCGCTATCCGGATGAACTTATCCTGGACGGCAGGCCTGTCCAGGCCTCCTATAAGTTTTCTCCCGGCGAGGACAATGACGGCATCACACTAAAAATTCCCACTCCCCTGGTTCCCCATATTCCGGCTGAACCTCTGGAATGGGGAGTGCCGGGATATTTCCGGGAAAAAATATCGGCCCTGATCAAGGGCCTTCCCAAACGATACAGGAAGCAGCTTGTTCCTGTTTCCCAAACTGCGGATATCATCGTCAAGGAAATGCAGAAGAAAGAAGAGTCGCTTTTCCACAGCCTGGCCAGGTTTGTCCGGGAAAGATTCCGGGTGGACATCCCGGCCTCAGAATGGGCCAAAGCGGAAATTCCAAAATATCTGACGGTGCGCCTGGCCGCCATCGATTCCAGCGGCCGGGAAATCGCATCCGGAAGGAACCTTGATGGAGTCCGGAAAGCGGTCGTGTCCGCTGTCCTCTCCTCTTCTCATCTTGAGGATTCCCAACAATGGCGAGCGGCCAGGGAAACATGGGAGAAGACCGGAATTTCCTCCTGGGACTTTGGAGAGCTTCCGGAGGCTGTTTCCATTGGAACCTTAATGAACGCCTATCCGGGGCTGGAGCCGGCCGATAATGGCGTGAACCTGAGACTCTTCAGGACAAAAGAGGACGCACTCAGCTCCCATGTCCGGGGCGTAGAGACTCTTTTTCTGATTCGGTTCGCCAGGGACCTGAAATTCATGCAGAGATATCTTCTCCTGCCCGAAGAGTATGGGAAGACCGCCCTGTTCTTTGGGGGAAAAGACAGGGTGGAAAAGGGGATGATCGAAAACCTCAAGAGGGAAGTTTTTCAGATAAACCTGCGGACAGAGAGGGAGTTTGAAGCCCATACGAAGGCCGCGGTGAGAACACTTTTTGAAAAAGGCCATTGGCTCCGCGAGAGAACGCTCGAGATTCTGGACGCCTATCGGGGGGTTCAGGAAGCTCTCCAAAAAATTGAGCAGTCCGGCAGTTCCCGCACGGCGGCTGCCGCCATCTGCACCTCCATCCGGGATGAACTCAAAGTTCTTGTATCTGCCGATTTTCTTGAACTCTATCCCATGGAAAGGCTCGCTCATATCCGCCGATACCTTGAAGGCATGAGGCTGCGCGCGGAGCGCGGAAAAAACGACCCTGGTAAAGACGCCAAAAAAGCCGCCCAGATTGTCCCCTTCACCGACGCCCTGAACCGGATGAAGGCCGGACTGACGCCGCCGGTCTCACCGGAAAAAAAGAAGGTCCTGGAAGAATTCCGCTGGATGATTGAAGAATTCAAGGTTTCGCTCTTTGCTCCGGAGCTGCGGACGTCATTTCCTGTCAGTGCCAAGCGCCTCGCCGCAAAGCTCCATGACATCGAACAAATGGACTAAGCAGGGAACCATTTCTTCAAATATTTCGTATAAAAAGGATATGAATAACTTCTCTATACATTCCGGATATCGGTGCATCAAATCCTTTGAAAGGAGATATGAGGGAATGGCAAGAAAACTCTGCAGTGCTTCGATGATCGTCATCCTCCTGTTTTTCTCACTCAACCTCTTTTCCAGCTCGACACTGGAAGCGCCTCGTGCGGAATCCCCGCCCTTGATTGACGGGAAGCTGGATGATGCGGTCTGGGCCGGCGCGCTCAAGCTCTCTGAATTCAAAACCTTTCAGCCGGACTACGGCAAAGAACCTTCCCAGAAGACCGAGGGCTACATGCTGTATGACGCCGAGAATTTCTATTTCGCCTTTCGCGGGTACGACAGCGATCCCAATCAGATCAAGGCCTCTATATGCAAACGGGACGCCATGTTTGCCGATGACTACGTGGGCATTCTCATTGATACATTCAACAATAACCTTGAAGCCTATGCGTTTTGCATCAATCCTTTAGGAATTCAGGGAGACGGTATGATCAACCACGTTGGGAACCTTGACCCCAGCCATGATATGGTCTGGTACAGCAAAAGCCAGATGGACGAACAGGGCTTCACCGTGGAAGTGCGGATACCGCTCCAGAGCATACGGTTCCCCGGCAAAAAGACGTTTATCATGGGTCTGTTGTTTTTCCGGCAGATCGTTCGCCATTCCGAGATGGCCAGCGTTCCTTCCATTTCCCTTGAAAAAGGGGCCATAATGGCCCAAGCCCAGCCGGTTTCTGTGACCGGTTTGAGGTACAAGCGGGTCATGGAGCTCCTCCCGGCCTTCACTTACAGCGACCGGTTTTCGCACAGCGATGGAGACTTCGCGCGGGACGAGCGGAGAAGCGACATCAGCCTCACCGGAAAAATCGGGCTGACTTCAGAACTCACCATGGACGGCGCTTACAATCCGGATTTCAGCCAGGTTGAGGCTGACGCGGGCCAGGTGGATTTCAACATCCGATACGCGCTGTATTTCGCGGAGAAACGTCCCTTTTTCCAGGAAGGAAACGAATTCTTCCAGTTTGCCGGAGCGACGGAGGAGTCCTTTCTGGTCTCTGTGGTTCACACGCGCACCATCATTGATCCCATATTTGGACTGAAGCTGACCGGCAAGCTGGGGACAAAAAACACCATCGCCGCCATCTATGCCAGAGATGACCTCCCGGGCGACGAAGTGGACGAACATCCCGACTTCACCATCCTGCGGTTCAAACATTCGTTCAAAGATGACTCTTACATCGGGGGCTTCTACACCGGGCGAGACGCCGGCAGCGGCTTTAACCGCGTGGTCGGCTCGGATGGACGTTTCCGGCTGACTCAGACATCCGTGGCTGAGTTCCATCTGTTTGGATCTTTCACCCGGGGGAACGACAGCGATTCCACTTTGGAAGGCCACGCCCTGTCCCTGAAATACGAATACACCACGCGCAAAGTCAACCTAGTCGCTGGATATCATGATGTCGCCAAGGATTTTCAGGTGGATACGGGCTTCCTGACAAGAACAGGCGTCAGAAGCCTGCATCTTTTTTCCATGTATAGTTTTTATCCCAAGTCCAAATTTTTTCAGAGAATTGAGCCCTTTTACTGGAGCTACCATACGTATGACAAATATTCTGGCTTGTTTGAGACCATAAACCTCTTCACTCTCAGGTTCCAGCTTCCTCGAAGCACACAGTTCCGGATTGACGGACTTCTGGGAAATGAAGTCTATGAAGGCCGCCGATTCCTTCGGAACGGCATCGGAGCCCAGTTCTACACTCAAATGACAAAGAAGGTGTATCTGAGCGCCTTTTACAGGTTGTCCGATTTGATTTTTTATGATCCAGACGATCCCTATCAAGGGCATGGGAACAGGGTCCAGCTCGCGGCCGAATACCAGCCCGTGGAGAAGCTCGACTTCATATTCAGTGTGACTTACAGCGACTTTTACCGGAAATCGGACAGAGAAAAGGTCTACGACTATACCATCTACAGAAACTGGAACACCTTCCAGATCAATAAGTATCTTTTTCTGCGGGCGATCTTTGAGTACAACACCTTCCACGACAGGTTGACCGTAGACACGCTCGTGTCCTTTACCTATATTCCAGGAACGGTTGTCCATCTGGGCTACGGCTCCGCCTTTCAGAAACTGGAATGGATCGGCGGCGAATATGTCGAGAGCGACCGCTTCCTGGAGACGCAGCGAGGATTCTTCTTCAAGGTCTCCTACCTGTGGAGGTTCTGAGCCGGCCGGTCCGCCTTGGAGAGAGCGTCCGGGCTTCCCGGGCTTCCTCGTTTATTTCTTATCGGAATCAGTCGCTTCTTAAAAAAATTCCTAAAAGGCCAGTGTTTCAGCCAGTGGGACAGGCCGGAATTCATACCCTTCAAGCGGTTCCGAGCACACCATCTTTAAGGATGCGGTGTCAAAGAACTGCAGGTGATAGTAGCCGGGATTTTCTGCATACTGGCCGTAGACATAGAAGTTTGTCTTGTCGCACAGCCCCAGATTCAAAGCAAGAATACGGCGGGCGTTGTTCCTGAGAACCCGGCTGAGCTGTTCCAGACCTTCCCTGGGATTATGTTTTTTTAAAAGATGCAAAAGGATGTTCCATATTTTCTGGGCGCCGATCTTTCCCGGCACACTGTAAGAAAATGAAACCTCCTTGAGCAGGCCGTTGAAGACGAAAACAAAGGGCTCCTGGACAAAAGGCTGATTGTAGGCCAGTATCTTCTTATGCTGGGGAAACGATGCGCTTCGGGCATGGGCGAGGAAAAGGCGGCTTTCCGGAATTTTCGAAAAAACATCCATCTCCTCCCACATGGGCGAAATGGACTTCAGCTCCTGCCAGTTCCCCTCTCTGTCCAGCCAGCTCACTCCCCATCCGTCGCCCTGCCAGTCTCCATCCGGGGCTTTGCTCCGCTCGGCCATCTCTGCAAATTTGAAGAGGATTTCCTCCGGAAAAACCGGAACCTGTGATTTGACCATTAAAAACCGGCACATGACTTCCAGGCTCAATCCTTAAGACAGGAGGGAAATCGACTTTTCTAACCTGTCAAGGGCGAAATCCACCTGCTCCTTTTCGAGAATATAAGGAGGGAGGAAGCGCACGACACCGTCCGCGGCAGGAATGGCCAGGACGTTCTGCCTCTGCAGTTCCCTGAGAATGTCATCCCGCTTTTCCCTCACTTCCAATCCGATCATCAGTCCCTTCCCTTTGACACCGACTATCAAGTCGGACTTCAGGCCCTGCAGGCCCTGGAGAAAATACTCCCCGATACTCTGGATGCGGCTGAGCATTCCGTCATCAAGGATTCGCAAAGTCGCCAGGATTCCTGCAGCCACCAGAGGATTTCCGCCGAATGTCGACGTATGCGACAGCCGAGGGATCCTCTCCGCTATCTTCGGATTGACAAGGGTGGCCCCCACGGGAAGCCCGCCGGCCAGGCCTTTTCCCAGACATAAAATATCATAAGCGATTCCCTCGGGATGGGAGGCCAAAAAATGTCCCAGCCGGCCTGTTCCGGTCTGGATTTCATCCAGAATGAGGACGCTCCCCTTGGACTCACACAACTTCTTCGCCTGTTGAAGATAACCTGGATCAGGAACCTGAATTCCCCCTTCTCCCTGGATGGGCTCGACGATGAACGCCGCTGTCCGCTCATCCAGGGCTTCCTCAAGGGCGGCGGGACTGTTAAAGTCCACGCGCGCGAAGTCCCAGAGGAGAGGCTCGAAGGCCTCTCTGTATTTGATCCCGTCCGTGGCCGAGAGAGCCCCCAGGGTCTTGCCGTGATATCCGCAGCGGCAGACGACAAACCTTTTCCGCCCCGTTGCCAGGACGGCGAACTTCAGGGCCGCTTCATTCGCTTCCGCTCCGGAGTTTGCGAAATAGACCTGCGCAACCCCTCCCCCGCAGCGATTGACCAAAGCCTGGGCGGCCTCCGCTCTCGTGTCGCTGACAAAGCTCCCGTGAAGCGAGGTCAGCCTTTGGAGCTGGCGAACAAGGGCTCCGGTAATTTCCGGATGTCCGTACCCGAAGATGTTCACTCCGTAATTCGTCATTAAATCCAGATACTCCTCTCCGGAGTCATCCTTCAGATAAGCCCCTGATCCTTCCACCAGAACCAGGCCCCTGTTGGGGAAAGTGTTCACCACGTATTTTTTCTGAAGCAGTGAAAAATTCTTCATAAAAATATCCGCATCTTTATTTCAACAAATCACCGTGCCTTTTCCGGCCAGGGCACTTTTGACCGGGCGGTCGATTCTCCCATCTCCCCAATATACGGTCTCCACCCCGCCCTCAAAGGCCCGCTTCACGCCGAGGACCTTTTTCTTCATCCGTCCTCTGGCGAACTCGAGGCATTCATCCATTCGTCCTTTCTCAATACGGGGAATGAGGCTTTCCGGTTGATCCGGATTCCTGAGCAGGCCGGGAGCCTCAAAAAGATAGACGAGTTTCCGGATGCCCAGCTGCTCGGCCATGACGGCCACCGCCCAGTCGTTGTCTGTATTGACGATTTCATTCTCAAAGCTCAATGCGGGAGCGCAGATCACGGGAAGATAGCCGTGTTCGAGCAGTATCCCGATGAGCTCTGTATTTATTCTCTCCACTCTTCCGGTCAGGTTGTCCTTCAGAAGTTTCGTCTTTGCTCCTTCTCTGATGAGAATTTCTTTTTTCGCCTTGGCCTGCCAGAGCCGGCCATCCACGCCGCACAATCCCACCGCATTGATGCCGTGCCGCTGCAGACAGGCGACCGTGTGTTTATTCACGAGACCGGCATACGCCATCAGAAAAACATCCAGGGCTTCCCTGTCGGTGTAAATGCTCGTGATGCCGGACGGCGAAACAACTTTGTTCACAGGGATCGAGAGTCTTTCCGCAATCTCATCCCTCCGGACACTCGCCCCATGGACGAGGATGACCTTCTCCGTCTGCATCAAGTCATACACGTCCAGGGAGATGCCTTCCCAGTTGATGTCCTTTCCGCCCCCGGCTTTGATCAAGATCATGGCATTCTTTTTTCCGTCTCCGGGAAATGAATCATCCGAATTTTTTCTGGAATTCCTTCACATCCTGCGCTCCGGTCTTTCCGGAAAGGAGCGTATGGGTGACCAGATTTCTTTTATTGCCGATGAGTTTCGGCGGCAGCAGCTCGTATTTCTGAGGACCCAATCTCATCAGGGCGTTTAAATGGATTCCGGCCTTATGGGCAAACCCATTGGATGTGTTCGTCATCAAATGGGGGGGCATCTCGATGTTGCAAATCCGAGAAATATAATTTTCCGCCCGGGTCAGCAGTTTCAGATTGTAGCGCCGGGCCAGCTCTGAATCCATTACATATAAATTGACCAGAAGCGAGCTGAGGGGAGTGATCCCAGTCCTCTCCCCGATTCCAAGGAGAGACGTGCTGACCCAATTCGCTCCCGATTGAAGAGCCACCAGGGCATTACTGACCGCATGCCCGAGGTCGTTGTGGAAATGCACTTCAATATCCACGGTCAAACACCGGCGGAGCTCCCGGATGCGTCTAGCCACTTCCCAGTTCATGGTTTTGCCCAGCGTGTCGGCCACCCCGACTCTCTGCACCTTCAGAGACTCTGCCAGTTGATAGACTGCGTAGCTCTTCTCCACAGGCTGACCAAAAAAATCCTCCACGCCGACCCTCACCTCGAGAGAATTTTTCTTTGCCGTTTCCACATTCCGGCCCAGCTTTTCCATGTATTCCAGACAGGTCATGTTCATGGCCGCCAGGCGTTCGGGATCCACCGTGCACAGGATGTTGACCCCGTCAACGCCGCTTTCGACGGCCTTTGCGACATCCCTCTCATGGTTTCTGATATGCGAAAGAATCCGGACTGGGCTTCCCCGCCGCGTCCGGATGATCTCCCTGATCATCTCTTGTATTTCCATTTTGGACGGATTTCCGACTTCCACATAGTCGACCCGGATCCTATCCAGATAGGAAAAAATGCGCTTCTGCTCGGCCACGGAGAAATTCGCCTTGGAGAACTGAAATCCCTCGCGCAGTGTGGAATCAATAATCCCTTTGAAATTCTTGAAAATCCGCATTTGTTCATTCATAGTTACACCGGATGAAGTCCCGGAAACTCCAATCCCGTGGTCTCCGGAAATCCATACATGAGATTCATGCACTGGACCGCATTTCCCGCCGTCCCCTTAACAAGGTTGTCGATGGCCCCCAGCAGGACCAGCCGCTTCCCTCTCTTTTCTTTTTCAAATCCGATTTCACAAAAATTCGTTCCCGCCAGAATCTTGGGCTCCGGACAGCGATAAAGCCCCTGACTCTGCTTGACGATGCGCAGGAAAGGCTTGTCCGCATACTCGCCCCTCAGGGCCTTCCAGACATCTTTCTCAGAAAAGTCCGGATTTTCCAGGAAGGTGTGAATCGTGACCAGAATACCCCGGACCATTTCGATAGCCGTGGCGGATATGCTCACACATACGCCGGGACAGAAATCCCGGAGAGCCTGCTCGATTTCGGCGGCGTGCCGATGATGGGTGGGCCTGTACGAGCGCACAACGCCGGCTCTTTCCGGATGGTGAGAGGCCTCCGAGGGTTTGTGGCCCGCCTGGGAGCTTCCCATTTTCGCATCGATGATGATCGGGTCTCCGGCAATGAGCCGATGCTTGGCCAGAGGGAAAAGGCAGAGGATGGAGACAATCGCTTCACATCCGGGACCCGCCACATACCGTGCGTCCGTTATCTTTTCCGCATAGAGCTCGGGCAGGCCGTAAACAAACTCGGACAGCCGATGGGGCCGGGCATGCTCTGTTCCATACCAGTATTTCCAGCTCTCCTTGTCCCGCAGCCTGAAGTCGGCGCCGAGGTCGATGATTTTTTCGGCTTTTTTCATCCATCCGTCCATGGAATTCATGGACTCTCCGTTCGGAAGGGCCAGAAACAGAAGGTTGCAGGGCTCCACTTCATCCGTCCGGACAAACGTCAGAAAAGTCAGTCCTCTGAGATTGGGGTGGAGAACGGTAACCGGCTGGCCCGCAAAGCGGTTGCTGGTGATCTGGTAAACCTGAACCTTCGGGTGTTGGAGGAGAATGCGGAGGAGTTCCCCGCCCGCATATCCCGAACCGCCGACAATGGACACTCGCAGCCGGTCTTCGCTCATCGACATGTCTCCGCGATTTTTAAACAATAATCCATTATGGCCTGGGAAATGCTGATTCCCGTGGGCTCTTCCGAATTCCTGAATTCCATTGTGTGATTGACTTCATTGACCATCAGGCCGTTGTCCCTCTCAAAAAGATCCACCGCCAGAAGTCCGCCTCCGACCGCTTCTGATGTTCTGCGGCAAATGGGACTTAACGCAGGCGTCACCGGACAATTCCGGGCCACAGCTCCTCTGGCTGTGTTTGTGATCCAGTGGGAAGATTCCCTGTAGATGGCGCAGATCGTCTCCCCGTCAACGACAAAAGCGCGGATGTCCCTGCCTCCTTTGGGAATGTATTCCTGAATGTAAAAGGCTTTCTGGGGAGGAGTTCCCAGGACATCTTTATGCTCCAAAAGGGCTTCCAGGCTGTCGCTGTCATTGACTCTGGCCAGAAGCCTTCCCCATGATCCCAAGGGAGGCTTGAGCACGACAGGAAATCCGCCGAGCTCCTCGACGGCCTGGAGGGCCGGCTCCATGCTGAACACCATCGCAAACCGGGGGGTGGGGATTCCGGCCTGTCTCAAAAGGAGGGAGGTCAGGAATTTATCCCCGCAATTCCGCGCCACCTTTAGAGAATTGACCACAGGAATCTTCAGGGATTCCAGAAAGGCCGTGGCATAATTTCCTTTCACTGTGGACACGGACCTCTCCAGCGCCACGTCAAAGGTGATTTTCATGGTGTCCGCATTGAAATTCTCAGTCCGGATATCGATCAATTCCGCAGAAATCCCTCTGTCCTTGGCCGCATCCAGGATGAGCTTTTCTTCCTTGCGGACAGTCGCGTGAAGTATGGCCAGTCGCATTATTTTCGCCGAAGAGTGAGTTTCCTGCGGATTCCAATGGATGGGCCCTCAGCCGGCAATTGGAACCCGCTCTATCCTTGATTCCCTTCTTATTCTCCCCAGTCTTCTTCGATCAACGGGGCTTCACTGAGGACCAGATGGCTTCCGGTCAGGCTGTCGACCACAAGCACGGATTGACATTCCGGGCAGTACAGAATTTCCGTTTCTTCAATGGTTCCTTCTGGAGAAACGAACGCCTCGCACACGGGGCAATTTCCTCTAACGGATACTTCTTCCATGCTTTTCATGGACATCTTTCTCATTCTCCTTCTATAAAAATTGCTTTCCATTAAAAACGATTAAAGCCATTATAGACATGTCGTTTCGAATGTCAAATTTTTACATATAATTTACAAAAATTATAATTTTATTTACAATTCCTAATTTATTTGTTATATTTTTAACATGATAAGCGTACCCGAAATCGTGGAAAAAATTGTCAAGAAGTCGGCTTTCCTGGATGCCGCCCTGACGCTCGGGATCGTCAACCTCTCGGCTCTGGCCCGCCTCATTAAGCCGGAAGTCGAAAAGGAGGCGATGAAAAAAATTCAGCCGGGCGCAGTCATTGTCGCCTTGAATCGCCTGGCCCAAAAAATCAAGAAAAGCACCAAACTGCAAAAAGCCGTTTTCCGGAATACGCCGGACTTCATCGTCCGTTCCAGCCTTGTGGAAATGACCTATGCCAACTCGGAATCCCTTGTCCTGAAACAGAAAAAGCTACTGGACCAGACGAACATCCGGCAGAATTATTTTTTAACGTTCACCCAGGGCATCAACGAAACGACTTTGATCGCCGGCAAGGAGCTCAAGAAAAAAATCCTGGCCTTTTTCAAAGAAGAAAAATTGATCTCCCAGATCGACAATCTCTCGTCGGTCACCATCCTCCTGCCCCATGGCACGGCTCTGATCCCCGGAGTCTACAGTTACATTCTCAAAGCCCTGGCCTGGGAAGGTATTAATGTGGTGGAAGTCGTCTCCACACTGAATGAATTCACGATCATCCTGGAAGACAAAAACATCGAATCCTCCTTCGCCATCATCAAACGCCTGTATTGAGACTACCTGGGGCCGCGGACAGCTTCCGGGCCGCATCCCCCCATTCTCCAGAAGTTCTTGACACCTTTTTGAGTCGTGATTTACAATCTCCCATGATGATTGGATGGATCAAATAGTGATCTTTTCCCGCCGCAAAGGCATTATCCCCATGAACCCCGACGGCAGAAGAGAGGAGCGACCGACATGACCAAGACATCGCGCATCGGAGGATTGATCCTGGGAGCGGTCCTTTGCCTGGGAATGGGGAACGGAGACCTGTCCCAGACGGCCGACGTCCGGTTGTGGCCCAACATCGAACCTTTCCAGACGGGAGACCTGAAGGTTTCTGATCTCCACCAGATCCACTATGAGCTCAGCGGTCATCCTCAAGGAAAGCCGGTGGTCGTCCTGCACGGCGGGCCGGGCGCGAAAAGCTCCCCCTACTACCGCCGCTTCTTCAACCCCGAAAAATTCCTGATCGTTCTTTTCGACCAACGAGGATGCGGTTTGTCCAAACCGCTGTTCGAACTGCGGGAAAACACGACTCCCGATCTCGTGGCCGATATCGAAAAGCTTCGCGTCCACCTGAAACTGGAAAAGATTATTCTCTTCGGCGGCTCGTGGGGCTCGACCCTGGCTTTGGCCTATGCCGAAACGCATCCGGCCTCGACCGCGGGGCTGGTCCTGCGGGGCGTGTTCACCGGAACGCGGGAGGAAATCGATCATTACTACCGGGGAGTTCGGGCGTTTTTCCCGGAAGCTTACGATAAGCTGGAAAGCCTCCTTGGTCAGCGGCCTTCTCCCCAGGCCGTTCTCCGTCTCGTCCAGAGCGGGAATGCGGAAGAGCGCCAGAAAGGCGCCCGCGCTTGGGTTGAGTATGAATTCAAGATCGCGGAGCTTCAGGCGAAGGACGCGGAGATCGCGAGACTTCTTGATACGCCGACTTTGGCCGATACGATCCATTCATTGGCTCTGATCGAGAACCACTACATGGCCAACCGTTGCTTTTTTGAGGAGGGACAGCTCTCTCGGGACGCCGCCAAGCTGAAGGATATCCCGGCCGTCTTCGTCAACGGGCGCTATGATATGATCTGCCCGCCGCTGGCCGCTTACAAACTGCACCGGATGCTCCCCTTGTCCAAACTGGTCATCGCCGAGGCCTCCGGCCATTCCCTGCAGGAACGGGCCATCGAGCGGGCCCTCCTCATTGCGATGCGGGATTTTGAATAATCGGGATCAGACCTCCCCCTCCGCGGATCGCTTATCAGGAAGTCTTGATGGTCGCCGCATCGAGGACAGAGCATCGGGTCGACTTCATAAACCTTGCAGATCATCTCGGCCCCGCGCAAAACATCGAATCCTCTTTCGCCATCATCAAACGCCTGTATTGAGACTACCTGGGGCTGGGTGGTCCCAAATTTGCCGACCGGATTAATAAGGGATCCTGACGCGATTCCCCCAACGTCCCCGTGGATCGTCCTATTGAGTTCCAGGGCAACCTTCAAGATGATGTGCCGCCCGTCTTTTAAGTTCTAATGGCCGAAGGATTTGACTTTTTCCCATTGAGCAACCAAAATGCAGATATGAAGGGACACGGAGAACTTCCAATGAAACCATTCCAACTGCCTGTCTTTATATTATTGAACGTCATTTTGTTGACGGCGACATTATCTCCCTCTATAGGGCGTCACGAAACCCCCTATTTAACAAGGTTTGGCAGAAATGATTTCACGTAGCGTATTTTATCATAAAAGCCTAACCGATGGGCAGTCAGTGCCACAAGCAACACGGTAATATGGGCGATCG
>JBAVVD010000032.1:0-30265 GCA_049697115.1 Candidatus Aminicenantales bacterium
TGAACTGTGGGTCAAGAGTGAAAATCGGGCTGTACCTTTTTGTCGAAAAGCATGCTGCACAACCGCTTTCTATACCCTCAATGAGGTTTTATCCCTGTTGGTAATTTCCTAATGGCAATTTTGGGATTATCGGCGTCCTTGACATTAAAACAATATTGTTTTTAAATTCTCCGTGTGCCGCACATGTCTCAAATCGGGATTCGCCGATCATCAAAATCCCAGAATATTCATTTATGAAAGGAGTTTTTTTATGAAGAGACTTATTATTCTCAATCTCGCACTTATGGTGATTCTGACTCTTGGAGCACTGGGAGAAAAACCGGACGGAGAGAAAAGCGTCAGGCTGCTGTGTACGGATACTTTCATGCAGATGGAAAGCGTGGGGAGCCCGAACATTTCTCCGGACGGAAAAAACATCCTATTCACCCGCGGATGGGTGGATCAGATGAGCGACCATATGAGGAGCAACCTCTGGATCGTGGATATCGAAGGGAAAAGAGTCCGGGAGCTTACTCACGGAAACTGGAGGGATTTTTCGCCGGTCTGGTCTCCAGACGGGAAAAAGATTGCTTTTCTATCTGAAAGGGATGAAACAACCCAGATTCATGTCATGTGGCTGGATACACGGGAAGTGGCCCAGCTCACTCATCTCGAACATGCGCCGGGGAATTTGACCTGGTCTCCGGACGGAAAAAAGCTGGCCTTCACGGCGTTCATCGCCGACGAGAAACCAATTCTATCCGTTAAACTCCCTAAAAGGCCGGAAAGGGCCAAGTGGGCCGCGCCGGCTGTAATTATCGATCGGTTGTCATGGAGAGCGGATGGACGCGGCCCCCTGCCCAAGGGGTATACGCATATTTTCGTCATTGATGCCGAACTCGGCGGGACTCCCAGGCAGGTCACATCCGGAGACTATTCCCACAGCAGCCCTGAGTGGTCGGCCGACGGTCAGAGGATTTATTTTTCCGCTATCCGCAAGCCCGATGCGGAATATCAGGAAAACGATTCCGAGATATATGCTGTGGACCTCAGGACACTGGAGATCAAGACTCTGACAGACAGAAAAGGACCGGACTTCGGACCTCGCCTTTCACCGGACGGTAAATGGGTGGCTTATATAGGCTATGACGACAAGAACTTTACAAGCCATCTTGCCAGCCTTTATCTCATGGATTCCGAAGGAGGCTCTAAAAGTCGGCTCGCCGGAGACTTCCCCAGCTCTCCTTTTAGTGGAGCCTGGGCGAAGGATAATTCTGGCCTCTATTATCAGATGCAGGAAAGGGGAGAGTCCAATCTCTATTTTGTCTCCTTGCGTGGAGCTGTTAAAAAGATCACCAAGGGCGCCCATGTTCTTTCCAGAATTTCCATCGCGGGAAACGGACAGGCCGCTGCGACTCTGTCGACTCCCTATCGTCCGGGTTACCTGGTGACATTCAATCTGGCCAAGCCGGACCTTATCAAGGAACTCGTGGATGTCAACTCTGATGTCCTGGCGGAAATCAAACTCGGGGAGATGGAAGAGCTCCGGTTCAAGTCGCCGGATGGACTGGATCTGCAGGGCTGGCTGATCAAGCCGGCTGAATTCGACCCCAACAAGAAATACCCCCTGCTGCTCTGGATTCATGGCGGCCCGTGGGCGATGTATTCCGTGGCTTTTAACTGGGATTGGCAGAATTTTGCCGCCAGCGGATATGCTGTTCTGTACATGAACCCAAGGGGAAGCACGGGCTACGGGCAGGAATTTGTCAACGGCATTCAATATTCCTATCCTGGTAAAGATTATGATGATCTGATGGCCGGCGTTGATGCGGCTCTGGCCAAGGGATTTATCGATAAAGATAATCTTTTTGTCTGCGGGGGCAGCGGCGGCGGAGTCCTTACAGCCTGGATTGTCGGCCATACAAACCGCTTCCGGGCAGCCGTTTCCATGCGGCCGGTGATTAACTGGCATTCCTTTGTGGGAACGACAGATTACCATATGTGGTACAGGCAATTTAAAACCTTTCCATGGGAAGATCCGACGGAATACGCTCTTCGCTCTCCTCTCCATTATGTGGCCAATGTGACGACGCCGACAATGGTCATGACCGGCGAAGCGGATTTAAGGACTCCCATCAGCCAAAGCGAAGAATATTACCGTGCCCTGAAGATGCTGAAAAAGGAGACGCTTCTAGTGAGAATGCCCGAGGAGTTCCACGGCTGGCGGAGACCTTCCCACCGGCTTCTCCAGCAGCTTTATCTCATGGCCTGGTTTGAGAAATACCGGACGAATCCGGAGTTGGGAGAAAAGAATTAAACAGATATATCGTTGAATTGTCCTGGAATAAATAAAAGTAGACATTTGTCTAATTTTTAGGACAGGATAGATGGTCATTTCTTGACTTTTCAGGTGGAGGTTTTTGGCACGAATTTTGTATAATAAGAATTGGCCTGAAGAATGGAGATGTGTATCTCTATGATTTTAATAATCTTATGAAGGTATTGATATGATCGAACGGACGGAAATTGAAAATTCCATATCCAGAAAGGAGAATAAGGATGTTCTTTAACATAAAGTTGGCAGAAAATTTTAAGAGAATTTTCATTGTTTTGACCCTCTTCCTGGGAATTCTGGGACTAATGGTAGAGACAGGTTTTGGCCAGTATTTTGGCCGGAACAAGGTCCAGTATGAAAAATTCGATTATAAGATTCTCAAGACAGAGCACTTCGACATTTATTTTTATCCTGAAGAAAAAGAGGCTATTATGCAGGCGGCCCGCTTGGCCGAACGCTGGTACTATCGGCTTTCCCGAATTTTCAGTCAGAACCTGCGCAGCCGTCAGCCTCTGATTATGTATGCCAGCCATCCCCATTTTGAGCAGACAACGGTCATTCCAGAGCTGGTCGGCGAAGGGACGGGCGGTTTCACCGAGCAGTACAAACGTCGGATTGTCCTCCCCTTCAGCGGCTCTCTGGATGAAACCGACCATGTCATCGGCCATGAGCTGGTCCATGCCTTCCAGTATGATTTGATTTTCGGTGCGAAGGGAAGAATGGGCGGAGGCGGTGCGGTCATGCAGATTCCCCTCTGGTTCATCGAAGGCCTTGCCGAATATCTGTCAATAGGGCCGGTGGATGCCAATACCGCCATGTGGATGCGTGATATGGTCAAGAAAAAAAAGATGCCCGCGATCAAGAAACTGAACAACCCCCGTTATTTTCCCTACAGGTATGGCCATGCGGTCTGGGCCTACATCGGGGGAAGATGGGGAGACCTTATGGTGACCAGAATCATGAGGGAAGCCTTCCGGATGGGAGATTATAAAAAAGCGATGGAAGCGAACCTGAAATTGACTCTCGACCAGCTCTCCAAGGACTGGCATGAAACTTTAGAAAAAGATTATGGCCCACTTATCCAGACCAACCAGGACCCGGACTCACTGAGTCGCCTCCTCGTTAAAGGGAGTGAAGAAGTATACATTAATGTATCGCCGTCCATCAGCCCGGACGGGAAACGTTTGGTTTTTCTTTCCTCGAAAGATCTCTTCTCCATTGAGATGTTCATGAGCGACGCGCAAACAGGAAAGATCACTCAAAAAGTCACGAAAACGGCTGTCAATCCGCATATTCAGAGCCTTCAGTTCATTAATTCCTCAGGGTCATGGGACTCCGAAGGACAGAGATTTGTTTTTGGGGCGATTAGCAAAGGCAAACCGATTTTGGCCTTTATCGATAGCAAAGGGAATAAAGTGGATAAAGAGATTGAATTTCCCGAGCTGGGTGAAATTTTAAATCCCACCTGGTCGCCGGACGGCCGTTCTATTGCTTTCTCGGGGCTGATCGGCGGTTTCACGGATATTTTTATTTACGACCTGGAGACGGCAAAACTGAGACAGATGACCCAGGACCCCTATGGGGATATTCATCCGGCGTGGTCGCCCGATGGACGCTCTATTGCATTCGTCACAGAGCGGTTTACCACGCATCTTCCCATTCTCAACATTGGCAATTACTCTTTGGCCCTGCTGGATCCTGTTTCCGGAGAAGTCCAACAGATTCAGGGCTTCAAAGGAGCAAAAAACATCAATCCGCAGTGGTCTGCGGATTCCAAAAGTATTTACTTTCTGTCCGACCGAAACGGCATCACTGACATTTATCGCTTTGATCGAGAAAGTGAAAAAACTTATCAGATTACCAATTTTTATACCGGAGCGAGCGGAATTACGGCACTGAGCCCGGCCCTTTCCGTGGCGGCCAAATCGAATCGGCTGGTCTACAGTCTTTATAATGAGGGAAGTTACAGTATTTATGCCGTGGAGTCTATGGAATTTCTTGTGGGAAAACCTGTAGAGGATATGCAGAGCCAGTATGGGGCCGCCGTTCTTCCCCCCAAGGACCGGCCTGGCTCTGAAATCCTTGGATTGCTCAAGAATCCCCTTTTCGGTCTGCCGGAAACATCCAGCTTTCAGGTCACTCCTTACAATCCAAAACTGTCTGTGGATTATGTCAGCCCGCCTCAGCTCGGTGTCGGTATTGACCGGTTCGGCACATATGCGGGCGGAGGGATTGCCATCTCTTTTAGCGACATGATGGGATATCATAATCTGATGACCATGGCCCAGGTTTATAACCGTCTCATCGATTCGGCTGTTCTTCTCGGCTATCAGAATTCTCAACACCGGTGGAACTTTGGAGGCGTAGTGCAGCGGATTCCCTATGTCTATGGAGACTACGCCATTTACGACGAGTACATAGGGAATCTCCTCACCACTGTGGAAGAGGAACATCTGTTCCGGCAGATCAATTACGAGATTACCGGATTCGCCATCTACCCTTTCAATCAGATCCAGCGGTTTGAGATTGCCGCCGGGTACCAGCTCATAGATTTTGACCAGGAGATTGTCACTCGCATCTACGCCTGGAACAGCAGCCAGCTCCTTTATGAGGATATCCAAAAATTGGAAGCTCCTTCCAGTCTTCATTTCGCTTATGTCAGCGCCGCTTTCGTTTACGACAGCGCCCAGTTTGGAGCGACAAGCCCGCTTATTGGCCAGAGTTATCGGTTGGAAGTCACTCCCATCACAGGTTCGCTCTCCTACTTCAATGTTCTCACGGACTTCCGGCGTTACTTCATGCCCATCAAGCCTTTTTCGCTGGCGTTTCGCTTCATCCATTACGGACGCTACGGAAAGGACGCCGATGATGAAAGGATCTGGCCGATATTCCTCGGCTATGGAGACCTCATCAGGGGGTATAATTACAGCTCTTTTTCAGCCGGAGAGGCCACAGATATATTCGATCGGCTATTTGGCAGCAAAGTCCTAGCTGCGAATGCAGAGCTGCGTTTCCCTCTCTTCGGCGCTCTCAAGCTCGGAAGAGGATTCTATGGAATTTTTCCTGTGGATTTCATCGCCTTCTATGATGTCGGCCTTGTCTGGGACAACGCAAATAAAGCCTGGTTTCTGGGAGGAGAGCGGAAGCCTTTGGCCAGCGCCGGAATCGGTTTGCGGGTTAATCTCTTCGGCTATGCCGTGGTTGGAGTCAATCTGGTCAAACCTCTCAGCCGGCCTCAAAAAGACTGGTATTTTCAATTTTCTTTCTGGCCGGGGTATTGATTTTCTTCTGCGGTTATTTCTTTTTGTGGTGAGAAATAATTTTTTCGAGGATCTGGTCTAGGGTCAGGGAAGGCCTAAAGCCCAAAGCCGTTCTGAGTTTTTCCGTGTCGGGAACCCTGGACCGGATGTCTTCAAAATCCTTTCCGTAAGCCTGTTCATAAGGAATGAAAACAAGGGAGGAATGACTCTGAGTCATGGCCTTGATTTTTTCGGCCGCTTCTTTTATGGTGATTTCTTCTTCGCTCCCGACATTGAAAATCTCGCCGTTGGCTTCAGGTTTTTCCATGAGCCGCGTCAGAGCCCTGACAGTGTCTTTCACCCAGCTGAAACTGCGCACCTGGCTTCCGTCTCCATAGACCGTCAGGGATTGTCCGGAGAGCGCTTGGCTGACAAAGCGGGGGATGACCATACCGTAGGCGCCGCTCTGTCTCGGGCCTATAGTGTTGAAGAACCTGACAATGACAACGGGCAGCCCCATTTTTTTATGGTAAGACAGGGCCAGGTATTCATCCAAAGCTTTGGAACAGGCATAGGTCCATTTTTTATTAACAAATTTAATCGGCGGATTTTCTATATAAAAAAGGATGCCGCCTTTTTTGCTCCTTGAATTATTTTGAAAGATGTTGAGAATATGAATTTATGTGATTTTTAATCAGGAGGCATTTATGCGTCAGACATTCATAAGGACAGGCTTTGTTTTAGGATTAATATTGTGTTTCTCACTAATTCCTTTTACCCGGGAAAAATCTGAAGAGACGACCAGCGAAGTGCCCGAGCTGACCGCTTTCCATGAGATCATCTATCCCATCTGGCATACCGCTTATCCGGAGAAAGACTATGCGGCTCTGCGGAGTTTTGTGCCTCAGGTGAATGAGCTGGCGGCTCAAATCTATACAGCGGTGCTTCCAGGGATTCTGAGAGACAAAGAGGCCAAATGGAGGGAAGGTGTAGCCCTGTTCAGAAAGGCCGTCGAGGACTACACAGCCGCCGCTTCAGGGGAAGACAATGATGCGCTTCTGATCGTAGCGGAGGCCCTCCACTTCCGATACGAGTCTCTCGTCAAATTAATCCGGCCCGTCCTTAAAGAAATCGATGAATTTCATAAAGTATTGTATGTGGTCTATCACAAGTTCCTTCCGGATCAGGACTACGCAAACATTCAATCGGTGAGCGAAGATATGGCCCTCAAAGCCGAGGCGATCACCCGGGCGGCTCTTCCCAAGAGGCTGGAATCCAAAGCCGAGCCGTTCAAGACTGCCTCAACGGAGTTGTTGGAATCCGTAAAAGAGCTGGCTTCAGTCGGCTCCTCCGAAGACAAGGCGGCTATTGAAAAGGCCGTGGAAAAGATCCATACAAAGTACCAGGCTTTAGAAAAGATTTTTTAACGGATTCTGGAATAAACCGCGAAAGGAAATTCTGGACCTACTCCGGCTTTATCCGCACTGTCGCTTTTTGAGTAACGATATAGGTTATTCCTATGGCGCCGGATATGCCGGAATAATCGCCGATGACAGACCAATATAATTTTAAGCTGGCGGAAAGTCGATTCAAGAAATAGACCTGGAAACCCAGAAACGGCGCCGCATAGAGTCCGCTTTTCAGAGGGCCCAAGTAGTCATTGCCCAGTTCATTCGTAATCGAAAGGAAAGAATAACCCAGACTCTGTCCCACACAGAGATCCAGGTTTTCTAATTTATTAAAATTAAAATGGTAGACTATATTCACGGCGGGTTGGATAGTCTGGAAAGTGAATTTCCCGCCAAAAATTCCCAGGTAATCACTCCATTTGTAAAACGTAAATGTGGTGCCGACTCCAATGTGGTCGGTTATGGCAATCTCGGCACTGGCACTGATGGGCAACATCTTGTCGAACGGATCGGTGGTGGCATAGTAGGATTGGGTACCGATATGGCCGGATAGATTTATAAAGAATGAATTTTTAGAGAATTTTTTATCTCCTGCAAAAATGGAAGACGGAATCCAGCCGACAATGAAAAAAAGAATCATTATTTTGGATCTCATGGAACTTCTCCTCTCCGTTCAGTGCATTTTTTTATTTGGACTTCTCTTGAATATCGGCATATCCGGTTTTCATTATTTTCTCGATATTCTCTTTGGGACCGGCCAGAAGAAGGGCATCTCCGTTTTTAAGAATTTCCACGGCCGAAGGGAGCGTGATCGTCTGAGGAGGGTATTTGCGTTTGATGAGAAGGATGTCAATTTGGTAGAGCGCCTTCAAATTGAGGTCCCTGAGGCTTTTCTCCCAGAACGGCTCCGGCGCATCGATCTCCATAATGCTGTAACCTTTGCCGATGTCCATGGACTTGGTCATGGAGGTGAATTTCAGTTTCTGGATCAAGCCGGATGCGGCTTCCCTTTTGGCGATTTCGGTGTTGTAAGCTTCAATGACGTCCTTTCTTTTTAATACTCCAACGAGTCGACCCTCTTCGCAAACGGCGATTTCACCAACGTCCTCCTTGCCGAATATATTCATCGCCTGTTCCAGTGTGTCTTGGGAGTCAATATGGATGCCGGGAACAGCCACGTCTTCGGCGATGATGATGGAGGCCAGAATCTCTTTCTGGAGGACGGCTTTTTTCAACTGATTGAGGGCAAAACATCCCACGTACGCATTCGCCGTATCGACGACCTGAAAGCAGTGGTGCTTGCTCCCCAGCGCCTGGTCGATGATTATGCCCACATTTTCGGAATTCGTGAATTTCAGATAATCCTGGCTGATCAGATCCTTGACTTTGAGTGAGCGCAGTATGTTGAGCTCTCT
This sequence comes from Candidatus Aminicenantales bacterium, assembly GCA_049697115.1. Classification (GTDB taxonomy): domain Bacteria; phylum Acidobacteriota; class Aminicenantia; order Aminicenantales; family UBA4085; genus JBAVVD01. The sequence continues at coordinate 8,378 of JBAVVD010000032.1, forward strand.
TCCTTCCTGGAGGAGAATCCCTTTGCGCTTGAGTTTCATGGTATAGATGGATTCCTTGTGGAGACCGAGGGTTATGAGCGATGCAATGATGCATGAAAACATCAAGGGCAGGATGATTTTATAGTCGTTGGTCAGTTCGAAGATGATGATGATCGCCGTAATGGGGGCGTGAGTGGCCGCGGCGACCACAGCTCCCATGCCGACAAGTGAGAAAGCGCCGGGGGAAGAGATAGAGGAGGGAAAAAAGCGGTGAAAAACCGACCCGACAAAATTTCCGGTCATGGCGCCCAGAAAAAGTGATGGAGCAAAAATTCCGCCTGAGCCTCCGGATCCGAGGGTCAGAGACGTACCGAGAATTTTGGCAAATATGAGAAGAAAAGCAATCCATAAGCCCAGTTGACCCTGAAGTGCGGCGTCGATGCCCTCATAGCTGACGCCGAAAACTTGAGGCAGAAACAGCCCGATCGTCCCGACAAGCAATCCTCCAAGAAGGGGCTTGAGGAGAGCGGGGAAACGCCACAGGTCAAATTTGTCCTCGATATAATAGAGGGATTCAATAAATAGAATGGCCACCAGTCCGCTGATGACGCCCAGGAGAAGATAGGGGCCGATCTCCCAGACACTGATCAGCGTGTATTTGGGAACAGTAAAGGCGGAAAAGTCCCCGGTGATCATTCTTGAGATGAGGGTGGAGATGACTGAGGCGACAATGATCGGACTGAAAGAGTAAACGCCGAATTCCCCGAGAATGACTTCAACGGCAAAGAGCGCGCCGGCAATGGGAGCATTGAAAGTGGCGCCGATGCCGGCTCCGGCTCCCGCCGCTACCAGAGTGCGCATCCCTCTTTCGTTAATGCGGAATATCTGGCCGACAGTGGAAGCCAGGCTGGCACTGATCTGGACGATCGGGCCCTCCCGTCCCGTCGAGCCTCCGGAGCCGATGCAGATGGAGGACGCCAGGGCTTTGACGGCCGCGACGCGATTCCGGATGAATCCGCCGCGGAAGATCAGAGACTCCATAATTTCCGGCACGCCGTGCCCTTTGGCCTCCTTGGCGCCAAAATAGACCAGCGGACCGACAAGCAGTCCTCCAATTGCAGGAATGAGAATTGTCAGAAACCACGGCTGGGCGGAGACCGCTGAAATATAGCTTGGAGCCCGCCAGAAAAGCTTCTGGAAAAACTGGATCATGAACTTGAAAAAGACAGAGGCCAGACCGGCAAGGCTGCCCACAAGCACCGCCAGAAGGGTCAGGCGGATATGCGTACTGAACTCATTTTTGCTAAAAGAATATCTCATTTTCGGATTTCTGAATCACTCGATCGAAGAAGCGAAATTTCTTCTGAATTAATATCCAGTTTAAGAAATCCGGAGAATGATTTCAAGAGAAATTGGGAGAAATCATTTCGCTTGTAGAGAAGGATGGTATTTTGTATATAGTGGAGAGGAGGTTTATATGGGTATAACTCGACGAAATTTTATAAAAAATGTCGGATTGGGTGTCACAGGCGTCGGTTTAGGAGTCGGACAAAAGGTTCACTCTTTGCCCCTGGCCAGCCGGGATTCTGAAAAATTGTTAGTGGACAATCCTGCGCATCCCGAACCGGCCGCCTTTGACCGGCTTCCTTTGAATTGGTACAAAAATACAGTCCAGCGCTTGAGGGAGAAGGCGGCCGAGAAGGGCATCGATGCCGTTCTCCTTCAGGATAGATGGAACCTCATTTATTTCACAGGCCTTTTTCACAGCACGACGGAACGGCCTTTCTATGCGCTCTTTCCAGTCAAGGGAAATGCCGTTTACTGGTACCATCCCGGTCTGGACAGAGACCTGGTCACTTCCTGGTGGTCCACTGAGAACGATTACTATTTTGATTATCTTCACGCCGATGGCGGTTTTCCCAACCTGGGGAAAGTGGTCCAGGGAAAGACCGTTGACCTGTTTGAATGGCTTCTGGAGGGACTGAAGAAAAAGGGATTCGCAGAGAAAACAATCGGTGTGGACTTTGAGTTTACTCCCTCACGGCTGGAAAAGGCCAAAAAGATTCTACCGCAGGCAAAGTTCATCCCTATCGGTCCAGTCTGCCTCAAGATGCGCATGGTGAAGACGCCAGAGGAGATCGCTCTGACGCAGCGGGCCATGAACTATTTCAGCAAAATCCATGCCTTTACCAGGGATTATATTCTGGAGAAGGGAACAGATGCCACGGACTTTGAGATTTCCCAGGCCGCCATCGCCTACGGCATTCATTTGATCATGAAAGACGTCCAGCGAGACGGCAGGCCCCACACGGCGGTTGGAGTTTCGGTGAATATCGGCTGCCGGACGGGCGTGTCCACGGCTTATCCCCATCCCAATCAATTTTTTCACAAAAAAATAGAAAAAGGGGATGCCCTCCAGGTGTCTGGAGGAGTCAGAATTGGCGGCTATGGAGGCGAACTGTACCGCTACTATCAGATACTCCCCTGGAACAGCCACCGGGAGAAATTGTGGCAGGTCGTCACCGACTGTGTCCGCATCCAGGAGGACGAATCCGGAGCAGGGAAAACCTGTTCAGAGGTGGCTTACAGGATTCATCAGTATCAGGTCAAGCAGGGCGTGAAGAAATACATTTATCACCGCCCGGCCCACGGAGAAGGAATGGAAGGCCACCAGGCCCCGTGGCTGGCGCTGGGGGATTATACGGTTCTTGAAAAAGGGATGATGTTCAGTGTGGAACCAGGCCTTTACGATCCGGAGAACGGCTTCGGCTATAATCCGAGCGACAACCTGCTGGTGACCAAGCAAAAGGGCGTGCTGATGAGCCGCGTGCCCTACTCGAAGGAATGGATGATCCTCAAGCTGTGAACGAGTCGCTTTGATCCCTGGAGCAGGCCGTTTGAACAGTTTCCGTGTCTAAACCGCTGATCGGTCAAGCGGCGATTCATGCGGGAGGGGCCGGTTTCTCAATGAGGATCTGAAGGACCTCGAGTTCATCGGCGTCGAACCAGATTTTATAGCAGGACAGGCACTTGTCCACGGGGATGAAATACTGGTAGTTGAACGGCCGGGGCATCATCTTGTACCCACAGTTCGGACAGAAAAAGTTCAGTTTTTGCCCGGCGGTAATTTTTTGTGTTTTGATCGGGTTCAGCAGGAATCGCTGCTTGAAGTCTTCGGCTTTCTTCAAAAGTTCACGGGAAAATCCGATTTCTCTGCGGGCGATGATGCGTTCGATGAGACGGCTGTCGACCAGCCGGCCGCGGCACCGATTGCAGAACTTCACGGGCACGCCTTCGTAAAAGCCGTCCGTGAGAGAAACGGCGCAGCGCGGACAGCGATTTTTTCTGGCCGCATTGACGGGCTTTTTCTGAACGATACGGAGAAGAGCGGCGCGGATTTGCGGGAACTCCCGGGCCTGCGCCTCAATGCCCTCCTGAATATTCTGGACCATGAGAAAAGGAGCGAAGTGGGGGAGGAAGAGAAGCTCTTCCAGGGAATACGGACCCTGCCAGGCTCGTTTCGGAGGGCGGGTCAGCCAGACCTTGTCTCCGTCGGGGAAGGATTTTTCCGTCCCATCGGCCGGAATTTCCGATGATTTCCAGGCGATCTCTTCGGAGGAAGGAAGGATTCTTTTAGCCTGTTCTCTGTTTTTCTGCATCTCCAAAACCTGTTCGACGACGTCTTCCGGCGGGATGTCCGCCATAGCGGCCAACATCCGGATTCTCATCATCAGCGGAGGATGGGAACTGATCATCCGGCTGAAAAAGTCATCGGATTCACCCCGGGATTCCGGCGGAACGATAAAGAGAGGACTGTAGGTCTGGTTGAAATCGCCGATAAAAGAGTTTTTTACGTGAGCTTTGTAGATGGCCCGGGCCAGGGCCGCCGGATTCCGGCCGAATTCCACAGCGGCCGCATCCGCCAGAATTTCTCTCTGGCGGCTGATGAGGAGACTCAGAAGATGCATCACTATGGCCGAGACGGTGGCTGCAAGATGGAGGAGGGGAGATGGGCTGGCATGACTTTGCCCGCCGACAAAATTTTCATCAGTGAATTCATCATCAGGCTCAAGCGTTTCCCTCAGCCGCTCAAAAATATTAGCCAGAGAACAGACAAGCGTCAGATAGAACGAATCGCCGCGCGCGATATGGGCCAGTTCATGGGCGGCGACGGCTTCCAGCTCGTCTCTTGTGCAGTCGGCCAGCAGGCCTTCGGAGGCCGCAACGCAGGGCGTATGATCGGATTCGATTAAGGCCAGAGAATTGATGGCCAGTGTCGGAAGAATGTATGTTTTGACTCTGGGCAGGCCGCTCGAAATCCGGATCCCCTCAACGGCATTGACGAACTGTTTGTGATACAGGTCGGAAAGGTCAGGAGGCAGTGCGCCGAGTCTTTTCAGGATGAAGGAGGCTCCAAATTTTCTGGCCTCAATAAAATGGAAAATCGTAATGACAACAGCCAGTCCGAGATTGGCCAGAAAAAATTTGGCCAGGAATTCCTGTGAAAAAAACGAAGGCTTAGCCAGGATCAGACCAAAACTGGCCAGGAGGGCAAAGGAGATCAGTCCGACGGCCGCGAAGTAAAAAACAACCAGCAGGGAAAGCAATAAGAGGCTTTTTTCCCACTGCTCCTTCTGAATTTCGTAAAAGTCCTTTGTCCGGATCCGGTTCATTTGGTCTCAGCGGTGTGACGGAATCATAATATTCCGGTCAATAGTGTATTCCAAATGAGCGGCCCGATCAAGGACGCCGAAAAAGAGGTAGGCATCTCCAAAACTGTTAAAATTGGCTAGGGGTTTGCGGTTTGAAGGTAAACAGAACGGTTTGATTTTCATTTTTTCACATGTTATAAGACAATAAGAAATTTGATAAGGAGTTTTTTCGGCCAAACAATGAACGCATATACAAAAGAGGTTTATATTGAGAATTCTTTAGGGAGGTTGACCGAATGATGAGTCTCGACGATTATCTCCCTATCGTTGGAGAAAAAGTCATTGGAAACATTTATCAATCCGCCCATCGACTCGTCAATAAACATATTGTCCATATCAACTCCACAGCCCACGGCGGCGGGGTGGCGGAAATACTGAACAGCCTGATTCTTTTGATGAACGATATCGGCATCGATACTGGATGGCGGATTTTGTCCGGAACAACAGACTTCTTTACGGTCACCAAAAAGTTCCACAATGCCCTTCAGGGAGACTCCATTAATTTATCGCTCAATAAAAAAAATCTCTATGAAGAAACCAATGAACGGTTTTCCAGATTCACACATCTCGACCATGACTGTGTGGTTACCCACGATCCTCAGCCGATTCCCCTCATCAAGTATCAGAAGAAAAAGCAGCCCTGGATTTGGCGGTGCCATATCGACATCACCCGACCGGACAAGGAGTTGTGGGATTATATCAAGCCTTTTATCCTCCGCTATGATCGGATGATTGTTTCCAGTGAACGGTTTAAGAAAAGCGATTTGTCCATTGAACAGCGAGTGATTCATCCCTCCATCGATCCTCTTTCTTCAAAAAATATGGATCTGTCCGAGGAGACGATTGCGAAAATCTTTAAGAAATTCAATATTCCCCTGGATAAACCGTTCATCACTCAGGTCTCACGCTTTGATCCATGGAAAGACCCGGAAGGTGTATTAAAAGTATTTGAGATTGTGAAGGAAAAAGCAGATTGCCGCCTTGTCTTCTGTTACAACATGGCTCCGGATGATCCAGAAGGGATTTTAATTTACAACAGAATGGAAACGAAGGCTCGGAAATATATCCAGAAGAATGATGTCCTATTTGTTTTGGGAGACAACCAGGTTCTGGTCAATGCTTTGCAAAGGAAATCTTCGGTGATCCTTCAAAAATCGCTGCGCGAGGGATTTGGACTGACAATCTCTGAAGCTCAGTGGAAGAGAACGCCGGTTGTGGCTTCGAACATCGGAGGGATTCCTGATCAAGTGATTCCGAACAAGACGGGATTCCTGGTTAAACCCGATGATATCGAGGGATGTGCGGATAAAGTCCTTTTGCTGCTTACGGACAAAAAACTGGCCAAGGAGATGGGGTTACAGGGCCAAAAAAATATTCATAAGAATTTTCTCATTACGCGTCTTATTATGGACTATTTGAAGCTTTTCATAGATATTTTTGAACACTAATGATGGAATAGCGCACACCCCTATCCAATATTTGGATGTCGACAGGCGCCCACGGGATTGCAATAACTGTCGAAGAGGATTAAAATATCATCAACGCATTTCCTCTTGAGGCTTTTGTTCCAAGAGATAATGCGGCCGCAAAGAAAAACAATTCCTCTATATAAAGCAATGAAAATGGGAAATCATTCGAAAAATAGAATCATCCTTATCTCCAATCGGCTGCCTGTGACGATCACTCAGACTAAAGAAGGATTAAAGATTCAGCCGAGTCCGGGCGGATTGGCGACCGCCCTCCGTTCCTTGCAGGAGGAGAAGAACGCCGCTTTTGTCGGATGGCCCGGCCTCTCGCCCGAAAATGAAGACGAAAAGAAAACGATTGAAAAAGAGCTGGAAAAAAATCATCAGAGCGTTCCGGTCTTTCTCACTCCCGCCGAGATGAAGGAGTACTATTACGGTTTTTCCAACAGGACTCTCTGGCCGCTTTTTCATTATTTCCCGACCTATTGTGATTTTGAAGAATCCGAGTGGGACGCGTATAAGAAGGTCAACCAGAAATTTTTTCGGAAGGTCTTTGAATGGACAAGACCGGGAGATATTTTCTGGATTCACGATTACCATCTGATGCTCCTCCCTGCCTTGATCCGGCAGGCTTTTCCCCAGAGCGCGATCGGCTTTTTCCTTCACATCCCCTTTCCGTCGTCCGAGGTTTTCCGTCTATTGCCCTGGAGAAAGGAAATTCTGGAAGGCCTGCTGGGCGCGGATCTGCTGGGTTTCCACACCTATGAATACGCGCGGCACTTTTTAAGCAGTGTTCTTAGGCTTCTGGGATATGAGCACGAACTGGGGGCGATTTTTGCCCACAACAGAATTGTCCAGGTGGAGAACTTTCCTATGGGAGTGGATGTTCAGCATATCGACAGCCTGCTGGGGCAGCCGTCCACGCAGCGAGAGATCAAGAAACTGAAGGATAAAATTTGTGTCGAAGAAAGAAAAATCATTTTTTCTGTGGACCGTCTGGATTACACGAAGGGAATTCCCCAACGGCTGAGGGGCCTGGAGTTGTTTTTAGAAAAAAATACGAATTGGCACAACCGTTTCACTTACCTCATGCTGTGCGCCCCCTCGAGGATGAAAGTAAAACATTATTCCCATTTGAAGGAAGAGGTGGAATCTCTGGTCGGTCAGATTAACGGCCGATTCGGCGTGCCCGGCTGGATGCCCATCCAATACATGTATCGGTCTCTGCCTTTTGAGAAACTTCTTCCCTTATATTTGCTGGCGGATGTGGCGCTCGTCACGCCTCTGAGAGACGGGATGAATTTGGTGGCCAAAGAGTTCGTGGCTTCCAAAAAGGACAATCCGGGAGTGCTGGTGCTCAGCGAGACCGCCGGTGCCGCCTCTGAACTTGGAGAAGCCCTGCTCGTCAACGTCAACAACAAGCAGGATATTGCCGAGGCCCTGGCCCGGGCCCTGGAAATGAGCGGGACGGAAAAGTCACAAGCGATGGAATTCATGCGAAAAAGGCTCTTTGAATATGACATCTTTCACTGGGCGAATAGTTTTGTGGAACGAATCAAAGACGTCAGAAAAATCCAGGCTCAGAGGGAGCATCAGAAGCTCAACGCGGAGTGGAAACGAAGAATCATCTCTGATTTCCGGAAAAGCAGAAAACGTTTACTCCTGTTCGATTATGACGGCACACTCGTTCCTTTTTCCATGAGGCCGGAGGAAGCACGGCCGGACACAAGGCTCATAAGGCTTCTTGGGACATTGGCCAAGAACAAAAAGAATACTCTGGTCATCGTCAGCGGCCGCGATCGGAAAACAATGGAGCACTGGCTCGGGAGGGTCCCTTGCGGCCTGGTGGCCGAGCATGGAGCATGGATCAAAAAAGATTGTGTCCAAGATTGGGATAAACAAAAGAACCTGATGGGGGATTGGAAGGTGCCATTGAAGGCGATCCTCAAGACCTATGAAGTCCGCGTTCCAGGATCGCTGGTGGAAGAAAAGGAATACGGGATTGCCTGGCATTATCGCAAAGCCGATCCTGAATTGGGGCAGCTCATGTCGAGCGAACTATTTGATTATCTGAATGAATTTCTGGCCAATACAGACCTTCAGGTGATGCGCGGAAACAAGGTCATTGAAGTGAGAGTGTCGGGTATAAACAAAGGGACCGGCGTAACGCCCTGGTTGGCTCAGAGAAAGTGGGACTTCATCCTTGCTTTAGGAGATGACTGGACGGATGAAGACCTGTTCAGGATTTTGCCGACGACGGCATATTCGGTGAAGATCGGTTTTGGGCCGACTTTGGCGAGGTTTTATTTGGAGTCTCCCCAGGCGACAATGGATCTGCTCAGCCGGCTCGCCAAAGCCCAGAGAGTTTCATTGTCCAAGAAACCTTCAATGTCATAAAAAGAAAAAGAAAGGGAAGACCGGAAACGGACAGATGAGTCGACCATGTTGAAAAATTGGATTGCCGGAGTGTTCCTCTGCACATGTTTCGCTTTCCCTCAGGACACACATGAAATTGTTGTTTTAGGGAAAAAAATCCCTTTTCGATTCGATCCCAAAAGGGATGTCCTTGTTGTTGAAGGAGAATTTCTGAGGCAGATTCCTTCCTTCAACCTGGCCCAGCTCATAAGTCTTGTGGCCAATATGCATTTTGTCTCACGCGGAAATTTTCAGGCGGACCCTCAGATGTCCGGCTTCAACCAGGAGCAGATCGTTGTAATGGTCAACGGCACGCCCTGGAACAATGCCCAGACCGGACATCATAATCTGGCTCTTCCCTTCGACATCGAGCAGATCGAACGGATAGAAGTCCTCAGAGGCGGATACCCTTCTCGAAATAATCTGTCCGGTGCGGGCGGCCTGGTCAACATCATCACTTCTTCCGGCTCCGGATTCAAAGCCAGCCTGTCCAGTTTTGACACAAAAGCGGCCTCTCTGAGCCTTCGGGCAAAGAGCCTCAACTTTTCCTCGGGCATAACCTCCACGGATGGATATATGGAAGGAATAGACGGGGAAAAGTATTATGCCCAGGGAGGTATCAAGCTTCCCTATGACAGAGGCCTTCTGGACATCTGGGCGGGATGGCTTTCTTCCCGATTCGGGGCCCGGAATTTCTACGGACCGTATCCCTCTTTTGAGGAGCTCGATAGATTTTTAGGGTCCGTCAACTGGCAGATGATTCCTTCTCGAAATGCCCTTCTGGATATCCAAATTTCTTCCCAATATTCTCACGATATCTTCACGCTGGACAGGAATCGGCCGGCCCAATACGCAAACACGCATAAAACCCTGCAGAATTCCTTGAATGTCAGCTTCCATCAATACTCCAAAGAACTTTCTTACACTCTGGGCGTATCATCGGATGGCGACCGCATCGACAGCCGGGGAACAAGGGAAAGTCAGGCGGCCGTCGCTTTGGGAGAGCACAGAAGACAGATGTTTTCATTCTTCGGCGAATTCCATGCCGAGAGGGGCCTATTCTTTCTGAATTCAGGCCTGCAGATGGCCTTCGGCTCGTACAACAACTGGAGCGGCCATTTTATGGCGGGAGTCATGGCCGGCAGCGATTTGAAGATTTCCGGGAGCGTCAGCCGGAATTACCGGATCCCCACGTATACGGAACTCTTTTACAGTGATCCATCCCATCAGGCGAATGCCGGCTTGATGCCGGAAACAAGCGTTTCTTCTTCCTTTTCCATTGAAAGCCATAAGAAAAGACTGGAGTGGGGGATCAAGCTCTTTTTCAACCGGTCGAATAACCTGATCGAATGGAAGAGCGCCTCCGGGGGAAACTTCTGGCTGTCGGAAAACCTGAAAAAGGGCACGTATTATGGGACGGATGTGAAATTATTCTTTATGTCGGGAAACGCCGTCGTCAGAATCCTCTACACCTTCCAGAACGCCTCTTTTGACGAGCATCCTCTCATGAAAACATTGAAATACCATTATTATTTTCCGGATCACAGCCTTTCTGTTCTGCTGAGCCAGAGTTTCAGAATCCTCTCTCTGTGTGCGGCTCTGAAAATCGAACGGGAAAAATGGACGGGCGTCGGGAGGGTCTATCTGAATCTGAAAGCTCGCCGGAAATTTGGGAACGCCGCTCCTTTTATTGAAGTCTTGAATATCTTTAACAGCCGGGCGGAAAAAATTCCCGGGCTTCCGGAACCTCCACGGAGCTTCACCGCCGGATTGGCCATTGATTTTTAGCCGGAATATTTTTGACTCTCACTCCAGAATGGAGCGGTCTATTTTTTTTGGACAGGAACGATGATCTCGGTCTTTAGCTCCGCAGGGCCTCATGTTTATGTCCTAACAGCAATTTTGGGCAGGATATTGGAATGGAAGTTCGGATGGAAATGTGATAGCTTAATCTTTCGGAGGGCCCGCTATGAACAGGAATCTTGGGAGTCTGGCCCCTATCAAAAAACAAATTTTTCCCTCGTTTTATCAGGAGGTATTCATGAAAAGACGGTATATCTGCTTTATGGTTATTTTGTTGTTTCCTTTTCTCCAGGCCGCAGAAAAGGTGCCGCTCAAGGTTTTTATCTCCGTGGACATGGAAGGGATCTGGGGCGTTGTTCACGGAGAACAGACTTCTTCCGAATCCCGTGAATACGGCTTTGCCCGCAAATGGATGGCCGAGGATGTGAATGCCGTTGTGGCGGGGCTTCTGGAAGCCGGCGCCACGGAAATCGTCGTGAATGACTCCCATGGCGGCATGCGCAATATCATTGCCAGTGACCTCCACCCGAAAGCCAGCCTGATCAGCGGCTCACTCAAATCTCTCTCCATGATGCAGGGAATCGATGATTCCTTTGCGGCCTGTATCTTCATCGGTTATCATGCTCAAGCGGGAACCGCATCGGCCGTTCTTGACCATACAATTTCAGGGGCATCGATCCGGTCGATTAAAATCAACGGAAGGGAACTTCCAGAGCTTGGAATCAACGGCCTGATTGCCGGATATTTCAATGTTCCGGTCATCATGCTCAGCGGAGATGCGGAGACCTGCAAACAGGCCAAACGCATTCTCGGAGATCAGATTACGACCGTCAAGGTGAAGGAAGGGATCAGCCGGTATACGGCCAAGCTTTTGCCCTCGGAAGAGGCCCGATTTCGCCTGAAGGAGGGCGCCCAGGCGGCTTTATTGACGAGAGATAAAGTCACTCCTTTTAAACTGGATCCGCCGTACAATTTTGAGTTGGAATTTCAAAACAGCGCCCAAGCGGAGATGCCTTCCAATCTGCCTCAGGTCAAACGCACCGGCCCCCGTTCTGTTTCCTTTTCCGCGAATGATTATCTTGCGGGGTTCAAGTTAATGAGGGCAATTATTGCCCTGGCCGCCTCTTATTGATACCCGGCCCGATTCATTCACGGGGGGTCACATTGAAAAAGCAAAGTTCATTCTTTATTGGCGCCCTTGGACTGGTGGCCGTTTTTGTATTCGTGGTGGCTCAAGAAAAGGCTTCTCCTCAGAATAAAAATTTTTATGAACACAGCTTACACTTCACCAATAAGGGATTAGAGTATTGGTACAGCAAGGAACAGGGAGGGCTGGAAAGGTTGACCGGAATTCCTTTTTCTGAAACACCGTGCGCCAAATGCCACGTCCGGACCTGTGACGCATGTCACAAACAGGAGATCAACGGAAAGGCGAAATATTCCCTGGAACCTGTGCGAACCCAGGACGTCTGTCAAAATTGCCATCAGATAGAGGCTCTGGAGATGGCCCGAAAGAATCCGGAGGATCCGGCCGTCGACGTCCATTTTAAAAATGGGATGAAGTGCATGGACTGCCACACGGCCAGAGAAATTCATGGAGATGGAACTCCGTATAACTCCATGCAGCAACCCGGTGCCATGGATGTTCGGTGCGAAGAATGCCACGGCACATTGTCAAGGTGCGCCAGCCACACTGTCCACGGAGACAAGGTCGACTGCAACGCCTGTCATCTCAGAGACCTACTTTCCTGTTATAACTGCCATATCGACACCCGTATGAGAGACGGGAAAAGCGTTTCGATTCCGCTCAACAATCTGCTATTCCTGATCAATCATGATGGCCAAGTCACTTTAGGTGATCTCCATACATTCGTCTATCAGAACAAAACCATGATCACCTTTGCGGCCTCTTTCCCCCATTGGGTCATGAAGGAGGGGAGAAAATGCGAAGAATGCCACGACACTCCGATCATCAAAGACATTCAAAAGAATAAGTTTTATCCGGTTGTCTTTGAAAATGGCGAATTGAAGAATGTGAGCGGCATCGTGCCTGTTCTTGACGGAATGAAATGGAATTTTATCTATTTGAACTATGAGAACGGCCGGTGGGTTCCGATTCCGAATCCGGAAGGCCCTCTGATCAATTATGCCGGTTATAGCCAACCTCTCACTCCGGAGCAATTCCGCAGACTTGGAAATGCGCCTTCCAAAAAATAGAGTGGGCGACGCTTCGGATCCGGATTCCGGCGTGGAAGTCCGAAAGGAAATGTGATCGCTTGATATTTTGGAGGTCCTGACCATGAATCCGACTCTAGTGATTCTTGCCGCAGGAATGGGCAGTCGGTATGGAAGCTTAAAACAAATCGACGCGGTGGGCCCGGCCGGTGAAGTCCTTATGGATTATTCCATCTATGATGCCGTTCGCGCCGGCTTTGACCGGGTGATATTTATCATCCGGAAGAGCATTGAGAAAGAGTTCAAAGAGGTTTTTATATCCCGGCTGAAAAATAAAGTGGGTGTGGACTATGTCTTCCAGATACTGGAAGATGTGCCGGGAGGCATCTCCATACCTGAGGGTCGGACAAAGCCGTGGGGAACGGCCCATTCCGTTCTAGCGGCTGAAGCGAAAGTGAAGGGCCCTTTTGCCGTGATCAATGCCGATGATTTCTACGGCTCGAGGTCTTTTAAAGCCATGGCCAATTTTTTGACCCGAATGGACAGCCGGGGGATGGTCTATTCCTTGATGGGATTTGAGCTGAAGAACACCCTGTCCGAACACGGAGCCGTCGCCCGGGCGGTCTGCACAATAGGAAAGAGCGGCCGGCTGACCGGAATCGTCGAAAGGCTGCATGTGGAGCAGACTCCGGAGGGAATCTTTTATGAAGATGAGAAACGCCGGCCCATTCGTCTGAACGGCTCGGAAATCGTGTCCATGAATTTATGGGGATTCACGGCTTCCGTCTTTAAATATTTGAAGGCCGAATTTGAGCTGTTCATCCGAGAGAATTACCGGAATACAAACGCCGAGCTGTATATCCCCTTGGTGATTGACAAAATCGTGAAATCCGGACGGGCCGAGGTCCGGGTTTTAAGAAGCCCGGAGAAATGGTTCGGCATAACCTATAAAGAGGAACGGAGGCGTGTGACTCAGGAATTGAGGAAGCTGATCCGTAAAGGCGTCTATCCGGAAAAGCTGTGGGAATAAAAAAGTGTATCTCTAGCGGGGTACAAAGAAAAATGAAAAAAGGACGTGCCGGGCGTCTGGATCAGGGCTTTCTGGCGATGTGGATCAGATCAATCAGCATACTGAAACCGGTTTCTCTCCGGCCGGCCCCCGGACCGACGATGGTCACATCGCCCAATGTCTGAGTGCTGATGGTGACGGCGTTCGTCGCATTCATAACACTCGCCAGAGGATGGCTGAGCTCAATCTGTTGGGGGGATACAGAGGCCTGAACCTCATTATTTTCCTGCCAGACGCAGCCGATGAGCTTGAAGCGTTTTCCCGCTTTGCGGGCTTCATGGACGGCCTCGGCAGTGATACCGGTGATGCCTTCGCAGGGGTAGTCAAAAGGTTTTTTGTGCGCTCCAAAAACGACATTGGCCAGAATCGTGACCTTGGCCAGAGCGTCCCAACCCAGCACATCCGCATCGGGAACCGCCTCCGCATAGCCCAGTTCCTGGGCTTTTTTTAATGCGTCTTTATAGGACATACCGGCTTCCATTTGGGTCAGGATATAATTGGTGGTTCCGTTCAAAATTCCCTGGATTTTGTGGATGCCGCTTCCGGCCAGAGTTTCACGGATGAGATTGAGTAAAGGAGTGCCGCTCATGACGGTGCCTTCAAAAAGGAATTCAACTCCTTTGTCTTCGGCTAATTTTTTCAAAGCGTGGTAATGAAGAGCCAATGGGCCTTTATTGGTCGTCACCACATGCATTCCCTTTTCCAGGGCCTGGCGGATATGAGAGGCGGCCGGTTCACCGGTCTGGATATCGGTATAGGTGGCTTCCAGAAGCACGTCCGCATCGGTTGTCTGGATAATTTTAAGGGCCTCTTTCTCTGGGATTCCACCCGGAAGGTCGGAGAGAGAACCCTTGGACCGCATCATCTGGAGGGCGTGTGGAAGGTCGATCCCATTCTTGTTGAAAACGCTCCCCTTGAGCTTATCGGTAATGCCGACGACCGCGAATTCAATTCCGTATTTCTGTTTAAGGTCTCGATGGTTTTCGATAAGGAGTTCAGCCAATCCTTGTCCGACCGTTCCAAAGCCAACAAAAAGCAATCGGATCATTTGTGCCTCCTGAAGAATTCTTAAATACTGTTCAACGCCTGGTCCAGGTCAGCGATGATGTCCTCCGGATGTTCGCCGCCAACACAGAGACGGACCAGATTGTGAGGAATATGGGCCAGTTGGCGGCCTTCTTCACCCTGCTGCATGTGCGTGGATATAGCGGGAATTGTGGCCACGCTCTTGACGCGGCCCAGGTCCGTGGCCCGCCAGACGCGTTTCAGATTATCAAAGAATGTCCGTGTGTGTTCGGCGGTGCTCCGGACATTGAAGGACATCAGATGCCCGAAGGCCTTTTCTCCGGAGTCAACGACTTCCATATACCTGGAGGCCAGGGAATGGAGGGGATGGTCTTTCAAGCCCAGGTAATCCACATGTTCGACTTTTTTATGCCGGGCTAAAAATTGAGCAACTTTCAGAGTGTTCTGAGAGTAGAATTGCATTTTTATGCGGATGGTCCGGAGGTCATTGAGCAGGAAGAATGCGGAGTAGGGGGACATGCAATGGCCGGAGTCACGGAACGGCCACAGTTTGAGCCAAAGGGCATAGTCCGTTTTTACTTCATCCGGCAGGTGGCGGCTGGTGAGATTGTGACGGGCAACCACGGCTCCGCCGATCGTGAAACCGCCGCTGCCTATGGATTTCGTCAGCGAGTGAACGACGATGTCGGCATCGTGCTGAATCGGTCTCATCAAAGCCGGGGTGGCGATGGTCGCGTCGACGATCAGCGGAATCTCATGGTGATGGGCGAGCTCGGCGACCGCTTTGATATCGCAACATGCCTGCTTGGGATTTGAGGGCATCTCTACATAGAGAAAACGGGTCTGTTCGTCCACCTGTTCTTCCCACTCCTTGATGTTCAACGGATCTGTCACCCATCTGACCTGTGCGCCGCGCTCTTTCATTCTCAGGTTGAACAGCTGGAATGCGCCGCCATAGATCTGGGGGGAAGAGATGAAATTGATATCCCGGTTAACAGAGTTCCGGATGTCCAACAGGGGCTCAATGGCCTGTTTAATGGCCGACATCCCTGAGGCAGTGCACAGCGCTGAGGCATCGGTCTCACAGCCATAGGATTCCAGAAGGGAAAGAGTTTCCTCAAGGTAAAATACGGTCGGATTGTGAATACGGGAATAACACCACGTCGGAATCAGGTAGGCCAGACCGGCTTCCAACTCATCGCTGTCGCGGTAGCCCTGTGAAGTAGAAGGAAAAAGGGGTTCGATAATGCCTCCCTGTCCTCCCTGAAAAGCCTCTTCCATGGAATACATCCCGTGGACGGCGATGGTGTCGAATTTCAAGCGGCGTATTTCCTCGCGAAACTGTTTCCTTTTCGCCAGGTATTTTTCCGCTTCATGGATGTACTTTTTGACTCCGGCCGAATAATGATGTTCCAAGATGACCTCCTTACTTCAAAAGAATTTATGATTCAAACGAATGATAGAAAAATAATGATATTTTTTCCTTTTCTCCAGGCATGGGACTGAATCGCATGGGTTTTCTGATAGGCGAATGGGAAAAGGCACTTATCGGCCATTGTTTTCCTCGGAAATGGGAATGCCTGTTTCTTTTTTCATGGTTGAGAGGACCACCATTGTTTTCAGGTTCTGAATGTAGGGCAAAGCGGTCAGTGTGTGAAGCACAAGGTCTTCGTAGGCCGGAATGTTCCGCACGGCAATCCTCAGGAGAAAGTCCGCATCGCCGGTCACATGATGGCATTCCAGAATTTCCGGGACTTTCTTGATGGCATTGATAAACGCCATCACATTATCCCGGCCGTGACGGTTCAATGTGACTTCGACAAAAGTGACGGTTTCTATGCCGACGGCTGCGGGATCGATAATGGCCACATACTTTTGGATAATACCGTTGCGTTCCAGCTTCCGGACTCGTTCCAGGGTTGGGGGAGGCGAGATACCGATTTTTTTTGCGAGATCCACATTGGTCATTCGGCCGTCGGACTGGAGAAATCGAAGGATCTTGCGATCTGTCTTATCAATTTTCATAATATTATTCTATTAATTAATATTATTTCGTAATATTATTATGAAAATAACAATTATTGAGTTATTATATTTTTATTTTTCTCTTTTGTCAAGTCCATCTTTGCTCCCCTTGCCGCGCACACTTACCTATTGATAATTGACCGGAGCTTGGATATTCTATATCCATAACGCCAATGAATATTCCACCGCTGCGTCATGAATGCGGCAGCAAAATTGTCTTAAGGAGGAACGGCGATGATAAAAAAATTCCGTTTATTTTCATTTCTGATGGTGTTTATTTTGTTCATGGGCGCATCTATGTTATCCGCGCAAGAGTCCAAAGATATCCAGCTTTTGAGTCCGCAAACAGAGGGCGGACGGCCTCTGATGCAGGCCCTCAAGGAGAGACATTCTTTAAGGGAGTTCAGCAATGAAAAATTGCCCCTCCAGGTCCTTTCCAATTTACTATGGGCGGCCGATGGAGTCAACCGGCCCGATTCGGGAAAGCGAACGGCGCCGTCCGCTATGAACTCGCAGAACATCGATATTTATGTGGCCATGGAGGAGGGCCTTTATCTCTATAGTCCCTCCACACACACATTAAAAATCATTCTCGCTGAAGACGTTCGGGCCGCGACAGGGAGACAGGAGTTTGTTAAAAACGTGCCTGTGAACCTCATTTATGTGGCGGATTTTTCCAAGATAAGCAGGGGAACAGACGAAGATAAAAATTTCTATTCGGCGGCGCATGCCGGTTTTATCGGCCAGAATGTTTATCTTTTCTGCGCGTCCGAGGGATTGGCGACAGTCGTGCGTGGGATGGCCGATCGGGAAGCGCTGGCCAAGGTATTGAAGCTTCGCACCGATCAGAAGGTCATTTTCGCTCAATCCGTGGGATATCCGAAAAAACAATAGGAAATAAACACCCGGAACAGGAAGAAGGAATAATAGAAGAAAATAAGGAGCGCCCGTAGCTCAGCGGATAGAGCGGTGGACTTCGAATCCAAAGGTCGGGGGTTCAAATCCCTCCGGGCGCGCTGCCTTTTTTCCCTGTATATTCAAATAAATCATTTGTCCTCGAAGAATAGTCGTATTTTTGTTTTAAATATCTTTGATTTCCACAAATTCTGTGAATAAGGCTGTTGAAAAATGATTGATTTCCTTTTTTAATGGATTGATCATCTTATATTTCTGGCTATTTGCACATATATTCGGCGGTCAAGAAATGCCGGCTGTTGTCAGCAAAAGGGGGGTTATTGATGGAACCACAAAGGTGGGACTCTCCCCAGCCGGCTAAAGAGAGCTATATATATTTTAGCACAAAGAATGGATCTATATCGAGATATATTTTATTCGTCAAGAATCCTGATCTCAAGTAATGCCGTCGTTCTCTTCATTGACATCCATCATCCTCATTTGATAGATTTTCTTTGTGGTCGCCAATACAGCTTAGAAGAGAAAATCTGCACTCAAGGAGGCGCGCATGAATAATTCAATCCCCAAATCCTACCTGGGCCTGGTGATCGTACTCGGGTCTGTGTGGGGTCTTTCTGAAGCCGCTCTGGGTATGGGGCTGCGGAGCTGTGCAGCCTTCGTTTCCGGCTCCATAATGACTGGAGTCGCCCTCTTCTTCATGGCGGCAGGCTGGGTTGTTTCCAGAAGAATTTCAGGGGTGCTGCTCATGGCGCTTATAGCCTCGTTCTTCAAGATGTTCGACGCCCTTCTCCTGTCACTTCCGATTAAACACGGCGCCATAGGCAATCCGATTTTTGCCTTTTTCATGGAAGCCATCGCCTTTATTCTTCTTGTCTCCATAGTCAAGGATAAAATGACCCAAAAGCCTGCCGGGCAAGCCCTGCTCGGCGGCATGGCGGCCGCACTGGCCGTGAACCTTTTTCCCCTCGTCAAATATGCCACAGGAGTCCCGGCTTGCGTTGTTTCCGGAACTGGGTATCCTCTCTCGCTCTATTATATCCATGTTGCTGTGCTGGCTTCCTTTGTTACCGTTCCCCTGGGCTTCCTGGCGGGAGCGAAAATGGAATCCTTTGCGGCTCGTCTGATCAAGGGCCGGGCCCAAAAAAAGCTTGAATACATCCTCTCTCCCGCTGCGTTCATTCTTTGCCTGCTCATCGTCACTCTACTGCGGTTGGCCTGAATCCGCAGCGGGTCATGAGGAAGGAGGACGGAATGAAAAAGACAATCCGTTTTAAGCTCAACGGAAAAACGAAAAGCCTTGAGATCGACCGCGACCGCATGCTTCTATGGGTGCTGCGGACCGATTTCAAGCTCACAGGAACGAAGTTTGGCTGCGGCGAAGGTTTTTGCGGTGCGTGCACGGTCCTTGTCGATAAAGAACCTGTGCGCTCCTGCCAGTTTCCTGTAGCAAGCATCGATAAAAAGGAGGTCACCACCATCGAAGGCCTAGCCGGGAACG
The DNA here is from genome assembly GCA_049697115.1 of Candidatus Aminicenantales bacterium. GTDB lineage: Bacteria > Acidobacteriota > Aminicenantia > Aminicenantales > UBA4085 > JBAVVD01. The sequence goes on from JBAVVD010000032.1 coordinate 27,461, forward strand.
GCAAGCTGCACCCTCTCCAGGTGGCTTTCGTCGAGCACGATGCCCTGCAGTGTGGGTTCTGTACCCCGGGGATGATCCTCACAGCCTACGGCCTGCTCTTGAAAAATCCCAACCCCAGCCGCAAGGATATCATCGAAGGCATGGACGAAAACCTCTGCCGCTGCGGAGCTCACACTCGCATCATTCAGGCTATCCAAAAGGCTGCGCAAAATATGAGAGGAGGTTCGAAGCGATGAAAAAAGACGATTATCAGGCGATGGATTTTTATGATATAGCTCCTGCTCTGCCGCTCAATCGTCGCGAGTTCATAAAATTGATGGGAGGCGGCATCGTCATCCTCTTCGCTGTCGGAGAGCCTTCCTTGCTTGAGGCGCAGCGTCAACGTGGCCAGCCTCTGCCCGATGATTTCAATGCCTTTCTCCGGATCGGGGAAGACGGCCGGGTTTCATGCTTCACGGGGAAAATTGAGATGGGCCAGGGAGTGATCACCTCCCTCGCCATGATGCTGGCCGATGAGCTCGAGGTTTCTCTGGATTCGGTGGATATGGTTATGGGCGATACCGACCTTTGTCCCTGGGATGCGGGAACCTGGGGCTCCATGTCCACCCGCTTTTTCGGCCCTCCTTTGAGGGCGGCTGCAGCAGAAGCCCGGTCAGTTCTGATCGAGCTGGGAGCCGAATACTTACAGACTCCGCCTTCCGAGCTAATAGTTGAGGCCGGGGTTATATACAATAAATCCCAGAGACAGAAAAAAGTCAGCTATGCCCAGCTTGCCAAAGGAAAGAAGATTACCAGGCGTCTGGGGAAGGAAAAGGTCCTGGAAAAGCCATCGGATTTCACCATAGTCGGAACTCCCATCTTGCGCCGGGACGCTGTGGATAAAGTTACAGGAAAGGCCAAATATGCTGGAGACCTCCAGGAGGCAGGCATGCTTTATGCCCGAATTCTGAGACCCCCTGCCCATGGTGCCAAGTTGATCAGTGCGGATACATCCGGGGCAAAGACAATCGAGGGCGCCAGGGTTATTCAGGATGGGGACATGATTGCGGTGCTCCACGAAGATCCGGAGCTGGCGGATCAGGCGCTCAAAAAGATCAAAGCTCAATGGGAAAAACCGGAAGCCAAAGTCGATGATAAAACGATCTTCGACCATCTCCTCAAAGTCGCACCTCCGGGCGATATTGTTTCCGAAGGAGGAAACCTGGCTGAGGGAGAAAAAGCGTCCAATACAATCATAGAAAAAACCTACCTGGACGGATATGTCGCTCATGCCACGATCGAAACGCATACGGCCCTGGCCAAGGTCGAAGGTGGCAAGGCTACGATTTGGGCATCTACCCAAAGTCCCTTCGGGATAAAAGAAGAGGTGGCTTCGGCATTGGGATTTCCCTCCGAGGATGTCCGCGTTATCACTCCCTTTGTCGGAGGAGGTTTCGGAGGCAAGGGCACCAATCGCCAGGCGGCCGAGGCGGCTAAGTTGGCGAAAATGGCGGGCAGGCCCATTCAAGTTACCTTAACCCGGCCCGAGGAATTTTTCTACGATATGTTCAGGCCGGCTGCCGTGGTGAAAATAAAGGCCGGAGTGACGGGCTCAGGAGCGATCTCCCTGTGGGATTACGGGGTGTACTTTGCGGGAGAACGAGGCTCTCAACACTTTTACGACATCCCGCATCACCGCACGATGGCTTATGGCTCAGGATGGCGGGGGCAGCCTGGGTCCCATCCGTTCGGAACTGGTCCCTGGCGTGCGCCAGCCAACAACACCAACACTTTTGCCCGAGAATCTCAGATCGACATCCTGGCGGCTGCAGCAGAAACGGACCCGCTCGAATTCCGTCTGAAGAACCTGAAGGACACGAGGATGATCCGAGTTTTAAAGGCGGCCGCCGAGAAGTTCGGCTGGACGCCGGCGAAAGCCCCGAGCGGCCGCGGGCATGGGATAGCCTGTGGAATTGATTCCGGCACCTATGTGGCCCATATGTGCGAGGTGGAGGTCGACCGGAAAACCGGGTATGTCCAGGTCAAGAGGGTGGTCTGTGCCCAGGATATGGGATTATCCATCAATCCCGAGGGTGCCAAGATCCAGATGGAAGGCTGTGTCACCATGGGACTGGGGTACGCCCTAGCCGAGGATATTCATTTCAAAGGCGGCGAGATCCTCGACCTTAATTTCGATACCTATGAGATTCCGAGATTTTCCTGGCTACCCCAGATCGAGACTGTCCTGATCGATGACAGAAATGCGGCTCCACAAGGAGGCGGCGAGCCTGCCATCATCTGTATGGGTGGACTCATCGCCAACGCGATCTTTGATTCTATCGGCGGCCGTGTGTTTCAGCTCCCGATGACGCCAGAACGAGTCAAGCAGGCCATGGGCTAAAGGAGGCGGTTGGACCTCAATCCTGCATCATCTTCCTCATTCCACGATTTTCGTTCCTCTTCTTCGTCTATTTTGTGTCTTTCTCGGCAACAGAACAAGCCAAGCCTTTCTATTGCCAGGAATCGTTCTGGCCATCTTTAGCAACAAAGAGCAAGGGCAAATCGGAAGGGAAAAAAACGTGAGCGCCGCCGGGGGCTGACTATTGAATTAACGATATTGATTCAGAACATCTCTGGCAAGTCGGAGACGAGGACAGGGTGACCTTTATTTCTCAGTGGCGGTTCTATGGCTTCTTTCCAATAGGGCGTCACGAAACCCCCTATTTAACAAGGTTTGGCAGAAATGATTTCACGTAGCGTATTTTATCATAAAAGCCTAACCGATGGGCAGTCAGTGCCACAAGCAACACGGTAATATGGGCGATC
>JBAVVD010000033.1:0-6726 GCA_049697115.1 Candidatus Aminicenantales bacterium
ATCGCGCACATCAGCGTGCTGCTTATTGCCTTAGCTGCTCATCGGCTGGGGGCTGCTGAAAAAATCCGTTTCGTAAAAACTTTCTTGCCTAATCTGTATCTTTAAGCTATTTTTGTGAAGCCCTATATAAATAGAACAAATCGGGAAACGTTCATGCTAATCCGTCCACTAAGAGTGATGGCGATAGCAAAAAGCTCAATAAACACTGTAAGTATAAAAATAGTATGTTCCGATATAATCTTCCCCATTTGTGTAAAAAATATTTATAATTTGATTTAAAATCAAGCTTATCTCTCATAAACAATTTTTTATCAAATTGACGCACTACCCAATTTTACATCCAACTTCTTTTAATTTTTCTTCAGTTCCAGGAATACAAACTACATTTGGATAACCTTTATCATGTCCATAACAAGACTCGACTGTTTTGATTCCATAATTATTAAGTACTAATGGAGCTATACATGGATCAGGCGTTTGAAAATCAAAATAAATAAGTATAAAATCGGGGGGAAGATTCGCCGGCGCCATCCGAAAAAAGTGAGCCGTCGCAGAACGTTTAATGGCCAAAACACTTGTCCGATCCGCCAACATCGAGATTTTCCATGATATTCTGGACCAAACCTGGGACAAGGCCCTGAAGTCCCGCATTATTCCCCGCATCTGGCAAAAGGACTTTACGGTATGGAAGCCGAAGGACGAGGAAATCTCAAACCGGTTGGGTTGGCTTCACTCTCCTGAAAGTTCCCTCCGACTTCTTCCTGAGATTGAAAAATGCGTTCAGGATGTCCGCAGGGACGGCTATACGCAAGCCCTGCTCCTCGGTATGGGCGGATCGAGCCTGGCTCCGGAAACACTCAGCCAAATCTTTAAAACCAGAAAAGGATTTCTGGATCTTCACATCCTCGACAGCACAGATCCCGGAGCCGTCCTGGAATGGAAAGACACTTTGGACCCTGAGAAAACTCTGTTTATAGTCTCCTCGAAATCCGGAACAACTCTGGAAACCACCTCTTTCCTCAACTTCTTTTTCACCTGGGCCGGCGAGGCTCTGGGATATGAGCGGGCAGGATCCCATTTCATAGCCATCACAGACCCGGTGACTCCGCTGGCAGAGCTGGCCAGGGAATTGAGCTTTCGTCACATTTTTTTTGGCGACCCGGAAATCGGAGGACGCTTTTCCGCGCTCTCGGTCTTTGGGCTTGTGCCTGCGGCCCTTAAAGGAATAAACATCCGCAGGCTCCTCAAGGGAGGCCGGAAAGCCGCCCGCCTCTGCCGAAAGTTGTCTCCTCCTAAAAATCCGGGCGTTTTCCTCGGCGGGATTTTATCCTCACTGGCACAAGCCGGCCGCGACAAAGCGACATTCATCGTTTCCCCTCAGATTGAAAGCTTTTCTTTCTGGCTGGAACAGCTCCTGGCCGAAAGCACCGGCAAAGAAGGGAGAGGCATTCTCCCTGTGGTCAAAGATCCGGCCGTCTCATCTGAATTTCCGGGGGAGGATCGAGTTTTTATCTCGATCCGAATGAAAAAAGATCCGGCGCATGACCTTCTCCTCCGACATCTTATCGGGCACCGTCAGCCCTTGCTTGCCCTTTCTCTCTCTCATGTCTATGATCTGGGCAGCCAGTTTTTCCTCTGGGAAATGGCCGCAGCCGCAGCGGGATATTTTCTGGGGATCAATCCTTTCAACCAGCCGGATGTGGCGGCGTCCAAAAAAAAGACGGAGGAGATCTTGACCGTCTACCGCCGGACAGGCCGCCTGTCCACAGAGAAACCCAATCTGAAGGTCGACGGCTTCTCCATATTTTCCGGGATCAAAGCGCTCTCTCTGGAGGAACACATATCCTCTTTCCTGGGCCAAGCCCGGCCCGGCGATTATCTCGCCATTCAAGCGTTCCTTCACCCCACCCAACAAAATACAGACGCCCTTCAAAATTTCAGGAAGATGCTGATCCAAAAGATAAAGCGAGCGGTTACTCTCGGCTTTGGTCCCAGATACCTTCATTCCACAGGACAGTATCACAAAGGAGGCAAGGACAACGGTCTCTATATCCAGTTCACCGCGGACGACAGGAAGGACATTTCCATCCCTGATAGGCTTGGCTCATCCCAGGCAAGCCTGACATTTGGAATCCTGAAAAACGCCCAGGCCGAAGGCGACTGGGAAGCATTAAAGGAAAGAGGACGGCGGATTATGCGCATTCATATCGGAAGGAATGTAACGGAAGGTCTCAGACAACTCAGCGCTTTATGGGAAAGCTGAGGCTCCTTATTTCTGGCTCACCTCGCCTTCCGGAGAAGGAACGGCGAAAATACCTTCACAGAAAGAATCCCCTTACGGAATAGCCTTTGGCGCCGTCGGACAGACGAAAAAAGGCTGGAGGGCTAACTTTTTTAATACAGTCCGGCAAACAGGACTTCCGCATGAAAGAGCTCCTTTGTCCTGCGCCGCACTCGGTTGTCCACGGTCTCCTTGACATTAATATAGAACCAAAATTTATCAAAAAGCCTTAATTTCTTAATATAATAGTTGGCATAATCCGTGACATTGTCGATAATGATCCTGCCGATTTCTTTGCCCTTCTCGTCGGAGACGACAATAAAAAGGCTTCCTTTCTGCTCCGAGCCCTGAGCCGGAGGCGCGGTCACAAGCTGGCCGAAGACCTTTGCTTTTTCTTTTCCTTCCCAGTCTGCGGTTTTATTTATATTCGTGATTTTTAAGGCCTCAAATTCCTGCCTTTTTTCCTGGTTAAAATAATCTTCGAAAGCCAGGTCCTCTTTCTTGGTGTAAATATTTTTCCATCCCGCCGCGCCTTCATTGAGATCTATACTTTCCGCAATTAAAAGGGAATGCATGTTGCGGGAGAAAACGGCTTTCACTTTGACCTCTTTGCCGGTGAGCCAACTGGCATCCCCGTTTTCCAAATTTCCCTGCAGGCCGATGTCGAATCCCTGAGCCGAGGGAAGATAAAAATATCGTCCGTAGCCAATCTTCACCGTTCCGGTAAATTCATTCAGCCCCTCTTTAATGATAAGCCCCTCCTGTACAGGGCTTTCCACAGAGGCGGCCTCGGTCGGCTCGGCCTGTTTCTTGCACGATATGAATAAAATCATGATTAGACTCAGCCCCAAGAATCCAGCCATCTGAGCAATTTTCTTCTTTCCTTTTCCTGAAAGCTTATCCCTTGAAGTCATAGCGGAAACCTCCATTATTCGAGTCATTCATAACAGAGAAAAATAGAATATCTTATACCACCGAAAAAATCAAATGTAAAGAGGAATCCCAGAATTGCCGATAGAAATTAAAGATGGGGCCTGGAGAATCCCTTGTTGACAAATATCTGTTGACAAATATCTTGACACGGTTAAAAAAAAGGTTAGCCATAAAGAAAAATGATGATGGACTCAGCCAGACGGTTTATCGCCCTTGCCAATTATAAAGGAGACATCCAGTATTACAAAAACTATAAGGATTATGAGTTTGTCTTTCTTGCGTCTCATAAAATCCACCCCGAAGTCCTCCTCATTGACAGAAAAAACTGTCCGGAGACAATGGAACAACTTCGGCGGTTGCATCAAATACATCCTTTCCAGGGCATATTGTTTGGAATAAATCCCGAAGTGCATGTTGTGGTCGCGGCCCAAGTCGCTGAGAAATTGGGGCTCAAGCGGATCATTAAAAACCCTTATCTGGTACGGGATAAATATCTGATGACGCGGCCGGAGACGGAAGGAGAGAAGGCCTTGAAGCGGCTATATATTCATCTATTTGGTTCTTCGTGTCCGTCCTGAAGAGGAACGTGAAGATGAACGGGATGAGGAAGATGATCGGGACGAGGAGGAAGAACGGGATGAGAAAGAAGAACGGGATGAAATAGAACGGGAAGAGCTGAATTTGGAAGAAGAACGGGATGACGAGGAAGAAGGCCGAGAAAAACTGGAGGAAGAACGGGAAGAAAAACGAGAAGAACGGGAAAAGGAAGAAGATGGAGACCGGTAATTTCTTGAAGGGGAAGTCAAGGTCCTGGATGGGGATTTGAAGTTCCTTGTCGATGACCCAAAGCTTCTTGAGGGTGTGCGCGTACTTCTGGAAGGTGAGTTCAATTGTGGGGAATGAGGCACGCTTCGCGAAAAAGCAGGAGTCTCTCTTCTGGAATAGCTGCGCCGAGACGGCTCAGAAGATTGTGTGGACCGTGACCGTGATTCCAAGCGGGAGGGGAAATATCCAGCACTCTTCTCACGGGCGCCCGGCTTTGCCCGACTGGAGCCCTTGATCATTCCTGAGTCGCGGGAGGAACTCGGGCTCTGGCGCAAGAAATTCTGAAACGTGCGGCTCCGGGGACGGGAAGAATTAGAATTCCTTGACGCATATTCCTGAATTTTGCCCAGTGAAGACCTGGGCACAAAATTTCGGGAAGAGGAAGAACTCTTTGGAAAAGTCCTGAGCTCTCCGGCTTTTTGATTCTTCCTTGACTCAAAGACCCTGGACTCTCCTCTCATCCTGGAATCAAAACCGTCTCCAATCCCCCGACGATTGGACCGCAGAAAAAATTGGGAAGCCTCGCGACTCAATTTACTTGTCCGCTGAATCATCGGCCGGATATCAGGCGGCTGACTCCGGAGAGCGATTCTCCCCAGGCCCCGCATTTCGTTTCGGTTCAAGGCGACACGGGAAATATGAGGAGCCTGCAATTGATTCCTATGAACGACTACCAGAGTCTGAGACGTGGTCGGAAAATAATTATGGGTGTATTGGCTATAAAAAACATTGTTGATAATCACAGCCGGATAGTTGTAGTAAGACAAGGCGCACCATCCGATGTAGTCCAGGTTCCAGTACCAGTGGACCCACGCGGGTCCCCAAAACCGAGTCGGAACCCAATACCAGCCAAGGCCAATCCGCCAACCCCAGCGGCCGTAATGAGAACAACACCATCCCCACGGATCGTAAGAAATCCAGGTCCAGCCAATGATCGGATACCAGACCCATCTTCCGTAGTAATACGGCCTCCAATCATGATAAGAGATAGAGGGAACCCAGACATAGCCGTAGGGCGATTCATCGACCCAACGGCCGTAATCAGCCAGCTCCGTCTCATACTCATAAAGCTCATCGGGCAGATACGTCCTTGTGATTCTCTTGGCATAAAGAGCATCGCGGGACGCATTCCATTCACTGAAATCATCCTGGCGGGCGTAGAGAGAAGCTGGCCCGGAGACAAATCGGCCATTCGACGCGATCAGGCGTTCATGGCTTCGGATAAGATGCGAGCCTTCTTCTCCGGCCGCCTCAGCAGAGCCCTCATAAACGGCAAACTCCGTCTCCCTTTTTTCTCTCACATCTATTCTATATAAACCCTTTTCCAGAATATAAAACGAGGCATCCGGCGAATGGATTTCGAAGCTTTTCTCTTGCTCCATGAAATTGACTCTCAGGAAGGCACTTCCTGTGATCAGATGAAGCTTGGTCGGATCATAATCCTTCTGGGGAAGGCCGATAAAATCAACCTGAGTGAATCTGTCCAGACGGAGATAATTTCTATTCCCCAGTTGAATCTCTGTCCGGCCTTCTTTCGTTCCCAGTTTATCGCCTTCGATGACCACCAAGTTAAGTTCGCCCTGCTCGTAGCCTGAATCTTCAGCTCTCTGGACAAAGACATCTCCCTTCACGTAGCTGAGACGCACATAACTTCCGCTGTAATAGCCTTCTTCTGTGTCCGCCAGAGCGAGAAAGGGGGAAATCACAATGAATGCCACTGCCAGACTTAATATTTTCTTCATTTTTCCTCCTTCTACGTGTTTCTTAAGCAAAAAATGTGCCAACCTGTTTTTCCCTAAAAGGAATGATAGAAAAGTCTCCGGCTGTCCTTATAAAAGGACATGTGACAAGAAAAAAGGAATGGCTCACGGATGGGAACTCTCTCTTGTGAATAAAAAAAAATCCCCCTTGATCCCTGTTTTTTCCGGACGGGGATCAAGAGGGATTTGAATAAACCCTATTGTCCTTTTTTCTTATTCCCACCACATCCAGGGAAATCCGGCTCCCCGGCCTCTGTTCCTGAAATGGGGAGTAAATCTTCCCTGACCGTGAAACCGGCTACGCGGACCAAAAAAGCGGCCTCTTTCCATCCTTTTCTGTCTCAGAATTCTTCGCTGAGACATTTTCTCTCGCAGGTCTTTCAACTTATCCAGCTGTTCCGGAGTCAATATCTTTTCCCATTCTTTTCTGTGCTGGAGCATCGTCTTGAACCGGTTCGCCTGAAGTTGGCTCAGCTGATCGATCAGGCCGTCGACTTTGCTTTGATCGGCCTTGGAGTCTCTTAAAAGAGTTCTTAATTCACTGCGTATTTTTGCCATTTGTTCCCGGGCGGCATTTCGTTCTTCCGCACGGACTTTTCTGAACTCTGCAAGTTTGGCTTCCTGTTCAGGAGAGAGTTGGAGATATTCCTTCAACGCCACCCGATCCTTAGGGGCCGGTTTTGGCGCCTTCGGATCCGTTTGAGGTTGGGCCGCAACACTCAAGGCCAAAAAAAGGACTCCCGTTACGAATACGAGAGGAACAAAATATTTTTTCATCTCAGACCTCCTTAATTGTTGTCGATAGGGCGTCACGAAACCCCCTATTTAACAAGGTTTGGCAGAAATGATTTCACGTAGCGTATTTTATCATAAAAGCCTAACCGATGGGCAGTCAGTGCCACAAGCAACACGGTAATATGGGCGATC
>JBAVVD010000034.1:0-6781 GCA_049697115.1 Candidatus Aminicenantales bacterium
GATCGCCCATATTACCGTGTTGCTTGTGGCACTGACTGCCCATCGGTTAGGCTTTTATGATAAAATACGCTACGTGAAATCATTTCTGCCAAACCTTGTTAAATAGGGGGTTTCGTGACGCCCTATCCAGATAATCCAGGTGAGGTTGCCAGCGGGCCGCCCAACGAAAATAGCGGTCGTAGAATTTTTTGTTCGATTCTCTGACCTTTTCATCCGCCTGCATCTCGGAGATGATGAAGCTTCTCAGGTCATCGCCGGCTTCCTTCCATTTCCGGTATATGGGGAGGCTGAGCGCCTTATAATAGGCGAACCAGCCTCTGGGGATCCAGTAGTCGCGGAAAAGGTAGGGGGAATAATTCGAGAACGGCTGGACCCATTCATGGGAAGGATAGCCGTGGAGGTTGAGGTAGATGTCCGGCTGCCATTTGCTGAAAAGGCCCTTCCGGACGAGCGCTTCAGGCAGAATGGGTTTGGAGGCGCCGATTTGAGAGCCCACATCGATGCCCAGGGAGCTGTAGCGGCCGGCATGAAGGCTGTGGAAAGGAGTCAGCTTTTGAAGCTCATAGGCCAGGGCGGCGCCGTCGGGATTTTCCATGGGGTGAAGGACAAAGTTGATTTGATCGACGCATTTTTGATACTCCGGGTGGGTGGCTAGAAGCTCGGCGAATTTAAGGATGTAGTTCGTGGAGGAAACTTCGTTGGCGTGTTGACGGCCGCTCATATAGAGAGTGGGCTTGGACATGATTAAGCGAGGCACAGAAACATACTGTCCCATAGGCTTGAAAATTTCCAGGACAGGTATTTTTCTGTTCTCAAAGGATTCACCGCCGATGTAGGCCTTAATTCCTTTGTAATAGCTGAGCCGGCGGACGACCTCCAGACACATTTCTGGCGAAAGAATCTGTCCGGTGTCGACCGCACATTCGCCGGGGACCGGGGGCAGCGGAGAGAGGGGATCCAGAGGTTGAAAAAAGGACACGGGAAGGACCTCCTCTTTTTGCAGGTCCTTGCATTTGATTTGAAGCCCAACGGAATTGAGATTTGGACAGCTGAAGGCGGCAGGGAGAAGCCCCTTGTCGAAGAGTGCCCTGTAAGAGGAAAGCAGGTCGAGGAGGGCGAGGTATTCTGACTCTTTCTCGAATTCGACTTCCATGAGCACTTTTTCCACCCGGCCTTCAACGCCGTCATACACAAATGCCGGGAGGCGAATGGATTTTCCTTTCAGGGAAGGGAAGGTGACTTTCCGGCTGTATTCCTCATGCCCCTTTTCTTTCCATTTAATGACCATCTGGGGAACGGCGGCCTGCCGGTCTTCGAGCACGACTTTCAGCCGGGGCTTTTGGCCTTCCGTGGAGGGATGGATCACAGGGAAGACATTGCCCGGCGCGGATAAGCGCGACGTGTCTTCGGGCAGCTCTTCTTCGTCCAGGTCGAGTTCCGTGATTCCCCTCAGGAAGTCAAGGGTGTCGAAATAGAGCTCATCATGCATGGCTTCCAGGGAGCTTATGATCTCCTCGTCCAATCCCAGCCGGTAATCCGGCTCGCTCACCCAGAGCTCCATTAGAAGCCGTTTGAAATAGGGCTGCTTGGAGAAGGAGGGCTCGCTTCCCGTCTTTTTCATAATGAACGCATAGAGGGGCTTGAGGATCTCTTGTTGATAGTAGTCCCATATTTTTTCCAGGTCGCAGGGCAGGGACAGGTCGCAGACGACCTCCGTTCCTTTTTCAAGCCTCAATCCTCCTGTGGTGACTTTGACGGTTCCCCATTCGGGAAGAATGTTGAGGAATGGGATTTCTTTTATCCGGGGGGAGAAGCTCTGTTCGCAGACCGCTGCATTTCGACTGTCGTATGCAGTGATCCTGTAAACCGGCTCTTTCTCCGCTTTCATCTCAAAGTCAATTTTCTCCAGAGGAATTCCGAGCTCTCCGGCCAGAATCTCATCAACAGGATAGAGCTCCTGAAGCCAGCGGAACGGCTCGGAATAAAACCTTTTGAACCGGCTCAGGTCCTCCTGTTCTTCCGTAAACTGAATGACCAGGCGGTTGATATTTTTCCCTTTAAGGCGGGGGAGGACCCTTTCGACGAGCCAGAAGAATCCCTGTTTATATGCGGATAGGACCTCGACCTCAAATTCGGCTTTTGTCTTTGCCGCAAGTAAGCGTTCTATCCGCTCTTTAATTTTTTGTCGGACCGCGGGCGATTCGCTCACGGTCAGGCTGATCTTCAGAGGCGCATCGGATTCTTCAAGAGCATTAATCCTTTCCTCTATGATGCGAAGCGCTTCCTCGCCTTCCCATGGAAATTCCTTTTCCTTCTCAAAGATTGTTTGGCTTTCCTCAAGAGCCGTGCTCCGTATCTTCAGGCTGTCCACTTTAATGGAGTCGGTAAGCCGTCTCTTCAGTTCTTCTTCGAACTTCGGATTGACGCGGGGCAGGCCGATTTCGACCTGCAAAGATTCGAGTTCTTTGTCCTTGAATTCCTCGATGGTCTTTCTGAAAGTCTGGATAAAGTAGGCCTCGGCGCTGCCCTTCTCGCCTTTGAGAAATTTTTCCAGGCTCAAAGGCAGGTCGCTGAACTGGGGGCGGCCGTCTGTGTATTCATCAAAATAGGGAAATGTGGCGCTGAAATAATCCAGAGTTTTTTCAAGACCGGCCTCGTCGGCGGCGACAAGGGCCAGCGCGTTGGATTCATTAAAGGCTTTGGGAATGACCTGCACCATTCCCCGCCCATTTTTCAAGGGAGGAATTCTCCATTTCCCCATTTTTAAAAGTTCCTGGGTGAGGCTGTTCGGTCCGATAAGAATGGGTGCGGTCAGGGACTTTTTATTTTCGATTTCCTCGTCGAGATAGACGATGGGGAAGGAAGCGCCGGCTGTCGAGAGAACCAGCCGGGAGGCCAGAGAAGAGACGCCTCTTGGACTGCCATTCCGGGGAATGATGATGGCGGAATCCAGGCTGTCCAGGATCCCGTCTTTATCGCTGTCGGCGTATATTCCTTTGGCCGAGAAAAAGCTGAGAAGGTCAAATTCCTTTCCTGAGGCCTTCGGCCTCCGCGCATCCTTGTAAGAAGGCGTCAGGAGCCTTTTGGGGTATCCCATCCGGGGAAGGCTGACCTGCCGGCTGTGTTTCCCGCCGCTGCGGAGGGTGAAAGTCAACTGGGCGCATCCGGGATAGGAGAAGATATCTGTCCGCTGCCCTGTTGAGTGTTGTCGGCGGAGGGATTCGAGAAGTTCAAAGGCTTTTTCCTGCTCCTTTTCTTCGGTAAAAGAAATCTCGACATGCATGTCTTTGACCTGCCCGGTATCGAAGGAAAATTTCTTCAGCGCGCCGGGGGCTTTTATTTCCGGAGGAAATTCATAGAGAATGGATTGGATGGCAATATTCAAGGAATGGACTTCTCCGGCGGCGAAAAATTCCGATAAATCTTTCTCCAGGGAGAAGTATGTGACTCCTTCTTCCCTTCCCCAAATCTCCCAGATATAGGGCCAGCGGAGAAAGAATGCCCGGCCGGTTTGAAGGAGGGCTTTATCTGAGCCGGCAACCAGGAGAATTCCCTTTTTATTTTTTACCTTCAGGAGTGAGATGAAACCCTGGTTGGGTGCGAGGGATGGATAGGAATAATTCTCTTCTTTAAGGATTTTTTTGAGCCGCTTCAGATTCGTCCCGATCCATACGGGAATTTCGAGGCTTTGAAAATCGGATATTTCGGATTCCTTTTTCACCAGGAACAAATCCTGGGCAAGGCATTCGAGGTTGGCCCGGGCCGCAATGTCCGCGGCTACTGCGACTTCACAGGCCGTCGGATTGTCGGGGATGAGAAGGATCAGGGAGACTCGATCAGCCCAGGAATCACCGTCCAGGTCTTTGATTCCCTTGCCGAGAACGAGCAGATTGGAGAGACTGGAGACCTCGGCAAAACCCATGAGATGAACCAAAAGCAGAAGGATACAAAAAAAGGTGCCTCTGACTTTAATCTTCATGTCATCTCCTTTTACTCCATTCACGCGTCCGAGAGGAGGAATTTTATTCTCACCGCACGATCAGGGCCACCGCGACGGCGCCGATCCCATTATGCACACCGATGACAGGTGAGATTTCCTGGATATAAGCCGGCTTCTGCTGCAGAAAATCCGTCAGATACTCGGCATAGGCCCTCGCCCGTTCAGGATTGTGGGCATGGACGATGGCATAGTTCTCGATGCCTTCGCCTGTGGAAATTTTCCGGATGATCGCGTTGATTTTTTTCATGTTGCGGCTGCGGCTGAATGATTTTCCCGAGAGGATCACCCTTCCTTCAGCGTCAAGCGAAACAATAGGTTTCAGATTGATCAGTCGGGCCGCCCATCCTTTGAGGGCACTGACCCGGCCTCCTCGAACCATGTATTTAAGAGTGCGGATGTCGACGTAGAGGCGGGTTTTTAAAATTTCTCCCTGAATGGCTTCCACAATTTCCTCATGGCGGCGGCCGGCAAGAGCCATATCCGATGCCCTGAGGACCAAGAATCCCAAAGTTGCGGAAATATTTTTTGAATTGATCACACTGACTTTTTTATTTTCAATCTTCTCGGCCGCTTTCTGGCAGAGGCCGTGAAATCCGGACAATTCGGCCGAGAGAGTGATGACAATGAGAGAGTCGTAGTGGTCGGCCAGGAAGGAATAGAGGTTTTCCAGGCTCTTCAGGTCCGGCTGGGCACTCTTGGGATGCTCTCTGGATGTTTCTAGAAGGGAATAGAATTGTTCGGGCATAATGGTCACGCGGTCCAGAAAAGTGGTGTTTCCGAAAGTGAGGGGAATGGGGATGATGTGGATCTGGCGTTCATCAATGACCTCCTGGGGAAGGTCGCAGGTGGAGTCTGTGACAATGGCGATCTTCGACTTTCGCAAGCAGGCGGCCTCGTATTGCTTGCGCATATCATCGACTTTGATCTGGACGATTGAGCCATAGTTTTTCAGCCGGAGGAATAGATCGGCCGGACGGTTGGTGTGGACATGGATTCGGGCTTTTTCCTTTGATCCCGCGACAATGATGGAGTCGCCGTGCTGCCTCAAGTCGTCCTGGATTTGATCGAGATGCATCCTCCGGCCGGTCAGCAGGGCTTCAGAACAGTAGCGATATTCCGGAATGGAGTTGGACAGATGGACGTGACCTTCTGGGTGAACCCTGGGGATATCTATCAGCGGGAGGCTGTCCAGCGTCCCTTTTCTGATGAAATGCAGGATGCCTTCCAGAAAATCCACGAATCCCTTGGCGCCGGCGTCCACAACGCCGGCCCTGGCAAGGACCGAGAGCTTTTTTGGCGTTTCTTTCAGGGATTTTTTAGCGGTTTTAAGGGAACCGGAAAGAAGGTCCACAAAGTCGTTGGTTCGGTCTCTTTTTTTATAGACATCTTCCGCCCATTCGCGGATGACGGTGAGCATCGTCCCTTCCACCGGAGAGAGAATGGCTCTGTAGGCATATTGGACGGCCCTTTTCACGGATTCGCCGAAAGAAAGAGTCGAGAGCTTTGTTTCGTGCCCGATTTCCTCGCTTATGCCGTGGACAAATTGAGCGAAGATGATGCCGGAATTGCCCCTGGCTCCGCTGAGGGCAGCGTTGGCGATGGAGAGCAAGGTCGTCTTTAACGAGCGGTGAGCGGTCGAGTCCTCGGCGATGGAACGCATGGTGGACGCTAGATTGGTGCCTGTGTCGGCGTCCGGGATGGGAAAGACATTGATTTTATTCAGATATTCCTGGTCGCGGATGACGGCATTCCCGCCGGCAAGAAAGGCATAATACAGCCTGTTTCCGTTGATGTACCTGATTTTCATTCGGGAACCCGACCTAAATGCAGAAAATTCAAGCGCCTGCGCATTTTCTTCCTCAAAAGCTGTGTCTTAAGAAATTCAACCCTTGAGGTATGGCTATTATACTTCTTTCTCAAAAAATTCGGAAGAGAGAATCTGGATTTCCGAAACCGGGCGGGCGGATGATAGTCCAATCGAAAATCAGTCGGCTGGATGAAGAAAAGAGCCTTGCTCGATAATCGTCCTTCCTTCTTTTCCCAGGCATAGTAGAAGGTCCAGGGCAGAAAGGTTCATTAAAAAATTCCCCCAGAACTGCGGATACTGCGGCGGCGAATAGCGCAGTAGCCGGACTTTTATGTTTTCCTTATGGAACTGACTGCAGTCCACGGCTTTATCAGAGTGATAGGGGAGGATGACTTCTTTGGCGCCGAGTGTCTTGGCGATGGATACAAGAAGTGGCGTGCCCCTGCCGGAAACGCCGATTCCGGACTGAAGGATCATTTCATTTTCCATACTGAAGCTGTGCTTTATCAGGCGGAGGAGGGCCAGCGCCATATCTGAGAAATTTGCGTCAGGAGAATTGACAACGTCTGCAATTTCCTCGGAGAGAGGCCGGTAATAAATGGATTTTCCGTAGTAATGGCGCAGGGTGGAAAGAAATTTTCTGCCCCATTTCTCTTTTTCGTAGATCTCAAGGTTTTTAATCTTCTGCGTTCCCCGTCCTTTCCTCTGAAGCGGGACGGTCAGCCAGACTTCGCCTTCAGGGCCTTTGAGACGGTTCCGGTTGACGTAGGTGAATCCTCGGGCCAGAGCGGTTTCATCCAGAAGCACCATCCTGTCCGAGAACAGCAGCCGGGCGAAAAATCCGCCCCAGGGGATAAAAGCCGGCTGATTGAAAGAAATCTTCAATGGAATACCTGTATGAAACAATAATACAGAGAAGGGAAGAATTTTTTCAAGTCTATGCAGTATCTAATACGAACGCATTAAATGATGTG
>JBAVVD010000035.1:0-71254 GCA_049697115.1 Candidatus Aminicenantales bacterium
GCTAAAAGTCGCCATTGTACCTAAAGACGTTGAGAAATTGCTCATTACTTCAAATCTCATAGCAATAAGGCTAAGTGAGGATATCTCTCCGGAATTCTTGGTAGCTTATTTGCGAAGCCAAAAAGGACAAAGGGCTTTACTATCAAGGGCTACCTCTTCAATTATGCAGCTGGTTTTCAATGTTTCAGATGTGCAAGATATAGAGGTTCCTGTTCCGCCGTCATCTTTACAGGAGAAGATAGCTAATATATCTGCTTATGCGAATGAACAATATCATATCAGTTTGGAGACAGCACAAATACGAAAAAATATTATTGATCAAGTAATAACAGAACTCTTAAGCAAATAAGGAGGAAAACCGTGGCAAAATTAACCAGTAACGAACTCAATAACCACTTATGGGAGTCGGCCAATATTCTGCGTGGTTCCATCGATTCCTCAGATTACAAAAGTTATATATTTGGTTTTCTCTTTTTGAAGCGCCTCTCCGATGTATTTGAAGAAGAAGCCGAAAAGGTTGAGCATAGAGAAATAAAAAGCGGTACCTCTCAGGCTGAATCTAAAAAAATAGCTTGGGAAGATCCGGACGAACACCAATTCTTTGTTCCAAAGCGGGCCCGCTGGTCTGAAATACGGAAAATATCGCAAGGATTAGGCGACGCCATTAATAAAGCCTGCACTGCGCTGGAGAATCAAAATCCCTTGCTTGAAGGCGTGCTCGTTGATATTGATTTTAATACAAATAAACTTGGAGATACAAGGCACCGCGATTCAGTCCTTCTGCGCCTAATCAATCATTTCTCCAAGATTAGTTTGCGTAATTCCGATTTAGAAGAGCCGGACATTCTTGGTCGTGCTTACGAATATCTTATTGAAAAGTTTGCAGATGACGCTGGCAAAAAAGGCGGTGAGTTTTACACGCCACGGAAAGTTGTTCAGCTAATCGTAGAACTCTTGAGACCAAAAGAAGGTATGCGCATTTGCGACCCCACTTGTGGTTCAGGCGGTATGCTTATTGAGGGTGCCCAATACATAGAAAGGAAGAAAGGGAACCCTCGAAATATATCTCTATTCGGTCAGGAAAAAAATCTTGGTACTTGGGCAATTTGCAAGATGAACATGCTTCTTCATAACCTGCCTGACGCCAAGATCGCAAAAGGTGATACAGTACGCGATCCCAAATTAGTCAAAGAAGGTGAACTCATGCTTTTTGACAGGGTTATCGCCAATCCCCCCTTTAGCTTAAAGGACTGGGGAATCGAGGCAGCAGAGAACGATGGATATGGAAGGTTTCGTTACGGCCTTCCGCCAAAGGCAAAAGGAGATTATGCCTTTATCCAGCATATGATCGCTACTATTAATGATAGAGGTATGGTCGGGGTTGTTATGCCTCACGGTGTCCTTTTTAGAGGAGCTTTGGAAGGAAAAATCAGAAAAGCTCTTTTAGAAGAAGATTTCTTTGAGGCGATAATCGGCCTTGCGCCAAATTTGTTTTATGGAACGGGTATTCCGGCAACGATCTTAATTTTTAATCGTAATAAACCTAAAGAGCGCAAAGGTAAAATTCTTTTTGTTCATGCCGCTGAATGTTATGAGGCCGGTAAAAATCAGAATAAACTGCGTAACGAGCATATTGAAAAAATAGTTAAG
Source organism: Candidatus Aminicenantales bacterium (assembly GCA_049697115.1). Lineage (GTDB taxonomy): Bacteria > Acidobacteriota > Aminicenantia > Aminicenantales > UBA4085 > JBAVVD01. The sequence continues at coordinate 1,651 of JBAVVD010000035.1, forward strand.
GCGTTTAATGAACATAAAGAGGTGAAGAGATTTTCCCGTGTTGTCTCATTAAATGAAATAAGAGAGAATGACTATAACCTAAATATTAGCCGTTATATAGATATAACGAAACCAGAGATTAAGATTGATGTCAAAGATGCACTTGTTAAGCTAAGGAAACTTGAGCAAGAACGTGATCAGGCAGAGAAAATGATGGATAAGTGTTTAAAGGAATTGGGGTATGAAAAGTAAGCAAAAAATCCCTATCGGCTGGACTCATATCAAATTAGGCGAGTATTTAACTGAGCTTAGCGAACGGAATAGACGTAGTGACAATAATGATATGCCGGTTCTGAGCGTAACGAACAAACCAGGTTTTGTTGTATCAGAGGAGTTTTTCGACAGAAAAGTTTTCAGTAGGGATTTGAGTAACTATAAAGTAATTTGTGAAGGACAATTTGCCTATAATCCTTCAAGGGTGAATGTTGGTTCCATAGCACGGTTAAAGGAATTTGAGAAGGGGCTTCTTAGCCCAATGTATGTTGTATTTGAAGCTAAGGAAGCTCTGGATAGTTCTTATTTAGATTACTGGATATCAAGTCAGCGTTTTAGTAATCTCGTAAAAGCAGGTACACAAGGTAGTGTTAGAGACTCTCTTAACTTTTCTTCGCTATCCGAGTTTTCTTTTAATCTTCCACCTGAAATAGAGCAGAAGAAAATTGTGTCTATTCTTACCTGTGTTGACTCCGTTATCGATAAAACCCAAGACATTATCAACCTGACTCAGACTGTCAAAAAAGGCTTAATGCAAGAGTTGTTTACGCGTGGTTTTCCCGGTATACATAATAGGTTTCGTCCCTCGCCTCTGGGAGTAATTCCTGCTGATTGGAAGATTGTTAGAGTTTCGGATATTGCTACTGTAGATTATGGAATTTCCGAAAGCGTTTCTTTAAATACAAATCCCCAGATTGGTTGGCCAATATTGACAGGAGCAAATATTAATCTCGAAGGGAAGATTAGCCTCCATAAACTTGTTTATATAGAGCCTCCTAAGGAAGATCGTTTTGTGCTTAAAAAAGGCGATGTCTTGTTGAACTGGCGTTCGGGTAGCCCATGCCATGTTGGTAAATCTGCTTTATTCGATTTGAATGGACAGTATACTTACGCTTCATTTATCTTGCGTATTCGTCCACTCAATGCGAATAGTAGATATCTTCATTTATTGTTTAATTTTATGCGAGAACGCAATATGTTTACAACCAACGTTTCTCAGCAGGTTAATTTTAAGATGAACGCATCCGTTTTCCGAGAATTAGAAATTCCATTACCTTCCATAAAAGAACAGGGGAAAATAGTCGATGTTATAAATAAAGTGGAACAAAGACTTTCAGCCGAGATTGACGTTTTAGGATTATTTAAGCGAGAAAGGTCAGCCCTTATGCAGGTCCTTTTGAGCGGCGAAGTGAGGGTGAAAATATAAGGAGAAAAGATTGGCTTATAACGAACTAACTGAACAATTTCAAGCATTTTTTAAAAATATTAATCCTTCGTCAACTTATGAAAAGATAGCTTCCAGTGAACATAGAAATGTAATAAAACTTCTAGAAGATCCCAAAGGTCCCAGTGCCGAATTAACTCCAAAATGTTTCTTGCAAGGATCATATAAACAAGATACTGCTATTCATACTATAAATGACATAGATATCGTGGCTCTTTGCGGAAATTTAGTCCATCCCGGTAAAGGAGTAAGTAGAAGTTGGTCACGGGATGAAATTTTTGACACACTTGCTGTGGCCTTATTTATCGATAGCCGATATCGAAATAAAATTAGATACAATAAAAAAAGTATGTGCATTAAAGTTGAACTCGATATTAACGTAGAAATTTTGCCTGCCGTCAAAAAGGCAGATACATTTTCAACAGATATTGAACCTTTCCGTATACATGATCCAGATACGGTGCAGTGGATAGATGCATATGCGCGTGAACATCAGAAACTCATAACACAGAAAAATAAGTCAACGAATAATCTATTTAAGCCAATAATAAAAATATTTAAGCATCTTCGAGACACATTCTACGGGTCAAATGCCAGAGATGCAATCTCATTTCATATTGAATGTCTTCTCTACAGAGTCCCTAATTCTTTATTTACCAGTTCTATTCCTGATACTATCGAAGAAGTGTTAAGTTGCATTGCTAATTTTTCTCCTTCTCAGGCTTTAAATTCAAATATCTATAACCCTTGTGGCAATAGATTGCTTTTTAGCTCCAATGAGTGGAATATAACATCGTACGGACAATTTAATGCTCTTGTTACTCAATGGTCAGCCTTAGCAAGAATAGCTAACAGTAAATATAGTTTGGATGAGGCGATAAATTTTTGGAAAAAATTATTGGGAGACAATTATTTCCCTACGGGGTAAAAGCATGAGCAAGAACAAAAGACGTTCAATTCCGCCCAAAACTGTTCTTAAACTTTGGGCATTAGCGGCTGGGCGTTGTGAATTTTTAGGTTGTAATAAACCCTTATGGAGGGATGAGCTTACTTGGCATGAGGCCGATTTCTCCCATATAGCGCATATAATTTCGGCTTCTCCAAAAGGCCCACGCGGACACAAGAAACTATCGAAAAGATTGGCTCAAGATTTTTCCAACCTTATGCTGGTTTGCTTAAAGCACCATAAGCTCATAGACGACAAAAAATATGTGAAAAAGTATTCAGTCGAACGACTGCGGAGTTATAAACAGGCACACGAGCGGCGAATTCACATTCAAACTTCAAAAACAGAAGAGATGAAGAGCGCCATATTAATATTTAAGGCAAAAATAGGCGATAGAATGGTTGAGATACCATTTGAAGATGCAGTAAAAGCAATTACCCCCAGATTCCCTGCAGATGGCAAGCCTATTCTGATGGACTACACAAATTTTAGTATAACGAACAGAAAGAGTTATTGGTGCCAACTCAAAGAACAAATTAAGCGAGACGTCGAGCTATATCTAAGGAAACCAAATGATATTAGGCATCTATCAATATTCGCAATTGGCCCAATACCCCTTTTAATGTATTTAGGAAAGTGTATAGGTAATATTGTACCAGCAGATCTTTACCAAAGACACCGGGATACACAAAACTGGACTTGGAAGTTTGATAGAAGAGGGAATAATTTTAGATACATACTGAGAAGTAGTAACATTAACTCAAGAAATAAAAAAGTAGCTCTTGTCCTTTCTCTAAGCGGTAAAATCCATTCACAAGAAATAAGAAAGTTAATTAACCAGAACGATCCTTATTATGAAATTACCATAAAAAAGCCTTCTCCTCTATTTTTAAATTCAAAAGATAAGCTTACACAGTTTCAGAAAGTATACAGAGTATTGATGACGAAGATTCGAGAACGACATGGTGGAAATTGTCAAATTTATCTCTTTCCAGCGGTACCTGCACCTATAGCAGTATCTTGTGGTAAAGAACTGTTGCCGAAAGTAGACCCGATAATATCTGTATACGACCGCATAGACGATAAACAGGGCTTTAAATACGCTATAAAACTAAACTAAGGAGGTAATCCGATGACTGTAAATGAATTTTTACAAAAGCTATTGAAATCGCAGGCGCTTACTAAGCAGATGCTCGATGATCTTTCAAGCCATCGAGCAGAAGTAGAGGAAGTTTTACGTGAGAAATTCGGAACAGAGCCCACCATTAGGTATGGAGGGTCAAAAGCAAAAGGTACAATGGTTCAAGAAAGTTATGACCTCGATGTTGTATGTTACTTTCCTCGCGATTGTGATAGGGATATTGATGAGATCTACAAAGATGTACAAAAGAAATTAAGTGAAAAATATTCAGTAACTCCAAAGAATTCTGCACTTAGGATTCAGAAGCTTGACACTGATAACGCTACACTAGATTATCACATTGATGTTGTCCCAGGTAGGTTTATTGATGATAAAAAACAAGATACTTTTCTTTATGTTTCCCATGGTGATGTCAAAAGGATTAAAACAAATTTAGATACACATATTAAAGTGATATCGCAAAGTGGGTGTTTGGATATTATCAGAGTGGGGAAACTTTGGAGAGCTCGTAATAGTATTAACCTGAGAACTTTTCTGCTTGAACTGCTCATCATAAAATGTCTGGAAAGCTATAACGCCAAAGATAATCTGCAAAGTTCATTCAAAAAGTTTCTCGAGTATCTTAGAGATAGTATTTCAGACGTAAGACTCGAGGATCCTGCCAATACAAATAATGTTGTTTCGGATAACTGGTCGGATGGCGAAAGGCAGATTATATCCTCGAAGGCAGAAGAGGCATTAAATATTGTAAATAGCGATTCTGATGATCCAGATAAATGGAGAGAGATTTTTAGAGAGCCGAAGTCAGATAAATATCTAGGTGAAACCTCTGTTGTCATAACCAAGAACCGGCTGTCTAAACCATGGTGTGTCTGAACTATCATTTGACTGCGCATGTTTTCAGAAAAGTTGAAGGAAATAACAAGATTATATCCCGGATTAGCCTATACTCAGAATGGAGAAAAAAGGTTATGGAAGGGAACATTTAAGTTTTGTGCTCTTTATGAGCGTATAGAAGATAAGTTTGTACTAAATCCTTTATCGCATGGTGATGTTGACGATAGGATTATTCAAGATTCTTACGAGATAGAGATTGAGTTTTTGTCTGAGCGCTCACACTCGTTTCCTGAAGTGCGCGAAGTTGGTGGGCGAATTCAAAAAATTATTGATAAATTTAACATAACCGATCCAAGAGAGCTTCATATTAATAAAAACCAAAATAGTACAATATGTTTATGCCCAAAGCCAGAATTATTTTTAAGATATCCCAACGGTGTAGATTTAGTAGATTTTTTCAATGCTTTGGTTCTTCCTTATTTCTATGGATTAAGCTACTTTGAAAGACACAAAGAATGGCCAAGAGGTTCTTATGACCATGGAGACGCCGGGATATTTGAATTTTACTTAGAGCATAGAGACAAAACAACTGTTGATTTAGTAAGAAGTTGCATAGATAGCGTATCCGAGAAGTTATCAAAAGACTATATGCAAAAAAAAGGAAATATCAAAGGACATTGGGAATGTATTTGCGGCTCTAAATCAAAAATTCGAGATCGTCACTTTAAGGCTCTCGAAGGTCTTAGATTATTGAAGGAAGATATTAGACGGTTGTCTATAAAACTTCCGTTTTAGAAAAAAGAGGTTTACATGACCACCCAAGATTGGAACGAAATTCATTTATCTGAAGAACCAGCAGTTGAGTTATTACAGGCGTTAGGCTACACCTTTGTACCTTCTGAGCAGTTAGAATCTGAACGTGAGAGCCTGAAAGAGGTTATTCTTATTCCACGTCTTGAAAGGAAGCTCAAAGACATTAACCCTTGGCTTTCAGAAGAAAATCTTACAAAGGCAATCAGGTCCGTTACGAATGTTCCTGCTGCAAGTCTCGTTGAGGCTAATGAAAAAATTTATACTTCACTTGTTCACGGGATATCACTTGAGCAGGATATCAATGATGGACAGGGCAAAAAAGGCCACGATATATTTTTTATAGACTTCGAGCATCCCGAGAAGAATGAATACCTTATAACTCGTCAATTTAAAGTTTCTGGCACAAAAGAGAATATTAAATGCGACATCGTTGTATTCGTTAATGGAATTCCCATCGTTGTCATCGAATGTAAAAGCCCCACCATACACGAGCCTATCGATAAAGCCATTGAGCAGTTATTCAGATATCAAGAACTAAAGGATGAATATAAAGATAGAGGTGCGCCAAAGCTGTTTGAGGCTACGCAGATTCTCGTTGCTACGTGTGGCCAGAAAGCAAAGTACGCTACTGTATATACACCTTACAGGCATTATCTGGAATGGAAAGTCTCTTATCCACTTACTCTTGATGAATTGAACGAAAAATATACGAAAGTGCTGGGTAGAACTCCTACCCCCCAGGATGTCTTTATCTTTGGCTCGCTTTATATCCCCAATTTACTCGATCTAATTCGCAACTTTATAAGTTTTGAGGTCGAGGGTGGAAAAACTGTTAAAAAGATAGCAAGATATCAACAGTATATAGCAGTTAATAACGCTGTCAGACGGATCCTGGAAGCACATGAAAGAAAAGAACGTGGTGGCGTTATTTGGCATACGCAGGGTTCAGGAAAGTCACTGTCAATGCTGTGGCTTGCTGTAAAGTTAAGAAGATGTATAAAACTTGAGAACCCAACACTGGTGGTAGTTACTGATAGCATTGATCTTGATAACCAAATTGTGGGAACATTTAGCCGATGCGGCTTTCCCAATCCTATTCAAGCAAAGGGTGTTACGGATTTACGCAATTTGATAAAGCAAGGAGCCGGTCAGACAATAATGACTACTATCCAGAAATTCCAGGAATTATCAGAAGATAAAGGACATCCTATGTTGTCTAAAGCAGATAATATATTCATAATGGTTGACGAAGCTCATCGTACTCAATATAAGAACCTGGCAGCTAATATGAGGCAGGCTTTACCTAATGCTTGTTTCATAGGGTTTACCGGCACTCCGATTGATAAAAAAGACCGTAGTACTATCCAGATATTTGGGGACTATATTCATACCTATACAATAGAACAGGCGGTTCAAGATGGAGCTACAGTTCCGATTTATTATGAGAGCCGGCTTCCCGATGTTCATGTTCAAGGTGAAAATTTAGACATTCTTTTTGATAGATATTTTCAGGATTATTCTGAGAAAGAAAGAGAGGAAATTAAAAAGAAATATGCCACAGAGGAGATAATTGGTCTTGCATCTACGAGAGTTGAAACTATATGTCTTGACATTATCGATCACTATGAAAAATTTATTATGCCTAATAATTTCAAAGCGCAAATTGTTACCCCCAGCCGTGAAGCCGCCGTCATTTATAAAGAGACGTTAGACCGTCTTAATGCTTCACCTTCAGCTGTTTTAATCTCCGGAAGTAATAACGATCCTCAGCGTCTTAAAAAACATCATAAAACCCAAGCCGAAGAAAAGGAAATCATCCGTAGCTTCAAAGAATATTCTGTAGAGAAACTCGCTATTATCGTAGTTTGCGATAAGCTCCTAACCGGCTTTGATGCACCAGTTGAACAGGTTATGTATATTGATAGCCCTCTTAAAGAGCACACTCTCTTACAGGCGATCGCCCGTGTTAATAGGACTGCTGATAAGAAAGATTATGGGCTTGTAGTTGATTATTGGGGTATATCAAGAGATTTACAACAGGCTTTGGGTGTATTTCAAACAATAGATATCGTAGGCGCATTGACTCCTAAAACAGATGAATTGCCACGATTAGAAGCGCGCCATAGGGCAGTTATGCGCTTTTTTGATAAGGTGGATAAATCTGACCTTGAAGCATGTATCAAAGTATTAGAACCGGAAGATATTCGAGCTGACTTTGACCTTTCGTTTAGGCGTTTTTCTCAGAGTATGGATATGGTCCTGCCAGATCCAGTAGCCTTACGGTATAGTGCGGATTTAATATGGTTGGGCAAGGTGCGCAACGCTGCACGGGCCCGCTTCCGCGATTCATCTTTAGATTTATCTGCGTGTGGCGCTAAGGTGCGCCAGCTTATTGAAGAGCATATCCGAACTGATAGTATCCAGAAACTCCTTGAGCCGGTTTCAATATTTTCTAAGAAATTTGATGAAGTTGTCGCAGCACTTACAACACCAGAGGCAAAGGCAAGTGAAATTGAACATGCTGTTAGACATGAGATTCATGTTCGCTTCGAAGAAGACCCCGTTTTCTACCAGTCTTTAAAAGAACGCCTTGAGAAAATCATAGAAGACAGAAAACAAGAGCGCATTAATGCTGCGGAAGAGCTTAAAAGGCTGAATGCCTTGACTCAGGAGATCCGCACCATTGGGAAGTCTGCTCAGGATTTAGGATTTTCAGAAGCCGAATATGCTTTATATAAGATTCTTGCTAATGAATCAGCTCCTAGTAATTCTACCAAGGGTTCAAGGGGTAATGTAGTAAGGGAACCTATGGCGCCATATGGCAATAAGGAACGAGTGCATAAAGAATTAACTCATACAATAATTAGTGACCTAGAGAAGCTTGCTGTTATCGATTGGTTACATAAAGACGATGTCCAGCGTCAGATGAGAAGACAGATAAAAGGGATATTGCGAACAAGAGGATATCAATTTGACGAAATCGAAACTTTAACCGCTAAGATTATGGATTTAGTTAGAGTGAGGTTAGCCAGGTGAAGACAGAGAAAAGCCGCATAGCATTTGGCAATCGTTCCATAGATTTTTTCATAAAACGCAGCAAGAGGCGCAAGACAATAAGTATTTTTGTTGATCCATTTGAGGGTATTTTTTTAAGGGCTCCTTTTGGCCCATCGGTTGAGTCACTATCTAGCTTAGTACATTCAAAAGCAATCTGGATTTTAAGTAAACAAAAGCAGATAGAGGAAATAAGGGAATTTGTACCAAAGAAGGAGTTTGTAGGCGGTGAGACATTTCTTTATCTTGGCAGGCAACTTCGTCTCAAGGTGATAGGCATAAATAATGAATCTAAAACCAAAGTGAAAGTCAGTCAAGGAAAGTTCGTTGTGACCTTTAATAGCCATTATACAGAATTAGGTAGAAGAAGAGTTATCAGGAAAGTGCTTATCAATTGGTACAGAAAACACGCAAGGAATATTCTACTAAATAGAAGTACTCTGTATTCAAAAAAATTAAGTCTTCGATTTCCAGAAGTTTTATTAGCAAACCAAAGTAAACGTTGGGGAAGTTGCAATCATAAAGGGAAAATTAGATTTAATTGGCATATTATTATGGCGCCAATGTCGCTTGTTGATTATGTAGTTGCTCATGAATTTTGTCATCTGAAACATATCAATCACTCAAAGGACTTCTGGCAGCTTTTAGGCAGTGTTATGCCTGATTACGAGTTACGTCGCGAACGCCTTCGCAAAGAAGGAATAAAGTATATGCTTTAAATTTACTAAAAGAAGTAAAAATGTATTGTATAGATGCGCCTGACAATATTGAAAAATAGAGGTGAAGATATGAAAAAACTAAATTGCTATTTATCGCAAGCTATTACATTATTGAAGCAGTTCAATCAGGAAGAAGTGAATAAATATATAGTATTTTATGAACATATCGAAAAATGTTTAAAAAAAAGTCATAAGGTAAACATTTTCCATCCTATAAAGGAAGATTCAAACAAGCGATCTGATGAAATATACTGGAGAGATTTGGCTGAAATTGATAAAGCTGATTTTTTAGTAGCTGAGATTTCCGTAGTGTCTTGGGGTGTTGGCCAGGAGTTAACCTATGCTATTATGAAAGGGAAGCCGATACTTGCTTTATATAATACAAAGTCTAGATTTAAATTATCAGAAATGGTCTCAGGTTCAGGTTTGAGAATTCGGACATATAATGGCAAAGGCAAGGAATGGAAAGAGCAAATCGCTCGACATATTGCAGGATTTATGCCTGAAATGAAGCAATATTTTTATTTAAGAGAAAGGGTGTGTGCAAAAATACCATGAAACAGAAATTATTAATCAGTATAAGAGGTAAAAAAGAAGCTTTAGAAGCTTATAAAGGTGGTGCTCATATTATTGATGTTGAATATCCAACTTCTGCTTTGGGGACACCCTACCCACTGAATATACAAACCATTCGTAATTCATTCCCTAGAAGAATAAAAATAGCAACGAATATAGGAGAAGAGCAGCGAGAGCGAAGGAGTACCGCTTGTCAGGCAGTCTTGGGCGTTGCTTTGGCAGGAGCAGATATTATTAAAGTTGGCTTAGCAGGATATTCATATAAAGAGGCAAATTACTTAGGGAAAAATGTTGTGAGAACTGTAAAGCATTGGTTTCCAAATAAAAAAGTTATTCTGGCTGTTTTTGCTGATAAAAATTTAAGAAGAAAATTCGACCCCGTAAAAGAAGGACCTAAATTAGGAAAAGCAATAAAGGCAGATGGTATTTTAATTGATACTTTTAACAAGAAATCCAAACAGAACAAATTAACAAAATTATTAACACTTAAAGAAATTATAAAATTTGTAATAAAATGCCATTTGCTAAACATCGAAGCTTGGATAGCTGGCTCCATAACCCTTAATGAAATACAAAAACTATGGGAAACAGGCGTTGATGTTATTTGTATAAGAGGTGCTGCTTGTTTGAAAGGCAGCACTAGGATGAGCAAAGTTTCGCGGAACCTTGTAAGAAAACTTAAGAATACACTTTATTACGAGTAGTGAAAAAATGGAAACAGGGGCCGTTTTTAAGCTAAAAAGGAAAGCGTCTCTATGCGGCACACGTTCCCCGAACGCAAGAAATAATCCTAAGCGACCATAATACATAAGATGAATAAAAAAGAAACAAAATTGAGGATTAATTTGTATCTTCTAAAAGAAGATGTTAAAGAATCTTTGCAGGCTCTCAAGAAACTCCCAACGGGAGAAGAATTAATAAATATTTGTAATGGGACCGTTGACTTGTATTACAAGAATTCTCCAGAGAAAACGCCAAATTGGGCATCAAAAATAAAACCTTTTTGCAAAGAAGGTAAATTCAATATTTCATCGTCAACATGTGGGGCGATATTGTTGATTAAGCCAAAGAAAATTGATCGCTATTTTGCACTATGTTTCGGATATGGTAGCAGTTTATTAGAACCAGCAAGCATAGAAGAAGAGTTTGGTTTAAAGGTTGCTTTAAACGTATTAAACCATGAAAAAATTAAGAGTATTGATTTAAAGAATTTAGACACTGTCATTAAAAACATCAGAATGGACAATAGTAAAGAAACGGATTTTGGTAGCTTCGGAGCAGATATTGAGAGGGATGTTCTAAATGCCGTTGTTGGTGTTAGAAAAAATTTTGAATCTTTTAAATATGCAGAAAGGATTTGTGGTAAAGATGCAATAAAATTTAGCACAGAAATAGCAATTTCAGACTTACCCAATTTATGTACGGATTTGATGATAATTTATGAGCTTAATGAATATAAAAAGCATTTTGGATGGATTGACAACGTTAAGATTATCCGAAAAGACAAAAAATTGCTCGAAGCTTTAAATAAAGAGATGATAAGTATTATACAAAAAAGTGATTGGGAGAGGATTTGGTTGGCTGCTCCCGAGATTATTGATTGGTATGATAAAGAAGGATTCAGTTATACTGAAAAAGGTGAAATACATGAGGATATTAATTTTGAATCATTTTTAAACGAAAAAAGAAAGCAAGCAACGGAAATAGATCTTAAAACTTTGGAATCAAATAAGATCTTTTATCATAGCCAGTCACAAAATGCTCCATATCTAAATTGGACGGTTTATAAGTGTGTTTATTGTGAAGTTGACTTAACAGGGCATAGATATATTCTAGTTGGAGGAAATTGGTATTCTATAGATAAAAAATACACTAAGGACATCAATGAGCAATTGCAAAAAATCCAGCCTTATAAAGGTACATGCAATTTTGTTAAATATGGTCGAGTAAATGAGAAAGATTATAATATAGATCTTCAAAAAGCTAATGAAATAAAAGTTGCTTTATTTGATCGAAAAGATATCGCTTATGGAGGGGGACATTCCTCGATAGAGTTTTGTGACGTATATTTTGACAATAAAGAATTTATACACGTAAAAAGATATAGTGGCTCTAGTACGCTAAGTCATCTATTTTTTCAAGGATTGACACCTGCTTATTTGCTAAAAAGAGAACCAGACTTCTTAATCGAGGTGAATAAACGACTGAAAAAATATGGATTTAATGAATTAAAAAGTGGATTCGACACATCTTCTTACGAGGTTGTTTATGCTATAGCCACACAAGAAGAATCAAAAGACATTAAAGATATTTTACCATTCTTTAGTAAGGTCGCATTGGTTCACACCCACCGAGACTTAACAGAACTATATGGATACAGGGTTTCCCTAAAAAAAATACTGCTTGATAAAGCAGCAATTGAGAAAGAGGAACAATTGCTTAATCAAAAGAAGAAAGAGAAACAAAAGAAACAAAGAAAAGAAAGGAAAAAAACAAAGTAATTTGGAATGTTTTGAATGAGCCTTTAAATTCTGGGCGCCAATTTTAATTATACTTCCTAGCAATAGGATTCTTTCCCTCCCTTGGCAATCGCAGTCGTCCACTGAGGGGATCCCCATTGACTGGACAGTTTGGGGGCCTTCTGAAGGTGGATTGAAAGCCTGCCGTTCGTGACCATTTTATCCATTTCCGTGCCCAAAAGCCATTTTTCGCGGAACGCCAAAAAAACGGCTTCACCATTTGACCTACAAGCGACGATCTCGATTCGATCCATGTCAAACCACGGCCTCCGTGACCGGTGCGAGCGTCGCCTTCGTCCCAAAATAGACTTCGTGCGGCGTCCGATAGCCGAGCGTCTCATGCAGACGCTCTTCGTTGTAGAATCGAAAATAGGCTGCCAGATGCTCGCGTGCTTCCTGAACCGTCCGGTATTCGTGAAGATAAACTTCTTCGTACTTCACCGATCGCCAGAGCCGTTCCACAAAAATGTTGTCATACATCCGGCCCCGGCCATCCATACTCACTTTGATCCCGGCGCTTGTCAATAGCCCCGTAAAATCCACGCTCGTGAACTGTGCCCCCTGGTCGGTGTTGAAAATCGCGGGCTTCGAGATCCCCAGTGCCCGCTGCAACGCCTCCAGGCAAAATCCTCTGTCCAATGTCGTCCCGAGCTCCCAGGAGAGAACATACCGGCTGTGCCAGTCCAGGATCGCCACCAGATAGGCAAACCCGTGAGCCAGCCGGATATAGGGTTAAGTAGGAGATGGTCGCCGTGCTCCCTCGCGGAAATCGGTTTACCATCTCCTCTCTCCGAACCGGACGTGCACCTTTCGTTATGCATCCGGCTCTCCAGAAGTCATTGCGAAGACAGGTGTTCTCATCCAACCCCGCCGATACCTCATAACAGGGAGATACCCCATAAGGTATTGCTCCTCTCCGCCATCCTTCCAGACTTTACATCCAGGATGATTGAGGCTGGCTTTGCGACGGGCGATAAGTTGACGTCTGCCTGGATTTCGGATTTTTCTTCTTCAGCCAACGCCAGATGCGATCTCCGACATACCAGTCCAAGTTCGACAGGATCGCTTTAGCTCCGGTGCAGAAACGATAGAAGTTTCCCCATCCCCGCAGGATTGGATTCAGGTTCCGAAGCAATTGCGACAACGACCATGTTGTAGTAGCGCGCGTGGTTATCTGTTTCACTCTGTATCTGAAGTCCTTGATTTTCGTCTTGGGAATTTCAACTCGCGGCGTCCATCCAAAGCGATCATCCCATTTCATCCGCACATGATGCCCCAGGAAATCAAAGCCCACTTTTAGTGACGTGATCTTCGTTTTCTTCGGAGACAAAATCAACCTCGCGATCTGCATTAAGTATGTCTCCAGAGCTTCTTTCTCTCTCTGGGCGTCCTTCCGGCTCCCTGATACAAGGATAATGAAATCATCCGCATACCGCACCGGAAAGTACACCGGCCGTCCGGCTTTCCTATCCGTGCAGCGTGCGCCCATTGCCGCCCTTATACCGTCGCATTTCCGATATTGGCGAGTCTTCTTTTGGTGGTTCACCCATCGCTCATGTCGTTCTTCAATCGCGCTTAAAGCGATGTTGGCGAGCAGTGGCGAGATGATTCCACCTTGCGGGGTGCCCATTTCTGTGCGGATGAACTGGTCTTCAGCCAGGACGCCGGCCTTCAAGAACATCGTGAGCAATCGAGTAACTTTACGATCTGCTACCCGTTGTCTTATCCGGCCCATGAGGTAGTGGTGGTCGATCTGGTCAAAACAGCTTTGAATGTCCCCTTCGATAACCCAGCGGTAGGGGAGCGCGCGTCTTTTTCCATCTTCCGACTTCGCAATTGGTCGCATCGCCATCCGAATATGTTCCAAGGCTCCATGGCAGCTTCTTCCGGGACGAAACCCATAGGAAACATGCCAAAACCGAGCCTCGAAGATCGGCTCCAGAATCTGTTTCACCGCGCTCTGGACAACGCGGTCTTTGATGGTGGGAATGCCCAGGGGGCGGAACTCCCCCGGCTTGCCGGGTTTCGGGATCATTTTTCTTCGAGAAGGACTCGGGCGGTACTTTTTGGTCCGCAGTTCTTCCCTTATTTCGGTCAGGTAGACCTCCTTCCCTTGTTCCCGGACAATGCTTGCCACCGTCTTCCCGTCGATTCCTGGTGTTCGTTTGCCTTTATTCCCGGCAACCGTTGACCATGCACACCGTAGATTTCGGATATCTGTTATCCAGTTCCATAAATCCCGGTATCTCCCGACAGGATTTTCCTGACTCCACCGATACAACTTCCGTTGAACGCCGAGTAGCCAAGCCCGATCAGCTTGATGATCCGAGTCCACGAATCGTTCCTCCGTCTTCAGAAGTGTCTCGACTTCCTGCCTCCCTTCGCCCAGTGCACGGCTTTCCCGCGCTCCGACTACTACGAAGGCTCCGCCCCTGTCCTCACTCATCTCCGGTCTCCGCGGCTAGCCCGTTTCCGTGGCGGGCGAGTGGGCCAGGTTCCCATGTTCCGATTTCCAACCCAAGCGTCCGTAGGCGGCATGCTCTTCCCCTGGCGATTCTGGATGGCGGGATAGAAGGAGTAACCCGCCATCTGGCACGTATTCCGGGCCAACCAGTTTGGAACATCAAGCCAAACCGGATCGGATCGCAGGCTCTCGGTTCCATCAAACATTCGAGAGTGGCGCTCTAAATACAGAGGATTCCGACGCATGCTTCGTTGTCTCACCATAGACTCTGTGGTAGCCCGGCCTAGGGTTGATGGCCCCCATCCGGTACAGTTCAGACCGCTCTGCTCATTTTGCTCAGCCGCCGGAACGCGGCAGGGCTTCACGGCCCCCTTCCAATCCATCTCCTTCATCGATTGGGACATTTTAAATGTCGGTCGGAAATCAGCAAGCGTTTCATATATCCTAAACACGCCGTCATGGCGCACTGATATCGGCACACCACGCTTGATCTGGTCCGCTAATCGTAACTCCTTTAAGAAGATAGGGATAGATTTTATGGTCCGGCCCGGCCACCGACAGCCGCGGCTTCGGATAAATAGCCATCAGCCCCATCAGACGCATCAGGCGACGGACTCTTTTCCGATTCACCGTGTGGCCGTTGCGTTGAAGCCAGGCGGTCATCCGGCGCACCCCATAGAACGGTATCTTGGTAAACTGTTCGTCGATCAAACGCATCAACTCGAGCGTATAGTCGTCCTCTCCCAAGGGCGCGTAGTAGAACGACGAACGCGATAGCTCCAGAAGCTCGCATTACCGAGAGATGGGAATCATCGAATGTTCCGGGTCAATGGTCTCACGCTTCACGATGAGAGGAGCGTCTGTGATTTTTTTTTAAGCCATTCCAGCTCGACCTTGAGCTGGCCGATCTGTCGATACAGTTCGGCCTCCAGCTCCTCGCGAGCTTTCTCCTGCTGCGGCCGCCTATGGGAGAAAACCTCGGGCAGCATCTCCAGCAGATGATTGCGCCACTGGCGGATCTGGTTGGGATGGACGCTGAACTCCGTGGCAATCTGAGCGATCGTCTTCTCCCCCTTGACCGCTTCCAGGGCGACCTTGGCCTTGAAGGCTGCGTCGTGGGTCTTTCTCATATTCACCATTGTATACCATACCTCCTTCAAGAAGATATGGCAGGCCAAAATCCACCTATACCCCCTGTCCAATTTTTGGGGACCATCTCAAACCTCAATCAAAGACTTTCGCCCAAAAAAAGCCTTCAGTCTATATTAAGACTTTTGGCTGGCCGAAGAACAGGCAGATTTCTCCGTCCTCCCCCAGATCAGACATCTCCAGAGGAATCGGATTGGCCAGGAGTTCATCATGCGTGGCTTTATCTTCGAGTTTGATAAAGGGGCTGACTATTCAGTCGGCTTGGGAATTATTTTAAAAATTGTCGGCCCCTGTTTTTAATGCCAGGGGCTGAGGCGAGACCAGAGGAGCCTGTACTTCCCTCCCGGCCCCGGCTTGATCTCTGAGACGAGGGAGATGCCGACCTCAACTCCCGATTCCCGGCCCACAAAGGCCATCACTTTTGACCTCAATCCCTCGATTTTGTCCTGGCTGGGAGGGGCTTCAGGACGGAACCGGATAAGGATTCTGCTCTCAGTTTCCTGGATGACCTCGTACTGGGCGATCCAGGGCGCTTCTGATTGAATGATATGGGCGATCCCGACCGAATAGAGCAGCCGGCCGTCGGGAAGGTAAAAATAATCGGCCCGTCTTCCTTCGATGGCTCTGAGCGTGGAGAACGGCATCCCGCAGCCGCAGAGTCCCGGCTCCTTCCGCACTAAGTCTTCCATCCTGTATCGGATGAAAGGCATGGCATAAGAGTGGAGAACGGTCACAACCGCTTCTCCCCATGTTCCCCCTGCCGCTTCTTCACTTGTCATTTCAGGAGCGTCTTGCGGGAGGACCTCGAGGACGAGGCAGTCGTCGTTGACATGATACTTGCCTGTCTCAGGGCACTGCCAGGCAGCGAGGCTCATCTCGAAGCTCGCGTAGCAATCGTGGACCGGGCATCGAAAAATGTCCTGGAGCTGTTTCCGCATCATGGGTGTCAGAACCTCTCCGCCGGTGGTGATGAAGCGGGGCCTGAGGGGCTGCGGATCGGCCGACTGCAGAACACGGGACGCCTCGACAATCGCTGCGCTGTTGCCCACGATCACATCCGGCTTGAGCTGAAGGAGCGCTCCGGCGATCTCTTCAACCGATCTCTGGATAGAAATATGAGACTGTCTGTATCTTCCTATGAGCTCGAGAACATGCATGACAAAAGGACGTTTGGGCGCAGGGCTGCTCACGACGCAGGCCAAATGATCCCTGGATCCGCGGCCGTAATAGAGATGGACTCGGAAGCGGACGGCCTGACTGATGAAACTGTCGAGACGCGACCTGTAGGTGGTGAACGGCATACCTGTTGTTCCGGTCGTCCGTTCGCGGATGAGCTTTGAGGGCTTGAATCCCCGAGCGAGGATCTGCTCGAGGGGCCGCTCCTTGAGGTCCTGTTTCGAAGTCAGGGGCAGGTGCTTTAAATCGTCGGCGGTCCGGATGTCTTCGGGCTTAATTCCCGCTTTGTCGAAAAGCTCCTTATAGTAGGGTACGTTCCGGTAGGCATGGTGAATGAGTCTCCGGAGATGCCGGTCCCGGAATGCGACGATTTTTTCCCGGGAGGCGTTGAGGTGGCGGAGAAGCTGGAAGGCCATGGGGAGTCGTGAAATGGATGCCACGAACTTTATCGTCCAAAAAAATAAAGATTAAGCAGTATTCACCTTGATGGATCTGAGTTGTCTTCCGGATTTACTTCACTTCGTTATAGGCCCACTCCAGCCACTGCATGACGATTTCCAGGTCTGACTTCTCCGCTGTGGCGCCGCACCAGAACCTCAATCCCGGGGGAGCGTCGCGGTAAGATGCGCAGTCATAAGCCACACCTTCTTTAGCCAGGAGCTTGACCAGCTCTTTGAGCTTCTCTTCCGGGAGGTCCACCTTGAGACAGACACTGGTATTGGAGCGGATTTCTTTGCTTTCCGCCAGGAAGCTAATCCATTTGTGATTGGCCGCGAAGTTCTCGATGACTTTAAGGTTATCATTGCTGCGGCGGATGAGTCCGGGCAGCCCTCCGATGGGTTCCGCCCACTTCAGCGCGGCCAGATAGTCCTCATTGGCCAGCATGGAGGGCGTGTTGATGGTTGAGCCCTCGAAAATTTCGGCCATCAATTTCCCGCCCTTGGTCATGCGGAAGATCTTGGGCATGGGCCACGGCGGAGTGTGGCTTTCCAGGCGCTCAACGGCCCGCGGTGAGAGGATGAGCATGCCGTGCGCGGCCTCTCCTCCGAGAACCTTTTGCCACGAATAGGTAATGACATCGAGCTTCTGAAAGGGGATCTCCATGGCAAAGATGGCCGAAGTGGCATCGCAGAGCGTCAGACCTTTTCTGTCGTCGGCGATCCAGTCGCCGTTGGGAACTTTCACGCCGCTGGTCGTGCCGTTCCAGACGAAAACGATGTCGTTGTTGAAGTCCACCTGGGAGAAGTCGGGGAGTTTGCCGTATTCGGCTTTGAAGACGCGGACGTTGGGGAGCTTGAGCTGTTTTTGAATGTCGGTCGCCCAGCCCTGGCTGAATGACTCCCAGACCAGGACATCCACGCCGCGCGGCCCCAGAAGCGACCACATGGCCATTTCAAACGCCCCGGTATCCGATCCGGGGACGATGCCGACGAGATAGCCCGGGGGCAGACCGAGCAATTTTTTTGTTCTTTCAATGGATTCCTGGAGCTTGGCTTTTCCCAGGCTGCTGCGGTGGGACCGGCCCAGGGGAGTATCCTTGAGTTCATCCAGCATGAATCCAGGATGCTTGGCACATGGACCGGATGAGTAACAGGGATTTTTGGGTTTAACAGTAGGTTTCATGGCAGTCTCCTTTTTTGGTATGGGATTAATAATATCATAAAAAAATAGTATATCTGAATTTCAGGGCTGCAATCTCTTTTTATTTTTTCGCAGCGGTCCGGGCGGCATCTCTTCTGGCCTTAAATTCAGATCCTTCTTTCCAGTTGGGAAAAGCCGATTCCATGCTCAGCAGGTAGCCCACTTTGAAGGTCAAATGCAAGTCCTCGACGGCTCCGGACAGGTCCCATCCGGGGTCAAATTCGTCCGATGTCTTGTGATATTTTTCGACAAGATATTTTTTCCTCTGGGTCTGTGTCCATTCCTCTCCATATTCCACATGGTCGATTCCAGAGCTGATGTAAAGCGCGGGAATCCCCTGGCTGGCGAAAGGAAAGTGATCCGACCTGTAATAGGAACCTCTTTCCGGATTCGGATCAGGCCGAACTCGCCGGTTCTGCTCCTGGGCCGCCGCTTCGACATATGCGTCCAGTTCGGAATTTCCGTAACCGATCACTGTGACATCTTTCATTTTGCCGTAGACATTCAGGGCGTCCATATTGATGGCGGCCACAGTCTTGGCGGATGGAAACAGGGGATTGGCGGCATAGTAGGTCGATCCGAGCAGCCCCTGTTCCTCTCCGGTGACAGCCAGGAAAAGGATGGATCGGGCCGGAGGCGTCTTGAAATTCCTGTAGGCTTTCGCCAGTTCGATGAGCCCGGCGGTGCCGGTGGCGTTATCCACAGCGCCGTTGAAAATCTGATCCCCTTGAAGGGTTGGATCGATGCCGAAGTGGTCCCAATGGGCAACGAAAATGATGTATTCGTCCGGTCTGGAATGGCCGGGCAGAAGGGCCGCGACATTTCTGGACTGGACGTGCCGGATGCTGTTTTTCAGGTTCAATGAGGCTTGAACGTCGAGGGGAACAGGTTTGAATCCGGGTTTGGCCGCTGCGGCCTTCAATTCTTCGAAATTTTTTTCAGCCATCGCAAAGACTTGATGGGCCGTGTCCAACTGAATCCATCCCTCCACGGCACACCTGGAAAGGTTGTTGTCTTCACTGATCAGATTAAAATTGGGGCCGGTCCAGCCTTTCCAGACGACTTCCCACCCGTAGGCGGCCGGCTCTGTCTCATGGATGATGAGAGCGCCGTCGGCTCCCTGACGGGCCGCCTCTTCAAATTTGTAAGTCCAGCGGCCGTAGTATGTCATGGCCTTTCCGTTAAAGAGCTTGGGGTCTCCAGTGGCAAAGCCGGGATCGTTGATGAGCATGACCACCGTCTTTCCCCGCACGTCAAGGCCTTCATAGTCGTTCCAATTGTACTCGGGTGCGATGATGCCGTAGCCCACAAAAACCATTTCTGAATTTTTCAGGGAGACTTCGGGCACCACCCTGAGCGTCAAGGCTGCGAATTCACTGCCGTAGGCGAACGTTTTGGATTGTTTTCTGCTGCGGATCTGAAGTTCTGTGTTCGGGTCCGCGGTTATTTCCACCATGGGGATCTCCTGGAAGAAGCTCTCTCCGTTTCCGGGTTTCAGGCTGAGCTTTTGAAATTCCTCCTCCAGGAAGCGAACGGTTTTTTCTTCCCCGGCGGAGGCCGGAAATCTTCCTTCGAATTCATCTGAAGCCAGAAGCTTCGTATTTTCCGCGAGTGTGTCTGCGGAGATGCCGGCCATTGCGGACTTCAAATCATCGCCCGCATTTTTGCATCCAAAGAAGAGTCCGGCGCCGGCTGCGCCAATAAGAGCCAGGAATAAAAATTTCTTGATCATCGAATTTCCTCCAGAATTAATAATGACTTCTTGAATTATCACGGCCCAGGACAAATGTCAAACGGATCGAGCTGCAAGGGAAACTTCTATATCCTCTTGCATTCTTTCTTGGATGAAAATAAGATGATATCCACATCTGCCATGTCTGAGAAGAGAGAGACAGACGTTTTCATTTTTTATCCAGAAGGAGGCTATGGTCATGTTTCATAGACGGTCTTTGAACTTTGCATTCTTTCTGCTGGGGATTTCCTTCCTGCTCTGTTGGACGGGCTGCGCTTCCAAAAAAGAGCCCGCCGACCTGGTTTTAATGAACGGAAAGGTCGTCACGGTTGACGAGGCCCTGCCGGAGGCGCAGGCCCTGGCCGTCCGGGAGGACAAAATCATTGCGGTCGGGAGCAACAAAGAAATCAGGCCCTATATCGGTGAAACGACGCAGGTGATAGAACTCGAGGGCAAGCTCGTCATTCCTGGTTTCATTGACAGTCATGGCCACTTCACAAATCTTGGACAATCCAAAACAGTTCTGAATCTGATGCATGTCCAAAACTGGGATGAAATCGTGGCCATGGTGAAGGAGGCGGCCGGAAAGGCCCAACCCGGCGAATGGATATCGGGCAGAGGCTGGCACCAGGAGAAGTGGGACAAGACGCCTGAGCCCAACGTGGACGGGCTTCCTTTTCATCAGGAGCTGAGCAAAGTTTCCCCGGAAAACCCTGTTCTGCTGACTCATGCCAGCGGCCATTCCTGTATCGCTAACGCCAAGGCTATGGAGATGGCCGGAATCACAAAAAAGACGCCCAATCCTCCGGGCGGAGAAATCGTCAGGGATTCTGAGGGCAATCCCATCGGCAATTTCCGTGAAACAGCCCAGCGGCTTTTGGGCAGAGCGCTGAGGAGTTCACTGGAGAAACGGACGCCGGAACAGGTCAAGGCTGACGAGCGGCGTATCATCGAGCTCGCTGTCCAGGAATGTCTGGCTCACGGCGTCACCAGCTTCCATGATGCAGGGGCCTCGTTTGGCACCATTGATATTTTCAGAGAATTGGCCGAGCAGGGCCAACTTGGAATTCGGCTCTGGGTCATGGTCCGGGAGAACAATGAGCGCTTGCAGCAGCTCCTTCCTCAGTACAAAATCATCGGCGCCGGCAATAATCATCTCACTGTGCGGGCCGTCAAAGTGGCCATAGACGGGGCCCTGGGCGCTCATGGAGCCTGGCTGCTGGAGCCCTACACGGATTTACCTGAGAGCGTGGGGCTGAACACCACTCCCATTGATGTCCTCAGAGAAGCCGCCCGCCTGGCCATAGAGAGTGACTTTCAGTTCTGCACGCATGCGATTGGAGACAGGGGGAACCGGGAGATTCTAAACATTTATGAGGAGGCCTTCAAAACTCACCAAGAAAAAAAGGGCTTGCGGTGGAGGGTCGAACACGCCCAGCATCTTCATCCGGACGATATTCCCCGCTTCGGGCAATTGGGGGTGATAGCCGCCATGCAGGGAATTCACTGCACTTCTGACGGGCCATGGGTATTCAAGCGGTTGGGGGAGAAAAGAGCCGAAGAAGGGGCTTATGTCTGGCAGAAGCTGATGAAAACAGGGGCCTTGATCTGTAATGGTACGGATGCCCCGGTTGAGGATGTGGATCCTCTCGCTTCTTTTTACGCTTCGGTGACGAGGAAGCTCAAGGATGGAACGGTCTTTTATCCGGACCAGCGGATGAGCCGTGAAGAGGCTCTGCGGTCGTACACCCTTGACGGCGCCTATGCGGGCTTCCAGGAAGACATCCTGGGATCGCTATCGCCGGGAAAGCTCGCCGACATTACCGTTCTTTCCCAGGACATCATGACCGTTCCCGAAGAGGAGATCCTGAAGACTGAAATTCTTTACACCATCGTCGGCGGAAAAATTCTTTATCAGAAGTGAATTGAGCGTGAAAGTCAAAATCAGGGAATACAGGCCGGAAGACCTGGAGCAGGTTCTGGAGCTGGCCAAAGAGCTCGAAGCGGAATTGGCCGAGAGGTTCAAGACGGTCCGGATCAAATCGGGAATAAAGGACTATCGGAACCGTTACTTGAAGCCCGGGAACAAGTTCAAGACCTTTGTGGCCGTCGTGGACAATAAAATCGTTGGCTATCTCATCGGCTTTCCCTCCCTGGGTGCGCCGGAAGTGGACAATATGTATGATGTTTTGCCCGTTGCTCCAGACTGGACTCCTCCGGAGTTTTATCTCCAGATCACTTTTGTTTCCAGGCCGTTAAGGAATCAGGGAATTTCAAAGAAGCTTCATGTCAGAATCATTGAATATGCCCGAAAGCAGGGCCACAAAGAAGTCTACGCGTGTATCGCCAAATGGAATCTTCCGGAAATCAGAGTGATCAAATCACTCAAGTTTCATCTGAAAGACCTGGGCTATCGCTACCGGCTGACTCTGAAGTTGTAGGGCAGGAAGGAATTTTTTATCATTCTTTTACTCGCGGATGAGGGCCACTTTTTCCAGGCGCAGGGTTTGATTGTTGACGATGGATTTAATTTTTAGACTCAGGATGTGCATTCCTTTTGTCAGCTCCACAGTGCCCAGGAAAAATGTCGCCGGCAAATAGGCATTTGGAGATTTCTGAGTCAGGAAGTGAATCTGCTGATCGTCCACTTCCACTACAAATGCGCTTTGCTCTTCTCCCATGCTGGCATAGGATGCGTGAACTTTATAAGTGCCTTCTTTAGTGACAGTGAATTTCCATACCGGAAACTCGCTGACATTCCGCCAGTTCGTGAGCAGGATCGTCTTATAGAAATAATCGAGATAGGACTGTTGACCCATTTCGGATTGGACATCGGCCAGGCAGACAGGAAGTTCTATTTTGCCTCCGGAGGAAGGTCTGATCTCATAGGGCCTGACTTGAGGCTCTCCCTGGAGCTCAACGGCGACTACCGTTGCATCCATGTCATCCATCTGTTCAGGAAGACTGATGACGATGTCTCTCCACGTCCGCCGGAAATTGTAGTTTTTTTCCGGACGGCTGAGCGGGTAGACTTTTCGGAGCAGGGTTTTCAGACCGGGCAGGCGGATTTTCCGGTTCTCAGGCCAGCCCATGATGTGGATATAAAGGCGGTTTTCTTTGACCGTGCAGCGGCCAAAAAAGGGAAGTCTTTCAAAGACATTGGCTGTGCATCCGTAGATGGCTTCACCGTTGGCTTGCAGCCATTCCCCAATTCTTTTCAGCCGGAATTTGAATTCAGGCTGGATAGTCCCCTGCGGTGTGGTGCGAATATCCAAAAGGAGGTTTCCTCCTTTGCTCACGACCTCGATGAGCTGGCGGATGAGCCGCGTGGGGCTGTGAAGTTCCATCTCATAGAAATTGTATCCACGGCCATTATCAGGAAGGAATGAGCCGGCCTCCCAGAGTCTGGCTGTTCCGTCAGGATTGTAAAGGCCTGTGGCCGGGATATTGTTTCCTTGCGTTGCAAAATCTCCTCTCCCCGGTTCTTTATGGAAGAGTCTGTCGTTGATCAGAAGGTCGGGCTTCATATTGAGCAGCAGCTCTTCGATCTCTGTCATCCGATGTTCTTCGCTTGTATGCTCCCATTCGCCGTCAAACCAGAGGATTGAGGGATCATACTTGTCCACAAGCTCCTTGAGTTGGTTGACGACGTAGTCCATATACCGGTCGAAATTCGCATTTTTTACGGAACGGCTCGTTTCCCAGCTTCGGCGGGGAAGATAATCGGGATGATGCCAGTCCATGAGGGAGTAGTAAAATCCGAAAGGCATCTCCTGCTCCCGGCAAGCCTCGACAAACATCCCCAGTGCGTCTTTTCCGTATTTGGAATCCATGATGTCGTAATCCGTATACTGGCTGTCAAAGAGGCAGAATCCGTCGTGGTGTTTGGCCGTGACAATAATGTATTTCACGCCGGCTTCCTTAGCGAGTCTCACCCATTCCTCGGGATTAAAATCAACAGGATTGAAATTGTCCGCATATTCCTGATATTCAGAGAGGGGAATCTGGAAAAGATCACGGGCCCATTCGTCCTGTCCGGTCAGAGAGTAGACGCCCCAGTGAATGAAAAGGCCGAACTTGGCATTACGGAGCCACTCGAGCTTCCTGGATTGAGCGGCCTCATTTTGGGCCGGCGGACTGAAGAGAAAAGCCGCCAGACAGAAAAATATGGTCAAAGAGGCCAGGAAGTACTGTTTATTTTTCTTCATCCCGAATCTCCATAGTTAGGTCTGGAGGAATAGGGCTTCCATTTTACTTTTGTTTTTTCCAATTGGCAAGACACTTGGTCCGCCCACTGATCAGGGCGGATTAGAACCGAACCAAGAATTCCGTTCCTTTTTCCCGCTTGAGTTCAATTGTCCCGTCAATCTGGGAGACCAGGCCGGTGACGAGCTGCATGCCGAGTGTTTTTGTCTGATGAAAGTCCAGATTTTTTGGAAAGCCTATGCCTGTATCTTTTACGGTCAGCTCGAATTTTCCCGTCGGGTCTCCGTGCATATGGACAGTAATTTCTCCACTTGAGCCCTTCGGGAAAGCATGTTTCAATGCGTTGGTCACGAGCTCACTGACGATCAGTCCACAGGGAATCGCGCGGTTGATATCCAGAAACGCGTTGGATACATCCAGATTCAGCCGGACTCTTTTAGCACCGTTTGTATAGATGGAGAAAAGATGCTGTGTGAGCCTCTTTATATAATCGGAAAAATTAATCCTGGCCAGGTCTCCGGACCTGTACAGGCTTTCATGGATCAGGGCCATGGATTTGATGCGATTCTGGCTGTCCTTGAACACTTGAAGAGCCTTTGAGTCCGTAATTTGCGAGGATTGAAGCCGGAGCAGGCTGGAGATGATCTGCATGTTGTTTTTGACCCGATGGTGAATTTCCTTGAGGAGCACTTCTTTCTCTGTCAGAGAGTCCTTCAGTTCCGCCTCTCTTTCCCGGAGGAACTGTTCGGTGCGCTTGCGGACGGCAATTTCCTGTTCCAGCTCAATGTTGGCTGCTTTAAGGTCTGACGTTCGCTCCTCGACCTTACTTTCCAGTTGGTGAGCTCTCTGGAGGATCGCACGGGTTCGGATTTTGACGAAGGCGAAAATCGAGAGAAGAACGGCAGCCGCAAGAAGACCTCTGAACCAAATCCTCTGCCATAACGGCGGAGTAATGACTACCTGCAGAGAAACGCCTTCTTCATTCCAGATGCCGTCGTTGTTCGAGCCCAGGACTCTGAAGATATATTTTCCAGGAGGGACATGAGTATACGTGGCAAAGTGCCGATTTCCCACTTCGTGCCAGTTTTCCTCCAGCCCTTCCATTTTATATTTGTATTGATTTTTTTGAGGGCTGATATAATTCAGGGCTGCAAACTCAAAGGAGAAAACATCATCTCTGTAAGAGAGTCTGATAGATTTGGCGGTGATGATGGATTGCTCAAGGAAGGATCGGCCGTCGGCCGTTTTCCCGATGGGGATGGATTCATTAAACAACTGGAAATCCGTAATCACTACAGGAGGGATTTGAAGATTGTCCTTAATTTTCTCCGGATAAAAAGCATTGAGCCCGTTGATGCCGCCGAAAAAGATCTCTCCCTGCCGGTTCTTATAAAAGGCATTATAGTTGAATTCATTGCTCTGCAGGCCGTCGCTCACATCGTAATTCTTGAATGTTCTTGTTTCGGGATTAAACCGCGACAATCCGTGATTTGTGCTCAGCCAGAGATGGCCCATGCGGTCTTCGGCAATGCCGTAGACGACGTTGTTCGGAAGGCCGTTCTTTGTGGTGAAATGGATAAATTGACCGGTTTTACGGTCAAAGAGTTCGAGGCCTCCTCCGGCCGTGCCCACCCACAGGTTTCCCTTGCTGTCCTTGCAGAGACTAAGGATGAAATTGTGTCTGAGGCTGTGGGGATTTTTGGGATCGAATAAATAATGGGTGAATTGCGCCTGGGCCGTATCAAAACGGTTGAGGCCTCTATCCTGTGTTCCAATCCAGAAGATTCCCGACCTGTCTTCGAGTATGGAGCGGACATAATTGCCGCTCAAACTGTTCGGATTGTTCGGGTCGGCCTGATAGCGGATGAATCTTTTTGTGGTCGGGTCAAACCGGTTCAAACCGTTCCGGGTTCCTGCCCAGAGGACTCCAGATCGGTCCACATAAAGAAAGGGGACCCAATTGTGACTCAAACTATATGGATCTTTGGGGTCGTTCAGGTATCGGGTGAACCTTCCCGAGGCAGGATCAAACCTGTTGATTCCGCCTCCCAGAGTCCCTATCCAGAGCCTGTGGGCGTCGTCTTCGACGATGCTGTAGACCGTGTTTTGGCTCAGGGAGTGAGGATCATTGGGGTCGTTTACATAATGAACGTATTTTTGAGTCCGGCGGTTGATGCCGGTGAGGCCGTTTCGCGTGCCTATCCAGAGTCTGCCTTCGGAGTCTTCGAAGACGGCGGAGACGTGTTTATGGATGAGGCTGTTGGGATTTCCCGGCTTGTGCCTGTAGATCTGAAATCGTTTAGAGGCAGGGCTGTACAGGTTGATTCCTCCGTTTTGCGTGCCTATCCAGATATTTCCGGCTTTCCCTTTGTAGAGAATCAGTACACTATTGTCGCTCAGGCTGTTCGGATCATTCGGGTCATTTTTGTAACAGATGACCTGCCCCGTATTCGGATCGAGAATGTTGAGGCCATTGGGGGTGGCGACCCAGATTTTTTCTTCCTCATCGGCGCAGATGGAGCGAATGAGGCTGTCACTCAGGCAGTTCGGCTGGCCGGAGAGCCTTGGCCACTGATAAAACCGCTCTTTTTTGTAGTCGAATTGGTTCAGCCCAAATTCAGTGCCCACCCAGAGGTTTCCTTTTTTGTCTTCAAAAAGGGCGTTGATCGTGTTGTGGCTCAGGCTGTCGGGATTATTGGGTTGGCTGGCATAACGGATGAACTCTCTTTTTTGACGGTCAAACCGGTTGAGTCCATTCTGGGTTCCGACCCAGAGGATACCCAGGCTGTCTTCAAGAATGGAGAGAATGGTGTTATGGCTCAGACTTTTCGGATTATCGGGTTCGCTCTGAAAGCAGATGAATTTCTTGGTACGGCGGTCGAATTGATTGAGCCCATTCTGGGTTCCGACCCAGAGGATACCCCGGCTGTCTTCAAAGAGAGCATTGACCGAGTCGTTGCTTAAGCTGGATGCATTGCCGGGTTCATTCGTATAAGTGATAAATTTCTCATCGTCCGCATCGAACAGGCTGAGCCCTCCTCCGCTTGTTCCCACCCAGAGATTTTTGGACCTGTCTTCATAGAGACAGGCGATATTACTGGTCCTGAGACCGGAGGGATCATTGGGATCATAGGAGATGACCTTGAATTTGTATCCGTCGTAACGATGGAGGCCGCCCTGTGTGCCGAACCAGATGAATCCTCTGTGATCCCGCAGGATGCAGATCACGGTATTCTGTGACAATCCCTGCTCGATAGAGATATGGCTGAACCGGATCAATTCGTCCTGGGCATAGACACGTGCACAAAGGAAGAGACTAAGGGAAACGATGGCCAGTCGCAGGGGATGTGCATGAAATGTGAAACGTGGCTTCATTTTATTCCAAGTAATGTATTTTAAAAAAAAATGAATGACCTTTGCAAACACCTGTGAATAAAGATACGAAACATACAGATTGTCCCTAGAGCCATTTCATTATGAACAAGGCCTTCTCCTCCGACAATCAGAATTCTTTAAGCGGTTTAAAATCGATGTCGGGACGCTCGTAAATCCCGGTTCCCACCACCTGATCTGTATAAGATTTCACCCAGTAATAATTGTGCCCGGCCTTGACTTTCCACGTCTGCCCGGTTTCAGGGTCCACGACATCCGTCATGCCAAGAATGGCATTGGAGAATTTCCGGTGGATGTCATCCAGGACTCCTTGCCTTGTCCAGTAGGAATCATTGATGATGCGGGTGATTTCCTGGTTGGTCTGGGTTACGATTTGGGAGACATTGACGGCGAGCTGTTGCTGGGATGCCACCCAATGAGGATTCATTCTTACGCTCTGGAACATGTGAGTGGCGATCTCGCGGACGGTCTCGGCCTCAGGCTCCGGACAGGTATAAATCATCAGCAATGCCACGGACCAGTTTCCGCCCGGCATGGACGAAGACTGGACAACCTGGGTCAAGGCCAGGCCATAGCCGATAAACGGTTCCGCATTCTGCGCGAACCGGAAGGCGGCATCTCCCGCATGGAGAAGGAAAGAAACGCCGAAGGCCTGAAACTGGCTGTAGATTCTGTTAAAGTCGGCCACGATGTCGGGACGGTCTTGTTGGTTGACATATGCGAATTGACTCAGGCCGGGAATGTAATTCTGCTGAAGGTACTTGTGCAGAAAATCGAGGCCGGGAGCGTAGCTTTCCACCCGCATCTGGACGCCGTATCCGGGGGAATACCAGGAGCCTTCGTGGAATCCGGCCCAGGCCAGGGTTTGGTTGGGAATAGCAAATAGGGGAAGGTTGCGGTCATTGAACTGGATGCGAATTCTCCTGTCTGGAGAAACGGCATGAAGGACATGGACAAGGTCGACAGAGGCCCGCCGAAGGGTTCCGCCTTGAATTTCCCAACCCTGGGGGACTTCAAGGCGGAATGCCTGTTCAACGGGATCCTGCCAGTCCGAGTACCGAATCTTTGGCTGAGGTGGAGTTTTGACGGAGGCGGATTCAGGTGCTAGAAAATGGAATGACATGCACATGGAGATGAGTTGGTCTTTCTGATCCTCAAAGGCATCCTGACGAGCGGCCATGACATAGAGAATTCCGCTCCTTTCATGAATGGAACAGAAGCCCAGCCCCTGATAATCAATACTGTTTCTTTGAAAACGAAATTTCAGGGCCGCTTCATCCGGAACCTGGCGAATCTGCTCCATTTTTTCGATGTCCACTTCGGCGAAAAAATTGGAGAATCGGGAGAGGTTCTGTTCCAGCCAGCTCCGGCTCTGAGTGAAGCGTTTGAGGAAAAAGGGGTAGACAAGGATAAAAGAGGGATCCTCGGCCTCATTTTTTGCGGAGATCCGGATGAAGGACCCATCGACCACCTGGGCCTGCCAGTTTCGGGGATGCTTGAGGGAAAAGCCCTGGGGATATTTTTTTCTCACTGTTTTTTGAGCTCCAGGGCCGCAGCCTGTCTGAAGGAAGGAAAGGAAAATGAATGAAAAAAGAAGAAAAAAGAGCTTTTGATTTCTTAAAAATTTCATTGGCGTTTCCTCCTTGGCTGTAAGCTTCCTTTTTCCTTTGAATTAAGCCCTCAGAGGCTCGATTTGGCCTTTTCCGCCTCTGCTTAGACTTTTATCAGATTTTTCAGGTTATGACAACCCGGTCGTCACTTTACATATTTCACTCCATCCTTTATTATAATAATGATATCTTGGAGAACAGATGATACAATCAACAACAATTATTTGCATCCGCCATAAAGGTGGGCTGGCCATTGCCGGTGACGGCCAGGTGACGATCGGCCAGACCATCCTGAAGCAGACGGCCAATAAAATCCGGCGTCTTTATAAAGGCCAGGTTCTGGCCGGATTTGCAGGCGCCACTTCGGATGCCGTCGCCCTTTTTTCGAGGTTTGAGGGAAAACTCGAGGAGTACAAAGGTAAGCTCTCACGGGCCGCCATTGAGCTGGCTAAGGATTGGCGTCTGGATAAAGCCCTCCGCCGCCTGGAGGCATTGATGATTGTGGCGGATAAAGAGAGTTCATTTCTGATCTCAGGGACGGGGGATGTGGTCGAGCCGGACGATGGGATCATCGCCATCGGCTCAGGAGGGCCTTTTGCCCTGGCCGCCGCCCGTGCCCTTATCCGGCATACAGACCTCTCGGCCAGAGAGGTTGCTCTGGAAGCCATGAAAATCAGCGCAGGCATCTGCGTCTATACGAACGACCAGTTTGTTATTGAGGAACTCTAATGGCCATCCAACTATCCAGGAGAATTGAAAAGACGGTCGAAGAATTCGATGTCCGCGAGCTGACACCCCAGGAAATTGTTACGGAGTTGGACAAATACATCATCGGTCAGAAAGCGGCCAAGAAAGCCGTGGCCATCGCCCTCCGAAACAGGTACCGCCGCCGCCGCGTACCGCCTGAACTGGCTGACGAGATTGCTCCCAAGAACATCCTCATGATCGGCCCCACAGGGGTAGGGAAAACCGAGATATCCCGCCGCTTGGCCAAGCTCACTTCATCTCCTTTCTCAAAGATCGAAGCCAGTAAGTTCACCGAGGTCGGCTATGTGGGCAGGGATGTGGAATCCATGATCAGGGATCTGGTCCGGATTTCCGTGGATATCGTCAAGCAGGAAAAAATTGGGGAGATCCGAGAAAAAGCCGAATTTAACGCAGAAGAAAAACTGCTGGATTTGCTCCTTCCGCCGTTAAGGCGAAAGGACAACTCCATGACGGATGAAGACCACAATCGGTTTCAGGAGACGAGAGAGAAACTGAGAAAGCAGCTGCGGGAGGGGTATCTGGATGAAAAAACGGTCGAGGTTGAAGTTAAAGAAAAAATGAGCTCTCCTTTTGAGATATTTTCCAACACGGGAGTGGAGGAAATCGGCATCCATATTCAGGAGATCATACCCGGCTTTCTGGGAGGGAAGCCCAAGAAGCGCAAAGTCAAGATCAAGGAAGCGAAAGAATATTTACTGGATGACGAGCAGAAGCGATTGATCGACATGGACCAGGTGGCTCGGCTGGCCGTGGAAAGGGTAGAACATTCGGGAATCATCTTTCTGGACGAGCTCGACAAGATTGCCGGCCGCGAGTCCGGCCACGGCCCGGAGGTCAGCCGTGAAGGTGTGCAGCGCGACCTCCTCCCCATCATCGAGGGAACGACGGTCAGCACCAGATACGGACTTGTGAAAACGGACCATATTCTCTTCATCGGCGCCGGTGCTTTTAATGTGGCCAAACCTTCGGATTTAATCCCCGAGCTCCAGGGACGGTTCCCGATTCGCGTTGAACTTTCTTCCCTCAGTAAAGAAGACTTCGTCAAAATCCTTACCGAGCCGGAAAATGCCCTGATTAAACAGTACAGAGCCCTTATGGAGACAGAGAATGTCCATGTGGATTTCACGCCGGATGCCGTCGATGAGATCGCTCAGATTGCCGAAGATGTCAACAGAGATTCCGAGGACATCGGCGCCCGCAGGCTCTACACGGTCATGGAGAAAGTCATGGAAGAAATTTCTTTTAAGGCGCCGAATATCAAGCAAAAAAATATTCCTATAGATCGAAAATATGTCCAAGACCAGCTGAGAGATATCATCAAGGACCAGGATCTCAGACGCTTCATTCTTTAATGAAAAAAAATTTATCTTTTCTGCTGGCGGCTCCTCTCCTGCTATTTTTTGCGGCCTGCGGGAAAAAAGGCCCGATCTATCCCCCTCTGGTTCTGATTCCCCAGCCTGTGGAAATCCTCAGGGTTTTCCAGAGAGGGGATAAAATTTTCCTCCAATGGGTGAATCCCACCGCCTATATCGATGGAAGGTCGCTCTCCGGTATTTCGCTGATTGAGGTCTGGGTTTATGAGGCCGCCGACTCGTCCTCCGAAGAAGCCCGGGCCATTCCAATTGAGGAATTCGAAAAAAAGGCCAGGCTTGCGGCGGTGATCAAGAAGGAAGAATTTTTAACCTTCCGGAAAGAAGGCGGCCCGCCTGAAGGGGAATTTCAGTATGTTTTTCCTTTAACGGGAAAAAGCCTGGGGGGCTGCCAATGGGCCTTTGCCATCAGGGTGATGGATGCGGGAAAAAAGAAATCGGAGTTTTCAAGGATCATTGCCCTCAGGCCTCAGGCTCTCTCTCTTCCGCCTTTCCAGGTTGAGGCGGCCGTTTTCGAGGACAGGATCGAGCTCAAATGGGCGGCGCCTCAAGAAAATACGGACCGTTCCACTCCCGCGGCTGTGAAAGGCTACAACATCTACAGGGCCGAAGGAGAGAATATGCCCCGTCTCCTGAATTCGGCTCCGGTCAGTGATACCCA
Organism: Candidatus Aminicenantales bacterium; assembly: GCA_049697115.1. GTDB lineage: Bacteria > Acidobacteriota > Aminicenantia > Aminicenantales > UBA4085 > JBAVVD01. The sequence continues at coordinate 33,903 of JBAVVD010000035.1, forward strand.
GCATGGCGACAAAGAGTTTCTTTTTGGAAGGAACTACCGCTACTTTATCCGGGCCTCGGCCTCGGAGTCTGCGCCGTATCTGGAGAGTGAAGATTCGGCGGTGATTGAGGTTTTGCCCAGAGACGTATTTGCGCCGGCTCCGCCTTCCGGATTGGAGGCGGTCAGCAGCACCGGCCTTGTCACTCTTATCTGGGAAGCCAACAGAGAGAAGGACATTGCCGGATATAAAGTCTGGCGGAAAGAGGAAGGCCGGGACGCCTGCGTCCTCCTGACCCCTGAGCCGATCCTGGAGAACACATTCACGGATACAGCGGTTGAAAAGGGCCGAAGATATGAATATGCTATTACTGCCCTGGATCGCAGCGGCAATGAAAGCCAGAAGTCGGAACCTGTCGTTGAAATCACTGAAGATGAGGCTCCATGAAGATCTATCGATATAAACACAAGAAAAAAATGTTCTGTGGGATCCTCAAGGAAGAGATGCTGTTTCCTATTCAGGGCTCACCCTTTAGAAAGTTTAAAATTTCAGGCGAGGCGGTTCCCATCAGCGTGGTCATACTCCTTTCGCCCGTCAAGCCCACAAAAATCGTCGCTGTCGGCCTCAACTACAGAGACCATGCCATGGAGCGCGGAAGGGGCCTGCCTGCAGAGCCTCTCCTTTTTATTAAGCCTTCCACGTCCGTGATCGGGCCGCAGGATATCATCGTCTATCCCAAAATGTCCAAGAGAGTTGACTATGAAGGAGAGCTGGCTGTGGTCATCAAGAAAAGGGCTTACCTGTTGAATGACGATGAATGTGTGGAGAACTACATTCTGGGCTACACTTGTTTTAATGATGTGACCGCCCGTGACCTTCAGGATAAGGATGGACAGTTCACCCGGGCGAAATCCTTTGACACATTTGCCGCCGTCGGGCCCTGCATTGTTACGGATATTGACGTCTCCAGTCTCTCCATCAAGACGTTTCTCAACGGGAAGCTGAGACAGTCGTCCAATACCAAGAATCTCATTTTTCCTATCCCTTTTCTGGTCCGGTTTATTTCCCAGATTATGACGCTCAATCCCGGGGACATTATTACCACCGGCACGCCTGCCGGCATAGGTTCCATGCAGCCCGGAGACCGTGTGGATGTTCAGATCGAGGGTATCGGGACTCTGTCCAACACCGTCATGAGCGTGCGGAGCTGAAAAAGAAATCCAGAAGAAAAATTTGGAATAGAGTGAGGAAAAATTTAGAGGGAGGAGAAAATGAAATTTTTCCTGGATACAGCGAACCTGAATGAGATTAAAGAAGCGGCCGGCTGGGGGATTTTAGACGGGGTCACGACCAATCCTTCTCTGGTGGCCAAAGAGAATATGAATTTTGAAACGCTGGTCAAGAGCATCTGCAAAATCGTCCCTGGACCGGTCAGTGTGGAATGCGTGTCCGAAGATTATGAGGGCATCATTCAAGAAGCCGTAAAGCTCAGAAATCTTGCGGATAACATCGCCGTCAAAATTCCGATTACTTTGAATGGCCTTCAGGCCACCAGATTTCTATCCAAAGAAAAGATCATGGTCAACACCACCTTGGTCTTCTCCGCCACCCAGGCCTTGCTCGCGGCTAAAGCCGGAGCCAGGTTCGTCAGCCCCTTCATCGGCCGCCTGGACGATATCTCCCATGAAGGAATGGATCTGATTGCGGACATTATGACCATTTTCGACAACTACGGCTTTGAAACGGAAGTCATCGTGGCCAGCATCCGCCATCCCCGCCATGTGGTTGAAGCGGCTCTGATCGGAGCGGATATCGCCACCATTCCCTTCGCCGTCCTGGAAAAGCTGGTCAAGCATCCTCTGACGGATATCGGCATGGCCAGATTCTTGAAGGATTGGGGAAAGGTCAAGAAATAAAAATATAGGGGGAGCGGACACCCATGACCATCGAGAAAAAAATCAACGATTTAAAACAAAAAGTCCAATCGGCTGAACTCGGTGGCGGCGAAGAGAGAATCAAAAAACAGCACAAGGCCGGAAAACTCACGGCCCGGGAGCGGATCCGTTTTCTCCTGGACGAGGGCTCTTTCCAGGAAATGGACAAACTGGTCGTTCATCACTGCACGGACTTCGAGATGGAGAAAAAGAGAATCTACGGGGACGGCGTTGTCTCGGGCCACGGCCGGATTGACGGCCGGACCGTATTTATCTTTGCCCAGGATTTTACCGTGTTCGGCGGCTCTTTGAGTGAAGCCAATGCGGCCAAGATCGTTAAAATCATGGACCTGGCCATGAAAATGGGCGTTCCTGTCATCGGCCTGAACGATTCGGGAGGAGCAAGGATCCAGGAAGGAGTGGCCAGCCTCGGCGGGTATGCCGATATCTTTCTGAGAAATGTCCTGGCATCGGGCGTTGTGCCTCAGATCTCGGCCGTTATGGGTCCCTGCGCGGGCGGCGCTGTCTATTCTCCGGCGATTACCGACTTCATCATCATGACCAAAGAAATCAGCAACATGTTCATCACCGGACCTGAAGTCATTAAGGCCGTCACCCATGAAGAGGTGACCATGGAGGAGCTGGGTGGGGCCGAAACTCATAACACCCTGAGCGGGATGGCCCATTTTGCCGCGGAAAACGAAGAACATGCCCTGACATTGATCAGGGAGCTCCTTTCCTATATGCCCAATAACAATATGGAAGACCCGCCGGAGAAGGAAACTTCTGATCCCGAAGACAGGGCCGGCGAGGCCCTCAACCGGATCGTCCCTGATGACCCCAATCAGCCCTATGATATCCGGAGGATTATCAAAGAAGTCCTCGATGACAATTATTTTCTGGAAGTGCAGGCCGAGTATGCCAGGAACATCGTCGTTGGCTTCGGGCGGCTCAGCGGAAAGTCCGTCGGCGTGGTGGCCAACCAGCCCGACCACCTGGCCGGCGCCCTGGATATCAATGCCTCGGATAAGGGAGCGCGCTTTGTCCGCTTCTGTGATGCGTTCAATATTCCCCTGATCACTTTTGAAGATGTCCCCGGCTTTCTGCCCGGCGTGGCCCAGGAACACGGCGGAATCATCCGCCACGGCGCCAAGCTGCTCTATGCTTTTGCCGAGGCCACTGTCCCGAAAATTACAGTGATCACACGCAAGGCATACGGCGGGGCCTACTGCGTTATGGCCTCCAAGCACATCCGTGCCGACATCAATTTTGCCTATCCCACGGCCGAGATTGCAGTTATGGGGCCGGAAGGAGCGGTAAAAATCGTCTACAAGCGGGAGCTCGACAGCGCCAAAGACCCGAAAAAGGTCCAGGAAGTCAAAGTTGAAGAATTTCGCGAGAAATTCGCCAGCCCCTATATTGCCTGCCAGAAGGGATATCTGGACGAGGTCATCGAGCCGAAATTCACGAGGCCCAAGCTCATTGCCGCCCTGCGGATGCTCGAGAATAAAAGAGACAAGAACCCGCCCAAAAAGCACGGCAACATTCCGCTGTAAAGCCTGAGTTTTATTCCTCTCCTCGATTTTGAGTTGGACTTGATTATTGACGTGCAAATTCGCTATTGTTATGAGATAGCCGGATAATGGACAGAGTGAGCTGAAAGTGTTCAGGAAGATATTAATCGCCAACAGGGGCGAGATCGCTGTCCGGGTCATCCGCGCCTGCCGGGAAATGGGCATCACTCCTGTGGCCGTCTACTCGGAAGTCGACCGGAGCGCCCTCCATGTCCGGCTGGCCGAGGAGGCCTATTGTATCGGAGAGGCCAGGCCTTCCGAAAGTTATCTCCACATTGAAAAGATGATCCGCGTGGCCAAACAGTGCGGTGCCGAGGCCATTCATCCGGGCTACGGATTCCTGGCCGAGAACGTCAAGCTTGTCCGCCGATGCGAAGAAGAAGGCATCGTGTTCATCGGTCCTCCCTCATACCCGATGGAGGTCATGGGGACAAAGACGACCTCCCGGCAGAAGATGCGGGACGCCGGCGTTCCGATCATTCCCGGCACGGTTGAGCCAGTCAGAGATAAGAAGACTCTTGTCGAGCAGGCCGAGAAAGTCGGTTTTCCCCTTCTCCTCAAAGCCTCGGCCGGCGGAGGGGGGAAAGGGCTGAGACTCGTCACGCGGAAAGCGGATCTTTTCTCCGCGTTCGAGCTGGCCCGTTCCGAATCCCTTTCCAGCTTTGACGATGCCTCGATCTACATCGAAAAATACATCGAAAAGCCCCACCACATCGAAATACAAATCCTGGCCGACAACGACGGAAACTTCGTCTATCTGGGCGAACGCGAGTGTTCCATCCAGAGGCGGTACCAGAAGGTCATCGAGGAAACGCCCTCGCCTTTTTTGGATGAGAAAACCCGCCGGAAAATGGGAGAGATCGCCGTCCAGGCGGCGGAGAGCATCGGCTACAGGAATGCCGGCACCGTCGAGTTTGTCGTGGACAAGGATAAAAATTTCTATTTCCTTGAAATGAACACCCGTCTCCAGGTGGAACATCCGATTACCGAGATGGTCACCGGCATCGACCTGGTCAAGTGCCAGATTGAAATTGCCGCCGGCCTACCGCTGAGCTTTCGCCAGGAGGATATTGAACCCCGGGGAGCGGCTATTGAGTGCCGGATTTATGCCGAAGATCCCGACAATGACTTCATGCCCACTCCGGGAAAAATCCTCCATCTCCATGCGCCTTCCGGAGGACTGGGTGTGCGGCGCGACACAGGAGTCTATGAGGGCTTTACGGTTCCTCTGGAATATGACCCCCTGCTTTCCAAGCTTATCACCTGGGGAAGGACGAGGGAGGAGGCCATCCAGCGCATGCTCCGGGCTCTCTCCGAATACCAGGTATACGGAATCAAAACCACTATCCCGTTCTTTAAGCGGATTCTCATCCATCCCGACTTTCAAGCAGGCCGGTACAACACTCATTTTATCGCTGACCTGGGAAAGAAGAAGGAAAAGGAAGAGCCCGGATTGAAAGAAGTCGCCCTCATCGTGGCGGGAATTAAAAGCTATCGGGACAGCCGTGAGGCTCCCCGGCAAACCGGTTCCGTTAAGGGAAGCGGCTGGAAAATTCAGGGAAGAATCCAGAATTTCATGAACAGGCTTTAGGATGAATCTTGTTTTCTGGCACGGACAAAAAGAGGTCCGGCTGAATCTCGAGGAAAAAGACAGAAACGCTTTCCAGGTCTCTCTCGGGAAGAAAAAATACAATGTGACGGTTGAGTTTCTCAGCCCGAAAGAGCTCCTTCTCAACATGGATGGCAAGGTTTATAACATCATCATCAATGCCAACCTCCATTCGTATTCTGTTTTCGTGAATGAGCGGTTTTTTAACATCGAGAAGAAGTCCGCCCAGAGGATTCTCAAAGAGAAGAGAGGAACACTTCGGAAAAAAGCCATTCAAACATCCATGCCGGGAAGAATCGTCAGGATTCTGGTCATGGAAGGGGAGCGCGTGGATAAAGGACAGGCTGTTCTGGTCCTGGAAGCGATGAAGATGCAGAATGAAATTAAATCTCCCCAGGCGGGGAAAGTCATTGAGCTGGGCCTCAAACCCGGCGACTATGTCGAAGCCGGAGCCGTCCTTTTTTCCGTGGAATAGAGATCTTGAGTGCTATTTTCGGTGGACACAATCCACATAATAGATTCCGATTCGCTTGATTATAATGAAGGTGTCTCTAATAAGGAAGATAGAAATTCTCCTGATTTTATCCATCCTGGTCACGGGCCCTCTTCAGGGTCTAAACAAGATCACAATTTGTTGTGCGGGAGACAGTTTGATGCGCCCTGTGCCCCTGCATTTAAGGGAAATGGTCAGAAATTCAAAAACGCTTTTTTTTATCGAGAATTGGTCCCTCGGAGGTTTAAGCACCGAGTCGTATCAGGAGTTTTTCCGGCTGCACCAGGGGCGCTGGAAAAAAGTCAAGCCGGATTTTATCCTCATTCAATTGGGCACCAATGATGTCACTCCGTTACTCCAGGGGAAGTATGATTTAGCCAAATTCAAGCAAAATTTGCAGACCATCGTCAAAAATTTTAAAAAATTCCAGTCGAGTCAGAAAAAACCTCCCAGAATTTTGATAGCTAGTATCCCCCTTCTTTCTGGAGGGGTCGCTGCGAAGGGAAAAAATAGATTAGTCCGGAAATCCATAAATCCGGCCATCAAAAAAGTCGCACGCAAAGAAAATTTGAGCGTTGTCGACAATTGCTCAATTTTAATGAAAAAACCCGGATGGTACGAGATCGACGGAGCTCATCCGAATCCGAGGGGCGAAATCGCCCTGGCGAGAAATTGGCTCAACGGGATAAAAAAAGAACTCCGACTGCGACATAGGCGATAAATTCCAGATAAATCATTTGACTATTCATCCAGTAAATATTAATTTATCTGGCATGCGGGGAAGGATGGGCTATGAATTGTCCCAGATGTCATGCTGAAAATCCTGCGGATACGCGCTTCTGCGGCAATTGCGGGACGCAACTCCAGATTTCCAGGGAAATTCCTTTTTCTCTGACTAAGACCATCCAGACCCCCATCAGAGAATTGACCACTGGATCCCTATTCGCCGGACGCTACCAGGTCATCGAGGACCTGGGCAAAGGCGGGATGGGCAAAGTCTACAAGGTCTTCGATAAAGAAATTGAGGATAAAATCGCCCTCAAACTTCTCAAGCCTGAAATCGCCACGGATGAAGAGACCATCCAGCGCTTTCGCAACGAACTGAAGCTTGCCCGCAAAATTTCCCACAAAAATATCTGCCGCATGTATGATTTGGGACAGGCGGAAGGGACTTATTTTATCACCATGGAGTATGTTTCCGGAGAGGACCTGAAAAGTTTTATCCGAAGAGTCGGACAGCTCCCCGTGGGAAAGACGGTTTTTATCGGCAAGCAGCTCTGCGAAGGATTGGTTGAAGCTCACAGGCTTGGCGTTGTCCACCGCGACCTCAAGCCGCAGAATATCATGATTGACAGAGAAGGGAATACGCGGGTCATGGATTTCGGGATTGCCCGCTCGCTCAAGGCCAAGGGAATAACGGGCGGCGGAGTGATGATCGGAACGCCTGAGTACATGTCGCCTGAGCAGGTGGAGGGCAAAGAGGCAGACCATCGCGCAGACATCTATGCCTTCGGAGTCATCCTCTATGAGATGCTCACCGGAAGAGTGCCTTTCGAAGGGGATACACCTTTAAGCATCGCGGTCAAACAGAAGACAGAAGCTCCTCAAAATCCCAGAGAGCTGAATCCGCAGATTCCCGACGACCTCAGCCGCATCATTCTTAAATGCATGGAAAAAGACAAGACAAAGCGTTACCAGAGTGCAGAAGAGCTGCTTTCTGACTTGGTCAAAATAGAAAAGGGGATTCCGACGACTGAGAGGACATTGCCGAAGATAAAATCAGCCACATCCAGGGAAATCACGGTCACTTTCAATATGAAGAAACTTTTTATTCCGGCCTCGGCAATTCTCGTTCTTGCTATCGCCGGCATTCTCATCTTGACTCTTCTTCCTAAAAAGAAGCTCATCCCGACGGCACCGGGTGAGCCTTCGCTGGCCATCATGTATTTTGAAAACAACACCGGTGACCCGAGCCTTGACCATTGGCGGAAAGCGCTTTCGGACCTGTTGATCACAGACCTCATGCAGTCAAAATACATTAAAGTCCTGAGCGGAGAGAACCTGTACAATATTCTCAAAGAGATTGACCTCCTTGAGGCCAAAAGCTATTCCCTGGAAAACTTGAAGGAGGTGGCAGACCGGGGCAGAGTGGAAAATATTCTCGTCGGGAAGTATGCTAGAGCTGGAGAGAATTTCAGGGTCGATGCCCTGCTTCAAAGAGCAGCGACGGGAGAGATTATAGGCTCGGAAAGGGTACAGGGAAAAGGCGAGGAAAGTTTTTTTACACTCGTCGATGAATTGACAAAAAAAATTAAAGAGAACTTTAAGCTCACTCCTCAGGAGATCGCCAGCGACTTTGATAAGGAAATAGGAAAGATTACCACCTCTTCTCCTGAAGCCTATAAATATTATGAGGAAGGGAGAAAATATCACAATATAGGAGATTATGAGCAGAGTATTCCATTCATGGAAAAAGCATTGGCTATCGACCCGGAATTTGCAATGGCTTTCCGGTCCCTGGCCATGAGCTACGGCAATCTCGGCCATCTCTCAGAAAAAAGAAAATACCTTCAGAAATCTCTGGAGTTGAGCGACCGGATATCGGAAAAAGAGCGCTATTACATCCAGGCAAATTTTTATGACTATTCAGAAAAGACCTATGACAAAGCGATCGACGCCTATCAGAAACTCATTTCGCTTTTTCCTGAAGAAGGGCCCTGGCATGTCAACTTCGGAACATTATATTCCAGCTTAGAAGAATGGGATCAAGCACTGGAGCAATTCAAAAAAGCCAGGAAAATGGAACCGGACTCCTATCTCGTCTGTTTGAACATTGTGAATGTTTATCTTTCAAAAGGGCTCTACGACGAGGCCATCCAGGCGATGGAAGAGTATATTACAAATGTCTCGGATATCGCTCTTTGTCATAATGGGATTGCCCTCTGCTATTTTTATCAGAAAAAATATGACCTGGCTCAAGCTGAGCTGGATAAGGCGTTTAAGCTCACACCCGGTTTTTATAGGAACTTCTCGCTCAAAGGTAATTTCTCCTATTTTAAAGAAGATTTTGCCGAAGCAGAAAAGCAGTATCAAAAGCTTCTGGAAATGGAAGAGGCAGACGCCCAATTGAGCGGGAGGTTGTGCTTAAGCGCTCTATACTTACTTCGGGGAAAGTTTGAAGAGGCCAAGAACCAGGCAAAACTTGGAGTCGAACTTGCTGAAAAGTCTGGCCAGGAAAGTTGGAGCTGCGTGTTTCTTCTAGACCTGGGCTACTTACATCTAAAATCAGATAAGCCCGAAGAAGCACTGAAAGAGTTCAGCAGGGCTGAGGAGATTTCTGTCAGAATTGAAGACTTATCCTATCAAAGGCAGGCGTTATACACGAAAGGAATGGCTTACCTTAAGTTGAAATTAATCGACGAGGCCAAGCGGGCAGCTTCTCAGCTCAAAATCCTCATAGAAAATGGCATGAATAAAAAGGCCAAAAGATATGATCTTTTCCTGCAGGGCTTGATAGAGATTGAGACAAAAAATGTTCCAAAAGCCGTTAATTATTTTAAAGAAGCGATATCTTTATTGTCCTCAGAATGGGCCAATAGCCAGGAACATGCCTTATTCAGAGATTCTTTGGCCGCAGCCTATTATCAGGCCGGAAATCTTAAAAAAGCCCAGGAAGAATATGAGAAGATAATTTCACTCACCTATGGTAGGCATACGGCCGACGACATCTATGTCAGAAGTTTTTATATGCTGGGAAAGATTTTCGAGATGCAGGGCCAGAAAGCCAGAGCCCGCGAGAATTACCAGAAATATCTCGAACTCTGGAAAGATGCGGACCCGGGCTTTACCGAGATCGCCGACGCCAAAAAGCGTTTATCTGCCCTTTAATCCAAGTCATTTCCTTTTACACCGGACCCAAAACGCATTCCCGGTGACCTGGACTCTTAAACCAGATCTTCGAGCTTTTTATTAAAGTACCGTTTCTATTTTTCGGGCCAGAAGTGAGCTCCTTCTCTGCTTACTTTTTTATCCACTTGGCGATTTGCTCGGCCAGTTGATCGCGGACATTCTTGAAGGAATGGTCGTCTTGATAGATGATGGCTTGGAGGTTTTGGGCGCCCTCTTTTTTCAATATGCGGTACAAGGGCAGCAGGTGATTCTCGATCGGGATGTTGACATCATCAAGGCCGCCGATCAACAAGATGTCTCGGCCTGCAAGGTTCGGAGCGCTTTTCCTCAAATCATACCTGTCCGCCTGTTCAACCAGCTTTTTCAGCACGCCCCTTCCTTCGAAGCGCACCGGACCTTTCGGTGCCTTGTATTCATCGAACATCGAATTCACGATTTCGGCCATGGCCGGATTGCGCATATACTCCCTGGCGAATTCCCCATGGTCCGTGCCGGCGATGGAAATGATCCTTTTGACTTCCGGATGCTCGCCGGCGTAAGTGAGTCCCATGCCGCCTCCGTAGCTGTATCCCCCAAGGATGATCCTCCGGGAATCTATCTTGAATCGAGCGACAGTATCCTGCTGGTGAACATATTGCCAGGCCGTGTCGATATCCGTGAGCGTGGTATCGAGACCGAATTCCCCTTCGCTCTGATGCGTGCCGCTGTAGTTGAATGTGAAGGTGTTGATCCCGGCTTCGGATATCTTTTGACCGATCCCAAGGACATCCATGTTGTTTCCGGGAAAACCCTGCAACAAAACGATAGTCGGTATCGGGCCATCGCCCTTTGCGGCATAAAACTTACCCTTGAGTATGACTCCACGATTGTTGAGCGTCACCTCGATCGGATTGGCCGCTTGACCGTATGCGATCTGGACAAAAGCCAGAATGGCCAAGATGTAGCCAAATCTCAAAGACCATTTCTTTGCCTGGATCATCTGACTTCTCCTCTTTCCACGGCGGTTGACTCCGGCTCTAGCAATGGAAGGAATCCAAGGAACACCCCAGACTGCCGAAGCTCACGCATTTAATTAAGAAATTGCTTTTCTGTTGCGCCGGCTGAATGAGTGTTCATGTGCCAATTTTATCTCGTCCTATTGTTCGGGATGATAAATCGCAGCGTGACATGAAAAATCCCGAATTATTAGAAATTCATGTTGAACCGATGGAACATTTCTTCGGCTGTGACACCGGATTCGAGCCATTCGTGCTCCTGGATTGTGAACCAGCGCAGGTTCGGACGCCTCCGTGCGACCCGGCGGATATTGAGAAGATGGGTCGTTGTGATGTTATCCGTAAAAATGTTTCCCGCATGCGTGCCGCAGCTCAAGGTAAAAGAGGGATTGAGGGCATTGTACATCCCTCCGATGGCTCCATGCGTGGCTGGCGTGTTGACGCATATACGGCCGGCGGAAATGCGAATGCTGAAATCCTGGATCACCTTCTCCTCATTCGTATAAATGCTCACGGTATGTCCCTGGCCTCCGAGTTCGTTCAACTTGATGCAGGTCTCAAAAGCCTGGTCATAATCTTCGACGACATAATAGGCCAGAATAGGGGTCAGAATTTCGTAGGAAAGCGGATAGCCGGTCCCCACCCCCTCGCAAGGGGCGATTAAAAGCTTCGCTCTTTCGGGGATGGAAAAGCCCGCCCTTTCCGCAAGAACGTGAGCGGGCCGGCCGACGGCATCCGCCCTCATGATTCTGTTTACGGAATCAAAGGCGATTTCTCCGAGTTTCTCAGCCTCTGCAGGTGAGCAGAAATAGCATCCCTGTCTTTCCAGAAAAGGCTTGAGGACCCGGTCCACTTTTTTCTCCACAACGAGGGCCTGCTCCGAGGCACAGACAGTGCCGTTATCGAATGTCTTGGAGAGAACTATATATTCCGCGGCCAGGCCATAATCGGCAGAACTGTCGACAAACACAGGCACGTTTCCCGGGCCGATTCCGATGACCGGTTTTCCGGAAGCATAGGCTTCTTTCACAATTTGCCTGGTTCCTGTGGCCAGGATGAGCGTCAGGTCGCGGTGCCTCATAATTTTCTGGAGGTACTCCGGATGCTGTTTTGAGACCCACTGAATGCAATATTCGGGCGCGCCAGCTTTACGGGCGGCCTCATAGAGAATCTCAGCCGCGGCCAGGGTGCATTTCCGGGCAGAACCGTGAGGACTGAAGATGAGCGGATTCCGGGTCTTCATGGCGATAAGGACTTTAAAAATCGCCGTCGAGGTGGGATTCGTCAGCGGCGTGAGTGCCAGGATGGGGCCGTGAGGCTGGGCGATCTCGGTAATTCCCGTATAAGGATTATGGGAGATTTCTCCGACGGTTTTTTGATCTTTGATGTTCTCATAGACAAGCAGGCTGGCCCAGACATTTTTAATCACTTTGTGTTTGAATATACCGATTCCGGTCTCTTCATGCGCCAATCTGGCGAGGTCCAGCCTGGCGTTGAACGCCGCAACAAACACGGCTCTGACAATGTGATCCACGGCCTTCTGGTTATAGGTCTCAAACAGTCTGGCCGCTTTGGCGGCCCGATTGAGGATTTCATCGGCATATGTCTGATAAAGGGAGTCCACCATCTTAGCTCTCCTTTTCTGTCGATTGTTCCGGAATGTGTTCATGCTTATATCACAGGGAAAATCGGTGGTCAACATTTTCTGCTGTGTTGAGCGGTATTGTCATCCGTATACCTGCTTCATAAACAAAGGAGCTTATCTTAGATAAGAAAATTGAGAAGGATAAAATGGAGTTCAGGTTTTTCCTGGATTTGGGTAAAGGCTACGGGCCGCAGGGGATAATCCCTGGCTGTCTTCTGGCGACAAACGAGACAAAGGCTGCTCCCCATGACCAGAAGAAAAAGAAATATTTTGATCTTTATCTTCATTCCCTCCTCCTCTCCTTCAAAATATTTCATTGAAGGCCCACTGTCAAATCGTCTATAGCCTTTTGGACTTCAAAAAAAGCGAATCTTTTCATTGACAAACCTCTTTTAAAATTAAATGGTTTTGTTGCTTGACAGGGAAACGGAGATTGACAAACGGTCAATTGGCACGCTCGGTGAACTGGCCTTTTGGGAATGAAACATGGTATATTGAGAACACGTTTTTGACAATGAATAGAAGATTGAAGTCCCTGATCATTTATTCACTGATCCTCCTTTTTCTGTTTGCGGCAGGAGTCGTCCTCAAGAATATTTTCCTTTTCCAGATCAAGAAGAGAATCGAGCCGGCTTTAAACTACAGCCATCTCCGTCTCAACCTGTTTCCCCCGTCGCTGGTCATTGAGGATGTTCGGACCGTTTCCTCCTCTCCATTTTTTTCCGCCCAAAAGATTGTCATTCGAATTTCCTACGTGGCCTTATTGACGAAAGAAAAGCCGCTGGATGTTTTCATTGAGCAGCCGGTGTTGAGGATCTATGAAGTCCTTTCCGGTCCGGGAGGAAAGAAATCGTTCCTGCCTCTGACGCTTCCGTTCACCATCAACAAGGGCCTATTGCGCGGCGGCGAGATCTATGTCTGGGGGGATGAAAACAGCTTCTACTCCAGGGGCGTCAAGGCGTATTTCCAGCAGAAAAAAGAACAATTTTCTTTTCTGGCGGAGTCCGAGGACAGCGTCTTTTTGCTGAGCTCCGTTTCCAGGGAGCTGAGTGGCAGAGTATCTCTTTTCGCTGAGGGAACGGGAAAAGAAGTCCATCTGAGAAGAATAAAAATCGACACTCCGGACATCATTTTTAAAGCCAAAGGGAGCCTGACTCGCCCCGAAGATCCCGAGCTCCGGCTCAAAACCTCTCTTCATATAACCGCGCCTTTGATTGCCGATATTTTTGACCTTCCCTTTACCTGGGATGGGAAAGGCGGGGGAGAAGGCGAGCTTGTGCGGAAGCAGGGAAAAGTGACCTTCAGAGCTCTTCTTGACAGCGATGACCTTACGTTGAACAGAATTCCTCTGGGAAATGTCCAGGGGCGTGTGGCTCTGGGGGAGCCAGGAGGCGACAGAGTGGAACTGGTCATGCAGAAGAGGCCGCTGCCTCGCGAATACATGGATATTCTTTTCCGGCAGGGCCGGGTGGAGGGCAAGGCGCGCGGCTTCCATCTCGATCCGATCATTAATGAATTTTCTCTCCCGTGGCCGGTCAAATCTCCAGTCTGGGGAGAATTTGTTTTGGAGAACGGCAGGCTCACCATCCAGGCGAAATTTCAGGATGAACTTTTAATCAATCCGCCCGCCCGATTTGCTTTTCAAGGAGATGTCCGTTTCGACTGGGATGGAAAGACGGACATTTCTTTTTCCTCACAAAAGCTCCAATCGAGCTTTGGTGAGATAGAGGTTAACGGCCAGGTCCGGATCGGTAAAGAGTTCAACATTTCTATCCGGGGAGAGATGAAAGATATCCGGCAGGCCAGGGAATTCACGAGTCTTGTTTTAAATCAAGATTTTGACTTTCCCGAGATTCGGGGGAGGGGATATGCGGACGTCAAAATTCTCGGCCGCTATTATTCGCCTGAGGTCAAAACCAATTTTTCTCTTCAGCCGGGAGGATTTGGTCCATTCGAGGTCCGTTCTGTAGACGGCATGGCGGAAATCGCTCAAGGAGAATTGTCGGGCATCTTTAAAGTCAATGATCCGGACGTGATGGGAGATATTCGCCTCTTGTCCAAGCCTGACGGCCTGGACCTCAATATCCGAATTGATCAGGGAAGCCTGGAAAAAATTCTCCCTTCTCTGGATATCCCTTTTCCCCTGCAGGGAAAAGCCTCCGGCAGCTTTGAAGTCAGCGAAAAAGAAGGAAAACTTGAGGTGAAAGGAGATTTTCAGAGCGATTCCATACGGCTTCCCGGCCTGGAGGCGAGAGAGGCCAAAGGGAAGCTCGAATGGAAAAATGATGAGCTCTCTTTCCCCGAGATTCAATTCAATATCTATGACGGCCGAGTGAAAGGCGCTGCCTCTGTCGATTTGAAGGAGGAGCGGTTTGATATCGACCTTACCGGAGAAGACATCAAACTTTCGACTCTTTACTCCCGTATAGGAGGAACCCTGTCTTTCGGCCTCAAGGGGAAAGGCGTGTTCGGCCAGGACGCGGCCCGGGGGAAATTCCGTGTGAAAGACCTCCACACCAATCCTTTTGAGATGGCTCAAGCCAGCGGTGATGTGGAATTGAATGTTTTTCAAAAAAATTTAAATGTCAGGCTCGAAGGGAATCTCGAGCCGGGCCCCAATGATTTTACTTTCTCTTTCAACTATCCCTTCCAGGAAAAAACCTTTACAGTGGACCTCAAAGGCAAATTCACCAACATGGATTTACTCCTGCCCTGGAAAGGAGCCAAAGGGGAGATCAATTATCTGGCGGAGATCAATGGTTCGGCCGATTCCCCGCAAATCAGCGGTGTGGTCGATTTTAAGGGTCCGGTTTTTCCTTTCCCTGGATTTGCCCATGCCTTCAGGGATTACAAGGGATTGGTTTTTATCCAGAACAACCGGGCGTCCCTCCGGTCCTTCCAGGCTAAACTTGGAGGCGGTGACGTCTTCGGCGTGGGGGAAATCCGCCTGGGACAGGGCGGTTTGGAGCTGATCGACGTCCGGATGGAGGGCAAGGATTTACTTCTATCGCCCCTGGAAAGAATAAGAGTCTTAACCGATGGGTCGTTGAGGCTTGTTAAGGATTCCACCCGATTTGCTTTGGAGGGCGATTTTTTCATCAAGAGGCTCTTCTGGAGAAGAGAACTATCGGAAAAGCTGGCTTTTTCCTCTGTGCCGTTTCTGGGAGAGCCGAAGGAGCCGGGCTTATTTGACAGCCTGTCCCTGGATGTCCGCCTGAGGGCTGAAGACGAGGCTTTTTTAGATAATTCTCTGGGGAAGGTTAAGGCCAGGTTTGACCTGAGAGTCACCGGAAACGTCAATTCTCCCATTGTCATGGGTGAAATAGAGGGCCTGGACGGAGAAGTCTATTTTCAGGACAGAAAGTTCAAAGTCTTAAGAGCCCGTCTGAGTCTATTCAATCCCGCGATGATCGAACCCTATCTGGATTTCAGAGGGGAAACTTTTCTCAAGGATTACCGTGTGACTTTTTCCCTGACGGGTTTTCTGGACCGCCTCAGGCCTGAATTTAGCTCATCGCCGCCTCTCCCGCCGGAGGATGTTCTGGCTCTTCTCACGCTGGGAGAGTCTTTTAAAAGAACATACTCCTACGACACAAGCACACAGCTCAGCACAGGATCTCTCCTTTCCTTTCAGATTGCGGAAGAGGTGAAGAAGCGGGCAGAGAAGCTTTTTGCTCTGGATCGTTTCCGGATCGATCCATTTGTTTTAGGCGCCTCAACGGAAATGACCGCCCGGCTGACCGTCGGGAAAAAAATCTCAAGGAATGTCATACTCCTGTATTCCACAAACATCTCAACCCAGAGGGAGGATATCATTCGCTTCGAATGGGAATTCAGCGAAAATTTTTCCCTTGTGGGGATGCGAGATGAGAGAGGACAATTTAGTCTGGATGCGAAAATTCGGAAGAGATTCTAAAAGCGTTCTTTTAATTTTTCTTCTGTGTGTGCTGTCCGGCTATGCCCTCTCTCTTTCTGAAGGTTCTCCATTGCCGACTGTCCGGAAAGTTTCGGTCCTCGTGGACGGGGATCCGGCGCCGCAGGAATGGCGGGAATTGATTTCCATCCAAGAGGGGGACGCCTATTCCTTGAAAAAACTGGACGATATCTTAAAACAGATTTACAAGACAGGTCTTTTTTCGGATATTCAGATTCAGAAAGAGGGTCAGGAGGACGTGCGGCTCACTTTCCTCCTGAACCGGAAGCTTCTCACTGGAAAAATTCAATTTCAAGGCGAGATCACGATCTCCCGGAGGAAGCTGGAAGAGAACCTGTATTCATTGAGGCCGGACAGCGTCTTTTCATCTGACAAGCTGACGCGCGCCGCGGAGGAGCTCAAAGAGACTCTCAGGCGCAATGGCTATTTCAACAGTCAGATTCAGATGTGGACTGAGAGCAACCTCAAAAAAGCATCCGTGGATGTCTTTGTTAAAATTTCTTCAGGCCGGAGATTCCTCATTGACAGAATTGATTTTATAGGAGAGACGTCTGTTTCCGCAGATCAATTAAGAGAAAAAATGGAGAGCCGGAAGGGCACCCTCTTTATTCCCTTAAAACTAGACAGGGATGTGGCGCGGCTCAGAGAATTTTACAACTCCCTCGGCTATACCCGCGCAGAGATTGAGGTGACGAACAGAGTTTTTCAGGAAGAAGAAGGCCGGGTCTCGCTGACGATTACGGTCAGACTCAATGAAAGGATTCATATAAAGATTCAGGGCGCTCTGATTCCCGAGGAACTTCTCCGGCCCATCTGGGAAGAAAGGATTTTTGAAGAATGGGGACTAGTTCAGGGGGAAGCCAGAATTTTGGCTTTTCTCAGAAAAAAGGGCTATATTTTTGCGGCCGTCAATTCGTCGATTGAAAGGGCGCCCGGAGAGATCCTGGCTGTTTATGAAGTCAATCCAGGCCACAAGTACAGGATTCACGATGTGGCTTTTGAGGGCCTCCAATATTTTTCGTCCGCCGCGCTCAAGAAAGAGTTGGGGGCGTCCCAGAATATTCCCCTTCTGAGGAAAATCGACGAAGAGAAGATCTTTGAGATACCCCTGAAAATCAAAAAGTATTATGAAGTGCATGGATTTATTGATACGCAGGTGGAACTCAATTTTAGAAAAGAAGAGACACGGATGATGGCCATTTTTCATATAAAGGAAGGTCCTCAACAGAGGATAAAAACAATTGCTTTTCAGGGGGCGGAGCTCTTGACTCCTGCCGTCCTCCTCTCCAAGATCACAAGTGTCGAGGAGGGACCTTATTTTCAGCCTTTTGTGCAGAGGGATATCGAGAGGCTGGAAATCTTTTATCTCAACCAGGGAGTCCGAGGAACCAAGATTACAGCCCGCGTGGAGGAGGTAGAAGAGAATCTCTTTTCTGTTCTCTTTGACATCCGGGAGGGCCGAAAGCTCAAAATTGATAGAATCGTGATCACCGGAAATGCCGTGACCCGAAAGAGCACAATCGTCAGAGAGCTTCAGATTCACGAAGGCGATTGGGCTCATTATGACCGGATTATGGAGTCCAGAAGAGGGCTGGAAAGGCTGGGGATCTTTTCCGAAGTGAAGCTTGAGGAAATTCCCGTGTCCTCAGAGGCGGAGAATCTGGTCATCAGCCTGAGAGAAGGGGAGAGAAACTATGTGGGCCTTGGCGTGGGATTGGAAACCAAGGGCGAGCCCCACACATTTGCCATCTGGGATAATGTCATCCGGCCGAGGGGAACTGTGGAGTTTATCCGGAGCAATATTTTTGGAAGGGCGTCCCAGTTCAGTTTAATCACTCAGTTCAGCCTCAAGGAGAAAATAGGCGTTGTTTCCTGGGAGGAACCGTACTTTTTTGGAATCCGCATGCCGACATACCTCAATGCCTGGCTGGAAAGAGAAGAGCGAGTCAGCTACGGCTATGACCAGAGAGGAACCAGCCTGAGCGGTGTAAAATCTTTCCCGGGGGGATTGACACTGATGACGACGTTCCGCTGGACGAGCACCACCCTTTATTTTTTGGAAATTGCCGAGTCGGAAGTGGACCGCCAGCATTTTCCCTTCTCCACGACCAGCCTTTCGGAAAGCTTCATCCTGGACCGGAGAGATGATGCGTTCAATCCGGAAAAAGGCTATTTCCTCAGTTTTGTAGTCGAGTGGGCGTATCCTCTGTTCAAGGTGGAATCCGATTATTTGAAGACTTTTTTCAAGTACCAGCATTTTTATCCGCTTTTTACCAATTTGGATTTTTTCACTACGGTTCGGATCGGCCTGGGCCGGGGAAGAATGCCCATTCATGAGAGGTTTTTTGCCGGCGGCAGCAATTCTTTCCGGGGCATGGAATTTGATAAGCTGGGGCCTAAGGATCCGAATTCCCAGATGCCCGTCGGAGGCAAAGCCCTGCTCCTGTTCAATTTTGAACTCCGCTTCCCTCTGTTTTCCGCCGTGGAGGATTTATCCGCCGCGATTTTTTATGACGTCGGAAATGTCTTTACCAAAAGGAAAGATATTCGTCTGACCGGCCTCAGGGATGCGGTGGGTTTGGGAATTCGCTATCGCACACCACTCGGTCCGCTGCGGTTTGACCTGGGCTGGAACCTGGATTCACGTAAAGGAGAAAGACGCTTCGTGGCGTTCATCACGATCGGCAATGTCTTCTGAGGTGTTCCTGAAATGAGAAAGTGGAGAATGAGCGGCGTTTGGCTGGCGGGACTCTGGCTGTTCCTCTCTGTCTTCAGCTTTGGAGAGACAGTGAACTGCATCGTGGCGGTCGTGAACAACCAGATTCTGACACTCGCCGACCTCCAGCTGGTTGAGGCGTTCGCGCTCTATGACATGGAAGAAGGAGAATACCGGTATCCGGCGCTTCTGGAAAGAATGATTGACCAGAAAGTGGTAACGGACCTGGCGCGGGAAAAGGTGGCCGTTGAAAAAGACCAAGTGAAAGAGGAGCTCCAGAGTCTCCTGGACCGGATTGGATTTGAGGAAGCTCAGAAGAAATTTGACGGGTTTGGAGTGGCGGCCGGCGACCTCATGAGTTATCTGGAAGAAAAAATACTCTATCAAAAAATCATTGATCTGAGATTCAGTCAGAGCGTGAGCGTCAGCCTTCAGGAGATTGAGGCCTATTATAAGGACACTTACCTCCCCGACCAGAAGAAAGCGGGCTTGGAGCCCCGGCCGATGATGGAACTTTTGAATGAGATTGAATCAGAAATCAAAAAGGAAAAGATCAAAGTCCAGGTGGAGGCGTGGATTAAAAATCTCCGTCGGCAGGCCGAGATTGAGGTCAAATGGGATTGTCTGAAGAGAACCGGTCAGAAGGAGAACTGAAATGAGTCGCCTGGCTTTTTTGTTCCCGGGACAGGGGTCACAGGGCGTGGGGATGGGGAGAGATTTTTATGAACGGTCCTCCCGGGCCAGAGAGATGTTTGCGCAAGCGGATGAAATTCTCGGGTTCAAAATTTCCCGTCTGTGTTTTGAGGGTCCGGAGGAGGAGCTGAAGCTGACTCAGAACACGCAGCCGGCTCTCCTGCTGGTGAGTGCGGTCGCTTACACACTCATCGGCGCGGAGCCCTGTCTGGCGGCTGGCCACAGTCTGGGAGAGTATTCGGCCCTGGTGGCGGCCGGCGCGCTGAAGTTTGAAGATGCCCTTCTTCTTGTTCATAAGCGAGGCCAATACATGCAGGAGGCTGTGCCTGTCGGACAAGGCGCCATGGCCGCCCTTCTCGGTTTGAGCTGTGAAGAGGCGGAAAAGGCGGTGGCCCGAGTCTCCCGCGGCGTTGTCGCAATCGCCAACTGGAACAGTTCCGACCAGATTGTCATCGCCGGCCATAAAGAAGCGGTGGAAGAGGCCGTGCAATTCGCCAATCCTCCGCGGTCCGTCATGCTTCCAGTCAGTGCGCCCTTCCACACAAGTCTCATGAAAAGCGCCGAGGAAAAGCTTTCTTTGGACCTTGACCAGGTGGAATTCAAGGATTTGAAATTCCCCATCATTACGAATGTCGACGCCCGGATTATTCGTCAAGGTGAAGAGGCCAGGGACGCGCTCAAAAGGCAGGTCAGCCGGCCCGTGCTCTGGTACAAATCCATGGAGGCGATGAACGGAGAACATATAGATGCCTATGTGGAGGTCGGCGCCGGCAAGGTCCTCTCAGGTTTAATCAAAAGAATCGGCCGCGCCTGGACTCATCCATTTGCGACCGCCAATGTCGAGGACTGGTCTTCGCTGGAAAAAACGAGGACAAGCCTTTCCCTCTCAAGTGCGCCGGGAGAGTAAGAAAGGTGCAAATTTAATAAAATACTCTATCCCTGATATGACGGCCACGGCCACAGCCAGCCAGAGAGCGATTTGCGACAGGAAATAGAGCGCTCCCAGGATTCCCTTTCCCAGAATGAGCATGGAGACAGCGATTGTCTCCAGAGTCATTTTCATTTTGCCGAGCCGGGAGGCGCTGATGATGTGCCCTCTGGAAGAAGCGATGGCCCTGAGGCCGGTGACGGCGATTTCCCTGCCGATGATAAGGATGGCCACCCAGGAAGGAAGGGAGCCCAGTTCCACAAGACAAATCAGGGCCGCGGTGATGAGCAGTTTGTCCGCGATCGGGTCCAGGAGCTGGCCGAGGACCGTGATTTTATTTTTTTTCCGTGCCCATAATCCGTCAAAAGTATCCGTGAGCGAGGCCAGAAGAAAAATAGCAAAAGCGAAAATGGCCTTATTATTGAATTGAGAGAGAAGAACAACGACCAGGATAGGGATAGAGACGATTCTCAGGGTGGTCAACACGGTGGGTGCGTTCATTCTTTCAGCAGGTTACTATAGCTCCCTCCGGTTGTCAATTTGATGAGGCGGGATGTCGCTATTCCTTGGGAATGGGACGTTTCTCTTTGTGCATGCCCTCGAAGATGGAATACACGACCGGAACAATCACCAGCGTAATGAGAGTTGAGCTGAGCAGACCTCCGATGACAGCCCGTGCCAAGGGCGCCTGCGCTTCTCCGCCTTCGTTGAGTCCGAGCGCCAGTGGAATCATGGCCATAATGGTTGTGGTCGCCGTCATCAATATGGGACGCAGGCGCCGCCGGCCGGCCTCCTCGATGGCTTCTCGCATCGGGAATCCGTCACGCCGCCGGAGGAGATTCGTATAGTCCACGAGCAGGATGGCGTTGTTGACGACAATTCCGCCGAGCATGATACAGCCAATATAGGATTGGACGTTAAAAGTTGTGTTCGTGAGAAACAGCATCCAGATGACGCCGATCACTGCGAGTGGAATTGAAAACATGACGATAAAAGGACCGCGAAGCGATTCGTAGAGGGACGCCATAATCATATAAACCAGGAGCAAAGCCAGAATGAGGCCAAAGAGCAACTCCCTGAATGCTTTCTGCTGCTCTTCATAGTCGCCGGTAAAGAGAATGTTGAAATCTCTGGGAACAGGAAGGCTGCGGAGCCGCTCACGAATATCCGAGATAATGGATCCCATATCCCTTCCGCTGATATTGGCGGAAACCGTGATGATGCGCTCCTGATCTTTGCGTTCTATCTGAACCGGGCCTTTTCTGGGCCTGACGCTGACCACGTTCTTCAACATGACGGGCTGTCCCTCGGAATTGGTCAAGGTCAGATCCAGGAGGTCATCCAGGCTCATCTTTTCGGCATCTTGAACCTGGACGCGAATCCAGAATTCCTCTCCTCCCTCTCGAAAATTACTGGCCTGGGTTCCGGAGAGAAAAGTCTGCAGGGTGTAAGCAATCTGAGAGACGGTCAACTTCATATCCGCCGTCTTCTGGCGGTCGATGACGATAATCTCTTCGGGCGTTCCGGATTCCCGGCTGAGTCTGGCGTCCGTGACGCCATCAACTTTTTCAACCAATGCCATCACCTGCTGGGCAAGGGCATCCGCCGTCTCCAGATCATAGCCTCGGATTTCGATCTGAACCCGATCTCCACCGCTCTGGCCCATTCTCAGGATAAAGAGCCCCTGCCCGGATCGGATCCGGGTTCGAACTCCCGGGATTCCAGAAAGCTTCTGACGGAGGCTGTCCGAGACGTCATCGCTGGATCTTGATCGCATCTTTTCCGGAACCAGAGAAATCCTGATTTCTCCAATGTGAGAGCCGGATGAACGGAAGCCTGACCCTCCGACGCTCTCCACCATGCTTTGAGCTTCTGGAACTTCTTTCTTGACAATCGCCGCGATGGTCTGGAATTTTTCTTCCATAATCCCGAGGCGCGTGCCGACCTCCATTTCTCCGCTGACACGGACCTCTCCTTCATCGGCTGCAGGCATGAACTCATTTCCGACCAGCCGGATGAGAAAAAGGCTTCCCACGAAGAGAGCCCCGGCAATTCCCAGAACCAGGGTCCGATGATTTAAGGAATAATGGAGGAGTTCCTTGTATTTATTCTCGATTATTGTAAAGTAAAGTCCTGTCCGCCGGAACAGCTTGACCCGCCATGATTTGTGTGTGGAATCGGCGATGGTGGTCACCCGAAGGACCCGGCTCGACAGCAGCGGGACGAGAGTCAGGGCGACGACCAGAGAGCAAAACAGAGAAAAACTCACCACATAGGAAAGCTGCTTAAACATTATTCCTGTCATGCCTCTGAGAAAAATCAAAGGCAGAAAAACCGCCAGGGTTGTCAGAGTGCTGGCGACAATCGCCGAGGAGACCTCTCCAGTTCCGTTGATAGCGGCTTTGAAAGGCGGCTCTCCGGTCTCCTGAAGTCGGTAAATGTTTTCCAGAACCACAATCGAGTTGTCCACCAGCATCCCTATTCCCAGCGCAAGGCCTCCGAGCGTCATAATATTCAATGTGAATCCGCCGAAATAAATCAGAGCAAATGTGGCGATGATAGAGATCGGAATAGCGATGGCGATGACCGTCGTGCTCCGGAGGTTGCGCAGGAAAAACAGCAGCACCAGGATAGCCAGCAGGCCTCCATAGAAAGCGGCCATTCCGACATTGGATATGGCATTCCGAATATACTTCGAAGAATCAATGATCGGAATCAGGGAAATCTGGGGAAAATCACGGTGGATCTGCTCAATTTCTTTGAGGACGGCTTTGGCCACTTCCACCGTGTTTTTTCCGGACTGCTTGCTGATGGAGAGCCGAATCCCCGGTTTCCCGTTGATTCGAACAATCCGTCTGATTTTTTGCCAGGTATCCTCCACATTGGCAATTTCTTTGAGCTGAATGGGGACTTTATCCCGGATCGCGATCACCGTATTCCGAATTTCCTCAAGGTTTGTATACACACCAGGAGTGCGGATGAGCACTTCAAAGTTGCCGCGTTCAATGAAACCGGCCGGCACATCCACGTTTTCGGACCGAATTTTATTGAGAATAAGATCCAGAGGAAGGCCGAGCGCCTTGATTTTATCGGCGTGGAGGTTGACGTGAATCTCCCGCTGGAAGCCTCCCCAGATATCCAGAGAAGCCACGCCGGGCACGCGCTCAATTCTGTATTTGATCTGGTTGTCGATAAGGCGTCTTGTATGAATGGGGTCCAGGTCTGACGACGCCCCCAGGATGAGAATGGGAAAGCTGGATGGGTCAAATTTTCTGAGGCGTGGCCGTTCCACGTCTTCCGGGAGAACGGGAATGATGCGATCCAGCCGGTCTCGAACGTCGTTTGCGGCGGCATCCAGATTTGTGCCCCATGTGAAAGAAATCCGAACGTTGCTGCTTCCTTCGGAAGAAACAGAAGAGACCTCTTCGACTCCCGGGACTGCCGACATCGCGCCCTCAATGGGCCGAGTGATCAATTCTTCGATTTCCTCAGGCGAGGCATTGGTGTAACTTGTCGAAATACTCAGGGTGGGGTAGGAAATATCCGGCATCAAGTCGATCGGAAGACGCAGGAAAGACACCATACCCAGAAGGATCATGATCAGCGCAAGCATTATGGTGAATATGGGATGATTGACTGAAAATTGTGGGAGTTTCATCTGTGATCTCCTCTCTTCGTTTTGCTGTCCGCCGTTTTATCCTTGGACGGCGGAGAATCCGGCGGATTTGCGCCTGTGTATTCCTGTGGAAGAATGATGGGGCTTCCAGGAACGAGGAGATGCTGGCCCAGGGTCACGACATATCCGGATAGGGGAGAGGGATCAATGATTTCTGCCAGCTCGCCGGTGGAGATGCCGATTTTAACGGGGACAAACCGGGCTGTTTTGTTTTCGACATCGGCCAGGAAAATACCTTCCTGATTGTTCCGTTTGACAACTGAACTCACCGGGACCACAGTGGCATTTGGACGTGTCTCAAACTCAATCTGAACATTAACGAACATTCCGGGCTTGAAAAGTTCTTCCAGGTTGGGAATCTCGATCTCCACTCTGGCTTCCCTGGACGTTTCTTTGAGCAACGGAGCGATACGGGTGATCGTCCCGGAAATCGTTTGACCGGAGAAGGCATCCGTGCTGATTTTTGCCTTCTGGCCGGCTTTGACCTTGAAATAGTCTTTATCCGAAATATGGATGACGGCAATCAGCGGATTGATCTCAAGAATAGACAGAATAGGGGCGTTGGGTGTGAGCAGGGCTCCTTCATCCACAAAACGTTCTCCGACAACCCGAGGTCTGCTGCCGTCTTCCCAGGAGGCCTTAATCCTTGTATAGGATAAACGGACCTCGGCCGCTTTGAGCGCCGCTTCCTTATGGGCTACCTGAGCCTCTGCGACTTTATGTCTGGATTCCAGGGATGTAAAATTGCCCTTGGCCGCATCGAGCTCTGAATCGGCGGAAATGCCCTGGGTATGAAGCTTTTGGATTCTTTCCAGCTCCCGCTTGGCCACGTTCAAGGAGCTCAGAGATTCCACCTGATTGGCCTGGGCGACCTTCAAGTCCGCCTGTGCCTGGATGAACTGCTGGCTGTACTCGTCATCATCGAGAACGGCAATCAGCTGGCCGCGAACCACCCGGTCTCCAATGTTAATATAGAGTTTTTCCAATTTTCCTGAAATTTTCGGAGCAATCACAAATTGGGACTTGGGAATCAACGTGCCGGTGAAATTTCCGATTTTTTGGATGGCCGCTTTTTTCACAGGGACGATTTCAACGGCGACGGAAATCGCCATCGGCTGTCCGCGACTGTCCTTTTTGGATGGAAAAACCTTTTTTAAAACCTGCCAGCCAATAAGCCCGACAACACACGCAAGGATGACGATCAGTATTGTCTTTTTCTTCATCATTGACCTCTCTTTTCATTTCCGAACGAAGATAGAAAACGGCACTCTCTTAACTCTTCAGTTTCGCTCCTCATTAAAATAGGTCGACACATCGGAGAATGTTTATTTTAACCCAATGTCTGAGATTTGAATATTTTTTGATTCCAACATCGTTCCCAGGACCTTGTCCAGGTAGGCCTGGGAGAGTGTGTAGTCGACCGTGGCTTTAAGCTCGGCACTTCGGGCATCCGCCAGGTCTCTTTGATATTGAAGGAGAAGATAATTCGTGGATTTTCCCACATTGAATTTCTCGCCCTCCGCTTCCAGCTTTTTTTCCGCCAGTTGGCGGGCGGCCGTATAGGCCTGGACTCTCTTGTATCCGAGCTGGACAGCACGGACAGCTGTTTTGATTTCCAGAAACATTTGTCGCTCCTGGTCGCGCAGGTTGAAATCCGCCTGTTTCAGACTGACTTTTGTCTGGGCATATTCAGCCCGCGACAGAACGGTGCTTAAAGGAAACCTCAAGGTCAGCCCGACGGACCAGTTGTTATATTTGAAGTTGAGCGCATCCTTCAGCGCGTCAGTGGAGGCTCCGGGAACCTTCCCCACCACAATACGTGAAAACGCATCGTTGTCCTGATACAAAATTTGATCTCCCGAAATCCCCGGGCTCCAGTACGAAACACTGAAGTTGAGCTCGGGAAGGAGCTGATTGGCGGCGAAACTGACATTCAACTCCTTGTTTTTCATATCGATTTGAGCAGCCTTCAAATCCGGCCGCTTCTCCAATGCGATCGCCAGAGCCGTGTCCAGTTCGATGTCTCTTTCCTCAAATCTGGGTTTATCGGTGGGGAATAGTTCAACGTCTTCC
This sequence comes from Candidatus Aminicenantales bacterium, assembly GCA_049697115.1. Taxonomy (GTDB): domain Bacteria; phylum Acidobacteriota; class Aminicenantia; order Aminicenantales; family UBA4085; genus JBAVVD01. Next base: position 60,059 of record JBAVVD010000035.1, read on the forward strand.
CCGTTTTCGGCTTCGGAAATATTGATGATGGATTTAAGGCGGTCTTCGCTGTTTTTCACCAGGGCTTCGGCCTGGAGGATATCGGCTTCCCGCGTGGCGACCTCGGCCTGGGCGGTATAAAGGTCGATGGGAGCCATGGTCCCGACTTCCACTTTCCTCTGGTTTTCCTTGAGAAGATCGCGGGCCAACTGTAAGGACTGTTCCCGGACCTTTAGATTTTCGATGCTGTAAACGAGATTCCAGTAAGCTTCCTCGACATTGAACAGGATGTCCATGAGAGCATCCTGAAACTGCTTTTCCGTCACTTCTCGGTTGTTTTTGGCAATGATGATCTCTTTTCGGCTGGTCTTGAATCCGAAGTTCCGTAAAAGAGGTTGAGTGAAATTGAATGATAACGTGCTGCCGTAGCGGGGATTGATGGTCTGGAAACTGCGGTTGGTTTCGGTTCTGTAGGAACTGAGAAATGTGGTCAATGTTCCCCCGGTCGGGATATATTGACTGAGCGACACTTCGTAGTCCCTGCTGGCGGAATTGACTTGACCGGCCGCATCAATCCAGGAATAGGAGGCGGAGTTGGTCTCCTCATTGCTATAGGTAAAAGAAAGTGTGGGCATGAATTTTTCATTGGCCCGCAGGACGGAAAGATCAGCAAGCTCGGGATTCAATACTTCAGCGGCAATTTTAAGATTATTCTGCATGGCACTGACAAAGCAGTCCTCAAGCGAAAGAGACTTCTTGTTCTGGGCGAATGCCCCGACTGTGAAAATAAAAATCAGAAGGCCGGCTGCTCCTAAGATGCGTTTGATCATGGTATTCCTCCTCGATATCACTTGTTTTGTTTTTTGGATGATGTTGATAAGTGAGGTATTCATGCCGGAACTCTGGGAGTTCGCGAAATCATACATATAAAGAGAGTAATCATCCGATGAGTTTTTTTAAGGCCGCGCTGTTTCCTTTTGAGTATGCTCTCGCTTCCTGAAATATTAAATTTGTGCCGTCTCCTCACTTTAAAGAAGTTTAATACCATAAGAGACAAAAGCAGTCAATTTAATAAAGCGAACCCAGATTTGCCCATAGAAAATAAAGATTGGTCCTGGGCAGTCCCTCTGTGTTCGAGGACTTCGAGGGAGGGGGAAGTTTTTAGATCCCGACCATGATTCCTGTTAAGAAGCGGTGGTCCTTTCCGTCGAGGTCATGGGTGTATTCGCTCATCCATCGCATGTTTCTTCTCAGGAGATAACTCGCGTTGACCGTGACCCTCTGGTAGTTGGCCTCATCGAAGCAGGATTTGACCTGGTTATAGGCAAAGGTGAAAAACCATCTCCCCTTATCTCCCTGGGGAGAGAAAATCAGCTCTCCGAAGTACGCATCGGTGCTGTGTTTTTGCCCATCGCTCGAAAACAGCGGGTTTGAATCCGTTCGTCTCACGTACTGCAGCATGAGCTCCACTTTGGGCAGCCTCAGCCGGAGGTCCGGCCCCAGGTAGCTGACCGTGTTCGTTGTGCCGCCCTGATCTTCTTTCCCGTGATAGCCCAGAATCCCGAACCGGATTGACTTTTGACTGAAGCTCTGGGCGACTCTCCAGACGAAACTTTTATATTTATCCGTGTCGAAAATATCGGGATTATCGATACCGTTTCCATTGACGACCTGAAAAACGAAATCCGTGCCGAAATTCGTGCCGGCACTTCCCATGATTCCCCTATCGTACGAGAGGCTTATCTGGCTCTGGCCCACCCTGAATTTGTAAATCCTGTATTCCTCGAAGGTTAGCCGGGTTTCCGTCGGCTTGATCGGGTCGGAGATCCGGTACTGCCCGAACGCAATGGAGACGGGAAGTCCGAAGACGTTCCTGAAGATAAGATACGTGTCTTCCAGTCCCGCGATCTTTCCCTCTTCGGTGAGGAGGAAGTAGGTGTAGTAAGAGATCGTGTTGGAGATATTGCCGCCGGAGAGGATCTTCATAACGAACGGAGATTTGATGTCCGGCCTGACATCCGCATTAAACTCATAGGCGAGGTAGCCGTCGAAGCGGAAGGCTAGGGGCAGCTCCCTTTGAAGAAGAAGAATCGGGTCGCCCGTGTCGATTGTGGCCCGCGGCGGTTCCTTTTCAGGGATTCGATACCCGTTGTCCATAAAATCCTCTCCGAACGCCTTCAGATGGGGCACAGGGGCGTGACAGACCTCACAGGAGTATCCGTACTTTCTGGCGAAGGCGGGGATGGCCGCTGCGCATTCGGCCAACAGGAAAATACAAAGGATTGAGAGGGAAAATTTTTTCATGGCCTTCTCCTTTTGACTGAATATGTATTGTAATCCAATCCAGAAAAAATTTAAAGAGCGCCTGGCCGGGCCTCATCTCTATTTTCCATCAAAAATTCTGGCTGGATTCTTTTCTGGGCTTTATTTCGATCGTTCCTGTCAAACTGACGGCGGAAATATCCGGGGCTCATTTCCTGCGGGGAAAAGGGGATTCTTCTGGATCAGTAGATGATGCGGATCTCTGTATCTGCGGAGTTGATTTCCTTGATTTCGAATTCGTCGGCCGGGACGCCAAGGAATTCGGCCACGGATTTGACGAGCAGCCGATATTGTAACCTGGCCTCAATGCGGAGTATCCCTTCAGGAAGTGTTTGAGGAGTGGTCCAGGTGTAGGTTTCGATCTTGGTTTCTCTGGGGCCGATCCGGTAGTCGACGCCCTGGCTGGCCGTGTTCCACTGGCCGATGGTCATCCTTCCCTTGGGGTCGAAATAGGGAAGCCGGAAAACCCTGTGCCCCTCTTCGATATCGTCCCTCTGGACTCCTTTGAAGTCCTTGATGTCCATCATCATATCACCCATATCCTGGTAGGCGAGTGCATTGGAAGAGATCGTATACTCCTCTCCTTCAAAGCCTTTCCTGTCCACCGGAAGAAGGTACCGGTTGCCTTTGGCATCGACCGCATGAACCTCAAGCCAGAGCTGTCTGTCCTCGACCGAGCCGGTCGGGATTTTGTGGCCGGCCTTGGCGTTGTAAAGGTGGACGCTGATGACGGTTTTATCTCCCGGAAAGAGCTCTTCCGCATCCCCATAGACTTTCATTTCGATAGCCCCTCGAATTTTGGCAAGGACATGGCCCCCGGGGAAATTGTGGTTGGCCATATCCTGGAGAGGCTCTCCCATGTCCGCACTCTTTCCGGGCGCGTGCCACATATGGCAGTCGTGGCACCTCACGCCCTGTTTGGAATACGGGCCTTCTTTCCATTCGAGGTGGGTGGATTTCACCCAGATTCCGTATGGATTTTTCTCATTGTGGCAGGTCCCGCAGAAATCGGGTGATTTAATGAAATCGGAATACCGGGTTTCGTGGTGGGGAGAGACGACCCCCTGTCTCGGCCCGTATTTGATGTTGCCGGGCGAGAGATTGTAATTGAAATTAAAAGGAAGTTCACCGGAGTATCCGGATACGGAATGACAGACATCACAGAACACGGAATCATTGGCCCTTGTATTGGCTGAGGGAGGCTGGGGAGGGATATCCCCGACATACAGGGCAACGGGAGTATGGCAGCCGTTGCAGCCCGCTTTGATTTCGGCCACCTTGGGATCTTTTTCCGCCTGGGGAAGAGCCAGCTTGAAATACTCGATCTCATCCCAGTGGTGGGTATAGGCCTGTGCCATCATCGTCTGTTTCCATTGCGTATAGATATCCCTATGGCATTGGGCGCATCTTTTGGGAGTTTCGAACTGGTCGTAGCTTTTTTTCGGAGCCGAAGAGAGGGCGGCGATGAGGATAAGGATAGGAAGAAAGATTACGGCCGGAAAAATTCCGTGTTTGATTTTTTTCCTCATAACATCCTCCTGCTAAGCGTTTCAATTTATACCATACTCTGGACCTTTCTGTAAAGACGTTGAACAAATTCTAAATTTGTCGCAAGAAAGCTGAAATCCGCTAAGGAATCTGCGCTTTGTCACGGTTATGATCAATCAATGTTTTTTCCATAAAATTTTGATGTAGCAATAGACAATTAAAGTCGTAACGGTTCCCCACCCCAGAATCAAGAAAATCCATCCATCGGCTCTCATTTCTTTTTCCTCCATGCGATTTTTACCAGCAGAGCCATCCCCAGCATGACACCGACAAGCGTCAGCCGGGAAATCCACTGGAAAAGGGCGTGCTTCGGGTCGACACCTCGCATCAGGATGACTGAACTTTGACTGCTCAAGTCTTGAATGACCCAGCCGAAGAACAGGACAGCCAGGTAAATCGGGACCACAAACTTGAGTATCGGGTAAAAAATTCGAGGGACCCGAATGTCTGCACAGCGGTTCATTTCGTCCCAGCCGGCGTCCATCCCGAACTTCAAATAAGCCAGGAATTTATTTTTAATACCGGAATTCGCCACTCTCGAACTGGAAAAGGCAAAAACAAAAATAACGGTCTCGCACAGCGCCAGGACGGCCAGAAAGACTGTTCCGATCCAGAAGTCGTATTGGTCCATGTATCCGTATTTCAGGAGAAAGACGATCGGCAATCCGAAAACGAACAGCGTCAATCCGACAATTTTGGCCGCGCGTCTGCGTGAAATATCGAGTTTTTCTCTCAGGAAGGCCATGAACGGCGACGTCAGGGCCACCGATGAGGTAATGCCGGCAAAGAAAAGGAGGGCAAACCACATGGCTCCAAAAATGAAGCCCAGGGGAAGTCTTTGGAAGATGATGGGCATGGCGACAAATCCGAGGTCAAAGGATCCCTGGCTGGCAATCATTTGAGTGGTCGCAAGCCCAAAAAAAGCCACGGAGATGGGAACGGCAATTGACCCTCCGAGAACCACTTCCACGAACTCATTGGTCGCTGAGGTAGAAAGTCCGGTCAGAACACAGTCATCATTTTTGTGGAGATAAGACGCATAAGTCTGGATGCTTCCTGTTCCGATCGAAAGGGTGAAGAAGATCTGACCGGCCGCAGCCAGCCACACAGAGAAGTCCGTCAGCCTTGAGAAATTGGGATTCCAGATGTAAGCCAATCCGTTCATCACACTCCTGTCCGGATAATTCGGGTCCGGAGTTCCCAGGGTCAACACTCGGATGACAAGGATGATTCCAAACAACAGCAGGAGCGGCATGGCCACTTTGGCAAGTTTTTCGATTCCCCCGGAAATGCCTCTCCCGATGATCCAGACGTTGATGAGAAGGGTGATAACCCAGAAGATGAACGCCACCAAAATTGTGGAGAAAAACACGCCGCTCCGGTCCACCCCCTGAAAATTTTGAAGGAAGGTGTTCATCTGCTTCATCTCTGAGATTCCGAAATATTTTTTCCCCAGAGAAAAGAAAGCGTAGGCAAGGGTCCAGGATTCGATATAGATATAATAGATCGCAAAGAGAAGGGGGATCGAAATGCCGATGGAGCCGAGATATTTGGCGAATTTATGCCGCCACATGGCGTCAAATTGGCCTGATGTGGTCGAATGTCCGAATTGGCCTCCATATCTTCCCATCGTCCACTCCAGCCACATCAAAGGGATTCCCATCAAAATAAACGCCAAAAAATACGGGATCATAAACGCGCCTCCGCCGTTTAAAGCCGCCTGTCTTGGAAAGCGCAAGAAATTTCCAAGCCCCACTGCATTTCCTGCCATCGCCAGAATCAAGCCGATTCGGGTCGCCCACATCTCTCTCTCAGACATCGAAAACACCTCTTCTCTTCCGTCCTATCACGAACGGAAGGTTTTCGGACAGTGGTTGACTGGGCCGAGCATCTTGGAGCACAGCTCCCGCACAAGCATCTGTGTGTTGTTGATGACCCACTCCTTTCTTGATCTGCCGGCCTATCCTGCCGGCCTATCCCGTTCATTCCTGCAATTGGTAAATGAAGACGGGTATAGGCGGAATTTTTTTGAGTGAGGAAAAGGCGGGAATACTAGGGAAAGGAATTGGAGTCTGCCAGAAGGACAGACCTGCTCTTGGATTTACGCATATAACCTCGGGTAACCCGGTGATATATTTTAATCAGAAAAAATGTTTTTATCAATAATTTCTATCAATTATGGGATAAGCCCAAATCGTATCCGATTCTTCTTCCGGAGAGCGTTTGAAGAACCGTCCTCTTGCTTATAGCGCCCGTTCCCCATATAATTCGAAAAGTCGAATAAAAGAGCGTAAAATACAGGCCGGCCGAATGGCGCAAAAGGAAAAACAGACTCAAAAAAACGCACCGACGCCGATGATGGAGCAGTACTTCCGCATCAAAAAAAGCCATCAGGATGCCCTTCTTTTTTTCCGGCTCGGAGATTTTTACGAGATGTTTTATGAAGACGCCAGGGTCGGCTCTTCCGTTTTAGAAATCGCCCTCACGTCCCGCCAGAAAATTCCGATGTGCGGCGTTCCCTACCATGCCGTCAACTCTTACCTGGCCAAACTCCTCAAGCGGGGATATAAAGTGGCTATCTGCGAGCAAGTCGAGGACCCCAGGGGAGCTAAGGGGGTAGTCAAGCGCGATGTGGTGAAGGTCCTGACTCCAGGAACAGCGGTGGAAGTCGAGCTGGAGGAAGCCAAGGAAAATATCTTCATAACCTGCCTCTCCCTGGATGAGAACGGCTGGGGGCTGGCCCTCATTGATCTTTCCTCAGGGGAGATGAAAGTGACGGAGGGAGATTCTCTGGAAAAAAGGGAACTCATGGATGAGCTCTTTAAGTTTTCTCCCAAAGAGCTGGTCTTTCCCGAAGGGGAAGAGGAATCCGTGTCCGGAATTCTTTCCAGAAGTGATCCGAACGCCATCCTCAGAAGTCCTCTGGATGACTGGGCGTTTGAAGCGGCTCAGGCAAAGAACTGTCTGCTCGACCACTTCCAGGCGAAAAACCTCGAAGGATTCGGCCTGGAGAATAAGAATCTGGCCGTGTCTGCCGCCGGCGCTCTGCTGTTTTATCTCAAAAAAGTGAGAAAGAACTCCCTCTCTTTGATTCATAGAATTTCTTATATCCATTCCGCAGACCACATGGTTCTGGATTCGGCCACCATCAGAAATCTGGAACTCACACGAAACCTGCGGGACGGGCGGGTGGAGAATTCCCTGCTGGACGTGATTGACTTCACGGTGACGCCCATGGGCGGACGGCAACTCAGGGGATGGCTCCTGCGGCCGCTCCTTGACTGCTCGGAAATCAAAGACCGTCTGGATGGCGTGGAAGAGTTCCTCGGCGATATCATCCGGCGGCAGGAGCTGCGGGAGAGCTTGAGAGGAATTCTGGACCTGGAGCGCCTGACAGGTAAGATTTCCCTGGCGGCCGCCCATCCCCGGGATCTCGTATCTTTGAAAAAATCTCTTCTCCCTCTTCCCGATATTTTCTCTCTGTTTGAGCCGTTTTCGGGCCGGCTGATAAAGGACATTCGCGGCCGCTGGGATAATGCCCGGGATATTGTCACGCTTGTGGATCAAGCCATTCTCGAGGAGCCGGCTTTCCTTCTCAATGAAGGGGGGATTATGAAAGACGGTTTCCATCCGGAGTTGGACGAACTGCGGAATATCAGCCGCTCTGGCAAATCCTTTATTTCACTCCTTGAAAAAAAAGAGAGGGAGAGAACGGGCATTTCCTCGCTCAAGGTTCGGTACAATAAAGTCTTTGGCTACTACATAGAGGTGACCAAGTCCCATCTGTCCCAGGTCCCGCCGGACTATATCCGCAAGCAGACTCTGGTCAGCTCAGAGCGTTTTCTAACTCCGGAGTTAAAGGAATATGAGGAAAAGGTCCTTCATGCCGAGGAGAGGATCGGGGAGCTGGAATATCAACTTTTTATGGAAGTTAGAGAGAGGATCTCCCGTGAGACCCTGCGGCTTCAGAAGATTGCCGCCGATATTGCGGTTCTCGATGTTCTCGCTTCCCTGGCCGAGCTGGCGTCCCGCCGGAATTACTTTCGCCCGCATGTAAACAGCGAGGATCAAATCATTATAAAAGAAGGCCGGCATCCGGTCATTGAAGTGACCCAAGCGGAAGCGTTCATTCCCAATGAAACTTGCCTGGATCGGGAAGATCACCAGCTCTTGATTATCACCGGCCCCAACATGGGGGGAAAGTCCACTTACCTGAGACAGGTGGCCCTCATCTGCATTTTGGCCCAGATGGGGTCTTTTGTCCCTGCTCAGGAGTCCACCATCGGCGTCGTCGACCGCATTTTCACCCGGATCGGGGCTATGGATTTTCTGAGTATGGGCCAGTCGACATTCATGGTGGAGATGCTGGAGACGGCCAATATTCTCCATAACGCCACGTCCAGGAGTCTTATCCTCCTCGACGAGATCGGGCGGGGGACAAGCACATTTGACGGCCTGAGCCTGGCCTGGGCCGTGGCCGAATTTCTCCATGAGAAAGAAGACATCAGAGCCAAGACTCTTTTTGCCACCCACTACCATGAACTCACAGAGCTAGCCCTGACGTTAAAAAGAATTAAGAATTATCATGTCTCAGTCAAGGAATGGAAGGATGAGATTATTTTTCTGAGAAAGATTGTCCCGGGTCCGTCTGACCAGAGCTATGGAATCCATGTCGCCAAGCTGGCCGGAATTCCGCAGGATGTTGTAGCCAGGGCCAGAGAAATCCTTTTTAACCTGGAAAAGCAGGAGCTGGATGACATCGGTTTGCCCCGGATTGCCTATCGGGGGGGAAAGCGGAAAGCTCGTGACAAGGACCAGATGCTTCTGTTCAGGGAAGATCAGGAACAGGAAATATTGACAGAAATCAAAGAGGTGCTCGTTTCCTGCGATGTTTCTTCTCTAACCCCCCTTGCTGCGCTGAATCTATTGCAGCAGCTGAAAGAAAAGCTCAATCAATAATTGTCGGATTCATCCTCGATCTCGAAGTCTTCTTCCTCTTCTTCATAATCCTCATCAAGTTCACGGTCCTCTTCATAATGTGCTTCTCCGGTTTCTTCTTTTCTCTGTTCCAGCTCTATTTCGAATTCGTCCTTGTCCTCATACCTCCTGAGGTAATTGGCCGTGGAATCGCTGTAGATCAGCTCCAGGTAATCCTCCTCAATGACGCAGAACACGGACATTGTGTGGCCGGTTTGAAGGTTGCCCACACTCTCGACGATCTCCGCTTTCTTTTTTATGGCATCCAGAGTCAGCCAGCTCGAGATTTCTATTTCTTCCATCAAACTCTCCAAAGAAAAAATATCAACTTTTTTTAAATTGTCAAGTCCACTTTTAAAATTTTATGGACAACCTTCAATTACATGGCCTGCCTTGACATCTAGGGAGCGAAGTCTATATTAATTATTTTAATGGTAAAAGGAGCAAAACAATGAGATGGGATAAATTCACCGTCATGTCTCAGGAGGCTTTCCAGCTGGCCCAGGACAAGGCGCGGGAATGGGGACATCAGGAGCTCAGGCCCGAGCACCTTCTCTGGAGTTTTTTGAATCAAGGTGAGAACATTGTGGTCTCGGTTCTGGCCAAGGTCGGGGCCAACAGGCATAAAATTCTGGAGGATCTGGAAACGGCTATTCAGAGACTGCCGAAAGTCCAGGGGGGAGAAGTCTATTTGTCTTCTTCACTGCGCCAGATTATGGATGAGGCCCGGAAGGAAGCGGAAAAGCTCAAAGACGAATATGTCTCCACAGAACACTTCTTTCTGGCGCTCCTCAGAGATAAGACTTCCGATGCCGGCCGGATTTTAAAAGAAAATAAAGTCACCGAAGAGGCCGTCCTTCAGGCTTTAATGTCCATCAGGGGATCGCAGAGGATCACGGACCCGCAGCCGGAAGGAAAATTTCAGGTTCTTGAGAAGTACGGACGGGATATTACGGCTTTGGCCCGTCAGGGAAAACTGGATCCTGTGATCGGCCGCGAGGATGAAATCCGGCGGGTTGTCCAGGTGCTTTCCCGGCGGACAAAGAACAATCCTGTCCTCATCGGCGAGGCGGGCGTGGGGAAGACGGCCATTGTTGAAGGGCTGGCCCAGCGGATTGCCAACGGCGATGTCCCCCAATCTTTGAAAAACAAGAGACTCCTTGCCCTGGACATCGGTTCCCTGGTGGCGGGAACCAAGTACCGTGGAGAATTCGAGGACAGGCTGAAAGCCCTTCTCAAAGAAATCAAAGAAGCCCAGGGCGAGGTCATCCTTTTTATCGATGAGCTCCATACCATTATTGGCGCCGGAGCTGCGGAAGGGGCTGTCGATGCGTCCAATATGCTCAAGCCGCCGCTGGCCCGTGGAGAGCTCCGCTGTGTGGGGGCGACGACTCTTAATGAGTACCAGAAGCACATCGAGCGCGATGCGGCTCTGGAAAGGAGATTCCAGCAGGTCTACGTGAGAGAACCGTCCGTGGAAGAGACGATTTCCATTCTCAGGGGCCTGAAGGAAAAATATGAAATTCATCACGGCGTGAAGATCAAGGACTCAGCCCTTGTCGCCGCGGCCACCCTTTCCAGCCGCTACATCAGCGGCCGCTTTTTGCCCGATAAGGCCATCGACCTCGTCGACGAGGCCGCCTCGTGCATTCGGATCGAGATCGACAGCATGCCCGAAGAAGTCGATGAGCTCGAAAGGCGGGTCCTCCAACTGGAGATTGAGCGGCAGGCGCTGAAGAAAGAAAAGGATCAGAGCTCCAAAGAGAGGCTCGAGAAATTGAGCAGGGAGTTGGCCGATCTGAAAGAGAAAAGCGGCGCCCTTAAAGCCCAATGGCAGAAAGAGAAGGAACTTATTGACGCCATGAAGAAGCTCAAGGAAGAGACCGATGCCCTGAAGATCGAAGAACAGAATGCAGAGCGCCGGGGAGACCTGGAGAAAGCGGCCGAGATACAGTACGGAAAATTAATCGAGACAGGAAAAGCTCTGGAACAATTGGGGAAAGAGTTGGCCGGGCTTCAGAAGGGCAGGAAAATGCTGAAAGAAGAGGTGGATGAAGAGGATGTGGCGGAGGTCATTTCGAAATGGACCGGAATTCCTGTATCCAAAATGCTGGAAGGAGATGTGGAGAGGCTGATCCAAATGGAGGCCAGCCTGGCCAAGAGAGTGGTCGGCCAGGACCACGCCCTCCAGGCGGTATCCGACACGATCCGCAGGGCCAGAGCCGGAATCCAGGAGGCTGCGCATCCGCTGGGATCATTCATGTTTCTCGGACCAACGGGAGTGGGAAAGACCGAGCTCGCACGGGCGTTGGCCGAATTTCTTTTTGATTCAGAGAAAGCTATGGTCCGGCTGGATATGTAGGAATACAT
>JBAVVD010000036.1:0-1548 GCA_049697115.1 Candidatus Aminicenantales bacterium
GCCCTGCGTAATCCTGCACGGCTTCCCATTCTTGCACAGCACTGGCTTGCACAGCACCGCTTTCCTGCACAACAGCAGACGGGATCGGAATGATTCTAAATATTTCAGTCATAAGATATGTTAATGCGCAATAGCCTGTCTGTCATCTGTGCGTGTCATCTGTTCACGGGTGAGGGAAGCAATGTCGCCCGATCCAGTATGTGAGTGGCGATATTTTCGATGTCGGCATGCGTGAAACTGAAAAGCACGTCCGCCGGAGCAACACCATCGATGACGACGGTCTGGATATGCGTGTCGCGTTTGTATAACGGCTCGGCAGGATTATCGGCGCGCATCACCTCGAGTCCGGGCAACGGCGCGTTATCGAATCCGACTGCCAGCACCAGGTCGCATTCGGCGAGATGCCCTGCCAGTTGAATTGGATCAGGTTCCGGCTGGCCGGGTGTTTCACACAGCAACCCCCAGCGGTCACGGTTGGCAATCAACGTTTGCCGGCAGCCGCTCTGGCGCAGGTTATAGGTTTCCGACCCCGGCTTGTCCATGTCGAACGGCTTATGCGCATACTTCACCACCGCGACCCCGATTTGCCGGAAGTTGAATTCTTCGGCAAGCCTGGATACCAGCGCGCTGCGCCCGCCGCCATAACCGCAAATGCGAAACATCTTCATGCAACTCTCCCAGGCACAGACCTGCCGGTCAGTATTATTAAAATAGAGAATCGCGTATTTTTGGTAACTGGTTGATTCAATGACAACCCAGCATGTTTTTTTGTCGCCACATGCGCTAATAGCACTGCCAAAGAATAATTCGGGTATGGATTAAACCATACCGACCACTTTATCGGTATACCCCAAAATATCTAGGCCATTCGGTCCAAGAACAAAAATAACTCGAAGCAAACTTGCAATCAATTCGCAGTCACAGAATGATCACAAAACATAAATGCCTGGCCTCGCCAAGAACAAGCGATTAAGGCGGACAGAAGGAAATTGACGGGGCATTTTAGAAGACCAACTTTGATTGGTCGGGGTGAGAGGATTCGAACCTCCGACTCCTGCGTCCCGAACGCAGTACTCTACCAGGCTGAGCTACACCCCGCTCCTAAAGGCCGGTGCCGGCCTTGTCTAAAAAACTAAAATTGCCGCGTCGCGGCAAAGTGCGCCAATTCTAGCAAACATTGCTTGTATTTTGAATCGGCAAGCGCAACGATGGCCGCGCAGGCCGACTCCGCTTCTTGCATGGCTTGCTGCCGGGTGAAATCCAGCGCGCCGGTGGCGTGGATGATCTCCAGCACTTCGGAAAACTTTCCGACGTCGCCCTGTTCGATCGCGCCGCGCACCACGGCGGCCTGCTCCGGCGTGCCGTGCTGCATCGCGTAAATCAAAGGCAACGTGGGCTTGCCTTCGGCGAGATCGTCGCCGAGATGTTTGCCGGTCTGCGCCTCGTCGGCGGAGTAGTCCAACACATCGTCGATCAACTGGAATGCGGTGCCGAGGTGCATGCCGTAACTTGCCGCGGCTTCTTCATCGGCGGCCGAAGCCTTGCCCA
>JBAVVD010000037.1:0-13424 GCA_049697115.1 Candidatus Aminicenantales bacterium
ATTGCACTCGATTTTTTCCATTGAAATTAATACATTTACTTCTCCTGCAAATTATATGCCAGATGGGAATAGAGCGGTAATCCTTTTTCTTCCATTCCGATTGTCACTTTTTCAGGACACATGTCAGAAAATCCTATAAGTTCAGTCTTTTTCCATTGGTCCTCTTCCATATTATAACTTTCTCATACGCTCTGAAAGAATGGACACTAATATGAACGCAATAAATGACGTGACAGAATATATACGGCGCTGGGGCCGGCCTCAGCGCCGATCAAACATTGGTACTTTATTTATTACGTCCGTAATAGTGCAGAAAAAAAGTCCGCTATTATTCGACGACTGAAAGTGTATTTGACAGGCATCGCCTTCTGACGATACACTGAGTTGTTGCGCGACATTCAGTTCTCGAACGCAGAGGATCAGGACGCCGTCCTGTGGAATAAAGCCAATTCCTCTGACCGGGCGGACGTTTCCCACAAGCGCCTTCAAAGTCATCAAAGAATTTTTTTAAATAGAGGAAAGGAGCCTCCAATGATTCGTAAAATAATTCGCCCATTACTTCTTATCGTATTGCCATTGGCCGTGCTCGCCCAGAGTGTCGTATTTTCTCCGGAGACTCGCAAATACATTCTGTATCAGACACCCGTCATGGCTTTAAAAAACGCAAATGTCATTGATGGCACCGGCTCACCCGCCCGGTCCAATCAAACCGTCATCATTCGTGAAGGACGGATCGCTGAGATCGGCGCCTCAGAAGAAATTCGGATTCCCGAAGGGGCGCAATTGTTAGATCTGGCTGGAAAATCTCTTCTGCCCGGATGGATTATGCTCCATGAACACCTGTTCTATCCCGCCGGAGGCGGGCAATTCAATCCGCAATCCACTAGTTTTCCCAGGCTCTATTTGGCCGGGGGAGTGACCACCATACGCACGACGGGCAGCATCGAACCCTATACCGACTTAAACATTAAAAAGGCAATTGAAGCGGGCCGAATCCCGGGGCCTAAAATGGATGTGTCGAGTCCTTATTTGAACGGCCCTGGATTGACGCTGTTGCAAATGAAGGCTCTTCAAGGACCCGAAGACGCCAGGAGGATGGTGGCCTATTGGGACAGTGAAGGAGTGGATTCCTTCAAGGTCTATCAGCAGATTTCTCAGGCTGAACTTAAAGCCGTTATCGAAGAAGCTCATAAAAGAGGTAAGAAAGTCACGGGTCACCTCGGAGCCGTCACCTACAGGGAGGCCGCCGACCTTGGAATTGATAACCTGGAACACGGATTTTTCGCCTCAACGGATTTTGTCTCTAATAAGATAAAGGACAAGAGTCCGAGCAGCAGGGCCCTGAGAGATTCTCTCCAAAAGCTCGATCCAGACGGATCGGAAGTGAAGTCTTTGATTCAACATCTTATTGAAAAGGGAGTTGCTCTGACATCCACCCTTCCTGTTTTTGAAACAATGACTCCCGGCCGGCCGCCGGCTCCAAATGCCGCCCTCGACGCTTTGTTGCCTGAAACTCGGGATTTGTATCTGCGGAACTGGGCGCGCATCGCCAATAATCCCGGTTCCGAATGGTCTGATTTGTTCAAGAAGGGAATGAAACTGGAAAAGATGTTCTTTGATGCCGGCGGTCTTTTGATCGTGGGGACAGATCCCACCGGCTATGGAGGTGTCATCGCTGGATATTCAAATAGTCGAGCGATCGAACTCCTGGTCGAGGCCGGTCTTTCCCCTTTGGAGGCCATACAAGTCGCCACTCGGAATGGGGCGCGGTATCTCGAAATCGATCATCAAGTGGGCACAATCGAAGTCGGCAAGATCGCCGATCTCGTCGTGGTGAATGGAAACCCGGCATCCAACATTCAGGATATCCGAAATATCGCGATCGTCTTCAAGGATGGAATCGGCTATGACCCCGAGAAATTATTGGCTTCGGTCAAGGGCGCGGTTGGCCTCAGGTAATTCAAATCACTTTCCAAGAAACGCTTCCGGCTGAAGGGATTCAAAAAATTAAAGGAGATCCATCATGGACAAAAATCATTTAAGCCCGGAACGCATTAAGAAAGAAGTCCGGCATCGATACGCCGAACTCATCAAATCCGCCAACAGGTCTTGCTGTGAGGCCGGCCCTCCGTGTTGTTCTCCCCAGGATCAGATGAAGGGAAGCCTTGTCCAATTGACCGGCTACACGTCTGAGGAACTGAAAAACCTGCCGGAAGGCGCGGTGGAGAATGCCTTCGGCTGCGGAAATCCTCTTGCGTTTGCCGGAATAACAGAAGGGCAGACGGTTATCGATATCGGTTCCGGGGCCGGGATCGACTGCTTTTTGGCCGCGGCAAGAGTGGGCCGGACGGGCCGGGTGATCGGGATCGACATGACACCGGAGATGATCGAAAAGGCAAAGGCGAATGCCGCCGCCGGCGGATATACAAACACCGAGTTCCGGCTGGGTGAAGCGGAGGCCATGCCGGTCGAGGACAGCAGCGTGGACTGGGTGATCTCCAACTGCGTGATCAATCTTTCCCCGGATAAGCCGCGGGTGTTCCGCGAGATCGCACGGGTTCTCAAGCCGGGCGGCCGCTTTTCCATTTCGGATATCGTTCTCGGAGACGACTTGCCGGAGTGGCTCGCGCAAGATATCCCCGCCTGGACAGGCTGCATCGCCGGAGCCATCAAGGAATCGGAATATATCCGTGGATTGCAGAGGGTGGGTCTGGTGAGTATTGAGGTGACGGCGCGGATGTTCATCGAAAAACAAATCCTTGAAAATCTGCTCCCAAAGCCTCTTCTCTCCGAAAAACAGGAACAGAGTGATCTTTTAATATCCGATATTCATGGAAAAATCTGGAGCGCAAAGATCAAGGGAGAAAAACCGATCGCCTGAAGGCCGCTTCCTTGTAACTTTATTTATTACGTCCGTAATAGTTTTGAGATCGTCCTCCCTCAAAAATCCCTCAGGCCGCGGAACGGAACGACTTTAAAAGTGCCGGCGGCGGTCTCTTTCCCCGTTCGGACCTCCACTTGATATTCACCCGGCTTCACTGGATTTTTCTGACCTTCCGCAATGAGGTTCCATTCGGCCGCATTGAGCCCGCGGCGCACATCGACGGCCATCTCCTTCAGCACATTGCCGGATGCGTCTTTAACCGCAATATTGGCCTGGCCGGCTGCCGCCGCATAGAACTCGAATCGGGCATTTGGCTTCAGTTCAGCCCCGTCCCTTCCCATTGACATTTGTCTCGGGACAAGCATCGCTTCCGGAACGGCAAAGAGATAGAGACCCTTGGCCAGGATATCGGGCGTGAGCTGCTGGATTCTTCCGGCCGGCAGGACGAACACACCGCGGCCGTGCGTCCCGATAATGAGGTGCTTGTCGCGCGGGTGGATTCTCATATCATAAACGGGCTGAGTGGGGAGATTCGACCGGAGCGATTCCCAGGTCTTTCCCCGGTCGACGCTCACATAGGCCGTAAGGTCGGTCCCGAGGTACAGGACGTTCTCGTTGGCGGAATCTTCGCGGACGACGTTCACGCTTTCTTCCGGCAGACTGCCTTTAATGGATGTCCACGTCTTTCCGAAATCCTCGGACGCAAAGACATACGTGCGGAAGTCGTCTTCACGGTAGCCGGTCATGGCCAGGAAGACGCGGCCTTTGGCGAAACGCGAGGCCTCAATCCGCGTCACCCATTTCTTTGGAAGGCCGGCCGTGATCTTTTCCCAATGTCCGCCGCTGTTTTTCGTCACCCAGACATTCCCGTCGTCCGTGCCGGCGTAGAACACTTCCGGCGTAAGCGGAGATTCGGCGATCGCGGTGATCGTCGCGTACGGCACATCGCCGTCCGTATGCAGCCTGTCGGTCAGATCCGGGGAAATCTCGATCCAGTTTTCTCCCCTGTCCACGCTCTTCAACACCTTGTTCGCGCCCAGGATGAGCGTCAGCGGGTTGTGTCCGGAAATCTGGAAGGGCGAGAGCCAGTTGAACCGGTAAGGCGGTTGGACCGTCTTGGCCTGCGGCTTGATACTCTTCTGTCGCTGCCCGTCTTTCAGGTTAAGACGGAAGATGTTTCCGAACTGGTACTCGGCATAAACCGTATCAGGATCGTTGGGATCAACCTGGACAAAAGCGCCGTCGCCGCCCAGAATCATCTTCCAATCCCTGTCGCGGCGCCCAAAGATAAAATTGCTGGGCCCCATGTTCACGCCGTTGTCCTGGAGACCGGAATAGATGTTATAGGGCGTCTCCATATCGAAGTGGACCGTATAGCACTGGGCCAGCGGAAGATTGTTGACCTTTTGAAACGTGCGGCCGGCGTCATAGGAGACATTGAGTCCGCCGTCATTCCCCACCCAGATATGCCTGGGATTGTTCGGGTTGATCCATAGGGCGTGGTGGTCAGGGTGGACATCAAAGAGCCCGACACCGTACGAGCCGCCTTCGTCCGGGATTTCCTCGAATGTCTTTCCGCCGTCGGTGGATTTCATAAGCGGAACTCCCAGGATGTAGACGACGTTCTCGTTCTCGGGAGAAACATAAATCTGGCCGAAATAATAGCCGTAACTGAAGACGATTGAATTCTGAAAGGGTTCGGCGTGGGTTTTTTCCCAGTGCGCGCCGCTGTCCGAGCTTTTATAGACCTCGGCTCCCTTGACTCTGGCCGCAAAAAGCGCCGCATTCGCGCCGCCGGTGAGGATATCCGCAAGCTCACGGAGTGTGAGAGTGCCGTCCTTCACCGCTTCTTTTACGGAGGCGGCCGTGAAGACGACCGGAGCTCTGTTCGCCCGCAGGAACGATTCGAGCTTGCCGTTTTCGACCTTGAGGAAGTCCTTAACGGATATGGATTTGAGGGTATCGATGGTCAGGCCGTCCTTCGGCGGAGCCTGTTTTACCTGCGGCTGGGGCGGAGGTGTTTTCCGTGCCTCTGTCCTGGGTTCCTGATTGTCGAGAAACGCATAGACGACATCCGGATTGGAGCGGCAGACGGCAAGGCCGATGCGTCCGACCAGGTTGTGTTGAGGGAAGCCGTTCACAATCTTGCGCCAGGTGAGGCCTCCGTCCGTCGTCTTGTAAATGGCGCTCTCCGGTCCGCCCTCAACGAGGTTCCAGGCCTTCCGGTCGCGCTGCCAGGCCGCGGCGTAGAGGATGTCCGGATTCTTCGGATGCATGACCAGGCTGATGACGCCCGTGCGCGGGGAGATGGTAAGGACCTTGGCCCAGGTTTTTCCGCCATCCGTGGTTTTAAAGACGCCGCGTTCTTCGTTCTCGGTGTAGAGGTGGCCGATGGCCGCCACATAGACAATGTCCGAATTCTCGGGGTGGATGATGATGTCCGCAACGTGGTGCGTGTCGGCAAGGCCCATGTGCCGCCACGTCCGACCGCCATCCGTGCTTTTGAAAATCCCTGTTCCGGCATAGGAGCTCCGCGAGGAATTCTCCTCGCCGGTGCCCGTCCAGATGAGATTCGGGTCTTTTTCCGAGATGGCCACATCGCCGAATCCGATCCAGGATTCGCCGTCCATGAGCGGTGTCCATGTCGTCCCGTTGTTCTCGGTGAGCCAGAGCCCTCCGGATGCGGCGGCGACAATGAGTTTGTGAGGATTCGAGGCATAACCCTCGATATCACAGATGCGTCCGCCTTGGTAGTAGGGGCCGAGATTCCGCCATTCCAGGATTTTGAACATGGAGCTCTCCGCCAACGCCTTATGCCTCTCGAAAGAACTCAGTCGTTCCTGGGGAGAAGTGGCTGGAAAAAGAGAAAGAGATATAAAAAGAGCGATAGAAATGAAGGGAAGAATTTTTTTTCTCATTATGACCTCCGGAGAACGGATTATAGTTCAGGAATGGAAGAAAGTCATCCGCCGGCCTATTCCGGAACGGCCGCCGGGACTGCTCAAATCTGCCGAATTGGGAAGAATTCCGCTTGGATCATCTGGATTTATTTCAAGAAAAGAAAAAAAGGGAAAATAAAAGAATTTATTTTCTGAAAAGCAATGCAATCCCGCGGAGGAATTCCGGAGCCTTCTCTCGGGGAAGCCTCGGCCAGGTCACGACCACGATAATGCAGAGCCAGGCGATGAGCATCCATCCGAAAGGCCGGGCATGGACCACGGCCGTTCCGATCATGGCTGCAAAGGGAACGACCTGAATCCCCCACCCCACATACATGGATCCCGTCAACCACAGTGACGCGCAGGAAAAAATTAAATACCCCGCTCCAATGGCTGTGGAGAGGAATCCGGCTAACCAGAGATAAAGCCACACCCCTCCCGCTCCGATCAAATCCGCCTCTAAGTCATGCTGCCCGATCCAGGTTACAGGACGCACTCTGTCCATCCTTGCCAGTGGTCCATCGAGAATATCCGTAATCCAGGCGAGAAGCATCAAAACAGCGGCTAAAGGCAGAGCCTGCTTTCCTTCTTTCCATCCCAGCCAGACCAGAAAAAATCCTATAAGAGGACGGACCGATGTCAGAGCATCCGCCAGTGTCTTTATGGTCAATCTTTGAATCATGCCGGTTGTCTGAGGTCTGGTGTTATTTTAGGAAAAATAGATTTTATCGTCAACCTGGGCCAAATGATCGGAAGCCATTTCGTTTCGGTGCTGGTAGTGATCGTCGAGGGAGGGTGGCACGGCGGAGAGGCTCCCCGCCCGCCCGGAGCCTCACGGCCCTACGATCATTACCTATCTGGCATTCTCCAGGAGCGGAGGCGAGGACGGACGGGGAGGAGCCGTGACAGGACCCTATTCCAAATCTGAGTCATCATCGAAACGAAGCCGTTTCCCAAACGGCAGAGTCTATGCGCTGTCCTCCCAGGGCATGAGCGGCCAGAGAATGAGATAAGCCAGGATTCCCCATCCGCCCGCTATGGTGGCGATGATAAAGGCCAGCCGGATCAGGGTCACGTCGATGTTAAACTGCTTGGCCAGCCCGGCACAGATCCCAAGGAGCATCTTATTGTTCCGCGAGCGCGTCCACCGGGTGGGCGGCTTTTCTCCCAGCCAGCTCCCGCAGTATCGGCATTTAACGGCTTCATTTTTTATAAGTTCCGCACAATAGGGACATTTTTTCATTTCTTTTTGCTCGTTCATCTTTGAAACTCCTTCGGAGAATGCCCCTGCAGATGCCCCCAGAGCAGGGGAATGGCTCCAAAAATAAGCGCCGCGGCCAGAGAGGCACCGACGAGAAGCACAACAGAATAGACAAAGGCGATGTCGGAAGAAACGAATTCAGTCAGGGCCGTGGAGCCCAGCCTGACCCAGAGCCAGTTGATGGCCACCACAAACGGTAGTCCCATCAGCAGGCTGCGCGCCATTCGCAGGGCCGCCTTCCGGCTCTTCCTCCTGAGGGCTTCCTGTTCCGCAGCTATGGTGAATTTCTTGAGACTGTCCTCGCTGAGCTTCTCAGGAAGCGGGACGCCGGAAAGAGCCTTCACCACAGGGGCAATAAGGGCATACTGCCTGCGGCACTCGCCGCAGACATCCAGGTGCTGCTTCATTTTATCCGTGAGGTCAGACAGCGGAAGGCGGTCCAGCCAATCCTGGAATTCCCGGCAGGCATCTGTCTTCATGGCTTTTCTCCTTTTTCGATAGAATCCCGCATCCTCGCCAGAGCATAGTTCAGGCGGCTTTTTACGGTTCCCAGCGGAATCCGCAGGATTTCCGAAATGTCTTCATTGGTCAGCCCGCTGTAGAATCTGAGGACCACGATTTCGCGGAGACGCGGTGAGAGGTCTCCGAGCGCCCTCTCGGCAATCACCCTGGCTTCCATCTCCCGTGGAGTATTGACCACAGATTCCGGCTCACGGCCTTTGGTTTTCTCAGAGATCTCTGCCAGCCTGAACAGGCTCCGGAGGCGCTCCCGTCTCCAGTAGGACCGGCAGCAGTTGACAGCAATCTGCGTGAGCCAGGGCAGGATCGGACGCGAAGGGTCGTACTGGTGAAATTTCCGCATCACCAGCACCCAGGTATCCTGGAGAAGGTCTTCTGCGGCATTCGGTGACTGGACCATGCGCAGGAGGATGAGGTAAAGGCGGTCCGAATGCTTCCGGACAAGGGCGCCGATAAATTCGTCCCGGCCGGCAAGGACCTGTCGTGCCATGAGGGCATCGGCAAGACCATTCTGTCCTTCCTCCCTTGGAATGTCGGCCACGCTGTTGTTCAGTATAGCATGAACAGTTTTCAGGAAACAGAAATCCGGCCAGACAAGCGTATCCGTCCTCATTTCTTCGTCCCTCTTCTCTTGAAAAATGGCCGCCTCATCCTGTCCTCACGTACTGGTCCGGAGCGCTTCACCTGACTTTGGCCGCAAGATCTTTGATCATATCGTTGAACGCCTGAATCCCGAGCTTCAGGGGAGCTTCTTCATTGACTTTCCCGGGCGTCAGGGCCCAGATTGTCAGATAGAGAAGCGGACCGATGCCGTAGATAAACGTCGAAAGAACAAAAAGGACCCGCCAAATTTGGACGGACAGATTTGTCCTGTGGGCCAGCATGTTGGCCACGCCGAGCAGCCAGCGGCCGGGGAGGTCCCTGGACCAATTCGACTCTGCCCGCCATGCGCGGATTGTGCTCCCGCACCAGCGGCATTTGAGCGCATCCGCGCTCACCTCCTCACAGCAGTAGGGACAGGTTGTTCCTTGGTTATTCATTGTTGTTCTCACTTTCATCAGAGTTCACTCTCTATTACGCTGGAGCCGTTCGTAAAGTTCGGTTCAATCCTCGGGGCAGACCTCAGGCCGGACAGCTCCGGCCCTGGACATAAATCCTTTCCGGAGGATGCCGATGGGGATGAGAGAAGGATGGGCGCTGGACTGAATCTTGCGTGAAAGACCGCCTGCTTCGAGCCTTTCAGATGTTACAGATGGACATGCATCGAGGTTGCATTTATTTTGGTTCGCTTGTTAATATAACCTGCAGAATGGCCGAAGATTCCCTGGAAGGCGGACCCTCTCGTGCCAACATGAGAAAGCGGCCGTTCTTGCTCAAAAAAATCAACGCCTCTCCCCTGGCGAGGAATATCACTCTGGTCATTTCGGGAAATCTCTTCACCTCCGGCCTGGGAGCAATCTCCGCTCTGCTGGTCTCCCGATATCTGTCCGTCGGAGACTTCGGTCTGTTCAGCCTCGCCCTCTCAATTATGTATACGGCGACATTTCTCACAGAGCTCGGCACGAACACAAGCATGGTCAAATTTGCCTCTTCCTATTTGGGCGCCGGGCGGACGGCTGAGGCGTCCCATGTCTTCAGAGTAATTTTCCGGACCCAGCTGGCCGCGATTCTCATTGTCGCCGGGACCATGTTTTTCCTGGCCAATTCGTTTGTCCGCTTTTTTCCTACAGCAAGTGGACATTTTCGAGCAACATCTTCAATCGCATCGAACCTTATATCGGGATTTTCTTCCTGGCCAAGCTGTTGAACCAAGAGGCCGCCGGAATTTATGGGCTCGCCCTCAATCTCTCCTATATTCTTCCAATCCTGATCATTTCTCTGAAGTTGGTTCTCCTCCCGGAAGCATCGCGGCTTAAGGAGGTCCATCAATTCGAAAGATATCTCAAGTCCACCCTTAAAATCTCCCTCGCCATCATTGGACTGTTTATTCCCCTGCTGTTTCTGTCAAAGCCGCTGATTCTTTTTTTCTTCGGTCGGCGCTACAGTGAGGCCGTGGCTGTTTTCAACTGGCTCCTCTTCAGCCACTTCTTCGTCGCGGTCGGCAGCCCGATCCGATCCGCTCTTTACTCGATGGACAAACCCCATATCCTGAGCGGAGTTGATTTCATCAGGGCCGCCGCTGTGGCCCTGGGGTGTTATTTCCTGATTCCTCCGTTCGGTTTACTTGTTCCCGCCGTCCTGAATTTGATTGTGAATTCCGGAGCTCTGGCCTTTGTTTTTATCTATGTCCTCCGGCATGTGCGCCGCGGCAAGCGTGGCCTTTGGAAAGGGGAATTCTCTCCTCCTCCGATCTAATAATTTTTGGATTTGACTTCAATTTCCAAATGACATAAATTTGTAGGGACCTGTTTAGAGACAATCGAATTCATCGTTTAAACTCTTTAAAAAATAAAAAAGGTGAGGCCCATGTTCCTGGATAAGACTTTTTTTAACAACACGCTGGAGAAGTGGCTGCTGGCCGCCCTCATTTTCCTCGCGGTGTTGGGTCTGCTCTATATCCTGAAAAAAGTCGCCCGGCGGCGGTTCCACGCCTTTGCCCTAAAAACGGCCACGTCTCTGGATGATTTTATCGCCGAGCTTCTGAAAAAAACTAACATCTTTTTCCTCCTCATCCTCTCCCTCTATTTTGGCTCGCTGGTGTTGATTCTTCCGGTGGCCCTGGTCACTTTTATTCATAAACTGACCGTCCTCGCTTTATTGACTCAGGGGGCTTTCTGGGGTTCGGCGGCGATCTCCTTCGGGATTCTCCGGTACCGGCAGCAAAAAATGGAGGAGGACGCCCACAGCGTCACCACGTTTACAGCGCTCGGATTTATTCTCCGGATCATTCTCTGGTCCTTCATCCTCCTGCTGGCTCTGGATAATCTGGGTGTAAAGATTACCACTTTAGTTGCAGGGCTCGGAATCGGGGGCATTGCTGTGGCTCTGGCCATGCAGAACCTCCTCGGAGACCTTTTCGCTTCCCTCTCCATAGTCCTGGATAAGCCTTTCGTCATTGGAGACTTCATCATCGTGGATAACTACCTGGGGAGCGTGGAGTACATCGGCCTGAAAACGACACGCGTCCGGAGCCTCTCCGGAGAGCAGCTCATTTTTGCCAACAGCGACCTGCTCAAGAGCCGGATTCGGAATTTCAAACGGATGTTTGAGCGGCGGGTGGTTTTCTCCATCGGCGTCATCTATCAAACTCCCCACCAAAAGTTGATCCTCATCCCAAAAATCATCCAAGAAATAATCGAGGGCCAGGAGGCGACGCGATTTGACCGGGCGCACTTCAAAGAATACGGGAATTTTTCCCTGAATTACGAGGTCGTCTACTGGGTTCTGAACTCCGACTACAACAGCTATATGGATATTCAGCAGGCCGTTAACCTGGAAATTTTCCGGCGCTTTGAACAGGAAGGCATTGAATTTGCCTATCCGACTCAAGTGGTCTACGTCAGCCAGGAAGGCGCGGCGGAACTCTCCCCGGAGAGAGAAAAATCTAAAAAGTAAAAACGTCCATTCTTTTACGCGCGCGATGGTCCATTCCCACAAAATGCATTCAGCGGAGATATTCAGATGGAATCAAGCAATCGCTTCTCTCGTCCATCCATACAATGCTGCCGATACGCCAGTCCTTCCCGTCATAAAATAACTGGAGGCTGTTGATTCCCTTGACAAACTTTTCCGGATCCTCCATGTTGATGTCTTTCCGGTAAGTGGAAAAAACATGGGCCATCTGTCCAAAAACCTGCGTTCTTCGAAACAGCTCCGATTCATGAAAACTCTTCACGGATCCCTTTCTCATCCTCTCCTGGAAAGAAAGGATAAAGGACTCTGTGGTCATCCGGTCCACACTCCCATCTTTATTGATGCGGATGAAAGGGGCATCCGGCGTAAAAAGGGCGCGCAGACGCTCCCAATCAGGCTCTTTTCCTTCAGGAAACGTGATGGATTCATAGAGAGCTTTCACCATGCAGTCAATGGATGAACCATCTTTTTCGGACGGACCGCCATTTCCGTCCATACGGCACCTTCCACACCCCGGATCAAACTCTGCCGGATTTCGTTCAGGAAGCGGGCTTTCACCGGCAAGGCCGGTGAAGGAAAAAACAAGGCCCAGCGCACACACAATAAAAATCTTCTTTCTTCTTAAAACCATCCGGAATTCACCTCCAGAAAAAATTCCAGGTCTAAAAACCCGAAGATTCTTGACCGTCTAAAATTATACCAGAGGATAGCTGAATATCGTCGGAAAATTAGTTGACAAATATTGACCTCACGATTATCCGATATACGAATGCTGAAATAAATCATGCGGAGTCTTAAAATATAATATAGAGGAGAAGTGAAAAAAATTTCGGACTAAACTGACAACGGTTCCTTAAAAGGAGATAATAAGAGAGAGAGAGAGAAAAAAAGTAAGTAAGAAAGTAAAATATGAAAACAAAAACAACCGGAATGATTCTCCTCTGGGCCCTTGCCGGAGCCATCCCTCTGCGAGGGACTGCCGAAACGTTAAATATACAGGGCCAGCTCTCCGGCTGGCTGACGGCCAATCACCTCAAAGCGGCGCAAGGACAATTCGGGCTTCGCTATATTCCGAGCTTTTCCCTTACAAAATCCCTCTCTAAGAAAGTCTCCCTTGATGCGGAAATATCCCTCAATGCCTATAGCTCCGCCGATGCCCCTTCTCTTTCCGACATTCAGACACAGGGGGAAATAAAGCCCTACCGCCTCTGGCTGCGCTTCGCCACGGCCCAGTTTGAAGCTAGGCTCGGGCTCCAGAAAATCAATTTCGGCTCAGCCCTGCTTCTCCGGCCTTTAATGTGGTTCGACCGCATCGACCCCAATGACCCCCTGCAGCTGGCGGACGGAGTCTACGGCCTTCTGTTAAAGTACACATTTCTCAACAACGTCAACATCTGGCTCTGGACGCTCTACGGCAATGACGACCTCAAGGGATGGGAAGTCATTCCGACTCAAGAAAAATGCCCGGAATTGGGAGGCCGCTTTCAATTTCCCCTGTGGACCGGCGAAATGGCGTTTTCCTATCACCACCGCCGAATAGACCCGGGTCAAAGCCTCATTGTCCATTCCTGGGAAAATGAGAAAAATGTTCCGGAAAACCGGTTCGGCCTGGACGGAAAATTGGACATAGGTGTCTGCCTCTGGTTTGAGGGAGTCCTGACTCATCAGGACTTTGTATCTTCCCCCTTAAAATACCAGAAGAATATCAACATCGGGATGGATTATACATTTGCCGTCGGGAACGGACTTCATGTGCTGGCCGAGCATCTGGTCATGGACACCTCGGAAAACGCTCTGAACGCCGGAGAGACCGTGAAATTTTCCGCCCTCTCTCTGGATTATTCCCTCGGCCTTCTGGACCGCATAAAAGGAATGGTGTTTCACAACTGGAAGACCGGCGACTGGTACCGGTTTATCACCTGGCAGAGGACCTACGACCGCTGGGGCTTTTTTATCATCGTCTTCTGGAATCCCGAGCACTATCAGATCTATGCCAGCCAGAGCGGAAAAAATTTTTTTTCCGGTCGGGGAATCCAGGTCATGGCGGTATTTAATCACTAATATTAATGGTCCTCTTCCATTTAAGGTGGATTCATTTAAGAAAGATATCCGGAATGGCGAAAGCGACCATTGAAGGTTTAGCCTTCCCGAGGCGCTCCTGGAGGGCACCCGGCTTGGCCGGGCGGCGAGGATGTCTGAGCTTCTCCCGAAAAAGGGATAGGCATTGGAAAAAATGGGAGCTTTCTCC
>JBAVVD010000038.1:0-1767 GCA_049697115.1 Candidatus Aminicenantales bacterium
ATTTCTGGATGGTCACAGCCCTCCTTCCCAACGGGGTAAGAAGAGAATCCCCATTGGAAAGGTTCATCTTGGCGAAGTAGCCGACGGTCGGCCGGCCCCCCAACTATAATCACCGTTCAGGATAAAGGCCGCCCAATAAAACGGGTGGGATTGCGGCGACTTAAGCATCTCCAGCTTCGCCAGGCGCAGCGCCCTAGCTTTGTTTTTTCCAGCGGTCAGGTACCGATAAAAGCTCGGCATGATCTCTGCTGTGGACTTATCACTGATCTTCCAGAGAGAGGAGATCGTTGATCTGGCTCCGGCGTAGAAAAAGGTACGGGGCAATCCTAGGACTCCTTCTGCATTTTCAAGTCTTCCCTTGCCAGTCTGACAGGCGGATAAAACAACCAGGTCCGCGCTCAGGCTCAAGTTGGAGATTTCACGGGCTTGAAGAAAGCCGTCTTCTTCAATATCGTCGTCCAGGGTTAAGACCAGAGCCGACCGCATTGGCGTTTTCTCATCCAAAAACCCGTGGCAGGCAAAGTGAATGATTTGATATTCTTCCAAGGACTTGTTTTTTATAGATTCCTCCCTCGCCTGGGAATCTAGAAGGACATCAACTTTTTCTTTGGGAAAGCAGCGGGCGACTCGCCGGACTTCCTTTCTGCTGTGGGGAAGCGGGGAAAGTTCGAACCCGTCTTTCAGGAAGATCTCACGGAGGACGTCGCCATGCTTCTCTCCTAGTCCGGACTTCTTGACGCCTCTCGAAAGATAAACCGGGTCTCCTACGGCCAGGAGTGCCTTAGTATATTTCCTCGGCCGTTCCTTCTCCATCAAATGAGCCAGGGAAGAAACAGAAGGCGCATAGGAGATGTCATAGAGCTCGATGAGATATTTGGGCCCAGTAGTTTTCAGATCATTCTTGATCAACGTTTCAAAAGGCAAGTAATACAGAATGCCATCCGGAACAACGATCAGGTGCTCGATAAGTGGAGAAATATGATCCTCAAACGGAAAAACAAGCTCCCGGTAGATTCGCTGGGCGGCCAGGATTCCCATGAATCTACCGTCCGGCAGCGCAGAAAGCATCTTCAGGTAAGCCTTGAGGGAATTTTCGATTTCCATCCTTGGAGGCAGGGCTTTTATGACAAGCTGCTTTTTATCCAGGAAAATTCCGATTGATTGCTTTTCCCCCAGGCAATATTCAAGAATGGCCGTTCTTTCATCGAGGTACTGTTCTCGAATTCTGTCGCTCGATACAATTTCGGGAAACGCATACGAAAAATTCTCCAGCCTCTGAGTCCTAATCCGGTTGAGAAAATTCGTGTATTCTTCCTCCTCCGTCTCCAACCTGACAAGCAGCTTTTTCCTTTGCGCTTCATCTAGGCCAAGTTTCGTAAGATGCGAAATCGTAATGGATATTTTGCTCGATAATGACTCGTAATCTTTTCTATATCCTGGATTATTTGGCTCTGCAGAATTTTTAGCTACAGCATCCAATCCCTCCAGAAATGACCTGGCTTTAGCTCTTTCCACGACCTGGAGAATTTCTCTATCAAACCTAGATGTTAGCTGCATTTTTTTTTGGGCGAAAAAGAGGTTAACTAAGGCCTCATATGCTCTTAGTTTGTTTCTAGTAAAACCAATCCTATATTTATCCAATGCAACTCGGCTTCGCATTATGTCTATGATATCTATTGCTTTCCTGTAACAAGCCAGCGCATATTCCGCATTTCCCTTTTTCTCAAAACACTGCCCTAGCCCAAAGTGGACTTCCCAGAGTACGTC
>JBAVVD010000039.1:0-28338 GCA_049697115.1 Candidatus Aminicenantales bacterium
GAGCCAGCATCCATGTTAACGGCGGCGTGGTCTGTCCTCGTGCCAATAATCTTGATTCCGGGATTCAATCCGGTTTCGGGTTCAATTTTCCCATAGATCAAAAATTTTTTCTCTCCTTAGAGTTCGATTACTGGAAGAACGCCGCCCATGAGGAAAGAGAAAAACTCTATAATGGAAAGCTCACTCTCACCCCCATCTGGACTTCTCTTCATTATGATTTTTGGAGGGGAAAAAATATCACTTCCTATTTTTTCATAGGAGTCGGATACGTTTTTGCCAGTTTCAAAATCGGGGAATACATTTCTATTCCCGAGGTCCAAATGAATCAAAAAGTGAAGAGCGGATGGGGATACCGGCTTGGATCTGGAGTTCGTTTAAAACTGTCCAGAGACTTCTGTGTGTATGGCGAACTGTCTTATTGGCTTAGAAATGCAGAGGCCCAGACAGTGATTTCGGACATGAATCTGGGAATATCCACGCACGAATTTTCTGTTCATCTGGATGCGGTCTGGATCCAACTGGGCATTCTGTATTATTTTTAATCAACAAGATATTTGCGGCAGGAGAGAAAATGAATTTTATCGCATTTGTATTTATGCTTTTCATAGCCTCCTTAACCGGCTCGATCGGAGCCAATCTGGCCGGACGCAAGGGATTGGGATGCTTGACATCCATTGTTCTGGGATTTTTCGGCGCTCTGCTGGGGACCTATATCGCTGAAAAACTTGACCTTCCTCTTTTTTTCACCCTACGTTTTGGCACATATCATTTCCCCATTATCTGGTCCATATGCGGAGCGGCCCTTTTTGTAGCTTTTTTAAATCTCTTTTCCCGGCCGAAGAAATAAGGACCGTTGGATTTTCAACTCGATTCATCGCGTCCGAAGAACTTTCGAACTCAATTGAATCGAAGGAAGAAGAGAGAATGAAACGGAATCTAGCGCGAGACTTGAGTTCCATCCGTAGAGAATTTCCAATATTGAGTCGCTGCATCTATCTCGTCAGCCACTCTCTGGGCGCCGTTCCCCGAAAGGCCTATGACGGCCTCCGGAAATACTATGCGCTCTGGGCTGAAGAAGGAGTAACGGCCTGGCAGAAAGAATGGTGGCTATTGGGTCAGAAAATCGGCAATGAAATTGCCTCTTTCATTGGTGCGGGAAAAAATCAGGTCACCATGATAACCAATGTGACCCTCTGCCACTGGATTGTTCTTTCCACACAATTTGCGATGACAAAAAGCCGGCGGGATACGATTGTCATGACCGACCATGACTTCCCTTCAGTCATCTATGCGGTTACTCGAATCGCTCAGTTCATGGGGTGGAAAGTCCGGATGATCCGCAGCTTTGGTCAGCCAGGAATAGATGTGGAAAAAATTCTGAAACAGATCGATGAGCAGACTCTCTTTGTAGCCACCTCTCATGTCTACTTTAATTCGGCCTTTATCCAGAACATTCCCGCTATCGTTGAAAAATCTCGCCGTGTGGGAGCCTTAACTCTGATCGACGGCTATCATGGACCCGGCGTTATTCCGTTGGATGTCCGGAAACTGGGTGTCGATTTTTACACCGGAGGATGCCTGAAGTGGCTCTGCGGGGGGCCGGGAAACGCTTTTCTCTATGTCCGTCCTGAACTGGCTGCAAAACTCAAGCCGCAATTAACAGGCTGGTTTGCGCACAAGAATCCGTTCCTGTTTGGACATAAAATGGATTACGCGCAAAACTCCTATAAATTCAATTCTGGAACTCCGGCAATAGCCAACTTTTATACAGCCCTGGCCGGATTAGATATCATCAAGGATATTGGAATCCTCCAGATCCGGAACCATTCCCTCCGCCAGACAAAACTCATTATAAACAAGGCAAGAGAAAGGGGGTTCAGGCTATTCACTCCTGAAAAAGATGAATCCAGAGGGGGCAGCGTTTCTCTGGCTTTGCCTCATGCGTTCCAAGTCAAACAGGCCCTGGAAGCCAAGCAGATCAAATTGGACTTTAGAAAAGGGAGGAACGCACAAGAGAATGATTCCCTCCGCATCGGCCCTCATTTTTATACAAAAGAGGATGAAATTGAAATCCTCTTTGAGGCTGTGGACTCCATTCTAGCTACTGGAGAATATAGGAAATTTTCCGCCAAACTTTCCAGAGTCACTTGACATCATTGCCTATTGAGGCGGTTTGAAAAAATCCTGTGAGGACGCTCTTGCAGAGATCCGATCAAGCCCATATTCACAGGCTCTATTCCGAAAAGTGGGATCACTAAAGGGGGAATATGGCGAGTGTTGAGTGGGAGAAACCGATATTGATTTTATTCGCACTTTCCCGTAAAGTTTAAAGTTGAAAAAGGTGTTGAATGACACACCAGAAGAATTTTCTTATAGCGATTTTCTGTTTTATATTGGGAACATGTCTGCTGCTTGCAGAAGTTTATTATCCATGGAAAGAAGTTTACATCGGCGCCCTGGATGGAAAAGCATGGGCCGGAGTTGTTTTTGCGCCCCACAAAAAGTGTGCTTTTGCGTTCCGTATTCAGGTTCAGAAAGAGGATCAGATTGCAGACAGTAACGACCTCTTTTATCTCATCTCAGAAGTGGGTCCCAATTCTCCGGATGGACTATATGCGAGAGTAAAATTCGACTTGGGACTTCCCTTTAAGCAGGGGAATGACACACCCGTCCCGATCAAGCCCTCTCCCAAATCGGACACACTTCAGGTCGAATGGTCGCGTCAGGATGAAAAAACGATTATTGGAAGAATCCAAGGCCCTAAATTCGCCAGAGTCCATTTTGTTTTTTATTCCCCATGGGATTTAAAGGGCCTGTATCGGCTCCTTCCGGATGGCCAAATTCTGGGAAACTCCAAAGGACCCAAAGAGTCCCATTACATTCTCTGGACTCATCGCAAAGGAGACCTTCTTTCTGCGGCGGAAGGGGAGGAAGTCAAAATGACTTTTTCTCTAGAGAAAGAGCGAACCATTTATTTTGTGGCCGGAGTCGGAGAAAATGTCAAGGTTTTAATAAACCACATCTACAGATATAAAAATAGAAAAACTATCGATACTATTCTGGAAGAAGAAGAAGACCGATACCGGAAAAAGAGAGTCAAAATCGAAGGCCTCTTTGAGGGTGTGCCGGAATCCATTACCAACAATATTTTCTGGACAGTCCTTTATCAAGCAGGGAATCACCGTTTCTACACACCTGCCGGAAGAAGATGGATCTATTCTCAGCTGAACGGTTCCCCGGATCACTGGACGATTTTTGAATTGGATTCCTTCTTCAACGCCCTGGAGGTCTCCGTGGAGAGTTCCAAACACACCCTGGACATTATCCGAGCTGTCCTGGAGACTCAATATCCCAACGGAAACATTCCCCATTGGCGGGGACGTTTCGTTGGATCGCCGGACCATTCTCAACCACCGGTGGGTTCCTATGTGGTCTTAAAGCTTTTCCAAAAACTGGGAGATATGGAATTGCTTCAGACCGCCTATCCCTATTTAAAAAAATGGCATTCTTTCTGGAAAGCCAAAAAACCAAACGGTCAGGCCCGCCGGGATGGAAATAACGACGGCCTCCTCGAGTGGGGATTTGATCGAGAACTCATGGGCGAAGAAATCTTACCCGGGGAAGAAAACAAAGAAGGCAAAAAGAGGGCGATGTGGGAATCCGGTCAGGACGATTTGCCCAATTGGAAAGACGCGGCGTCCTTCAACGAGGAAACGGGAACCCTGACGACAAACTGCCTTGACCTCAACTGTCTTTACGCGTTGGATTCCTGGTGCCTTTCCCAAATGGCCAACATCCTCAACAAAAGAGAGGAATATGAAGCCTACCTCAATGAATATGAACGGATGAAAGATCTCATCAACAAGAATCTCTGGAACGAGAGAGAGAGCTTCTATTTCGACAGGCATTGGAATGGCAAATTTTCCACGAAAAAGGCGGCGTCCAACTTTTTTCCCCTGATCGCCCGCATCCCTGATGAAAAAAGAGCGCTGGCCATGATCAAACATCTTCTCAATCCAAAGGAATTCTGGGGTGACTATATTGTTCCGACCATATCCCGTGATGACCCCGCCTTCAAGGACCAGCAGTACTGGCGGGGCGCAGTCTGGCCGCCCACCAATTACCTCATTTATCAGGGATTAAAAGCATATGAATTTGATGCGGTCGCCTCTGAATTCGCCAGGAAAAGCGCCCAACTCTTCTTGAGAAGCTGGCAGAATTTTCAACTCTGCCCCGAAAATTTTGACTCCAGGACAGGGGAGGCCGGAGGGGAAAGGCATAAGAGCTGGGGACCTCTGTTTGCCTTGATTGCCCTGGAAGAATATCTGGACTTTAATCCGTGGGAAGGATTCCGTTTCGGCATGATCAAACCCGAAGATAAGGGAAAACTGTCCCGAGTGGCCATACAGGGAAGACATTACGAAGTGGAAGTCTCTTCCGGCAAAATTATTCTCAGAGAAGAAGACAAAGAAATATTCAGGGCCAATGGTGGCGTTGTGGTTCGACATTTCTTGTTTTCGGAGAACGAAATCTCATTCGAAACAAGATCCCTCGAAAAAAGGAAAATCAAGATCAGATTCTTAAAAAAGGGAAAATACCAGCTTCTTATAGACAATCAGGTAACAAAAATTTTTAAGGGCAAATCATTAAAATTTAATGTTCCTGAGGGCAAACATTCTGTCCTCATTTTGCTCCTGGAAGCGGTCGATTAGTCCTGCCGGTCTCGAAAGGCCGTTTGACTTCCAATGGCACCCATTCGATTTCCATAAAGTAACGTTCATTGAGATTAACACAAAATATCTGATACAATTTCTTTCTATTATGTCCACAGAGAGGTCTTGATGAAAATAAAGCCTGCGTTCTTCAGCCTTTTTTTGTTGACGGGAATGATCTTCTGGGTCAACGCTTCTCTCCCTGAACAGAAGCCTTCCTCTTTCGATTTCGATGTGTTGATTAAAAAAGCGATGGTTTATGATGGATCTCTCAATCCGGCTTTCACAGCCGACATCGCCATCAAAGACGACACAATCCTCAAAATCGCCAAGTCCATCCCGGACTCAGCGGCTCGGGTGATCAACGCCAAAGGCCTGGTTGCATCTCCTGGTTTTATTGATCTCCACACCCATGTCGACGAAGGGATGTATTTTCAGGAAAACCGCGCCTGTCAGAATTATCTCCAACAGGGCGTAACGACCGTCATCGTCGGCCAGTGCGGATCCAGTGCATGGCCGGTTTTCGAAAAAGCCGAAGACTTGATCACGCTCTGGACCAGAGAAGGGATCGGCCCCAATGCGGCGCTTCTCGTGGGTCACGGCACAGTCCGGCAGGCAGTCATGGGTATGGAAAATAGGATGCCGACTCCAGAAGAGCTTGAAAAAATGAAGGCCCTGGTGACGGAAGCGATGGAACAGGGCGCCTGTGGGATTTCCACAGGGCTAGTTTACCTTCCGGGCGCGTTTGCCAAGACCGACGAAGTGGTGGAGCTGGTCAAAATGGTTGCCCCCTACCATGGCATCTACCATACGCATATCCGGAACGAGCGGGATAAGCTTCTGGATGCCGTCAGCGAGGCCATCGAAATCTCTGAGAAGACAGGCGTTCCCGCCCATATTTCTCATTTAAAGGTCATGGGAAAGGCCAATTGGGGTTTGGTCAAGGACGCCTGTGCCCTGATCGAAAAAGCGAGAGCCCGCGGCCTGAAGATCACCGCCGACCAGTATCCCTATGAATTTTCCTCCGGCTATCCCTACCAGAGCCTGATTCCCAGAGGCCTCTGGCTTGGAAAAAATGCGCCCGAACAGCTGAGTCTCGCAGATATCGAGAAGATTCTCGAACATCTCGGGGATTCCGAGCTGATCGATCTTTATCAGAAACTCACAATCGATATTCCCCTTTCCGCACATCATGAGGAATTCCTCAACAGCCTTTCCAGGAAGCGGCTGGTCAGTTTTATCGCCCGGAACTTTTTCGGCCTTTTCAACTTGTCCGGCCCTGAAAATCCCAGGGAAAGAATGCTGTTCTGGAAGAGATGGCAGGATCCGGAGGAAGCCAAGAAAATCCGCCAGGGGATCCGTGCCTATATTGAAAACTCGGTGGGTTCTGAAAACTTCATAATCGGAATCTGCGCTGAAAAAAACCTGGAGGGGAAGTCGCTTAAGGAAGCGGCGGCCATCAAAGGGAAATCCATTGAAGATGCAGCTGTTGAGCTGGAACTCATGGGAGCCAAATGTATCCCATTTCAGATGAGGGAAGAAGATATCGAGTTTGTCATGAAAAAGGACTATGTGGGCACGGGCAGCGACGGGACCGCTCCTTTTTACGGCATCGGATTAACGCATATCCGATCGTATTCGACGTTCCTCCACAAAATCAAAAAATATGCCCTGCAGAAAAAAGTGGTTTCTCTGGCCCATGTCATCCGCTCCCAAACTTCGCTCCCTGCCCAAATCATGAACTGGAACGACAGGGGATGGATCAAGGAAGGCTACAAAGCGGATATTGTTCTTCTCGATCTCAACAAAATGAAAATCAAGACATCCATTTCCAATCCCCACCAATACAGTGAAGGAGTCGTTTATCTGTGGATCAATGGGACACTGGTTATCGACAACGGTCAATGGAACGGAAAACTTCCCGGCAAAGTTCTGACGCTCAAAACATCAAACGAATTCTAAAGGCTTCAAGATGAATATGGAGAATCTTCACAAAAATCTCCTGGCTGAAAATAGGACGAATCGCATAATTGGTATAATTGGCGGGCAAAAAAACTGAGAGAAGAATAGGAGGACAAATGACCGATAAATTTTCACGACGCCAGTTTATCAAGACGGGAATGAGTCTCGGTGCCCTTTCATTTCTGGAAGGGGGAAAACACCTTGCCGGGGACAGCGACGCACCGGCGCCCTCCGCGGGGAAGATGACTGTGATCGCATCCGGAAACGGACTGCGCGCGACACGAAAGGCAATGGAGCTTCTCCGCAGAGACGGCGATCCCCTGGATGCAGTGATTGCAGGCGTTAACCTCGTCGAAGCGGACCCGGAAGATATGTCTGTCGGTTATGGCGGGCTTCCCAATGAAAAGGGAGAGGTGGAGCTTGATTCCTCTGTCATGTACGGTCCGTTTCATAATGCTGGCGCCGTGGCTGCCCTGAAATATATCAAGACGCCTTCCAAGGTCGCCCGTCTGGTCATGGAAAGGTCAGACCATGCGCTTCTGGTCGGGAAAGGAGCTCTGGAATTTGCCCTGGCCCATGGTTTTAAAAAAGAGAACCTCCTGACCGATCGATCCAGGAAGATCTGGTTGCGCTGGAAAGAAAATCTCTCAGATAGGGACAACTGGTTTGCGCCTGCCGCTCCAAAAATTCCAGAGGAAGTGAGACAGGCCCTGTCGACATACGGAACGATCAATTGTCTCGCCATTAACGCCCAAGGAGATCTGGCCGGAGTCACCACAACCAGCGGCCTGGCTTTCAAGATTCCGGGGCGGGTCGGGGATTCGCCAATTATTGGAGCCGGACTCTATGTGGACAACGATGTCGGTGCAGCCGGATCAACCGGACGGGGAGAAGCCAACATCCTGAACTGCGGAAGCTACCAGGTCGTTCAATTCATGAGTCAGGGATATTCCCCGACCGAAGCCTGTCTCAAAACTTTGGAGAGAATCGCCCAGAAAACAAAACTTCAGCCGCATCTTTTAAATAAAGACGATCGGCCCCGTTTTGGGCTCAATTTTTATGCCCTCAACAAAAAAGGAGAATATGGATCGGCATCCATGTGGAGTGACGCGAAGTATGCCCTTCATGACGGGAAGAAAAACACGCTGATTGAATGCGCCTACCTCTACAAAAGGAATCCATAAGAACTTATTTTCTTCTCCAGTGCCCCTCTCTCCAGACCCAGCGATAGCCTCTCCTCTCCCAGTGTCCCGGTACCCAGATCATTCCCGACCGCGGCCTGATCCAATGTCCTGAGATCCAGACATAGGCGTTCCGAGACCATTTCCAGTAACCGGGAATCCAGACATAGTGGGACCCGGGGCTTCGGGGGACCACTTCAATCTTCGGCGGGGGCGGAGCGACCGCCGGCCCCACGAGACACCCCTGTAATAAAATAAAGAGCAAGCCACAAAGAGCCATCCAGGCAAATCTCCTCATTTGATCCTCCTCAAATAAAATTTAATTGATGCACTCATTCATGTCTCGCGCGAATGGCCGAAGCGACGCGAATGGCGCCCCATGGCCTCATTCCTCCAGGATAAGAACTTTATAGCCCTCTGCAGAAAGTCTCTGGGCCATCTTCAGAGAGGCCTCTTTCGTGAGGGCTTTTATCCTCACCCGGAAATACACTTGATTCGATGTCTCAAAGCGGGACATATAAACGCCGGGATATTTGTTTTGAAGCTTCTCCTTTAAAGTCTCGGCATTCTTCATATCAATAAACGAACCCACCTGGAGAGAAAATTCTAAGCTTGAATTCTTTTCGGAAAATCGGTGGAGAACTTCGACCTTGACCGGCACAACTCCTCTTTCGACCATATCCAGAAGCCGAGCGGCGGCATAGGACAGGTCAATGATTATATTCTTGATGAAAGGGCCTCTGTCATTGATGCGGACAATGGCCGATTTCCCATTCGTCATATTTGTGACCATGACAAAGGTTCCAAATGGAAGGGTCGGATGAGCCGCTGTCATGTCATACATATTATAGATTT
Organism: Candidatus Aminicenantales bacterium; assembly: GCA_049697115.1. Taxonomy (GTDB): domain Bacteria; phylum Acidobacteriota; class Aminicenantia; order Aminicenantales; family UBA4085; genus JBAVVD01. The sequence continues at coordinate 8,711 of JBAVVD010000039.1, forward strand.
CCCTGCTCGAAGTGGGATTGCCGTGAAAATCCTCCCCATACCAAGAGGCCACTCCTGTTTGAATAGCGGCCGGGGGAAGGACATTGACCCGTGTACATGAGGAAGAAAGAAGAGCCAGGGTCATTCCAAGACAGAAATTCTTTAATAAACAGAAACTCTTTTTCATCTTTACGACTTGATCTTTATCATCTCAAAAAATCTTTGATTTCTCAATCGTCTTTTTCAGCGGTTATTTTTCACTTGACAAACGGTCTTCTTCTCTTTAAATTATGAATTGGGCCGAGGAGGTCTTGTCTTGGGTAATAAGAGAAAATTTCTTTTTTGTCTTTTTTTATCTCTGTTTTTACTGTTCATATCTAGTACAATAATCACCGCAGAGGACACGGCGACTCAGAGAGTCGTTATGCGTGTCAATCCCATTTGCATCATCCGCGCCTCCAATAATCCTCAGCCTCTGGTGATTAATCCCCCCATTCCGGGGGGAGAGCTGCCTCCGAATGCCATCGATAACACCACCTATCTGCAGTATTCCTCGACAGTGGCTTTAGGACAAACCCGGACAATTACCGCTCATTGGAACCCTTCCGATTCCTCGCCCGCCGGGTGCGAATTATTTCTCCAGGCTGTTCCATCGGGAAGTCCGAATGAAGGAGTCAGTAACGGAGAGATTCTCTTGTCCAGTTTTCCTCATGTTCTTGTTAGAGACATCCGTAGTTGTGCCACGGGCACAGGATCCCAGAACGGAGCCCGGCTGATGTATCGTCTTTCTGTGGTTAATCTTGAAGAATTGAATGCCGGAGAATCACGTCAGGCGACTATCATTTTCACCTTAACGGACGGTTTCTAAAGCCGTTTTCTCCCCTGCCTTCGAACTAATCAAACAACTTTTTCAATAGATAGACGGTGTATCCTTCTTCTTTGAGTTGAAGGTAGGCATCCATAGCAGACTGTTTGCTGTCAAAATTGATGAGGACTCTATAATAAACGATGTTATCCATCTGGAACTTTGAGATGTACACATTTTTGAATTTTTTCTGGAGCTCTTCCTTGAACGCCTCGGCCTTTTCCTCATTGAGAAATGACCCGAGCTGGAACGTGTATTCCGTTTGCGGGGCCGGTTTTGACTCTCTGAGTGTCTGCGGAGGCTCGGCTTTCCTGGACTGAGGCAGCGGCTGAAGGCCTTCCACTTTATTGACGGAAATCTCACCGCCCTCCAGAAACCGGATGATTCGCACTTCCGGTATAACCCTGACCGAGAGAAACTCTTTGCTTCCCGGCGCCAGATCCAAGATATAGACATCCTTTTCGACCACATACAACTCGGGTAAATTGTTGTCGTAGATTTTGAGAGTCCATTGACCCGGCCTCAGATCCTCAAAGTGGAATTGTCCTTCATCATCCGTTGCTTGAAGAAAGCTCTCCTCCGGATTTCTCATCTCCACAAGAGTGTTCCGCAATTTATAGCTTTCCACAAGTTTTTGCTCCTTTTTCTCACTGGGAAACTCGAAAGTGGGTTCCTGCGTCTCTTTTTCATATTCGTAGACGACGACCTGGCCGTTGACCGAACAGCTTCGGGCTAATCCGAGGTTGACCTGGATTTTTTTCCCTCCTTCGACATCCAAATCAAAGGGGGTTTTCTGAAGAGTGATTTGATCGGGATCGATCGATTTTTTATCCACGCTCATATAATATTTTCCCGGCGGCAGCGAATGGAAAATAAATTCGCCGCGGGCGTTGGTAATCGTCATCAGGTCACTGACTTTCACGATGACGCCTCTGATCCCTTCGTCCTTTTTTTCCACATTATAGACGCGGCCCCGGAGCTCCCCCAACTCTGTTTTTCGGCTTACCGGAAAGCTTAAAGGAATCGTGTATTCAACGGCCCCCATAAAATTACTTTTGAGTTGAGGACCATACTCCATGGGAGAGGCACCTCTCAGGCGAAAAGCAAGGGAATGGCCGTTGGAAAACCGCTGGGTCAGGCTCACTTCCAGGAGGTTTAGATGCTGCGTAATGAGGAGCGGATCGTCCAGGACATGTCCCTCTAGAATCTGCGAGTAGAATTCCCTCCGCTTTGTCGTTCTGAAGAAGGCGCGAAGAACCGTGTTTTGAAGATTCAGCGACATATCCAACTGGAGTTCCATTCCCTGTTGCCTTTCACCTGTAAAAGATTTATCTTGATCTCGCAGAAGGAGATGCCCCCCTAATGTCAGTTTGTGGATGGGCACATAAGAGATGGAGGCCATATACTCTGCGAGGTTGCATGATTGTTGGCTCAATTGATTGTACGTCTTTCCTATGTCCATAAACGCCTGAATGTCCAGAGATCCAAAATGAGAATAGATCCCGAACCGGACAGTTCGATCAATATAGTGAAAAGAGGGGACCGGAGAGAGATCTTTCCGTTCTCGACTGCGGAAATCGAGCGAAAAATGCAGATTATTAAAGACCCGGGTTTGAATGCCCAGGAGGCCGAAGCTTTCGGAAATTGACGAGAGATACAAATCCGAGTGAGAACTGAGTCTTTGGTCCTGATAAGAACTTCTGAGCGTGATATTCTTCAAAGGAGAAAAGGATAAATTGCCCAGTCGGAAAACCAGATTGTTATAGGATCCAGGATAATTGGCTCCGGCCTGGATGATATTCAATTGGTAGTGCAGGCTCTTGTATTGACCATAGGCTTCCAGCCAGATGGCCTGGTCGGTTTTATCGGCATGACTGCTTTTCTTTATTCCCCGGGCGTATTCAAAATTCATATTGAAGACTTTGTACCGCACATTCGTCTGAAAGCTGTACGTGGAGTCCTCCGGATGGTCACCGGTTTTATTTGATAAATAGCTCAGAGAAAATCTCTGTTTTTGTCCGGCCGCATAGCTGACTTGGAGCGCCTTCTGCCGGCGTTTGTAATCCATGGAGGTGAACAGGCTTTCCTGGTAATAGGCTTTGACGCCAAAACGGGAAAGCGTCAGCTCCCCGACAAAGCCGCGGCCGTAATGGCCGTATTCCGTGAGCTTGGAGAGAGAAAAGACACGGTCGCCCGCGTAGAAATTTCCAATGGGCGTCTCCAGACTCAACCAGTATTCCTCATGCTGGAACCCGAAGTTCAGCAGCTCTTTCCGTCCGGGACCGCGGAAAAGAAAACTGATTTTCGTCGATCGATTGGCTTTGAGATTCCCCGTGCCCGACAAACGGAATTGAGTGAATTCCTCATTGGCGTTGGTCAGAGCAATCAGTGAAAATTCAATCGGCAGTCGATAGTAATAATCTTCTTCACCGCTGACTTTGGGAACGACGTCCACTTGACTGGACGCACTGGTCTGGACGATATCCCTCCCCATCTCCTCGGCTTTCACTTTGAGCCGGACTCTATGAGTTATTTTTTTCCGCACCTTGGGATCTGTTTCCACGGTGACCGCAAACGGCACAGAATCTCCGGCCTTTAACAGAATCCTGGCAATATCCGCCTGAAAGGGATATCCGTCCTGGCTGTCCACTTCCACATGAAGAGTGAAGGAGGCATTGCTCTGGTTGGTCAGGAGAAAACGGCACCGATATTTCTCTCCCGCAATGACAAGCCGCGGGGATTCAATAAACTGAAGAATAAAATTGGACTCCAGAAGCACTCGGACCTGAACATTCTGCCGAGTGCTCAGAGAAGGATTGTCTGAAGCCGAAAGGGAATAAATTATCGAATAGTCTCCGGACAATGTTCTTAAAGGCACAAAGATCCCCACCAGCCGGATGGTTTCCTCGCCTGATCCCAACTGAAACGGAAGCTCCTCCGTGATGAGCCTCCATCCTTCGGGAAGGATGAGCCTGGGTGAGAATTCATGCTTCTGATTCGTTCCATTGGACACCCTGAAGGTCAATGTTATGGAACTCTGGGGTTTGGCTTCGATGACCCCGGAATTCGTGGATTGGATGTGGATTCCCTCTTCTTTTTTCTGAGCGTCCGCCGGCCTCAGGGTGCAGAAAAGAGCCATCATCCCAATCACGCTCAGACATCTGATCCTTTTTTTCATTTTATTCGGATGGGGAGGACACGCTCTTTTTTCGAACGAGTGCTTTGGGCGTCGGAGAAGAGGCCTTCAGGTTAATGTTGTATTTGGCGCCAAAGACGTATGCATCTTTGTTGTCAATGAGGATGAGAGCGTTGTACTGTCCCTCTGGGACCTGACTCAGATCCGCGCAGAACCGGGCCGAAGTCCCGGGAAAGATTCGCCATTTATCGCCTTCGTATTTTCCGATAAATTTTCCTTTGTCATCTACGAGGTCCACAAAAAGGTACGGCCTCAACCATCTTTCTCCCGTATTCTGGACATCCACCTGGAGGATCTTGCCCTCTTCGTCCTTGAGCAGTTCGATCTTCAATATCCGGATTTCTCGCGTGCCTGTATTTCCGATGTGGGAAACAATCTGGATGCCGCTCCGCATGATTTGCTGGATGCCGAAATTGATGTTTTTCTTATCCAGCCGCACATTCTCCATGGAATTCTTTGGAACGATCTCCACCATGATCAGGCTCCAGTAGGTCCCTTTTAAGCTCTCATCGTCCGGCACTTTGACCGTATACTTCACATCATATTGGTTGAAAGGCGGGATCATGATTCTTTTTTGAGAAAAGGAGATCCAGGCGGCATTGGAACGCTTGACGGAGCCGGGTTTGTCATAGTACTTTTTCCCGTCAAATGTGAAAAAATAATCGGTCTGGTAGAGCTTGACTTCCTCCATGGCGGCGGTCGTGTTTTTAATGACGATGAAATCCGAATAGACATCTCCCGGACGGGTCTCTCTCTCGTGGGTCAATCCGTTCACGATGGTGACGGAGGCGGCCGCTCCGGAATACATCCAGAGGAAGAGTATGATGAACAGGCCAAGAAATTTTATGTTCCCTCTCATGGGCATCTCCTTATGGAAAAGACATCGCATTAGAAAACCTCGATCGCCGTATAATAAATGGTCGTTGTATAGACATTCGGAGGAATGGCCACAGACACGCCGTCCACCTTGAACTGAAGGTAGATTTCGGTTCGGTTGTCTCGGCCCCAGATAAAGCGTGAATCATAGGAATCTGTAACTTCAAGGTAGTTGGGCGTCCCGCCGGAAATCCACCCTCTTCCGTTTCCGTCGGATGTGCGCCTGAGATACAAATGAAGGAGGGGATTCCATGTGGAATCGACTTTTCTCACATCCACTTCCCAATTGCGGTTCTGCGTATTTCTTAAATTCAGAGTCACCTGTGTGGCCGAGCTCTCATAGGAAGGATTCAGGTCGCTCCCCGGAGGCCCCAGGAGGTCTGAGGAATTGATGGTTTCGGTCCAGCTTCCCCAGAGCGTGATGGTGATGGCCGTGAGGCATTGGGTCAGAATGAAAAGGCTGAGAATACTCAGGCCCATGATTGGATAATATTTTAAATGATTTTTCTTTTTAATAGATAAAGTAGGGAGAGATGACTGCGTTTTGAATTTCTTCTGACCGATCATCTCTCCCTCTTTTGCTAGGAAATTACAGCTTGGACTCAGGAAGCGTCGGTGAGAGTGAATGTCATCGTAGCCACTTTGCTGTCGCCGGCAACAAGATTTTCCACATTATCCACTTGGAGTATGTAACCGAGCTCGGCTCCACTGTTGGCGCTTCTACCTGTGGCACAGCTTTTAATACCGGAAACAATTGCTCTGGCGGTCGCATCCACTGTGATCTGGCCTGCGCTCGTTCCTCTATTTCCGCCCTGAGGTGTGGCAGTAAGCAGCAAAGAACATCCGGCTGGGGCGGAATCGCTAGCATCCCAAGCCGCGGTTATTGCTCGGTTTAGACCAGAAGCTACTGTCGATGTGTACTGGAGATAACTGCCGTTGTCTGAATCATCCGCAGGATCGTCACCGCCTAACGCGGGTGCATCAATGGATAAGGAGACATTAGCGGTGGTAACATCGAGGACGCAGATTTCTTGTACTTGCATCGTAACAGTGTGGGAAGCTGTGTCGCTCGCGACCACGAGTCCGCTCAGGAGCAGCAGCAGAGCTGATCCCAAGACCGCTGACTTTAGGTTTCTCATATTAACCTCCTTTCATAATTTTCGGTTTCGAAAAACCTATTACGTGAGAGAAAATAACGGAAGACATCACTTTGATCAATTGCCGGATGCGGGGAATTGGGGGGTGATTTATTGGAAAATCCGGGGTGATATTTTATACTCTCATATCCCCTTTAGAGGTGAGATGAAAGGAGATGGCGCTACCCTGAATGGGAGGAGGAAAATGGAACGTCCGATCATAGAAATTTTGTTAATTTCTTTTTAAGGAATTCGAACGCTTCGGCCGTATCGGAAATAAAGGTGAAGAGTTGGACATCTTCGGGAGAAATGGTTTTGTACTGAAGAAGTGTGTCAAAATGGATGACCTTTCTCCAGTAGTCCTCGCCATAGAGAACAACCGCAATTCCCTCTCTGTCCATTTTGCGGGTCTGGAGGAGTGTGATCGTTTCAAAGAATTCATCCAGAGTCCCATAGCCGCCGGGAAAGGCAATCACGGCTTTGGCCTGCGAAATCAGCCAGAATTTTCTCATGAAAAAATAATGAAATATGAAAGAAAGCTCCGGAGAGATATACGGGTTGGGCTTTTGTTCGAACGGGAGGGAGATATTCATGCCGATGGTCTTTCCTCCGGCCCGGGCGGCGCCGCGGTTGGCCGCTTCCATGAGGCCTGGACCGGCGCCGGTGCAGATGACAAAACTTTTGCCTTTGGGCTTGAGCTGAATGGCCCATCGGGCCAGCCGGTAAGCCAGCTCCTCGGCCTCCCAGTAGTATTTATAAAGAGGAGAGCTTTGATCTCTTTCGTCGGCCCGAGCGGATCCCAGAAAGAGCACGGTATTGTTGACTTTCAGCCGGTTCAGCCTCGCCATGGGCTCCAGGTATTCGCTGAGAATCCGCAGCGTCCGGGCTTCGGCGGAATCAAGAAATTCCAGATTTAAGTACGCTTTCTCAGGAAATTTGAGTTTTTTCATAGCCACCTCTTTTTTCCCCATTCTAATGGAAACTCGTTTTGACTTCAAATCCCCCCTGTGGTATTTAATAAAACTGAGTCCGAACACGGAGTCCGAATGAGCGCACCGCCTTCCAATTTGTCCGGGATGAAATACCCCGGAAGAGTCATCCTCATCGGAAGAGATTTATCGGATGAACACAATATCGTGGTTTATATCTTGACGGGGAGGTCGGCGTCCAGCCAGGCTCGAAAACTGGAGCCGGAAAAGAATAGGGTCTGGACAAAGCCTACGGACACAGCGGCTCTCAAGAAGGGAAACGTTGAACTGCTCCTTTATCCAGCCATCGCTGTCTCTTCCCGAATTGCTGTGAGCAACGGCCGTCAGACTCTGGACGTCTTGAATCAAACCGGCCGCTGCGCGGTGGAAGTTCTGACGTCAGCCCTGCAGGCGTGGGAGTATGAACCGGACGCCCCTATTTACACGCCGCGGATCAGCGGCTGTCTCATTCCTCCGGATGAAGCGGCGCTGCATATCATCCAGAGAGGAGAGGACGGCACTTCGCGGAGATTGTTCCATGCGGTGCCTCTCATTCCAGGCAAAGGCAAATTCATTGCCACCTATTCCGGAGAAAACACGGATCCTTTAAAGCCTTTTACCGGAGAGCCTCTTGAGGTTGACCTTCCGGAGACAACGGCCCAGGACACAGCGGAGGCCGTCTTTGAGGCATTGAAACCGGAACAGGGCCAGGACGATTACCGGGTGGCCGTGGCGTGTCTCTTTGCCCCGAGATCTCGGATGAACGATTATCGCGTGGCGATCATCAACCGCCAGGAAAGGAAATATCCATGAACACGAAGAAAGCGGATAAAACCGCCCGGACTCAATATTTCACCAAAGTCAGAGAAGACTTTCCGGAAACTCTGGAGTTCGGCGGCTGGAAGTTTCATAAGAAATTCCCGATGCGATACGGAGAAAATCCCGGCTATCCCGCCGCTTTCTATGCCGAGGAAGGCGCATCCGGCCCCACGCTCGCAAGCCTCGAAGTCCTTCAGGAGGGAACAAAGGGATTGAGCTATATCAATATGGGGGATATGGACCTAGGCCAAAGGCTGGTCAAGAAGCTCACCGAAATCTACAGAGATAAACACATCTGTGTCCTTATCAAGCATGAAATGCCGAGCGGCGTCGCCATGGGCCGTACGCCTGAAGACACATTTGAGAAAGCATGGAAATGCGACCCTCTATCAAATTTCGGCAGTGTGGTTGTCGTGAACTTTCCAGTCAACCACGCGCTCGCCCAACGTCTCATTGAAATCCCAAGAAATATTGAGGTCATTTATGCCCCTGGATTTGATCCCGGAATTCTGGAGATTCTCGCCTCCCGAAAGCCTCTCCGGGTGGTGAAGATGGGCCGTCCATTCACCGAACCCGCCATCGACAGCGGCCTTGAATTCAAAAGAGTCGCCGGAGGACTTTTACTTCAGAAAAGATTCGATTCAAAAATCACTTCACCTCAGTCCATGGAAGTGGTTTCAGAAAGAGCGCCAACGCCTGAGGAAATGGAAGCCGCGATATTCAACTGGACCGTGGCCTGCTTTACCCGATCCAATGCCGTCGTGATCGGGCAGGCGGACAAGGTCCATGGGATCGGTTCAGGACAGCGAAGCCGGATTGATGCCGCGGACAATGCCATCCGCTTCTCCAGACGGGGCTATGGGCCTGAAGGTTGTGTGATGGCCTCGGATGCGTTTATGCCGTTCACGGACGTCGTCGAACTGGCCGCGGCAAACGGAATCACCGCCATTATTTATCCCTTGGGATCCGTCAAGGATCAGGAGGTTATCCAAAAATCCAACGAATACAAAATCGCCATGATGGTCACCCGAAAGCCAGGGGAAGTCGACTGTGAACGGTGTTTTCTCCACAGATAGAACAGACTGGATCCATACGGCCGAATCCAAATGAGCGGCGGACCGTTTTATTAATGCTCAAGGAAAAAATTTGATGCATCCTCTTATTTACGTCATCCAGCGCCACCAGGCCTCTCACCTCCATTATGACCTGCGTCTGGAAGAAGGAGGTGTTCTAAAAAGCTGGGCCATTCCTAAAACGCCGCCCATTTTGGAAGGAGTTAAAAGACTGGCCGTTCAGGTCGAAGACCATCCTCTCGGCTATGAGAACTTTGAGGGAACAATCCCTGAAGGAGAATACGGCGCCGGGACAGTCGCTATTTGGGACAAAGGAAGTTATACTCCTCTCGAAAAGACTCGCGAGAAAAGAATCATCGAAATTAAAGGTCAAAAATTGAAAGGATCATATTGTTTGATCCAACTTAAAAATAAAACCGGCCATGGAAAAAACTGGATTTTTTTCAAGGTCAAAGAGAAACGCTGAGGTCTTTTAAAGAAAGGTATATAATATATATGTATGTTTCCATCCTCTGGCATTTTCACCAGCCCATATATAGGAAGCCAGGAACCAAAGAATATCTCCTTCCCTGGGTCAACTTCCACTGCCTCAAAAATTATTACCAGATGGCCCGGCTGATTAAAGAAACAGAGTTTCCCTGCACTTTGAATTTTGTCCCCTGTCTTTTGGAGCAGATCGAAGACTACGCCCAGGAGAAAGCCATCGATCCCTGGCAACACGCATTGGAAAAGAAGCCCGAAGAGTTAACGCCGAGGGATATTGAAATTCTCAGAAAGTTCGTTCCCGGAATAACAGCCCCCTCACAAATTCAGTTCGGAGCGCTCCGCTCCTGGTTTTCTCCTCTCGTGGATTCGGCACACAATCCGGAGGAACTTCTCAGCCTTCAAAAAGAAATCCTTAAAAATTTAATATCGGATTACCACAACCTCTGGAGGGAAGGCAAGATAGAGCTCATGACCTCTCCCTATTACCATCCTCTTCTGCCCCTCCTTTTTGACCTCGCATCTGCCCGGGAGGAAAAGCTGCCTTCTCTTTCCTTCCGCCATCCCGAAGACGGGCGGGAGCAGTTGATCAAAGGAAGGGAATACTTTAAACAAATTTTCGGGGATGCCCCCTCCGGTCTTTGGCCTCCGGAAGGAGGCCTCAGCCCGGAGGTCGCCCGGGATGTCTTCCAGGCGGGATTTTCCTTTGCTGTTACGGATGAGAATATTCTGTGGAAGAGCTTGGGAAGAACGGTCCGGCCTGAGGAGCGTTACATTCCCTATAGAAGCGAAAACTTGTCTGTCTTTTTTCGCGACAGGGATCTTTCCAATCGGATAAGCTTCGAATACAAGAAATGGGACGAGAAGGAAGCGGTCAATGACTTCTTGAACCAGGTGGAAGAAAAAAGAAGACTCGGCGGGCCAACCTCCATTCTGGTCATCGCTCTGGATGGGGAAAATCCCTGGGGCCACTACAGAGACAACGGCGTGCCCTTTCTCAGAGAATTTTTTTCCCGCCTGAAAAAAAAGGGGGACATCCAGCTGACCTTCTTCCAGGACTACCTGGCCCAGCACGAACCGCAAAGAGAGGTCACTCTGGTCCCGGGAACATGGATGGAAGGTTTTTCCAAATGGATAGGTTCCCCGGCAAAGAACAGAGCCTGGGAAGCTTTGGCCAGGGCCAGAGACCTGTGCGGCGCCAGAGAAGAAATTTATATCGCCGAGAGCTCGGACTGGTTCTGGTGGTTCGGCGAAGAAAACGCGGAGGAATTCGGCACTCTTTTCGAGAGCTATATCCAGGAAGCCTGCCGATCATCAGGAGTTAATTTTTCATGACCGAACGGCTCATATTTCTTCTGGCCATCCATAACCATCAGCCGGTGGGTAATTTTTCTTCTGTTTTTGAGAAAGCGTTCAAAGAATGCTATCTGCCCTTTCTCAAAAGAGCCAGAACCCACCCGGCGTTGAAGCTGACTCTTCATTTTTCCGGCCCCCTCTGGGAGTACATGGAAGTAAAGGAAAGGGAGTGCTGGGAAATCGTCCAGGAAATGGCGGGCCGACGGCAGATTGAACTCCTCGGAGGAGGCTTTTATGAGCCCATTCTTTCCATCATTCCAGAAGAAGACCGAATGGGTCAGCTCGTGATGATGAACGAATTTCTGGAGAAAAACTTCGGCAGTAAACCCCGCGGTATCTGGTTGACGGAAAGAATCTGGGAACCGGACCTTCCTCAAACGCTGGCCAGAGCTGGGATTGAATACACTCTCCTCGACGAAGAACATTTTCATTATGCGGGAATCAAAAACATTCATGCGTACTACATCACAGAAGACGCCGGCTTTCCCCTCAATATTTTTCCCATCGACAAGAAGTTGCGGTATCTCATCCCTTTTGAGCCCATTGAGGAAATTCAGTCCTATCTTGACCAGGTCAGGCAAAGGAAAGGCATGGCGATTCTGGGCGACGATGGGGAAAAATTTGGGCTCTGGCCGGGCACACACAAATGGGTTTACGAAGAGATGTGGCTGGAAAAGTTCCTGGCCTTACTGGAAGAGGAAAATATGCAAACCCTGACGTACTCCGAAGCCCTGGATCAATTTTTGCCTCAGGGAAGGATCTATCTGCCGCCGGCCTCTTATGAGGAGATGATGGAGTGGGTACTCGAGCCGGAGGACAGCAAAACCTATCAGATGATAAAAAAACAAATACCGCCTGAGGCCCGAAGGTTCCTCCGGGGAGGTTTCTTCAGGGAATTTTTCCTCAAATACCCCGAAAGCAACCATCTTCATAAACGGATGCTCTTTATCTCGCGGAAGGTCAGTCAGAGCCGGGATCCAAACGCCCAAAGAGAACTCTATAAGGGACAGGGCAATGATCCTTACTGGCATGGCATTTTTGGAGGCCTCTATTTACCTCATCTCCGCGAGGCTGCGTATCTCCACCTTTTGGCAGCGGAGAAGCTCCTCCCGCTCGACCCTGGCTGGCAGGTGTTGGATTATGACCTGGACGGAAAAACAGAGGTCTTTTATCAAGGAGAAAAATTTAACCTGATCTTCAAGCCCTCTCTCGGAGGCAGTTTAGTTGAGCTCGACTACCGGCCGGCCTGCCGGAATCTGTGTGATGTTCTCTCACGCAGAAAAGAGACCTACCATACGAGCCAGGACCAGAACCATAAGAAGGGCGAAGGAAAGAGCATCCACGAATTGACCAAGGAGATCCCTTTTCAAGACGGATTCCTGAGTTCCTATGACAGATATCCGCGTTTTTCCCTTTTTGACCATTTTCTTCCTGTCCAAACCACGCAAGAAGAGTTTCAGTCCTTGGCTTATGAGGAACAGGGAAATTTTAGCACCGAAGAATACGAGTTTGAGTGTCAGAAAAGCGGGCTCATTCTTTCCAAAAAAGGGACGGTCCGGTCTTGCGGGGAACCAATTCCCATTTATGTAAAAAAAGAGATTCGGCCTGGCAAGGACTCCATCCGCATCCGTTATTCTCTTGAAAACTTGTCCCAGGGGGTTATTTCTTTTGTTTTCGGCCTGGAATGGAATTTCTGTCTTTTTCCCGGAGAGATGGAGATCCGTAAGCAAGAAGTCGTTCTTCTTAAAGGAAGACTGGTTTTCCAAGCGGTTCCATTTGATGGAATATGGCATTTCCCTCTTCAGACCCTCTCCCAATCAGAGAAGGGATATGATATAATCCATCAAGGCATATGCCTCATTCCTCATTGGAAAATTTCCCTTTCCGGTCAGGAAAAATTCTCTATGGAAATACGACTGAAAGAATGAAATGAACCGCCGGTATTTTTGCCTTGTCCTCCACAGCCATATTCCCTTTGTGCTGGCTCATGGAAGCTGGCCTCATGGAATGGACTGGCTCTATGAGGCCGCGGCAGAGAGCTATCTTCCCCTCCTGGAAGTTCTATTCCGCCTGGTGGAGGAGGGCGTTTCGCCGCAAATCAACATCAGCTTCACTCCTGTCCTTGCCGACCAATTGAAGAACAAGAATTTCCAGAAAGGCTTTGACGACTATCTGAGAATGAAAATAACGGCTGCCTGTGAAGACCATAAACATTTCCTGAAAACCGGAAACAAAGAGCTGTATCGGCTCGCGGTGTTCTGGGAAGATTGGTACAAGAAACGGCTCCGGAATTTTCATGAAAAATTCCACGGGGATATTATCCGCTCCTTTCGGACTCTTCAGGACGAAGGTCAGATTGAAATTCTGACATCCGCAGCCACCCATGCCTACTTCCCGCTACTCTCGCATGATGAATCCATTCAACATCAAATTCTTCAGGGCCGACATGTTTACCGCCGTTTTTTTGGACAGGAGGCAAGAGGTTTTTGGCTGCCGGAGTGCGCCTATCGGCCTGGCTATGCGTGGAAGCGTCCGTTTGGCCCTGGGGGCGCTTATCTCCGCCAGGGAGTGGATGAGGTCCTTAAAAAAGGAAACCTGAAGTATTTCTTTGTCGACAGCCATCTCCTCAAAGGGGGAGAAGCCCAGGGGGTCTATATGGAAAGGTTTCCTTCTTTGAAACTTCTCTGGGAAAAGTACAGGGAGGAATACAGTCCCCCTCAGGAATCCTTAAAAGACCCCTATTTTCCTTACGTGGCTCATCCTTCACATATGGCTTTCCTGGTCAGAGACGAAGTTTCCGGAATCCAGGTCTGGAGCAGGAGCACGGGCTACCCAGGAGACGAATGGTACCTGGAATTTCACAAAAAACATTTCCCGGGGGGAATGAGATACTGGAGAATTACATCTTCCGGCAGTGACCTGGCCGTTAAAGAACCCTACGATCTTCGACAAACCCAGGAAAGGCTGGAAGCGCATTCTTCCCATTTTGTTCATATCCTCCATGAGGCTCTGAAGGCAAAATCCGAAGGAGTGATTGTCGCTCTCTATGATACAGAGCTTTTTGGGCATTGGTGGTTTGAGGGGCCGGAATGGCTTTACTTGGTTTTAAAGAAACTCAGCCAGAGTGCAGTCCAACCAATGGCAGCCAGCCGGTGTCTGGAGCACATTCCTCCCCGGACCATCATCTCCTTGCCTGAAGGATCCTGGGGTAAAGGCGGATTTCACTGGATCTGGCTCAATGAGGATACATCTTGGATCTGGGAGAAAATATACCAGATTGAAGAAGACGCCGTGCGACTGAAAAAAAAGGCCGTTCTGCAGAATCAAAGAGTGCTCCGGCAGTTTTTCCGTGAGAAATTCCTGCTGGAAAGCTCAGATTGGCCGTTTCTTGTTTCCACCTGGTCGGCCAGGGATTATGCCGAGGCCAGAGCAGCGGAACATTTCCAAAGGGCCAGCACTCTCGCCGGATGGCTCTCCCACAGAACCCGGCTCTCTCCAGCGGAAGAAACTCTCTTGAAGGTATGGGAAAAAGAGGATCATCTTTTCGAGGAAATCACGGACTCAGATGGTCAACCTATTTGAAAAAACACTCGTTATGATTCTCTGCGGGGGAAAGGGAGAGCGCCTCTATCCGTTAACCCAGGACAGATCCAAGCCCTCGGTTCCCTTTCTGGGAAGTTTCCGAATTATCGATTTCAGCCTTTCCAACTGCTTGAACTCGGGTCTGAGAAAGATCGCTCTCCTGACCCAGTACAAATCTCTCTCTCTCGAGATGCATATTCTCCGCGGATGGAATATCTTCCACCCGGAAAGCCGCAGTTTCATCATTTCCCTTCCCGCTCAGGGTAGGGTGGGAGACCGCTGGTATGAAGGAACGGCAGATGCCGTGTTCCAGAATATTTACACCATCCAGCAGGAAAAACCTCAGGCAGTGCTTGTCCTCTCCGGAGATCATGTGTATAAAGCGGATTACCGGAAATTATTGAAGTTTTTTCTTGAAAAGGAGGCCGATGCGGTTCTCATGGCCAAACCTGTCCCGCGGGCAGAGGTCAGGCGGTTTGGCGCACTGAAAATTGACGATGAAAACAGAATCATCGAGCTGAACGAAAAGCCAAAAAATCCGCCTTCACTTCCCTCAGATCCGGAACATTCCCTTATTTCCATGGGAGTCTATCTTTTCAAGACCGCCAGCCTGATCCATGCTTTAATCCAGGACGCCAAAAATCAGAAAAGCTCTCATGACTTCGGAAAAGATGTCCTGCCCCGAATGATCCTGAAAAATCGAATCTTCGCCTATCCTTTCGAGGGGTATTGGGAAGATATCGGGACGATCACCGCGTACTGGCAGTCGAATATGGCATTTCTCTCCGGAACGCCTCCCTTCCAGGTTCAGGACGACATCTGGCCGCTCCGCACGTATTCCGGCCAGTATCCTCCCAGCTTTATCGAACAAAGCACCATCCAGAATTCCCTCATCAGCGCTGGCTGCACCATTCATAAAGCGGCGGTCCGGCGTTCCATCATCTCCCATGGAGTGACCATCGGGAAAAATTCCCATCTTCAGAATGTCCTTGTTTTTGAAGGCGTGGAAATCGGCCATGGAGCCAGGCTCCAGAACGTGATCATTGACAAATACTCCCAGATTCCCAACCACTTTTCCATCGGCTATGATGAGGCCCACGACCGCAAGAACTTCAAGATATACGGCGACGGAATTCGTATCGTTCCCCGGAAATGGAGACTCAATTGATCGAGACGTTTAATTTCTCCATGCCGGATTTCCGGAAGGATGCGCCGAAAGAGCTCATGCTTCTCTCAATCATCTCTCAGAGCTTTTTCCAGCCCTTTTCCCTGGAGGATAACCTTCTTGTTATACTGACGGCTTTGACCTCCGGATCGGGCATCGGATTTAACAGGGCTATGCTTTTCCTGACGGATGGAGAAGAATTGGAAGGAAAATTGTGGCTTGGACCCAAATCCGCCGAAGAGGCCAATACGATCTGGGAAATCCTTTCCACACCTGGAATTGGCTATGCGGATATCATTGAACATAACCGGACCCTTTTGAGTCAAAATGCAGACGCCCTCAGCCACCGGATTCAAACGATGACCTATGACTTGAGCCAGGAAAATCTCATGATCCCCGCTCTGGCCGCCGGGCGCAGGGAAATTCTCAGAATCAAAGATGCCTGGAATGAATCCTCCGTCGACAAGCGTTTCCTGGAAGTCATCCGAGCCAATGAGTTTCTCTGTATCCCTCTCGTTGCCCGCAACGACGTGATGGGCGAAATCATCGTTGACAACGCCATCACGGGAGTCCCCATCGAAATCAGAGATATCAAGCTGGCCAGCATCTGCGGGCTTCTGGCCGGAAATTTCATTTATGCGGCATCGCTTCATAAAAAAATGCTGGATATGGAAAAACTGGCTTTCCTGGGGGAAATGGCCCTGTTCATCACCCATCAACTGAGAAATCCCCTTGTCGCCATCGGCGGCTTTACCGACCAGCTCCTCCATTCCCCCGATGACGAGGCCAAGCGAAAAAGAAATCTGGAAATCATCCAGAAGGAGATCAAAAGACTGGAGGAAGTGGTCTATAAACTGGCCCATTTTCTTAAGATTGATATTCGACATCCCAGCCCTTTTGAAATTCACCCCATCCTCCATTCCATTCTTCAAAGCTCGGACGTTCAAGAAAAAAGCCGGGGGATTGATGTCCAGATGGAGATTGAGGAAGGACTTCCACCCGTTCTATGTGATCCGACCTATTTGGGAGAATTGATCCGGAACCTCCTGGACAACGCAATCGATGCCACACGGAGGGGAGGAAAAATTATTATCCGCGTATATAGAGAGAATAAACACTGGGTCGTCCTGAGTATCAAAGACTCAGGCATAGGGATCCCTCCAGCCTCCAGAGAGAAATTGTTTCTTCCTTTTTTTTCCACGAAAAAGAAAGGCATCGGACTGGGGCTTGTCTATGTCAAGAGAATCATGGATGCCTGTGGAGGAAAAATTGAAATGGAGAGCGAGGAAGGGAAAGGGACGACCTTTCGATTATATTTTAAATGCTGCGCGAATGGAGGTCCTCAATGAAGAGACTGCTTGTTGTCGAGGATGAGGAAGCCCTCTGCCTTCTCTACAAAGAAGAATTGTCCCAGGAAGGATACGAAGTCATAACGGCTATGGATGCGGACCAGGCTCTGGCCCTATTGGAAAAGGAAAAGTTTGATCTCATTATCACGGACATCCGCATGCCGGGAAAAAACGGCATTGAACTCATCACACAGATCATGGGCTCAAGGAAAGACATTCCGATCATCATCAATACGGCGTATCAGAGTCACAAGAATGACTTTATGACGTGGGCGGCGGATGCCTATGTGGTGAAATCCTCATCTTTGGATGAGTTAAAAATTAAAATCAAAGAGCTCCTGGGCGAATAGACATGTCTCAGCTCAGAAAAGATATCATCAGCGGCAGATGGGTGATTATTGCGTCCGAACGCTCCAAAAGACCGGATGATTTCCGCCCGCCGCAGACTGAAAAGACGGAAAAGAGGGAAGACGAAGAGAAATTCTGCCCTTTCTGCGAAGGAAGCGAATCCAAAACTCCGCCGGAGGTTTTTTCATTGAGAACGCCCGGAACGCAGGTTAATAAAAAAGGCTGGCGGGTCAGGGTCGTTCCCAACAAGTTCCCGGCTCTGAATCGCGGAGGCCTTCCCGACAAACACAAGAAAGGCGTTTTTGAATGGATGGATGGAGTCGGCGTGCATGAAGTGGTCATCGAAAGCCCGGATCATCAGAA
Source organism: Candidatus Aminicenantales bacterium (assembly GCA_049697115.1). Taxonomy (GTDB): domain Bacteria; phylum Acidobacteriota; class Aminicenantia; order Aminicenantales; family UBA4085; genus JBAVVD01. The sequence continues at coordinate 26,269 of JBAVVD010000039.1, forward strand.
AGAACTGGTGGACCTTCCTCTTCCTCATATTCGCGACGTCCTCTGGACCTATCGGGAACGCATCACAAGTATCGAGAAGGAATCCCAGTATCAATACATACAGATATTTAAAAACAAAGGAAAAGAAGCCGGTGCTTCCCTGACCCATCCCCATTCCCAGATCGTGGCCACTCCCATTATCCCCAAAAGGTTGAAAGAAGAGGTTTACGGGGCAGAACGGGCTTACCGAAAGTTCAAAGAATGCGTTATTTGCCGCATTTTGAAAGAGGAGAGGGCCGCCAAAGAACGTCTGATTTTGTCCAACCGGCATTTTTGTGTAACCGCCCCATTTGCTTCACGCTTCCCTTTTGAAATGCGCATCACCCCAATCCGCCATTCCCCTTATTATGCCTCCCTAAATGCGGATGAGCTTCAATCCCTGGCGGAAATCCTCAAAGACGTATTATCCCGGCTTAAAAATATCCTTTCCGATCCTCCTTTTAATTATTTCATTCACCAGGGTCCTAATCCGGAGCTCTCCAGAGAGGTCTGGCCGGAGATGGATAAAGTTTTCCACTGGCATTTTGAGGTGATTCCCATCCTCAGCCGTGTCGCCGGATTTGAGTGGGGGACAGGCTTCTATATCAATCCTGTTCCGCCTGAGCTGGCCTCTGAATTCATGAGAGGATAAACAGGCATTCCTGCGGCCGACGGAATTCCGGTCATTCAGAAAGGCGATTGGACAAGCGTTTCATACAAGCGGAGATAATCCTGAGCCGACCTCTCCCATGAAAAATCTGAGGCCATGGCATTCTGGATCAGTCTCCGCCAGAGGTTTTTCTGCGGATAAATTTGAAGGGCCTTCTCCAGGGACTTCAAAAAGGCTTCCGCGGTGTATTCCTGGAACTTGAATCCGTTTCCGGTTTTGGTTTCAGGATTGAATTCCTGTATGGTATCTTCCAGACCTCCGGTCGCTCGCACGACGGGGATTGTTCCATATTTGAGGCTGTACATCTGGGTTAAGCCGCAGGGTTCATAGCGAGAGGGAATGAGAAACAGGTCGCTTCCGGCCGTGATTTTATGGGCCAGGGCTTCATCAAAAGCGATGTGCAGACCGAAACGGGATGGATGTTGTTCCTGGGCCGCTTTTAAAACATTCTGGATATTTTCTTCTCCGGTCCCAAGAATGATGAGAAAGACATCCGTGCGAAAGAGGCTCTCCAGGGCATTGCAGAGGAGGTCCAGGCCTTTCTGGCCGGCCAGACGGGAGACCATGCCCAAGACCGGAATGTTCTTTCGAGTGCGGCGCAGATGAAAAGTGTGAAGGAGGTCGCGTTTACATTCTTTTTTTCCCCGGAAATCGTCCGGGCCGAAGGAAGAGACCAAAAATCCGTCTGATGAAGGATTCCACGCGGAATAATCCACGCCGTTGAGAATGCCCGATAGGGCATCCTTCCTTTTTCTGAGCAGTCCGTCCAGCCCGTGGCCGTACTCAGGAGTCTGTATCTCCTGGCTGTAGCGCGGGCTGACGGTGGAAACAGCGGTGGCATAGAGAATGCCCGCCTTTAGAAAATTCACTTTCCCATAGAACTCCAGGTCTTCCATATTGAAAAGGCTGTCCGGAAGGCCGATCCGACTCAGGACATCTCTTTTGAAAAGCCCTTGATAGGCGAGGTTGTGAATGGTAAAGAGCGAACGGATGTTTTGAAAAAACGGGTCTCCTTTATAAAGAAATTTGAGATAGGCTAGGGCCGGGGCGGTCTGCCAGTCATGGCCGTGAAGAATATGGGGCTTAAAATTCAATGCTTTCAAGGAGACCAGTGAGGCTTTGGAGAAAAACGCAAATCTTTCTCCGTTATCCGGATAATCGCCCTGGGGAGATGCATACAGGTAATCCCTGTCATAATATTCGTCTTTCTCGATGAAATAAACGGAAAAAGAATCGGCGTTCGCTTCCCATAGGGAAAAATCCTCCATTTTTCCATTCCAATCCATGCGTTGGCCGGGCAAGATCTTTTTGAAATGGAGATTCTTTCTTTTAATTTCTCTATAAAACGGAAGAAAGAGCTTCACATCCACGCCGAGTGTGGA
>JBAVVD010000040.1:0-130887 GCA_049697115.1 Candidatus Aminicenantales bacterium
TTGCATGATGAACTTATGCTTTGGCAACATATTAATGAGCAAAGATAAGCATTTCGTTTTCTGCTGCGTTGGCCGAATGATCTCTCGAGCACCAATTTTGCCTCATCCCCTTGTGAGAAATTATAAAACGTGATACTCAGGGAAATTAAATTAAGCTCAAAATAGTGGAGGGCGGGTCAGGAATCCGCAGACAAGCCAAAAAACGTCGGAAATCTGACAGACTTCTCCTGCCAGGGCAAGAGAAAATTATGATAAATATTCGGCCGAGGCCTCAACGGCCATCAGAAGTTCCCTAAGATGTTGAACAGCCTCCCTCAAGCCTTGAAAAGCATCCCAAGCTCAAGTTTGATTTCTCTTCGATTTAGAAGGTGATTCGTCCCGCCCGCACCTAACGGGTGTGGCACAGACGAAGTTACGCCTATGGCGAAATTTAGCTAGAAGCAGACCGGGCGGCCGTCCTTTCGCTTTTGCCTTTTTCTTTTTCAGAAAGGATTGGCCTTGGGGACATATCCAGAGAAGTGGGCGAATGGCTAGCATTACGATCCTTGAAATTTATATTCGAGAAAGACGATTTATTATAAAAAAATCAGGAAAAGAGAAAGATTAAAGATTAATTAAATTTCGCCTGATAAAAGAGTTTTCCCAAAAGAATCTTATGAAACTTGAATTTCCTACAATTTTTATCTTCAAAATCCCCATGGAGGCTCTATTATACGCCGAGTAATTATCATGATAATTATGAGTACAGTGATATACGCTATCGTAATAAAAAAAATGGGAAAATAAGATTTTAAACCAATGTGCCTTTTTCTTTTCTTACTTTGTAAATAGACTATTAAGCTAATAATAATATTAAAAGTTATAATCCCTAAGAATAAAAACAAAATTTCATTTCGTTCTTTTTTTCGCTCTTTATACTGCTCTTGTGCGCCTGGAAAATTGCCTTTATAAGAAATATCTTTTACAGGGCCTTGTTCAATAATTGTACCGTCAACTGCTATTTCAACTTTAGAGCTTCCCGCAATAATTATTTGGATAGACCCCCCATCATTTTTTTCAAGGACACGCCAAGATACAGGGATGCGACCTTCTTGAAAACCTTCCTTATTGATATTTAGATCGATAATACCTCGAGATATTTTTCGTATCTCCGCATCTAGGATAGGTGTTTTTGGCCTAGTAAGTAAAACGACCTCTTCTAATATGTCATTCTTTTCAATTGGTCTCTTTCCTCTATTCCAGATGGCAACCTGAACGGCAGTGACATCAGTATTTATTTTCTCATTCTTATAAAATATTTCTATTGACGAAGTTTGACCAGCTTTGACCACGGTTGCTTTTACTGGATGAGAAAGAAAAACTAATTCTCTTTCTAATTTGCTTTCTTGCCAAAAATATATCGCTAATCCAATTCCAAGAATTCCCACTAAAAAAGCTAACATATTTGCCACTGGGCTTGAAAAAACTCGAAGTATTCCTGATTTCTCTTTTTTCTTCTCTCCAGCAATATCTGGAGTCATTTTCACTTCGGCTTTCTCTATTTTTATTTCTTTTTCTTTCATGAGAATTCTCCCTCCCCTCCCTCGTCTCTCTTCATGAGGCGCTTTTTCGTGGCAACACGTCCCGCTTAGAAAAGTTCGAGGCCATGCCCCCGCTGGGCCTCAGGCTTCCATGCGCTTCAATCATTTTACTTGAGAATACTTGCTTCGTAGCCTTTTCAGCTCTTGGTCAACTCCATTCTGGTCCAATTCCTCCAATACTCTTCTGCAAGCAACTGAAGCCAAGGCAAAGATTGGGATATTTTTATTTGCATAATATTTGTAAAATTCATCAACACCGTCTATCATTTGTTCATATTCTGCCCCCATTATGTAAAATTCAGTTATTTTATTCCTGTATTTGAGAAGTTCTAATATTTTTGCTTCATTCCATAAAAAATTTTCTCTTAACAGATTAAATATTTCGGCTGTTGCATATACGCTTACACGTTGAAAGATAAGCATTTCGTTTTCTGCTGCGCTGGCCGAATGATCTCTCGAGCACCAATTTTGCCTCATTCCCTCGTGGGAGATTATAAAACGTGATACTCAGGGATGTCAAATTGAGCTCAAAATAGTGAAGGGCGGGTCAGGAACCCGCAGACAAGCCAAAAAGCGTCAGAAATATGACAGACTTCTCCTGCCGGGGCAAGAGAAAATTACGATAAATATTCAGCCGAGGCCTCAGCGGTCATCAGAAGCTCCCTAAGATGGAGAACAGCCTCCCTCAAGCCTTGAAAAGCACCCCAAGCTCAAGTTTGATTTCTCTTCGATTTAGAAGGTGATTCATAACGACTATTAAAAAGTGGCTTTCGCTGCTCGAGACAGGATACCAGGTTTTTCTGCTTTATCCTTATTATAAAAACGTAGGAAAACGTCTGGTTAAGAGCCCGAAATATTATTGGAAGAATATCCTTGGGAGTTGATAGATTTTATTAATTTCCTTTGTTTTATGGAAAGACGCTGACCCAAGACGGCCTGAGATTGAGGATGCGAAGAAGAGGCTAGCCGGGCTTTAAATCAACATTCTTCAAACCACGGCTCTAATATTAAAGCAAAAGTAACAATACTATTACCGCAGGGTGCCTTCGTAGTGGGCGGTGAGCTGGCGCTTGCGCACGACTTCCGGAGTGTAGGAGGGGAGGAGCACAGGAGCGATACGGTCGGTTTTGATTTTGGCCCGCTTCATCTCGGCCTCATAGGCGGTGATGTGCCGGAGAGTCAGCTTGCTAAGGGCGGCGGATTTTATGTATTCAGCGGCGTATTTTCCGGCCCGGCGTCCGAACACATTATAATCCAGGACGGAATTCCCCATCAGCCGGTTCCGGCCGTGGACTCCGCCTGAGGCCTCGCCGGCCACGTACAGCCCTTTGATATTTGTCTCACACGTATCGTTGATTTCGATCCCGCCGTTCTGGTAATGGAGCGAGGGATACACCAGCATCGGCTCCTTGGTGATGTCGATGTCGTAGCGGATGAACTGGCGGACCATGGCCGGAAAGTTCTTCAGGAGGTAGCCCTCGCCCTGGATGACATCGATCAGCGGCGAGTCAAGCCAGACGCCCCATCTTCCACTCGGGGTCTGGATGCCGTTTTTTCGCTCCAGGCACTCGCGGATAAAGGCCGAGCTTTCCACATCCCGCGGTTCGCGCGGAAAGACGAAAAGCTCACCGTATTTATTGACCGGCTGTCCGCCCGCACCCCGGATTTTCTCGGTGATCAGGAATCCGGCGATCTGCTCGGGGAAGCTGGCCCCTGTCGGATGGTACTGGACAGAGTCCATGTAAAGCAGCTTGGCGCCGGCTTTATAGGCCATGATCAGGCCGTCGCCCGTGGCGCCGTAGTGGTTGGTCGTGTCAAAGCCTCTGATGTGGAGCCGTCCATAGCCGCCGGTGGTGATAATCGTTGCCTTGGCCTTGACCGTAAAATATTCTTCTGTTTCGAGGTTGTAGAGGACACCGCCGGCGCATCTTCCTTTCTCATCCAGAATCAGTTCGATGGTCGGCATAAATTCCAAAATTTTTATGTCATCCGGATGATTGCGGGCTTCATCCATCAGGGTGCGCATGATGATGGCGCCCGTGTAGTCGCGGCAGGAGTGCATGCGCTTCCGTGAAGTGCCTCCTCCATGGAGGACATACATCGAGTTGTCCGGATTTTTGTCCCAGATAACGCCCAATTCCTCGAGCCACTTGACGACTTCCGGTCCGTCCTCGGTCATGGCGCGCACCAGATCCGGTTTGTTGTCGAAGTGTCCGCCGCCCAACGCATCCAGGTAGTGTCTGGTGGGAGAATCCTGAGGTGTAACGGCCGCCTGCATCCCGCCCTGAGACATCATGGAATTGGCGTCTCCCAGGCGTAGCTTGGTGGAGATGATGGACCGGGCGCCTTTTTCTCTGGCGATGATGGCGGCCGCACATCCGGCACCGCCTCCGCCGATGATGAGTATGTCCGTTTCAAAATCCGGTTGTGTCAGGTCAAACATCTTCGGGTCGATGCGGCTGTGGGATTCAAGGATGTCTGCAACCTCCGTTGTCAGCAGCTCGCCTTTATTCGGCCCGATATGGATCTTGCGTCTGGATTCCGGCTTATAATCCGGATGAAATTTATTCAGCACGTCCTCCCGCTGGTCCGCAGTCATCGGTGGAAAGACCGGCTTTCCCGATTTTTCAAGCTCCAGCCTTTTCGGCCGCGTTTCCTCGACTATTTTCAAAGAGTCTTTCATGTATTCTGGGTACATCGGACACTCCTTTATTCAATATCCCTAGCGTAATAACGCTTTTTGAGAACATCCTTCTTCATTTTCATCAGCTCTTTGTATTCTTTGTCGAACTTTCTGCTCTTGACTTCTTTCAGTCTCTTTTCCAGTTCAGAGCTTTTCTTGGACAGATATTTTCCGTAGAGCCGCTTGGCCAAAAGCCCCACGTTGTAGTGGACGATCTCGGCCGGACAGCGGATGGCGCACAGCCCGCAGCAGAGGCAGTCAAAGGAAAGGTCCATGACCTTTTCCACATCCCCGCGAATAGCGGCCTGAATATAGTCCATGACTTCCAGGTCCTGGGGACAGGCTTTGGTGCAGGTGTTGCAGGCCACGCAGCGGAAGATTTCGGGGTAGAGCTTTTGGAAAGCCTCGACGTTGGGTTCAAGTTTTTTGATGTCATAGACAGGTTTCTGGGAGGGAATGGCAGGAAGCTGAGACAGCCACATGCCGTCCTGAACGAGCGTTGTGCAGGCGAGGCCGGTATAGATTTTATAGTCTCCCGGAAGCCGATACACGGTGGCGCAGGCCCCGCAGAAACCTTCCCGGCAGCCGGCCCCTCTCTTTATCTGATAGCCGGCGTATTCGATGGCGCCCATGATCGTCGCATCAGTCGGCACCTCGTGGGATTTACCCATGATAAAGACCGTGACCATGTCTTTGGGGACGTCACTTTTTTGGGAACGGACTTTTGAAGGCCTGGATATCTTCTTTTTTGGTTTTGTTGTCTTTGCCATCTTCGTGTCTCCTTCTTTTTTCCTATGAATCAATATTCTTGAGGCAAATTCTTCAATTCGGCCCAGGAATAAACCGGGCCGTCCTTACAGACATAGTGGCGGCCGATATTGCACCGTCCGCACTTGCCGATGCCTCACTTCATTTTGTTCTCAACGGTCGTGTAGATCTGACCGTCCTCAAACTTGAGGTCTTTAAGCGCCTTTATTACTGTTTTAATCATGATCGGCGGGCCGCAGGTGATGGCGATCGTGTTTGAGGGCGAAGGCTTTTTATCCAGGACGTTCTGGGCGACAAATCCGACAAACTCCTTCCATTCCGGCTCGGCGACATCGATGGAGAGATGAACCTTCATTTTTTTCCCGAGCTCCGCCAGCTCTTCCTTGAAGACGATGTCTTTAGATGTTCGGGCTCCATAAATGAGCGTGAGTTCTCCGTAATCTTCCTTTTTCGTCAGGGTTGTCTGGAGCACCGACCAGATCGGGGCCAGGCCGATACCGCCGCCGATAAAGAGGATGTTCTTCTTTGTCCACTTGTCCATGGGAAAGCCGTTGCCGTAGGGGCCGCGGATCCCGATGACATCCCCTGTCTCCATCTCATGGAGGGCCGAGGTCACGCGTCCCATTTTGAGGATGCTGAACTGAAGATAATCCTTGGCCAGGGGTGAGGAGGAGATGGAGATCATCGATTCTCCCTTGCCGAAAACAGAGAGCATGGCGCACTGGCCGCATCGGTAGGCAAACTCAGAGCCGTTGAGGAACTGGGTTTTGAAGGTCTTGATCGGCCGGATGCCGCCGACTTCTTCTTTAATGGCGATGATTTTTGCTTGTTTTGGAATATAAACGTTATGCTCCATATTCTTTGACCTTTTCCAGAACTTTTATAAGATCAATTCCCACCGGGCAGTAGGAGATACACCGGCCGCATCCCGTGCACTGATATTTCTGATGGATCTCGACAAAATATTGGAATTTATGGTTGATTCTCTGGCGCAGCCGGGAGGCTTTGTCCGGCCTCGGGTTGTGGCCCGAGGAATGCATGGTGAAGTCAGGGAACTGGCAGGTGTCCCAGGTCCGGACTCTTTTTCCTGAAAGGGGAGAACTCGTCTCCACTTCATCATTCATATCAAAGCAGTGGCAGGTCGGGCAGAGATAGGTGCAAATGCCGCAGCGGATACAACTCATCGATTCTTCATCCCAGAAAGGCGAGTCGAACATGCCTTTGAGCTTGGTCGTGACTTCTTTGAGGTTTTTGACCTGGCGCCTGACTTTTTTCTCCGCCTCCGCCTTGAGCTTTTCCGCTTTTTTTCTGTCGTCAGGGGTCGGCTCTTTGAGGAGCTGTTTGGCCTCCTGGAGGAGTTTTTTCCCTTTTTCTGTCAGCGCTTCAACAAGGATTTTTTCACCGATGTCGGTGAGAAGTATGTCCAGACCTTCCTTGGAATGGGGAGAGCCTTCCACAGAAAGGCAGAAACAGTTGGGGGAGGGAGGAACGGCGCAGGTGAGGCCGATAAGGGTTGTCGCCTTTCTTCTCTTCCAGTAATAGGTATCCTCAAAGTCGCCGCCGAAAACCTTATCCATCAGAAGAAAAGCCTTTCCTTCGCAGGGCCGTAGGCCGAAGACCACCGCCGGTTTCGGTTCGGGTAAAATCTCCTCCACCTGGAATCCATCTGTGTCGGATTTCTTGAATTGAAGCAGCCGTTCCCACTGGGGATAAATGATCTTTTTCGAAGGCACGACCGTGTTCAGGAAGTCGAGTTCGACGGCGGCGGAATCGCGGATGATGTCAAAGTTCCAGATCTCTCCATCTTTTCGGGGAGCGTAGAGTTCGTGGGCGGCGAGCGTCTTCATCCATTTGGAAAAATCCTTTTTAGTCAGTGTCTTTTCCATTGTCTCACCTGATAAATTCCTGGGGATCGTCGTCCTTAAAACTGGAAACAAGGGAAGGCTGGGAGGGATCCATACCCGCTTCGTAGCCGAAGAGCGTCAGGGCTTCCTTTTCCATTTTTTTATTGAGAAAACGGATGGGAATATTCACAGGGCATGCCCTTTCGCACTCTCCGCAGTCGATGCACCGGCCGGCCAGATGAATGGCTCTGACCAGGTGATAAAAGATATTCTCAGAAAGCAGCGGAGATTTTTCCAGCCATTTGATTTTCTGGGCTTTTTCTTCCGCCGGCGTGTCCGCCGTGACGGCAAAATTAATGGTGTCCGCCACGCACTCGTCGCAGTAGCACATCGGACAGACCGAGCGGCAGGCATAGCAGCGGATGCATTTTTCGAGCTGATCACTCCAGAACTTCCACTTTTCTTCCGGAGACAGCGATTCCATTTTTTCCAGGGATTGAAAGGGATTCTGGACAGTTCGTTTAGTCTTCTCTCCGATAAGGACATCAGAGAGGACGGGAAAATGGGCTTTGCATTCGATACAGTGTTCGGCCAGGATTTCCTGGACCGGAATCTCGATTTTTCCTTCCCCTGTCTCAACGATAAATTGGTTGTTCTCTCCGGCGAAGATTCTGCCCGGCTTTTTCCCTCCGAGCTTTTTGGCCAGTTTGCGCTCATCCACAACTCCGGCATTCTCGCAGGAAATTCCGAGGAGAAAGACGTCCTGACGGTCGATAAATTTTTCTTGAAGCAGGATCACCACGGCCCGGCTGTCGCAGCCTTTGACGACAACGCCCACGGGCCGCACGTCCGGCTCCTTGACCTTGGCTTTTCTTCTCTTCTCATCCACGAGGAAGCGGGTGAGGTTGTGGAAGCAGGTCGGATTCCAGACCAATTTTTCCACATCCTCCGGCTTTGTGATGAAAACGGGATTGGCTTTCCAGCCGTCCGTTCCCTGCCCGTAGCCGATGATGTATTTCACTTTCCCTTCTTTAAGAAGTTTTTTGGCTTCTTCCCTGAGGTTCTCGATGTTGACCATTATCCGTTTCTCCTCAACTTCTTTTGAGGACCCAGAGGCTTGAGTTCTCTGACCAGGTCTTTGATGATATGCGTATATTTCTGGCCTTCTGCCGCAGAGACCCAGGACATCTGGAATCTCTGGGGCTCAAGGCCGATATGTTCGAGAAGCTTCTTAACCAGCGCCAATCTGCGCCGGGCGTAATAGTTGCCTTTGATGTAGTGGCAGTCGCCGGGATGGCAGCCGGAGACCAGCACGCCATCCGCGCCCCGGTTAAAGGCCGAAAAGATATAAAGGGGGGAAACGCTCCCCGAGCACATCACCTGAATGGGCGTCACATTCGAAGGATACTCCATGCGCGAAACGCCGGCCAGGTCGCTTCCCGCCGAAGAACACCACTTGCAGAGAAAAGCCACAAGTTTGGGTTCGAATGCGTCTGCCATCTTAGCCTCCTAGGCACGCCCGTATCATTTCATGGACATGAAGGGGAGTGAGGTTCTTCACCTGAATCGCCGCTCTCAAGCAGGTGGCGGAGCATGTCCCGCAGCCTTCGCACAGGATTTCATTGACTTCCACTTTCCCGTCCTTGAGGGTCAGAGCGTCATAGGGACAAACCAGCACACACATGCCGCATCCCGTGCAGAGGTTTTTGAGGACTCGGGCGACGGTCGGCGCATGGAACAGCCTTTCTTGAGAGAGGATGGATATCGCCTTGGATGCCGCGCCGCTGGCCTGGGCCACTGCTTCTGGGATATCCTTCGGTGCCTGAGCAGCCCCGGCCAGGAATATTCCGGACGTGATGCTCTCCACCGGCCGCAACTTCGGATGAGCCTCGGCCAGAAAGCCGTCCTTGTCCATGGCGATCTTGAGTTTTTTGGCCAGCTCTGCAGCTCCCTTGGAAGGCCGTGTGGCCATGGCCAGCACGACCATGTCCGCATCGATCTCAACGGACTTTCCCATCAGAGTGTCGACACCCCAAACCTTAATTTTATCCTTATCCTGAAATATCCGGGAAACTTTTCCTCGCAGGTAGAGGACTCCGTCCTCTTCAACCGCCCTCTGGACAAACTCTTCGTAGCCTTTTCCTCCGGACCGGATGTCAATGTAGAAGATATACGCCTGGCCGTCATGAACATGATGTTTGTAGAGCATGGCATGCTTGACGGTGTACATGCAGCAGATTTTGGAGCAGTAGGCGCAGTGCAGTTCGGGATCGCGGGAGCCCGCGCACTGGATGAAAACGACTTCTTTAGGCTCTTTGTGGTCCGAGGGCCTGAGAATTTCCCCTTTTGTCGGTCCTGAAGCCGAACAGAGCCGCTCGAACTGGAGGCCGTCCAGGACGTCAGGAATTTTTCCATATCCATACTCGGCCATTTTTTCCTTGTCGTAGAGGTCAAAGCCTGTGGCGACGATGATCGCGCCGACTTCCTCTTCGACAATCTCCGGCTTCATATCGTAGTCGATGGCCTTGGGCTCGCAGACATCAGCGCATTTACCACAGGCGATGGTTGTAAAGGGATCCGGGCAGTTTTTATCGTCGAGCGTGTAGGACGCCGGAATGGCCTGGGGGAAAGGGATGTAGATGACCCGGCGTCCGGTCAGGCCGATGTCGAACTCATTGGGAACGACGATCGGGCAGACTTTCGTGCATTCATCGCAGAGCGTGCATTTGTCGGCGTGCACATAGGTGGGCTTTTTGAGGATTTTGACTTTAAAGTTACCGACATAGCCGGAGATATCTTGAACTTCGCTATAGGTCATGAGTTTGACCTTCGGATGCTTGGAGACTTCCACCATTTTCGGCGTGAGAATGCACTGGGAACAGTCCAGAGTGGGAAAGGTCTCGGAGAGTTGAATCATATGTCCGCCGATGGAGGGAGACCGCTCCACGAGGATGACTTCGAAGCCGCTATTGGCCAGGTCCAGCGATGCCTGGATGCCGGAGATTCCGCCGCCGATGACCATTGCTTTTCGCGTGACCGGGACGCTGAGAGGCTCAAGGGCCTCGTTCTTTCTGACTTTTTCCACGACGCTCTGAGTGATCTTTTTGGCTTTTTCAGTGGCTTTGGATTTATCCTTGTGGACCCAACTGCACTGTTCGCGAATGTTGGCAATTTCACAATGAAAGGCATTTATTCCCGCCGCTTTGGCTGCGTTCCGAAAAGTCGTCTCATGCAGGGTGGGGGAGCAGCAGGCGACAACAATGTTATCCAGCTTTTTTTCTTTGATGGACTGGATAATCAGGTTCTGCCCCGGATCTGAGCACATGTAGACATAGTCTTCCGCATGGGCGACACCGGGATGTTTGGCCATCTCTTCAACGATTTTTTTGACGTCCACGGTGCCGGCGATGTTGATGCCGCAGTGGCAGATAAAAACACCTGTTTTTTTCATTTTTGATCCTACTTTTTATTGGTTTTCTTTTCCTCTTCCAGAACTTCAAGTCCGAAATGGTAGCCTTTTTCGAAGGCTTTGGCATTGACGTCTAAGAATCTCTTGGGGACCAGGCCGGGCAGGGCTTTTTTCATGGCCTCGGGGGAGACGACTTTGGTGATGGCGGTGAAGAAGCCCAGCATGACCAGGTTGGCAAATATTCGGTTCCCCAGTTCCTCGGCAAAGCGCGTGGATGTGATCTTATAGATTTTGACCTTTCCTCTGGCGGGCTTGAGCTTGACCAGGTCGCTGTCGACGATCAGGATCCCGTCTTCGCGGAGTTCCCGCTCATATTTGTCATAGGCTTCTTGGGACATGGACACAAGGACTTCAGGCCGGGTGATATAGGGATAGAGAACCCGGTCTTCGGAGACCACTACCTGAGAGCTGCAGGCGCTTCCCCGGGCCTCCGGGCCGAAGCTCTGGGTCATGGTGGCGTATTTATTATCGAACAGAGAAACGGCTTTACCCGTGATCAGGCCGCAGCGGATGATCCCCTGTCCGCCAAAACCAGAAAACCTTATTTCTGTCATGGCTTAACTCCATAGGATTGATATTTTTCGCCCAAAACTTTGGTTAGATGCTGATTCATACAGTCCAGAAAAGTCGGCTTCTCCTTGTCCACAAATTTGCCGACGGTGATTTTTCCCTGGTAGCTGATGTCCAGGGTTCTTGTATCGGCGCCGTGCTGGATTTCGGAATTGTCATGATAATACTTGAGGAGATTGAGGCCATCGCCCAGGCGATTGCGCCGGGCATAAAGGGTCACGCAGGGCGCGATGACCTCGATAAAGGAAAAACCGCGCTTCTGGAGGGCTTCCTGGATGGATTTGGTGACTCGCCGCAGGTGAAGGCATGTCCAGCGGGCGACATAAGTGGCCCCGCACGCCTCGGCAAGATAAGGAAGATTGAAAGGATACTCGTAGTTCCCGTAGGGAGCTGTGGAGAGATTGGCATTGATCGGGGAGGTGGCCGCGACCTGTCCTCCGGTCATGGCGTAATTGAAGTTATTGACGCAGATGACGAGAAGGTCCATGTTCCGCCGAGCGGCGTGGATAAAATGATTGCCGCCGATGCCGACGGTATCGCCGTCGCCGCTGAACACGACCACCTTGAGATCCGGGTTGCCCAACTTCAGGCCGGTCGCAAAGGGAATGGCGCGGCCGTGTGTCGTATGGAAGGAGTCGAGTTTGACATAGCCAGCCACTCTTCCCGTGCAGCCGATGCCGGAGACAATGGCCACTTTATCCAGGTCGAGCTGGCTTTTTTTGAGGGCTTCGGCGAAGGAGGTGACGACGACTCCGATTCCGCATCCCGAACACCAGATGTGAGGGATCCGGTCCATCCGCAGGAATCCTTCCATCGGATTCTTTTCTTCAAAACGCTCTTTTTCTTTCGTCATTTCGCAGCCTCCTTGATCACTTTGAAAATGTCCTCCGGATCGTGGACCCAGCCGCCCAGGTGAGGGACGTGAATGGCAGGGGCAAGGCCCGCTGAGGCCCGTTCCACTTCGAGAACCATCTGCCCGTAGTTGATTTCAGGGACGACAAAAGCCTTGACTTTTTTGGCCAGCTCACGGATGCGTTTTTCCGGGAAAGGCCAGACGACAATCAGCCGGAATGTTCCGACCTTGATTCCTGCTTTTCGGGCCATCTGGACAGCACGGTAGGCGACTCTCGAGGTAATGCCGTAAGAAATAACGATAATTTCCGCATCGTCCGTCTGATCTTCCTCGAATTTGAAGATTTTATCCGCATTTTTCTTGATCTTGTCCGAGAGATGGCGCACACACCAGTCCTGGCATTCGGCGTTGATGACCGGATAGCCGCGCTCGTCGTGGGTCAAGCCGGTCGTATGGAAGCGATAACCGTCGCCGGCTTTGACCATGAAGGGAATCATGTCTTTGTCGGGCTTATAAGGCAGAAATTTATCTTTGGGTCCTTCATACCATTTTCTTTCCACCAGCTCGATGGCATCGGCCGGGGGGATGACGACCTTCTCGTGCATGTGGCCGACACATTCATCCGTCATGATGAATGTCGGAACACGGTATATCTCGGAGAGATTAAATGCATGGATGGTGAGGTCAAAGCATTCCTGAGGAGAATCAGGGGAGAGGGCGATGATCTGATAATCGCCGTGAGAACCCCATTTGACCTGCATCATGTCCTGCTGGCCGGTGAGAGTGGGAAGTCCTGTGGACGGGCCTCCTCTTTGGACGTTGGCGATGACCACAGGTGTTTCCATCATGGCGGCCAGACCGATGTTCTCCATCATCAGAGAAAAGCCCGGCCCGGAAGTGACGCTCATGGCCTTTTTCCCGGCCCAGGACGCTCCGATCAGGGCGGCCATCGAGGCAAGCTCATCTTCCATCTGGATGAAAACACCTCCCACAAAGGGAATCCTTTCCGAAAATCTCTCAGCTGTTTCTGTGGACGGAGTGATGGGGTAACCGGCAAAAAAGCGGCATCCGGCGGCCAGGGCTCCTTCAGCAATCGCAAAATCACCGTCCAGATAATGGGCTCCCGTTAATACTCCCTTAGGGTCTGCTTTCACTTTTTTCACCTTCTTCCTCCTCCTTGAGAGTGACAAATAAGGCAAATTCAGGGCATATGGATTCGCAGAGCTGACAATAGCAGCAGTTCTCTTCGTTTTTTACAAACGGCGGATGGTAGCCTTTGACGTTGAATTCTTCAGAGAGTTCAAGGACTTCCTTTGGACAATACTCGACGCAGAATCCGCATCCCTTGCATCTGTTTTTGTCGATGTGAATCTTCCCCTTTTTTGCTTTTAACTCGCCGAAATAAATCATTTGCCCCTCAGAGTAATCCTTTGAGTTTTAAAATTGGCTTTGGATCAATGAAATGAAGATCAAATCTCAGGCTATTCTCCGGACAGCCGAGAGCGATGGCCAGAAGCTGAGAAAAATAGAGGACGGGGATCTTTTTAAATTCGGAGTGCAGTTGGGCGGTTTCCTTCTGGCGCGTGTCCAGATTAAAGGCGCAGAGCGGACAGCTGACGGCCACGACATCCGCGCCCATACTTTGGGCCGAGGAGAGAATCGTGTAGGTGCGCTCGGCGACGATCTTGGGATTATCGACGGTTTGATAGGAAGCGCAGCATTCTGTTTTATGGGGAAATTCGACGGAATCAGCGCCCAGGGCGGTCATGAGGTCTTCCATAATCCGGGGATTTTCCACATCATCGAACCCGATTTCTTTGGGACGGACCAAAAGGCATCCGTAATAGCTTGAAACCTTAAGGTCCTTGAGAGGCTTGACCACTTTCTCGGTGACGGCTGCGAATTTTATTTCATCTCTCAGAAGTTCCAACAGATGGAGAACCCGGACGTCGCCGTTATAGGAAATGTTCTCAGCGTCGATGAATTTATTGATCTTTTCCAGACCTTCCGGATCGCGCTTCATCCTTTCGTTGGCTCTTTTCAGCGTGTTGTAGCACATGGCGCACAGGGTCATGACGGAGTCCGAGCCGGCTTCTCGGGTGCGGATGAGGTTGCGAATGGGGGCTACGTGATGAATCAAGTCATCCGTAGCCAGAGAAAAGACTGTGCCGCAGCAATTCCAGCGGTTGAGTTCCTCAACCTCTATGCCGAGGCGATGGAGTGAGCAGAGCGTCGAATCTTCAAAATTCTTGGCATTGGCCTTCAGAGTGCACCCAGGATAATAGCTTATTTTCATTATGATTATTCCCTGTGATTTTAAGATGAAAAAATTGTTTATACATTCTTATATCAATTTAAGATGTATATTTCCTAAAGTTGCTGATCAGAGCAATGACAGGCACGCTTTTCTTTTCTTCGTCCGAAAGATCTTGAATTTTGACAAAATCCTGTCTTTTGCGCAGCAGGATTTGCCTCAGGGCCTCCATGACCTCAGCAATTTTAATGCCCTTTGGGCAGCGCGCATTGCAGGTCAAGCAAGAAGCGCAGACCCAGAAGGATTTGGATTGGAGAAGCTCGTTTTTGAATCCCAATTGGATGTAGCGGATGACCTGGTTGGGAAGAATGTCCATTTCTGAGACGGCCGGGCAGCCGGCCGAACATTTCCCGCATTGGTAGCAGGCCAGAATTTTCTGCCCGCTCAATTCCTCGATTTTAGATACAAATGGATCCCGCACTTTTTTCTGGGAGACATTTATTCTCATTAGGAACAGCCCTTCTCTATGGAATTTCTATGCTTCTCATTAAGAAAGGAAGCTTGAAGAAAATTTAAAATACAGTAGAACATAAATTGGAATTCCTGTCAAGAAAATTTGAACTGTGTCCGCCCTCAGCGCCGATCAAATTTAAGTTTCGTTTGATCGATGACGACCTTGCCGCCCTTCATCACCCATCGGACATTGTGGATGACAACATGGATATCTTTGAGGGGATTGCCCTCGACAGCCACAATATCGGCATAATATCCCGGGAGGAGGGCTCCCAGCTCACCCTCTTTACCCAACAGGGCGGCCCCGTTTATCGTGGATGTCGCCAGTGCCTCCTCTGGAGTCATGCCGGCCTTGATGAACCATGCGAGCTCGCGAGTATTCTCTCCGAACATGGTAAAAACGGCATCCGATCCCATAGCGATTCGAACTCCGGCCTTGTGCGCCCGCCGTGTGGTCTCCACATTGCGGTCGATAAAGGCATGGAGACGCTCAACCACATCCGGCCCGTAGCCGAAAATCTCGGCATTATCGGCATAATAACGGTTGTGATCGACGGTCGGAACATAAAAGATGCCTTTTTTTGCCATTTCAGCCAGCGTCTCGTCACTCAGGTCAATGGGGTGTTCCAGGGAATCCGCGCCGGCCCGTATGGCGTCCTGCGCCGCTTTCGAGCCGTAAGAGTGAACGGAAATGGGAATCCCCTTTTGATGAGCCACATCCACGGCGGCTTTGATCTCTTCGAACGTATATGTCTGGTATCCTGTCAGATCATCGGCGCTTCCGGTGGAAGCGAACATTTTCACCCAGTCCACTCCGGCCGCGATCTCCCGCCGCACAATGCGCATGACTTCCGACACGCCATCGGCCGTGCCCCAGTGGCGGGGTGCAGATTCATTCGTGGCGGGTGAGAAGGTCGGCAGGAGGCCGTAACCGGAGACGAACATGCGCGGCCCGATCATCGCTCCCATTTGAATCAAGTCCCGCATGGCGATGTCAATACGGTCGCACGTATGGGGATCAAAAGCGCCTAAATCGCGAACTGTAGTGACGCCCGCCTCCAGGGTTTTAAGGGCATTTTTCTGAGCGAGGAAGGTTGTCATGCCAGGGCCCAGCATTTCCTGGAGCTGCCAGGGCCGGGCGTGAAAAGACGCGTCCCAGTAGTATGTCATATGCGTGTGCACGTCGATGAGGCCGGGGATGGCCGTATATTCAGTCAAGTCAATCAGTTCCGAACCTTCCGGGATGGCCGATGGATCGGTCCCGACGCTCTCTATGCGGTCGTTCTTAACGATCAGGACGGCATTTTTGAAAGTCTGACCTTTGCCGTTTACGAGCATGCCAAAACGGAGCGCTTTAATTTTTTCAGCACCGGAGGAACATTCCGGTGTGAATACTAGAAAGGAGCAGAATAGGAAAAATAAAATGATGGCGGCTAATTTGAAAACCGGAATCCTTTTTTTCATCTTCGACCTCCTTTAAAAAAGAAAGGTTCTCTTCCATTTTAGGTGGATTCATTGAAGGAAGATATCCGGAATGGCTAAAGCGACTATTGAAGGTTTAGCCTTCCCGAGGCGCTCCTGGAGGGAACCCGGCTCTGCCGGGCGGCGAGGATGTCTGAGCTTCTCTGGAAGCGAGTTCCGCAGCCGCCTCCAGGAGTGGAGAGGGAACGGCGTGAAAAACCTGAAGGAGAGCGCAACCATTCCGGATATCTCCTTTCTCACCCACACAGAATGAAAGGGAACCAATAAAAATGACTTTTTATGGCCGGGATATACGGCCTTTTTTTAGGATCAAAAAATGACTGGCGACCGCAAGATGAGTCTATTCCAAGACGATCAGTTGAGTCAAGGAGACATGAATCATGACCGCTCAGTCTTTAATCAGTCTTTAAATGGTATTCTCCGGCATTCCAATAGCCCTCTTTTCTTTGATGCGCTCAAAAAAAGATGCATCCGGAAGAGGAAGACGAATATTAGGTTCTGGGCCGGAAAAGGAGAAAAAGAAAACAAAAGGAGTTAAGAAGTAAGAGATATTTGACCAGGAGAGGAAGTCCAAGAAGAGGGATGATCAGGGAAGAAGCGGCCACAGCTCCCAGAAAAGAACCGATGAGGTCCAGTCCGTAGCCCAGGCCGTAATGGGCTTTTTGCCGGATGAAAAGGCGATTGGAGACAACAAACAGGTCTCCCCCGAAGTACCCCAGGAAGAGAAGGTAGGCAAACAGAAAGAGCTCCGGAGGGTGTGTCGCCAGGGCCAATTGAAGGACGGCGAGAAGGAGGACCAGGCAGAGCTGGATCACAAGAATTTGGGAGAAAAAAAACTTCCGCCTCTTCGAACTCCTCAAGGCCCCGACAAACAGCCCGGCCATAAAGGCGGTCAGAAGAAGAGCAATTCTTCCGTAGATATACCCGAACAGGGTCTGAAACCAGATCACGAGGATGATTTCACAGACGATGGTCGTAAATCCCATGACAGCCAGCGGGACCAGGTAAAAACTGGATTCTGTTTTTCTGATGCGGAGGATAATAAGAACGATCAGAAAAAGAAAAAGAGGAAGGTTGAGAAGCCAGAAAGAGGGGTGCTTTTCAAAAAAGGTGAGGACTCGGGTTTCCAGGCCTTTCAACTGGGTGCTCCAGAGAACGGAACTGGTAAAATAGCACACCGGAGCGAGGTCGGTGTTGACGGCTCCGTTTCCCTCTTCAATTTTTTTTCTGAGAAATTCTACCCTTAAAGGACTGAGACGGGAAAACAGCAGATGGGGAGAGACATAGGTATTGTTCAGCTTCAATTCTTCGATCGTCCGGCGCAACTCTTCAGTCTTAATGGACAGAGGGAAAGCGGAGGCCAGAAAGATATTTGTACTGCCCGGCACAATCTGGACCTCCGGGAAAACTTTTTTTAATGTGGAATAGAGAGTGGAAAGAAATTTTTGGAGTTCGGGGCTGATGTAATTTTCCGCGGATGGAACCCGGAACGAAAAGACCCCACCGGAGCGAAGTCTTTCTTTGACGAGGGAGAAAAATTCCACGGTGTAGAAGCGATTCACCTGGGCCGTGGACGGCTCAGGGAGGTTGAGGAGAATCAGGTCATAGGTCCTATGGGTCCTGGCGAGGAACTTCCGGCCGTCTTGATAATAAATATGGATTCTTTTTTCAAAAAAGACGGACCTGTCTTTCTCAGGAAGAGAGTCCAGGGAGAGGCGGATTATTTCCGGATCCAGCTCCACAAAGTCCACTTCCACCCGGGGGTATTTCAGGGCCTGGAAAAGGCTCCCGCCTGCCCCTCCGCCGATGAAGAGGGCGCTTTCGGCGTCCGGCCTCTGGAGAAATGCAAAGTGCACGGTTTCTTCTGAGGAAGCCAGGTCCGGATGAGAATAGAGGTGAAGGCTGTTGTCGTAGAGAGAAATCTGCTCCTGGGTTTTAATCACCTGGAGCTTTCCATAAGGGCTGTCCTTAGTCGCTATAAGGCTGAAGGGCTGCCAGTAGATTTTTTGGCTGGGCAGATCAAAGAGACTGAACGCGGCAAGGACAACCAGAATCAAGATCAAGAGCCCCTTTTTTTTCTTTTTTCCGAAAAACAGAAAAACGAGCAAGGAAACCAGGCCCCCCAGGCAAGAGACCGCCTGCCAGTTGGAAAAAAAGGGGATAAGAAAAAGATAGACGGAAAGGCCTCCTGCGGCCGCACCGAGGGATTCCCAGATATAGACGCGGGTGATATTCCCATTGTCCAGGATGACATTAAAAACGAAAAGAATGCCAAGGGGAAAATTAATAAAAAAGCAGAGGGCCAGAGAGAAAAACAGAATGGGGGCCGTTCCGGTCACTTCGCCCGGAAGGAGGCCGAGAAAATATCGCGAAAACCTGAGGCCGATCAGGCAGAGCGGAAAAGAAAGAACGACGCCGTAATAGATTTGAGGAAACCGCGAGGATTTGAATTTGAACTTCGAAGCCATGAGACTTCCCAGGCTTCCCCACAAAAGCCAGGAGGCCAGGACAAATCCGAATGTGATTTCATTTCCGTAGAAGTGGACGGAAAATTCTCTGAGCAGGTAGATCTGAAATGCCGCAGCGAGAAAACCTAGAAGAAATGGAGGAAAAAATGTTTTCAAGTCCAGATCCCTGGAATGGGGGTTTGGCAAAATTGACAGCACCCTTTTTTCAGGTTGACTTTTTGTGTATCGAAGCCAAACCTCTGGATGACGATGTTCTTACAGGACGGGCAATAGGTGCTTTCGAATTCATGGCCGGGCACATTTCCGACGTAGACATAATGGAGACCTTCCTCGAGCGCGGTTCGGTGGAGATTTTCCAGGATTGATATCGGAGTGGGGGGGAGGTTTTTGACGAGATAATTCGGGAAGAAGCGCGAAAAATGAAGAGGAACGTCAGGGCCGACCTCTTTCATGAGCCAGCGGCACATTTTACGGATCTGGTCCACAGAGTCATTGAGCGTGGGGATAACCAGATAGACCAGTTCCAACCAGATTTTACTCCGATGGACGGTTTGAATCGCTTCGAGTACAGGCCGGAGGTCTCCCCGGACATATTCTGAATAGAAGTCCTGGGAAAAAGACTTCAGGTCCACTTTGATTGCATCGACGACCTTCGTCAGAGCCTCCAGAGGTTCGGAGTTGACATGTCCTCCGGTAACGACCACATTGCGGATTCCTTTTTTCCGTGCGTCCACAGACGCATCGTACATATATTCATAAAAAACGATTGGTTCGGTGTAGGTGTAAGCAATACTCGCGCACCTGTATTCACTGGCGTTTTTGACGACCGCTTGAGGCGGGAGGTCGAAGTGGTCCACTTGTTCAGGTCGAACCTGGGATATCTCCCAGTTCTGGCAGAATTTGCAGTTGACATTACAGCCTGCCGTTGCGATGGAGAGGGTGTTTGTCCGGGGAAGAAAATGAAAAAAGGGCTTTTTTTCGATCGGGTCCACATAGAGGGAACAGGCTTTGCCGTAGACGAGCGTGTAATAGATGCCGTTCCGGTTTTCTCTCACACCGCAGTATCCCCTCTCTTTATCTCCCAGTTTGCAGTGGCGGGGACAAAGTGTGCATTCGATCTCACGGTCCGGAAGCTTTTTATAGTAGCGGGCCTCCACTTGAGAAAGATTTCCCTTTTCGCCGAAGGCGTATAAATCGTGGAGTGCCGGACCCAGGCTTGTGCCCAGCAGGAGTCCGGCACCCGTCGCGGATTTAAAAAATTGACGCCTTTTCACTTATTTTTTCCCACAATTGATAGGATGCTTTTTCCTTCATTATATTTCTTCTTCGACGATTTGTATATCCTTGGGGCTGGCCTTTCCCAGGCCCATCTGTTCAGCCGTGCGCAGATACAGGGGAGGCCGTTTTTCTTCTTCCAGAGAAGGAAGGCCTTTTTTTCTCCTCAGATTTTCCACAATCTGCCATCCTGTGAAATCAGCGGCGACCGGGTCAAGACTGAAGAGCAGGGCCTCATGTTTTTCCGCCCAGCGGGCATGATAAGAGGGGCCCCGATGGTATTGAACGACCAGGCAGTCGAGGACAGAAAGCCGGTGCTTCTCTTTCACAAAACGCGTGTCAAAAAGCTCTGCGATAAATGGATCGCAGTTCGAGTCATGGTATTTATTCGGATTATGAATGGCTCCAAAATAGTTCTTCATTCCGGCCGTGATTCCGGCCAGGCCGTGGTCCTTGACTATAGCCAGGCTCACTGAGGCCGTGACAAAATTCGACTGAATGGTGGAGAAAAGGCTTCCGATATTGAGGTGAGAGACAAGGTCGGTGGCATAGCCGGCTCCGGCTGTATCTGTGCCAAAGACCTTCAAACGGCTGCGGGCAAGGCTGAGGCTGTATCCCGCTTCTTTAAGTTCCTGGTTTGTCCGGTCCCAGATGACGATATCTTTTTCCTGGATGCGGCCTTCGATCAGCAATTGGGCCAGAAGGAGAGAGACCTCCGGACGGGTGGAAAGCATGCGGCCTCCAATAGTGTTGATTTTGATTCCGACCCGATCCCTCTGGGAAAAGAGAGCGTTCAGCCCTTCCTGGAAACTCTGCCGGCCCGTGAGGAGTTGTATTCCCGATTCATACATGCGGCGCAGTTTCTGGAGGTCGAGGTCTCCGTCGGAAAGCCAAACGCCCTTCCCTTTAACCATCACCACTTTTGAAACGGCCATAAGAAGTAAACTTACTCTGAGTGAAAATTCCTGTCAACATCCAGCCTTGTCAAAAGGAGAATAGAGGCCTATGATGAAGCCTGCTTCATTCTTCAGGAGAAAGGAACAATGAAAGCGGATATATTCAAGAGATCGAACGGCCTTTTTCCGGTTGTCCTTCTGGCCCTTTGTCTTTTCCAAGTGGTGAACGCCCGGGCCGCGGACCAGGAGTCTTCTTCACTCCTTCCGCTGTTGCCCGAAATTATGACTTGGGAGTTTTCCGAGCCTCCCCAGAGTTATCTTCCGGAAAACCTTTTTGAGCACATCGACGGAGCCGCGGAGATCTATCTGAGCTATGATTTTCAGGAACTTCTGGTCGCCCGGTATAAAGAAAAAAAATCCAAGGCGGCGCTGACCGTGGAGATTTATGATATGCAGAACGGGACAAATTCTTTCGGAATTTACAGTGCGGAAAGATATCCGGAGAGCCGCTTCCTCCCTGTCGGCAATCAGGGATATGTGGAAGAGGGAACATTGAATTTATTTGTCGGGAGCTACTACGTCAAACTCTTCTGTACTGACGTGGGGCCAAAAACCGAAGAGTGGTTAAAACTGTTTTCTCAGGAAATTGTGAATCGGATCAAAGAAAAAGGCGGATTTCCACCTCTCCTGCAGCTCTTTCCCAGAGAAGGCCTGGTCGCCAACAGTGAGAAGTTCATTCTTCGTAATTTTATGGGATTTGCATTTTTAAGTCACGGCTATAAGGCGGACTATCGCTGGAATGATTTAGAGTTTGAATGTTTCCTAATGGAGGCCGAATCGGAGGAAGACGCCGCAGGCAGACTCCAGGAATTCCTGGACCATTTCGCCAAAAACGGCGTCCAGATTCAGAAGACAGATGCGGGCTATTCTTTTCAAGACCGCTACCTGCGCAATGTTTTTATGGCAAAATCAGGACATCTCCTTGTCGGAGTGGCAAAAATCACAGAGGGCTACACAGATGTCGGCGAAAAATATTTAGAGACGATGCTCAAATTCTTGAAAGAGCATGCGCGCCAGTAATCAATTCATTTTTTTCGCCAGAAATTCCTTTAGCCTCTCACAGTCATCCTTTAAAAGGACAAACGTTGACTTCGCTTTCTCGATATCCTTTTCCCTGCCTGCCATCTCCATTTCGTAAGAGGTCTTCTGCAGTGCGAGGAGGCTGAGGTTGGCCGATGAGCCTTTGAGGCTGTGGCCAAGTTCCTGGATCGCCTTGAAATCTTTGGTCTCAATCGCCTTGCACAGTTCGTCCGACTTTGTTGTGAACTCTTCAAAATAGAGGTTCAGCAGTTCTTCAAGGAAAGACGGATCTCCTCCGATTCTTTCCAGAGCATCCGATGAGTCAATAGGAATGAGGTTGTTTTCTGTTTGCTTCTGTTCCATTGGATCTCCCTTTCTTAGGTTTAGAAATTATTTCGGAAATGGCGACGCAGTTGCGTCCCTGATTTTTGGCTTTATAGAGAGCATTATCACCGGCCAGTATGAGGCTGTGAACGGTGGGATGAACAAAGTCTTCCGATGAGGCACAGCCCAAGGACAGTGTCAATGAAAGAGGGCCTTTCGTGGTCCGGACATTGGCTTTGCTGCACTGGTAGCGGAGCCGTTCGGCAATACGGGCCACATTTTTCTTTGAGCAGTGGGGGAGGACGATGAGCATCTCATCCCCTCCGTAGCGTCCGATTCGATCATATGGCCGGACGTGCTTTTTCAAACAGGAGGTTGCTTTTTTAAGGACGAGATCTCCTGTGTGATGGCCATGGGTGTCATTGATTTTTTTAAAAAAGTCGATATCTAAAAGAATAATGCTGACCGCATAATCTTCACGCGAGCTATGTTCCAGCTCTTCCTGGAGGAATTGCATGATGGTGGCGCGGTTCCACAGGCCCGTTAAACTATCCTGGGTGGCTAGCTCATACAACTTTCCCTGAGATTCCAGAAGTTTGTCTTCAAGCTCAATGATTCTTCTCCCGGTCTGCAGCCGGGCTTTCAACTCCAGGAAATTGACCGGCTTGGTCATATAATCATCAGCGCCAGCCTGGAGTCCCTCGATGATATCCTGCTGGTTGTCTCTGGCGGTGAGAAGAATGATATAGGTGTATTTGGG
Source organism: Candidatus Aminicenantales bacterium (assembly GCA_049697115.1). Taxonomy (GTDB): domain Bacteria; phylum Acidobacteriota; class Aminicenantia; order Aminicenantales; family UBA4085; genus JBAVVD01. Next base: position 22,820 of record JBAVVD010000040.1, read on the forward strand.
TTTTTGGGCCTGGCGAATTTTTTGGCAGAGTTCCACACCGTCCATCTCAGGCATCATCCAGTCGACGATGGCCAGTCGGAGCGAGTGATTCTGAAGGGCTTTCCAGGCCTCTTTTCCATTCTGGGTGATGGCGACTTCATACCCCCACTTGTTGATGTTCCTCTCCAGAATCTTGCAGGAGATCACATCATCTTCGGCCAGAAGGACTTTCATTTCTTTTTTAGATATCCTTTTCCTTTTGGTTTTATTTTATATGTTCCCCATTCTCAATTCCAGCCCTTTTTATGATTCTGGACATCCGCATGGTTGTTTTTCATGACCCGGTCCAGAACCCTGAAAAATTCTTCAGGCCTGAATGGCTTGGAGACATAGTCATCCATACCGGCTTCCAAACACCGTTCGCGGTCACCTTTCATGGCGTGGGCCGTCATGGCGATGATGGGAATGTGCGTTCCCGTTTGATATTCTTTTTTCCGGATATACGCCGTCGCTTCGAGACCATTCATTCTCGGCATCTGGATATCCATTAGAATCAGATCAAAACGGATTTTTTTCAAGGCGCTCAACACTTTCCTTCCGTCTCCGGCGGTGGCGATCTTATGGCCTCTTTTTTCCAGCATGCGGACGGCGACTTTTTGATTGATCGGATTGTCTTCTCCCAGAAGGATGTGATAGAGCCGCCTGTTTTCCAACAGGGAAAGATTCGTGATTAATTCGCGCTCCTTTTTGGCGATGAATTGGCTGCCCAGGGACATCATGATGGCGTCAAAGAGTTCGGACTGCTTGATCGGCTTCATCAAATAGGCGGAAATCTCCAATTCTTTGGAGCGGCTGTGATCTCCTCTCCGATCGGCGGAAGTCAGCATCATGATTGTCGTTTCGGCGTATTCGGGAATCCGTTTGATGCGTTCGGCCAAGGAGAAACCGTCCATGCCCGGCATGTCGACATCCACGAGAAAGAGACCAAAGGATCGGCCGTTTTCTCGGTGTTTTTCCAAGATATCCAGGGCTTCCAGGCCGCTGGCCGCTGGCACGGGAGACATTGACCAGTTGGTCAGGATTTCCTGAAGGATCATTCGGTTTGTGGCATTGTCGTCGATCACCAGGACCCGAAGTTGATGAAGTTCTTTGGGTTCCACCGGAATGATTTTTTTCTTTTGTTTTTTCTGGAGACCGAAGGGGAGCGTAAAGTGAAATATGCTTCCCTTTCCGATTTCACTTTCGAGCCAGATTTGGCCTCTCATCAAGTGGATCAGCCGGAAAGATATCGACAGTCCGAGGCCGGTTCCGCCGTGCCTCCGCGTCATGGATCCGTCGGCCTGGGCGAATGCATTGAAGATGAGTTTCTGTTTGCTGCTGGAGATACCGATCCCCGTATCTTTGACCATGAAGTGGAGCGTGATTTGATCTTTGCTTTGACATTCCGAATGGACTTCAACGACCACCTCTCCTCGGCGCGTGAATTTGATGGCATTGCTGACCAGATTGATGAGAATCTGGCGCAACCTTCCCAGATCTCCGATGACTCCGCCGGGCAGAGAAGGCGGAACGTGACAGATGAGCTCGAGGTTCTTCTTATGGGCCTCCAAGGCGAGGGAGGCCACGATATCGGCGATGGAATCATGGAGGTTGAACTCGATCGGCTGAAGGTCGATCATACGGGCTTCGATTTTGGAGAAATCCAGGATGTCGTTGAGAATAGTCATCAGCGATTCCGCCGAGGCTTTGGCGGCCATGAGATAGTCGTGCTGTTCTTCGGTGAGTGGGGTGTCCAGAGCGAGTTCCAGCATCCCGATGACGCCGTTCATTGGCGTCCGGATTTCATGGCTCATATTGGCCAGAAATTCGTTCTTTGCCCGGTTCGCTTCCACCGCTTCTTCCCTGGACGCTCTCAATTCTTTTTCAGTCCTTTTCCACTCGGAAATGTTTGTCCAACAGCTGAGAACACCTTTAAACCGGTTTTTTTCAAACAGCGATTGAACACTCACCAACCCTGGAATTTCCTTTCCGTCTTTGGCCAGGAGCCGGAGCTCATATCGTTCGAACATGCATGTTTTCCGGGAGCACGTCTTCTTCCTGGCTTTTTTGTATTCATTTCTGGGGATGATTTTTTTCCAGTGCTTTCCGATCAATTCCCTGGCGGAATAGCCGAGGATTTTTTCGATGGCCGGATTGACGAAGGTGATGATTCCCTTGGCGTCTTCGACGATAATCCCTTCAGCGAGATTCCGGACGATGCGTTCTTGAAATTCCTTGAGTGTGCGCAATTCTTTGTTGAGCTTCTTTTTCTCTTTGTCCTGTTTCAAGCCTTTTAAGGCAAAACCCAAATCGCCGGAAATTTCTTCCAACATTTTGACTTCCTGGCGCAGGTCAAAACAGTGGACTCCGTATCCGATGTGAAAGATTCCAAAGATTTCATGGGCATGTTTGAGCGGAAAAACAGCGGACCATCCCGTATTGATCGAATCGCAGGGCTTGCACAAGGAAGCCCTTGAAACATTGGGAATGAACAGGGGTCTTCGTTTCTCCAGAACTTTCAGGGCGCACGGCCGAAGTTCATCCATCCATTTCCGATCACCCACGCCGAAGAATTTTTCCGGTCGGCCTTTGGCGTCTACCAGGACGGCCTGCACGATCCGATAGTTTCCGTTTTTACTTAAAATCTCGCAGGCGGATTGAAGAAGTTGGCTGGGATTTGTCTCGTGGATAATGAGCTGATTGATGTCGCTCGTGGCGCGAAGGAGACGGTTCACGGACCTGATTTCCTGCTCCTTCCTCACCCATTCGGGGATGTCTTTGTAAATGCCGACAAATCCGTGCGATTTTCCATTGACTTGAATCGGAGAGAGGATGATGGTCACGTGAACCGGAGAATGGTCTTTCCGATAGCGGATGACGTCCGGTCGAAAGATCGTCTTTTTGCTCTGGAAATCTTCCCGGATCATCTGGACCGCTTCGCTGGACTGCTCTCCGCTGATGAGACGGTCAAGATTTTTCCCGAGAGTTTCCTCTTTTGTGTATCCGAAGATTTTTTCGGCGCCTTGATTCCACTCGACAACATTTGTCTGGTCGTCGATGAAGATGACTCCCTCATTGAGGCTGTTGATCAGCCATTCCAGATAGCCCTGTTCTTCTTGATTTCTGTCTTTCATCGCGATGTGCCTTGATGTGTGCGTTTTCAGAAGTCTATACTGAGACTCTTTTTTCTCCTTCAATAAGAATACTTTTCGCTTTGTATTTTTGAGCAAAGAAAAGAGGGGGTCAATCGCCTTTGGTGGTGAATACCGAGATGATTTTCATCTCACCGTAATCACCGTTCGAGGGGAGGTCGGAAACCATAGCCATTTTCGGATTCCGACGGACGCATCTTCTATGATGGGGGCGATCGTCGAGGGAGGGTGGCACGGCGGAGGGGCTCCCCGCCCGCCCGGAGCCTCACGGCCTTTCGATCATTCCTTATCTTGCATTCTCCAGGAGCGGAGGTGAGGATGGACGGGGGGGAGCCGTGACAGGACCTTATTCCAAATCTGAGTCATCACCGAAACGGATGCTTCCCCTTGAAAGGAAGGATTTTCTTTGGACCGGATTTGACTTATAATATCCGAAAGAAAACAATGGAAAGACACCGGATCGTGATTGTGGCGGCAGGAGTCATTGCCATTTTCATCATTGGTCTTGTCCTGCGCCTCGCCAAACCCGTGCTCTTTCCTTTCTTTTTAGCTTTATTCATCTATTTTATTCTCTCTCCGGTGCTGGATTTTTTGACCCGGATGAAAATTCCCAGAGCCATTTCTCTGATTTTTATTCTTCTGGTCAGTTTCTTGATCCTGTATCTCCTCGGCTACCTCTTCTATTCCAGCGGAAAATCTTTTGCGGCCGGATTTCCTGAATACGGTGACAAGATCAGCTCCCTTTTTAAGTCTCTTCAGGGAAAATTGAAGATCGCTGGATTGAAGTGGGACCCCCTGGCTTGGGCGGGAAATTTGGACATTGATAAAGTCGGCTCTTTTTTACTGGGTTCACTGGGCACATTTTTCTCGTTTCTCGCAAATCTTTTTCTCGTCTTTATTTTCCTTATGTTCATGCTGGCCGGACGGGGGAAACTCCAGGTCAAAATTAGCCACTCATTCAATCCAGCCAAAGCCTCCCAATTGATCGTAATCCTCCAGAATATCGACCATCAGGTTCAGAAATATTTGGCCATCAAGACCATTATCAGTCTTTTCTCCGGCATTCTGACCACCGTCATCCTGATTATCTTTGGCGTGGATTTTGCGATCGTCTTTGGCTTCCTCACCTTTCTTCTGAATTATATTCCGAATATTGGGTCGTTCATCTCCAAAGTCATCCCCATCCTGTTCGCCTTTTTTCAGTTTGGCAAGTTCTGGCCGGTGTTCTGGCTTCTCCTCATCCTGACGGCCGTGGATGGGATCGTGTCCATGGTCATTGAGCCGCGGTTGATGGGGCAGGGTCTGGGCCTGAGTCCGCTGGTTGTTCTTTTCGCACTTTTCTTTTGGGGCTGGCTCTGGGGAATTCCGGGAATGATTCTGGCCGTTCCTATAATGGCTGTGATGAAGATTGCTTTAAGCAATATTCCCTCGCTTCGCTTTCTGGAAGCATTAATGAGCAAATAGAAGAAAGGATCTCCACCCACCCGCCGAGGAGAACCTCTTTCCGCTCTTTGGAGGGGAAGACCCCTTCCAACGATCGCTGCGCTCTCTGCCTCCTCTTCTCGTTCTCGGCCGTGTGCCCTCCAACCAATGGGGCATATTCCCTTGGAACCCCCGCCGGTCGAATCCGTCGACCGACTGCGGGCGTAGGACTGCACTAATCCCCTTGTTTGGATTATTAATCCATCAAAGAATGAATGCGTTCTGATTAGGTCGGTGTAATGATTCTCTTTTGGCGCGAGAGTTCCTGGATTTTCGCAAATTGCTCGATCAGGTTCTGGATGTAATTCCGACCCTCCAGATTCTCTCCGATCCAGGATTTGGCTCCAAAGATCACCCGTTCCAGACACTGCAATTTTTCTTCGTTCTTGTAGACTTCGCTCCCGTCAGAAAGGATGATATTTGTTTGATACCGGCAGTTGGCCAAACTCCGGAGGATGGCTTCCCCGATTTCATTCTGGGGTTTTCCGTCTCTCTGTGGAAAGATCACCAGGCTCTGGCCTTTTTCCAGGTGTTCTCTGGCATACTCCAGGGCCAGGATGGCCTCCTTGTCCGAAAAAAGGGAATTTCTTTCTCCGTATTCTTTAAGCGAAGCCTCGATATGAAGGGCGAGCCAGGCCATACGCTCATCCTGTAAAAGGTCTTTTCTTCCAGGCTCAGGTCTTGGAGAAGAGGGCGTCTTCTTTTCAATAATCCTCTTTTCCTCATAGGGCCGGTGCTGGGCCAGGAAGCTGCAGCCGGGAGGGCAGTGGATTTCCTTGTTCCTGAGAATCCCGCAGCAGAGACTGCATATTTCCCCCCCCAGGGCTTTACAAAAGCGCTTGGCTTTTTTCTGTTTGCATTTTATGCATTTGGCCATTGTCGTTTTTGATGCGTCTCAGCAAGTCAGATGGAAGGCCCCGACCGTTTTTTTTTGAGGAGCGATACGGTTGAAGCTCCGGACAGCCTCCCGTGTTTTTTCAACAACCAGCGAGATCTTCTTGTCTTGAGCGGCCCGCCGGACTTCCTTTTCCTCTCTCATCAAGCCGAAAAAGCCCGTGCCGATAATAATGACTTCAGGCTCCTCCTGGAGAATTTCTGGGATGTCCGCCAGGTGGAGCGTATGTCCGGATTTCCGCCACCACGGACTTTCGATCCGGCGCGGATAGATAATCAGGTCCGAATTGTAAACATGTCCGTCGACCGTCATTTTGCCAAAGTCATAAGCATCGATCATTTTTTCAGGAGAAAGGACTCCTGAGAAAGAGGTTTTATCTTTCTTCCCAGGATTCTCCGGAGGGCATTTTCCGCAGCTTTTTGCTCCGCGTTTTTTTTGGAGTAACCCTTAGCCTTGGCCAGAGCCTCCCCATTGGCATACACTTCAACGACAAAAATTTTCTTGTGATCGGGTCCTGTGGAGGTAATTGTGCGATAGACGGGATGGGACAAATTGGTCTTCTGGAGATGTTCCTGGAGGGCCGATTTGTAATTGTTGATCAGGAACTTTTCGCTCTTGATTTTTTTAAAGGGAGAGCCGAGGATGTTGAGGAGAAAGGTCCGTGCGGATTCAAAGCCTCCATCCAAATAAATCGCTCCGACAAGAGCTTCAAAAGCTCCGGCCAGTATGGTTTTTTTGTCTCTCCCTCCGCTTCTCTCTTCGCCTTTTCCCAGCAGGATGTATTTGTAGAGTTTGATTTTATGCGCCAGTTGGGAAAGGGCATGCGTGCTGACTGCCGAAGATTTGAGCTTGGAAAGTTCCCCCTCTGAGAAGTGGGGGTAGGTGGAGCAAAAAAAGTCGGCAATGATCAGGCCGAGGACAGAGTCACCCAGAAATTCCAGCACTTCGTTGTCTTTTGCCTTTTCCTGGCTTTCATAGGCATAGGAGCTGTGAGTTAACGCCTGCAGAAGTAGATCTTCTTTCCGAAAATAATATCCGATGTTTTTTTGATAGTTTAATATTTTGCTGTCCATGGTTAATTCCGTCTTTCAGGATGAAAAAGGATAGATGATTTTTCCGCCGACAATCGTCATCTCCGGCGCGCCCTTCAGTTTCCAGTTGTGAAATGGACTGTTGCGGCTTTTGGACTGGAAACTGTTCACATTGACCACAATCTCCTTGTGGAGATTGAGGATTGTGAGATCGGCATCGGCGCCGACGGCGATCCGGCCCTTATTCTTCAGATCCAGAAGGCGGGCCGGGGTGGTGGAGGTCATTTCAATGAGCCTGTGGATGGAAATGATATTTTTGTTGACCAGCCGGTCCAGAAGAAGAGAGACGGCAGTCTCCAACCCGTTGATGCCAAAAGGAGCCCTGTCGAATTCGAGGTCCTTTTCTTCCGGCGAGTGAGGGGCATGGTCGGTGGCAAGGACATCGATAGTCCCATTTTTAACGGCGGAAAGGAGAGCCTCCACGTCCTCCTGGCTGCGGAGAGGAGGATTGACTTTTAAATTGGTGTCGTACCCTTCCAAGAGGGAATCGGAAAGAAGGAGATGGTGGGGAGTGGCTTCAGCTGTTACCTGGATCTTTTTTCTCTTCGCCTCTTGAATCAGCTGGACGGCTCCCTTCACGCTCACGTGGGCAAAATGGATTCTGGACCGGGATTTTTCGGCAAGGATGATGTCCCTGGCCACCATGATTTCTTCGGCCGAGGTAGGAATTCCCCGGAGGCCGAGCCGGTAAGAATGGATGCCTTCGTTCATCACGCCGCCTTCACTCAGGTGAGTATCTTCGCAGTGGTCGATGATTAATGTTTCAAGGAATTGGGCATATTCCAGAGCCCGCCGCATGACCAGGCTGTTCAGCACAGGCTGGCCGTCGTCGGAGAAGGCCACTGCTCCCGCTTCGAGCAAGTCCGCCATATCCGTTAATTCCGCTCCGTGAAGCCCCTTTGTGATGGCCGCGATGGGATAGACATTCACCACGGCCTTTTTTTGAGCTTCCGAGAGGATGAATTCAGTGACTCCTTGATTGTCATTTGGAGGAACGGTGTTGGGCATGGTGCAGATGGTTGTGAAGCCCCCTTTGGCGGCCGCACGGGATCCGGTCTCGATGGTCTCTTTTTCTTCCTGGCCAGGCTCCCGGAGGTGGGTATGCATGTCGATCAATCCGGGAGCGACCACGAGCCTCGAAGCGTCAATCACTTTGGACCCTTCGGTATCGATCTTGGCCTTCAGGTCGACAATTTTTCCTCTCTCGATGAGTATGTCGAGCGTTTCATCCGTTTGGGTGGCCGGGTCCACCACCCGTCCGTTCTTAATCAGCAGTCTCACGATCTTTTCCTCCTAACAGGATGTAGAGCACGGCCATTCGCACGGCGATTCCATTTTCAACCTGATTGAGGATAACGGATTTCGACGAATTGGCCATTTCATCGGATATTTCCACACCCCGGTTGATCGGCCCCGGATGCATGATGATCGCATCTTTTTTTGCCAGACGGAATCGTTTTTCCGTCAGACAGAAGAGGTTTCGGTATTCCCGAATGGAAGGGAAAAAATTCTTCTGCTGCCGTTCCAGCTGAATGCGGAGCATCATGATCACATCCGCTCCATCCAGCGCCCTCTCCAGGTGATGGGAGATCTCGGCTCCGGTAGCCTCAAATTCTTTGGGGAGAAGGGAAGGGGGACCGACAAGCTTAACGTGCGCTCCCATTTTTTTTAACAGGATGATATTGGAGCGAGCCACCCGGCTGTGGAGGATATCTCCGACAATGACGACTTTGAGGTCTTTCAATCCCTTTTTCTTCTGGCGAATGGTGAAGGCGTCCAGCAGAGCCTGTGTCGGGTGTTCGTGGGAACCGTCGCCGGCATTGATCACATGGGAGCGGCAGAAAGTGGACACATAATAGGGAGCGCCCGCACTCGAATGCCGGATGATGAGGGCGTCCGGATTCATGGCCTCGAGGTTAAGGACGGTGTCTTTGAGACCTTCGCCTTTGACGACGCTCGAGCTTTGGAGGCTGAAGTTAATGATGTCGGCACTCAATCTTTTGGCGGCGATTTCAAAAGAGCTTCTTGTCCGTGTGCTGGGTTCGAAGAAAAGGTTGATGATCGTTTTCCCCCTCAGTGTGGGGACCTTTTTCACTTCTCTGGTGGAGATTTCGATCATGGATTCGGCCGTATCCAGAATGGTCAGAATTTCCGAGGATTTCAGATGCTCAATGCCGAGGAGATGTCTGTGTCTGAATTCCAATGTCTGTTCTCCTACTTTATTTCCTGGGGCTCGGTGATGAGGACTTCATCCTTGCTGTCAATTTCCCTCAGGCGGACTTGAACGAGTTCTCGTCGGGAGGTGGGCAGGACTTTACCGACATAATCCGCTCGGATCGGAAGCTCTTTATGGCCGCGGTCGATGAGGACAAGAAGTTGAATGGTCCGAGGACGGCCGATGTCGAACAGGCTGTCCATGGCGGAGCGGATGGTCCTTCCGGTGAAAAGGACGTCATCGACAAGGAGGACATCCTTTTTAGCGACAGGAAACGGAATTTCCGTTTTTTGGACCATGTGCTGGGTCTCCAGTTCCGAGAAGTCATCCCTGTAGAGGGTGATATCCAGGACTCCCACAGGAACGTCCACTTTTTCCATGTCTTTGATCAACTTGGCGATTCGCTTCCCCAGGTAGATCCCCCTCGTCCGGATGCCCACAATGACTAGGTTTTTCAGGTTGCGGTTCCTCTCGATGATTTCCGTCGCCATCCGGACCATGACCCTTTTAATTTTGCTCGCATCCATGATGCTGGCTTTGATTTTTTCTTCCATGAAATGACTCCTGAGTATTGATAAACGGTTTTCCTTGCCGAGAGTCTTATTTACATGTTTCACGTGTACGATAAGAAAATGCTATATCTGCAGGAAAAAGTCAAGGTGGCGCACGCATCCAAAGTCGTAACAAACATAAGGTCATGCGGCTCGGGGGATGCGGTTGGGAGGCCCGCGGGCTGTTCAAATATCCCGGATTTGCAAATGCTTCAAGGTTGGGCAGAGATGAGATGGCGCCTGTTTTGAAAATATTTTTTGGCAGCGTTCAGGTCTTTGTGGATCTGAAGAGACAGGGCCTCCGGGCTTTTGAATTTCCTTTCTCCCCTGAGTTTTTTTAAGAAATACAGGTGGATTCTTTCTCCGTAGATGTCCTGGTCAAAACCGAGAATGTGGGATTCAATAACCAATTCTTCACGTCCGAAGGTCGGCCGGGTCCCGATATTTGTGAGAGAAGCGCGCCGGATTCGTCCGACTTCGGTCAGAGTGAGATAGACTCCACAGGGAGTGATTTCATTGGGAGTGAGGATATTCGCTGTGGGGAAGCCAATGAATTTCCCACGAGCATCCCCCCGGATGATATCTCCTTCGATCGAATAAAACTTTCCAAGGAACACATTGGCTTCCTCGATTTTTCCTTCCTTCAGTAGGGTTCTGATTAGACTGGAACTGACCGTTTTCCCTTTCCGAACCACGGAGGGGACGGAGTGGACGGAAAACCCGAATTGCCGGCCCGCCCGGCGGAGAGTCTGAATATTCCCTTCACGGTTTCGGCCAAAGTGGAAGTTTTCGCCGACGATGACTTCCCGGCCTCTCAATGAGCGGACGACGACTTCCTGGATGAAATCCAGGCTGGATAGTCCTGAAAATCTCTGATCGAAAGGCACGACCAGAACGGCCCGAACCCCATGCCTGTCCATTCCCTCCAGCCGTTGATCTAGAGTCTGGATCATGGAGAGTGCGTTCTTTCGGAATATCCGTTCGGGATGGGGAGAAAAAGTCAGGACCAAAGACAGCCGGTCCTTTTTCTGAGAATCGCGCACCAGAAATTTCAGAATTCTCTGGTGGCCGAGATGAAGGCCGTCAAAGTTACCTATGGCCAGAGCGACATTTGAGGCGGGAAGCGGGAAGTTTTCCAGCCCATAGAAAATTTCCATGAATTCACAGGTTAATGATTTTCGCTTTTTTCATGTAATTCATCTTGAGCTGGAGAAGGCAGGATTCCAGCAATTTCTCTTCCTCGGATTTGAGGTTCCCTTTGGTGCGTTCTTTGAGAAGGTCGAGCATGTCGATCAGCCGCTTGGCAAATTCCAGGTTTTCTTCTGTTTTGTTCTTGATGGGGTCGTCCATCAGGCCGAGCTTGATGAGTGCCTGGGTGTAGAAAGGAAAGACAAGGGAGTCGAATTCTAGAGGGGGGAGGAATTCTTTGGGTTTTTCCTGCTCCTGGCCCTTTCCCTGGCGATTTTGGTTATCCTTTCTGTCTGTCACCATTGCTCTCTTTTTCAGTCAGGATTTGACCGAATCTGGAATTTGATTGATTCGCCAATAAACTCATAAAAATGGTACAATTTTTTCTATTGAAATTCAAGGGCATGAATTGTAAAAATCCCTTGGGCGCTTCTCTTCTTCTGAGTGAATCCAGAGCCCTATGCGCAGCGAGAGGTTTTATTGATGGATAAAGGAAGCCGGATGAAAAAATGGACAAACGCACAGAAAGGAAAACGGACGTCTCATTTTGATGGGATTTCCAAAAGTTTACCCTCTCTTCTGGCCGCTTTTCAGATAGGTCAGAGAGTATCTCATTTCGGATTTGACTGGGCGAGGCCCATGGACGCCTTCCAAAAGGTCAAAGAAGAAGTCCATGAACTGGAAGAAGCACTGGAGTCGGGAAAAAAGGAAGAAGTGGCCGAAGAAGTGGGAGATATCCTTTTTGCTCTGGCCAATACAGCTCGTCTCCTCGGCGTCAATCCCGAGATCGCCCTCATGGCGGCCAACGCTAAATTTATCGAGAGATTTTTCCGGATGGAGAAGAAGCTGAAGGAGCAGGGCCGGGAATTGGGCCAGGCGAGCTTGGAAGATATGGACCAGATCTGGGAGGCGCTGAAAAAAAAGGAGTAAAGGGTAAATATATTTTGCAATTTTTTTCTTTTAATGGGGAGTCACTTCAAGGGAGTTCCGCAGCCCCCTCCAGGGCGGAGAGGGAAGGCTAAACCTTCAATGGTCGCTATGTCCATTCCGGATATCTCCCCTGAGTTGATCCATGTCAAAAGAAAGAGGGTTTATTCCTAGGAAGAAGGCTGAGAATTCTTCCGGAGAAAGAGGCCGGCTTTGATGAATTCGTCCAGGTTACCGTCGAGGATACGGTCCACATCCCCGGCTTCCATTTTTGTCCTCAGGTCCTTGACCATTCGGTAGGGATGGAGGACGTACGAACGGATCTGGTTGCCCCAGGCAATGTCCGTCTTGGCATTTTCCATTTTTTCTTTTTTTTCCATCTTCTTTTTCTTTTCCATCTCATAGAGCCGGGCCATAAGGACTTTCATAGCCGCCGCTTTGTTTTTGTGCTGGGACCTTTCATTCTGGCACTGGACGACGATCCCTGTGGGAATGTGTGTGATCCGGACGGCCGAATCCGTGACATTGACGTGCTGGCCGCCCTTTCCCGAGGAGCGGAAAGTGTCGATGCGCAAATCGTCGGGATTGATCTTGACGGCAATGTCTTCGTCCACTTCCGGAAAGACAAACACAGCGGCAAAAGAGGTGTGGCGTCTTTTATTGGCGTCAAAAGGGGAGATGCGGACCAGCCGGTGGACTCCTGACTCCTGGCTCAAATGACCGTAGGCGTAGTCCCCCTCTATGCGCACAGTCACGCTTTTGAGCCCGGCTTCTTCTCCGGGCAGATGGTCGAGGATTTCTGTTGTGTAGCCTTTTCTTTCGGCATAGCGGAGGTACATCCGGAGGAGCATCTGGGCCCAGTCCTGAGATTCTGTCCCGCCGGCTCCTGGATGGATGGTCATGATGGCGTTCCGTGAGTCATCCGCATCAAAAAACAGGGTTTGAAGTTCTGCCTCCTCCAGGCTTTTCTGAAACAGGGCCAGAACCTCTTCAAGTTCCGCTTGAACATTCTCGCCTTCTTTGGCCAGTTCAAGGAGGACCTCCAATTCTTCCTTCTTTTCGAAAAGGGATGTCAAAAATCGCACCTCCCTTTCCAATCGTTTTTTGTTTTGCTGGGTGGGCTGGAATTTTTTCTGATTTTGCCAGGTTTCAGGGGAGGACAGCACAGATGTTAGAATCTCAATCTCGGATTTCTTTTGATCCAGGTCAAAGAAAACCTCTGAGCTCTTCAAATTTAGAGAAGGACTCTTTGGCCTTTGTCTGAAGCTCAGATAAGCGGCCGCCGATATCTTTTTCCGGAGAGCTCATTTTTTCTCTTGATCAGAGATAGAATAAAGAAGAGGCTCGTTAAAGTCAAGCCGGCCAGGGGGAGCAGGTCTCCATACAATGTATAAAAGGTCTTTTTGGTTCTGGGAGTTATGCTTTCCGTGAGGAATGTTTTCGTCCCTATCTGGGATTGAGCCACAACCCTTCCATAGGGATCGATGATTCCGCTGATCCCTGTTGTGGCCGCCCGGAGAAGATACCGCCTGTTTTCCACGGCCCTGAAAATTGCATTTGTAAAATGTTGATAGGGAGCTGAGCTTTTTCCATACCAGCCGTCATTGGTGATTGTGACCAGAAAATGGGCGCCTGTCTTGACGAATTTGCGGACCAGGTTGGGAAAAATAATTTCATAGCAGATCGGCGAGCCGAATTTGAGATTATTAAAGGAGTGGAGCGTGTACTCTGTCCCCGGTGTGATTTCTCCGATGGCATGGGTGACTTTTTCAATGAAGGAGAAGATCTTTTTGTAGGGCGTATACTCGCCGAAGGGAACGAGATGTATCTTATGGTAGAAAGTGATGGACAGCCCCGGATTGAGACACAGGGCTGTGTTGAAGTAACGGATATCCCCCGGGGGGACTGAGATTTCGTTTGTGCCGAGAAGGAGCGTGCACTGAGTGTTCTGGACAAACTGGATAAGGATGCGCTTGAAATTCCTATAGAGATCCTCCGGACAACTGAAACAAAGAGGGACGGTGAATTCGGGCCAGATGATGAGTTGGGCTCCCTGAAGATAGGAAAGCTGGGAGAGACTCAAGTGGTCCTCAAAGAGGGTGAGGATTTCATTTGTGGAAATTTCGTTCCAGTAGATGTCCGAAGGAACGTTTCCTTGGATGACGGACGCTTTAAAGGTAGCGTGAGTCCGTGGCGTATCTTTTAAGCTGAGGAATCCGCCGAGATGGATCATCAGAATCAAGCCCAGTCCGAGAAAAAAAGGAGCTTTTTTCCGATAGGCCATAGAAAAAGTAAACATGCTCTGAAGGAAAATGAGGACAAAGGAGAGGCCATACACGCCGGTCAAAGAAGCCAGTTGGATAAAAAGGATATTTTTATACTGGCTGGACCCGAGAAGAGCCCAGGGAAATCCCGTGAGGAAATAGGTGAGAATGAATTCCAGGGAGACCCAGATAAAAGGGGCCAGGTAAAAGGCGGTCCGGGGAAAGGCGCGGTGAAGCCGTGTGAAAAGATACCAGAAGATGGCCCAGAAGAGGCCCAGAAAAAGGATGAAGATTAAATAAATGAGCAGGCTCAATTCCAGGGAAATGTTGCCGTAATGCCTGGGCACAGAGGGGATCCATACGAGGAGAATGCCGTAAAAGACCGTCCCTGCAAGAAGGCCGAGAAAAAAGGACTGTTTGGGGGTTTTTCCCAAAACGATAAAAAAAAGCGGGAGGAGTGAAATCCAGGCCAAAAAGGAAAGAGAAAACTTGGGAAGGGCGAGGGCGGTCGCTATGCCGCAGAGAAGAGCCAGCCCGATGTCGCGGAGTTTAATCTTCAAACTTCATGCCCTCACGCAAATTCTCAAATGGATAAAAAGACCGTTATAAGATCAGCCTTTGACGATAAAATAATCGCTCTTCCTGGACGAAGAGGATTTGAGCTTCATTCTGACTTTCTCGGCTTCCTGTGGGGTTTCAAAACCTCCTATTCTGACCCGGAACACCGGCTTTCTATCTGAAGGAAAAGGATCCAGGACTATTGTCGGGTAGCCTTCTTTCTTGAATTTCTGTGAATGCACCGAAGCCGATTCTCTGTCTGTGAAAGCGCCGATCTGAATAAAGTAGTTTCCTTTTTTCACAGGGACAATTTCCCGGGCCTTGGGCTCTTTGATTTCCGGCTGAGACTCCGTCCCCTTCACGTCTTTCTGCCGGACATCCGGTTTGGCCTCAAGCTTCGTGCCTTCTTGTGGGGACTTCAGCGGGGATTCCAACTCCGGAGAAACGGAGCTTTTGGACGATTCTCCGGGAAGGGCTGCCTGATCTGCTGTCTCTGTGGTTTTGATATCCATTGGCATTTCCGCTCGCGCGGCGAGTTGAGCCTGCTTTTTTCCGACCGAGATGCCGAGAAGAAAGATAAAAATCCCAAGCACCAAAATGGCGATGAAGACAAAGACGAGCTGCGCGCTTGAAAACTGAAGCTCTCGATAGCTCTTATCTTTCATGGAACCTGGTTATTTTTTCGCTTCTTTGGGATCGCTCTGAGAAAAGGCTCTAAGAAAATCTAGGGGAAGCGGGAAGACAATGGTTGAATTTTTTTCGGTGGCAATCTCAGCCAGCGTGCTCAGAAATCTCAGCTGGAGGGCCTGAGGATTAGTGGAGATGATGTTTGCCGCCTGAAGGAGTTTATCCGCCGCCTGGAATTCTCCTTCGGCGTGGATGACTTTAGCCCTTCGTTCCCGCTCGGCTTCTGCCTGTTTGGCAATCGCCCGGACCATGTTTTCAGGCAGGTCCACATGTTTCATTTCCACAAGCTGGACTTTAATTCCCCATGGGTCCGTATGCTTGTCGACGATTTCCTGGAGCTGGGCGTTGAGCTTTTCCCTTTCGGAAAGAAGATCATCCAGCTCGACCTGGCCGAGAACGCTCCTTAAGGTTGTCTGGGAGAGCTGGGATGTGGCGTACAGATAATCCTGGACTTCAATGATCGACTTCAGGGGCTCAACGACCCGGAAGTAGAGGACCGCATTGACTTTAACGGACACATTGTCTTTCGTGATGACATCCTGGGGAGGGATGTCCATAGTGATCAGGCGCAAGCTGACTTTGACCATCCTGTCGATGGGGGCAAAGACAAGGATAATCCCCGGGCCTTTGTCTTTGGGCAGAACCCGGCCCAGACGAAAAATTACGCCTCGTTCGTACTCTCTGAGAACCTTGATGGAATTCAAAAGATAGATCACCAAAAAGCCGATTACGATAATGGGAAAAGTGATCATTTTGACCTCCTCTTAAAATAAAGGGACTTTTCTGAATTATGTGATTTTCGCTACCTTGAGCGATAAATTTTCGGACAACTGAATGATTTTGACTTTAGAACCTTTGGGGATAAAATCGTCCGCCTCGGCCTTCCACAGTTCCCCATGAACGAACACCTTGCCTCCTTGCTGAATGTCTGTCTGCGCAAATCCGACCTCTCCGATCAGCCCTTCCTTTCCTGTGAATGCCTTTCTCATGTGGGCCTGGATGACGAGGTAGATGAGAAAGGCAAAAATGAGCGAAATTCCGATGGCCACAGGAATGATGAACTTCAGGCTCGGCCTGAGTTCTGGAATGGGCGCCTGGATGAGCATAATAGAGCCAATAACCATAGCGATAATTCCTCCGATGGATAGAATTCCATAGCTCTGGACTTTTATTTCCAGGATGAACAGCCCGATGGCGAGGAAGATCAATAGTAAACCCACATAGTTAATCGGCAGGATTTGAAAGGAGAATATGGCGAGAAGCAGAAAGATGCCGCCCAGGACTCCGGGAAGGATAGCCCCAGGATTGGAGAATTCGAAATAGAGGCCTAAGAGACCCAGCATGAGAAGGAGATAAGCCAAATTCGGATTGGAAATGGTCAGCAGGAATTTTTGCCTAGCCGACATGTTTACAGAAATGATCTCTTCGCCCTTGAGATGGAGGACGGTTTTTTCCCCGTTGAAGCGGGTGATCGTTGTGTTGTCAAAGGCATCCACGATTTCCTGCTCATTTTGTGCAATCAGGTCTATCAGTCCGCCTTGAAGGGCCTCTTTTTCTGTATAGGCGAGGCTTTTCCTGACGGCGTCTTCAGCCATGCGGACGTTTCGGCCTCTTTTATCTGCGAGTGTCTTGATGTATGAGGCGGCATCGTGAGTGACTTTTTCCTCCATGGTTTTATCCATAGGCTGTCCCGTGATTGAAACTCCGACAGGATGGGCAGCTCCAGTGGTTGTGCCTGGGGCCATGATAAAAAGATCGCAGGCGATTCCGATATAGAATCCGGCGGACGCCGCCCGGGCGCTGCTGGGGCTGACATAGGCAGCGATGGGGGTCTTTGCACTGAGAATTTTTTCTATGATTTCTCTCATTGAGGAGTCGAGTCCTCCGGGGGTATTGAGAACCATAATGAGGAGACTGGCGCCCTCTTTGTCGGCCCGGTCGATAGACTGACGAATGTATTCAGAGGTCACGGGATGAATCGCGGCATCGACGGAAATTTTAAAAATCGAACCCGCAAATAGAGAGGGAATGAAGCCCAGGAAGAGGATGAATGACCAGAACCTTTTTTTCACTCTGTGCTCATTATAAAAAGGACTTTGAATCAAGTCAATCAATTATCTTAATCGCCGTTCCCCCAATTTTTCAGCTCCGGTTATGGAAATTCATTGAAAACAAAGAGATTGCCAACCGACACAACAAGGAAGATGTGCACAGCCGCCTGGGTGGCGCCATGACAGGACCCAGTTGGTCGCCAGATGTCCAGTTGGAGTAACTTCTGTGAAAAAGATGCTTTCTCTTGACATTTCCCGGCCAATTATTTAATTTTAGTTATCAAAAGGAGAAGTCATGATCAAGAGTGATATTGCCCTCTCTATTGAAAAGAAGACAGAATTCAATGGGGCGAAATCGCTGCAAATCGTTGAAGCCATTCTTGATGCCATGAAAGAAGCCCTTGCCCAAAAAGAAAAAATCGAAATTCGCGGGTTTGGAAGCTTTAAGGTCGTCGCCAAAAAGACGGGCTACGGCCGGGATATCCGTAGAAAAAAACAAATTCACATCACCCAGGGAAAAAGAATTAAATTCAGATCCGGTCAGGATTTGAAAAAAATAACGGACACATCCTCCCTTTGATCCTTTCTTTGTCTTTTCGAGTATGCCAAAGATTTTTGACTGAGGGTTGAGAATGGCTTATATAGAAAAACCGGTCTTTCCAGAGGGCTTGAAAACCTATGCGCTGCGGAAGAGAAAAAGTAAAGTCAACTTCCGCAGTTTTGCCAAGGTCTTTAAGTCCGGGGATTCTTTTGCCCGGTTCCTGAACAGCCTCCCGGACATTCTGGCGGCTAAAGATTTCAAAGAGCTTTTATCTCTAATGAGGACGGCCAGGAGCCGACATAAAGCCATTGTATTCGCTCTCGGTGCCCATGTCATCAAAGTGGGATTGAACCCGATTCTCATTGACCTGATGAAGGAAGGCTGGATACAGGGATTGGCTGTGAATGGAGCCGCCATTATTCATGATTTTGAGATTGCCTTCAGCGGCCAGACATCGGAAGACGTAGAAATCCAGATCAAAGAAGGAAAGTTTGGGATGGCCCGTGAAACCGGGGAAATGCTCCTTGAAGCCATTAATCAGGGAGCGGAAAAAGGAATAGGATTGGGAGAGGCGGTCGGAAGAATGATCGCCCGGTCGAACTTTGCCCATAGAAACATCAGTCTTCTCGCTCAGGCCAACCGTCTGAAGGTGCCTGTCACCGTCCATGTGGCCATCGGCACGGATACCATTCATTTCCATCCGCAGGTGAAGGGGGAGGCTCTGGGAAAGACTTCTCTCAAGGACTTTTTTCTTTTTGCCTCTTTGCTCCGGAAGCTGGAGGGGGGAGGGGTATTCGTTAATGTCGGTTCCGCCGTGATTCTCCCCGAGGTCTTTCTTAAGGCCGTCTCTTTTCTCCGCAACCAAGGGATTCTCCAGGAAAATTTCTCGACCGCAGTTTTTGATTTTATCCGTCACTACCGACCCTATGAGAATGTCACTCGAAGACCGCTCGGAAAGAAAGGAAGAGGATTCTATTTTATCGGCCACCATGAAATCATGATTCCTCTCCTTGCGGCTTCCTTAAAGGCATTGAAATAATGCTTCCTTTTTTCAGGCCGGAGAGGGGGGCGGACCGGACTTGGCCTTGAGTTCATAGTCCCGAAGAAGACTTTTAAAAAGTTCCCGGGTTTGAGCGATGGTTTGATCCGGCATCTTTGAGGAGTCGATGACATAGTCTGCATATTTCCGCTTTTCTCTGGCCGGCATCTGGGCGTGGATTTTTTTTAGGGCTTCCTTTCGGGTGATATGATCCCTTTTCATCAGCCTGAGGATCTGAATTTGCCGGCTGCATTGGACAACGATGATCTTGTCGAAAAAACGGGCGAATCCGGATTCAATGGTCAGGGCGGCTTCAGAAATGAAAATCTTATACCGTCCTGTCCGGGAAAGTTTTTGAATGATTTCCTTTTTCTTTTTTAGGACAAGAGGATGGACCACGGAATTTAGGAAGTTTCGTTCGGCGGGATTGGAAAAAAGACGGTCTCCCAGTTTGGCGCGGTTGATTGTCTGGTCGGAATTTAAAATCTCTTTTCCGAAATGGGCGATGATTTTCCTCCAGGCCGGTTTTCCCGGGGCCATAAGGCGATGGGCGACCTGATCGGCAGAATGGATATAACAGCCCTTTTCTTTAAGGACTTCAGCGACAACGGATTTTCCCGTGGCAATTCCCCCTGTGAGAGCGACAATGAGCATGAATCGTCTTGGATTTTTTATCGAGGAATAAACTTAAATTCTTTGCTGAAGCGAAGCGCGACTCCCTGCCTTTTTCCTTTTCGATCAGGTTTTTCAAGACGGACAGTAATCCCTCCAAGCTGAAGTTTGAGCTTTTTCCCTTCGGTCAATTCTTTAGGGATGTCAATAATGAGATTGAGCTTTGAGCCGACGATGACTCCTGAGTCAAGGCAGAAGTACGCTCCTCCGGAGCTGATATTCTTCAGCTTAGAGATCTCCTGAAATTTTTTCCCTTGAGGCAGTTTTCCTTTGACAAGGGCTGACAGGGGAAGATCAAAGCGCCATTCTTTACGGCGGTTGACTTCAACGGGAAGGGGCAGACTTTTTTTCTTGGAGGCTTTTTTCTTTGAGTTCTTATTAGCGGACGATGCTTTTTTCATGGTTCTTTCAACCTTTTTGAGGGTTTAAAAGAGAGCCGAGTTGATCGCATAAAGCGCCAGTTGCAGGCGGCTGTGTGTGTCGAGTTTGGCATAGATGCTTTTGATATGGGACCGGACGGTGTTCTTGCTGATGAAGAGAATTTCGGCGATCTCGTCATTGCTTTTACCCTGTCCAATAAGCCGGAGAACTTGAAACTCCGTCGGAGTGAGCTGGTCCAGCGTTTTTTCTTTAAGGTCTCTTCCCACCACTGAAATGATCCGGTCCATGATACTGCTCATCTTATCTCGAGGCAGCCAGATTTCGCCTTTATGGATGACCCGGATGGCTTCTGGAAGCTGAGCGGCGGCGTCGTTCAGGTCAAAATATCCTCTGGCCCCGACATTGATCAGGCTCACAATTTCCTCATGCGAAGGGATGTTTCCAATGAGCAGCATTTGGGATTTGACGTCGTCATTTGAGATTTCTCTGATGGCTTTGCAGATTTCGCGCATATTGGGCAGAGTTTCAGTGCTGGAGAAGAGGATGACGTGCGGCCTGAGTTTTCTAATGGAATCCATAAAAGACTCGATGGTGTTTCTTTCAATATTGAGGACTTCAATTTGAGCGTCATTTTCCAGAGCCTTGAGTATCCCGGCAAGAATCAATTCCGAAGGGCAAAAGATAAGGACTTTGACTTGTGGGGCCTCTACGGACTGAGTTTTCTTTTTATTCATTTATTTCTCGCCCTTTTGGGAAATTCGGAAAAGTTTACGATCCTCCTTGATTTTGAATGAATTTTATAAAATCAAATATCTATTGTCAAGGAATTATCTGGAATTATCAGAAGCCGGATTCTCAGGCGAAAAAAGCCTTCTCTTGTTTGAACTGAAAAGGCAGATGGATAGAGGAAAAATAGGGGATCCTTTTGATCCCAGGCCGCCGTTTAAAGAAAGGAGGGATTAATGATGTGATAGAATTCTATATTTTTTATCCAGCGACAGCGCGACAAGCTGCCTTTTTTTGTACTGCTTCTTCGTTTTGACCAGGTGGACGATCCCTGAAACAGAGAGGGTCAGAGGTTTTTCCAGGATAAGAGTCCTGGGGATATTCAGCAGAAGCATGAGCTTGGAGCCAATAATGACTTTTTTATTCAGTCCGAAAATGGCCTCTTGAGCGCTCATGTGAAATATCCGCGTTTTTTCTTTGAATTCCCTGTTGGAGACATCTATGCCTTTGACCCACGCGGGCAGAGAGAGTTTAAAGGGCTTCTCTCTATCCTGTCCTACGGAGATCGTCTGGTTCTCTATCTGGTTGATCATGGAAAATCAATCCTCGTGTTTAATAATGTATTTGCTGTCAAATCGGATCGAAACCTGGTGGAAAAACCTCTGCGGATTATGGACGTCTACAGATTCGACCGTGCCTTTAACGACCAGCTTGAGGTTTTTGTTTTCGGAGAGCTTTTCAGGAAGGTCGATGATGAGCTTGACCCTGGTTCCAATAGTGACCGGATTTTTAAGAGAGAAGGAAGACCCCTGATGGCTGATATAGGAGAGCACGGTTTCTTCACTGAATTCTTTTCCTCGGGCATTCAGCCCATGGACCACTGTGGACAGGGGAAAACTGAAACCCTGCTCTTTCCCGCCAATTTTATTGAGAGGATTGACAGAGAATCTTTTTGCCATAGTCGCTTCCTTTTCCTAATAACCGAGGTTAAAATGCCACTTCTGATATGTCCGGTCAATCACCCTTTTGGATGAAATCAGGGGTGAAATTTAATTTTTTTACCGTCACCTTTCAGGTCATTTGGCAGCACCTTGAAAGACCAGTGGGAGGGCTCGCCTTCTGCAGAGGCATATTCGGGAGGCCTGCCTTTCTTGACAAAAAATAGAGGCATGGATAGAATGACCACAGATTTGAAACTGTGGAGAAAATTGTGAACAAGGAAGAACGTCTCGTAAGGCAGATCACGCCCAAAAGCGAAGATTTCGCAAAATGGTATATTGAGATTATCCAGAAGGCAGAACTGGCGGATTATGCCCCTATGAAGGGCATGATGGTCATCCGGCCCTACGGCTACGCCATCTGGGAAAACATCCAGCGGCTCATGGATCAAAGAATCAAAGAGTCCGGGCATGTCAACGCCTATTTTCCTCTTTTTATACCGGAGAGTTTTTTACAGAAGGAGATGGAGCACCTGAAAGGTTTTTCCCCGGAAGTGGCCTGGGTGACGCATGGCGGGAAAGACGAGCTGGAAGAGCGGCTGGCCGTGCGGCCCACGTCTGAGGCCATTATCGGAAGTATGTATGCCAAATGGATCAAATCCTGGAGAGATCTTCCGGTGTTGATCAACCAGTGGGCCAATATTGTCCGCTGGGAAAAAGTGACCCGTCCCTTTTTACGGACGACAGAATTTTTATGGCAGGAAGGACATACGGCTCATGAAACGTATGAAGAAGCCCAGCAGGAAACACTGAAGATCCTTTCCCTGTACAGAGGATTTGTGGAAGAGGAGCTGGCCATTCCGGTAATCGCCGGAAAAAAGACAGTGAGAGAGAGATTTGCCGGTGCGTTGGAGACATATTCCATAGAAGCCTTGATGTCCGATGGAAAAGCCCTCCAGATGGGAACGTCCCATAATCTCGGCCAGCATTTTTCAAAGGTTTTCAACATCCGCTTCGAAGACAGGAACCAGAACCTTCAGTATGTGTGGCAGACCTCCTGGGGCGTCTCCACCCGGATGATCGGGGCATTGGTCATGAGTCACGGGGATGACTCAGGTCTCCGGTTTCCCCCACGAGTGGCCCCTTATCAGGTAGTTCTCATTCCCATCGCTTTGGGGAACTGGAAAGAGACGGTCCTTCCGATGGTCCGAAAAGTCGAGGATGAATTGAAAATACAGGGGATACGGGTCATCCTGGATGCCCGTGAAGAATTCACTCCCGGATGGAAATTTTCGGAATGGGAGATGCGTGGAGTGCCTCTCCGGATCGAAATTGGGCCGCGGGATGTGAAGGAGAACCAGGTTGTCCTTGTCCGGAGAGACAGAAAGGACAAAGAAACTGTGCAATGGAATGTCGTCGTCCGTAAAGCCGTGGAGACTCTCAAGGACATTCAGGAATCGCTTTATAATGAAGCCCGACGGTTTCTTAAAGAGAATACACGAGAAGTCCGGACCTTCAAAGAATTCAAGGAGGTCATGGAGGCCAAAAAAGGTTTTATCAAAGGCCTTTGGTGCGGAGATGAAGTCTGCGAAGACAAAATCAAGGAAGAGACTATGGCCACCATTCGTGCCATTCCCATGGACGCGGAGGAAGAAATGGGCAGGGGAAAATGCGTCTATTGCCAGAAAGAGGGAAAAATACTTGCCTATTTTGCCCGTGCCTATTGAGAATGTGTCAATCATAAACAGCCTAGTTAAAGGGAAAATTCGAAATTTTTAGCGGATGACATGAAAGAAGACTTTGATCCTCAAAGAGAAAGAATGGTTTCTATTCAGATAGAAGGTCGGGGCATAAGGGATAAAAATGTGCTTGCGGCCATGCGGAAAGTTCCCCGTCATCGCTTTGTTCCAGAGGATGTGAAATCCTTAGCCTACCATGACGAGCCCCTGCCGATCGGAGAAGGACAGACCATCTCCCAACCTTATATCGTGGCCTATATGACAGAAGCCCTTCATTTGACCCAGGAGACAAGAGTTCTGGAAGTGGGAACAGGTTCCGGCTATCAGGCGGCGATCCTGGCCGAAATCGTCAGAGAAGTGTACACGGTTGAAATCCTTGAATCTCTCTCATTGAAGGCCCAGGAACTCCTGAAGATGCTCGGTTATTCCAACGTGCATTTTAAAATCGGAGACGGCACTTTGGGATGGGAAGAGCATGCCCCTTACGACGGCATTTTGGTCACCGCCGCTCCCCATTCCGTGCCCAAAGCCTTGGAGGAGCAACTCAAGATTTCAGGCCAGATGATCATTCCTGTCGGATCTGAAAATCAGGAACTGGTCCTTATCAGCCGGGGGAAAAAGAAATTCAGGAAGAAAACACTATTGCCCGTGCGGTTTGTTCCTCTGGTTTCCGTTCATTAAAATGAAAGAGTGGAGAATGAGTCAAGCCTTTTGGATTGTTTTCCTCCTGAACTCTGTTCTGATTTCCGGCTCACGTGAATCTTTCCCGGAACGATTCATCCAGATCTATCTTCCCAATGGAAAGGCCATCACAACCGAGCTGGCCGTGACCGAAGAAGAGAGGCAACGCGGCCTCATGTTCCGGGAGAAGATTTTTTCCGACCAGGGGATGCTTTTTGTATTTAAAGAGGAAGGATTTTATTCGTTCTGGATGAAGAACACCTGGATTCCACTGGATATCCTCTGGCTGGATAAGGAACGGCGGATTGTTCATATCGAGCGTGAAGTGCCGCCCTGTCGTGAAGATCCCTGTCCTTCTTATTCCTCCCCGAGGGCCGCCCTGTATGTCCTGGAGCTTGAGAGCGGCGCGGCCGAACGGTATCAACTGAAGTTTTATGACCGAATCGAGTTTGTTCTTCCCGGAAAAAAGAAGGCCCATTCTCCGTAGGAATTATCTCAAAATGAAAAAGCCTCTGAGCCAAAAAAAAGATTCCCTATTGGAACAGATTCAAAAGAAGGTCCTTCTCTGCGACGGTGCCATGGGGACCATGCTTTACAACAAAGGAGTCTATCTCAATACATGCTTTGACGAACTGAACATCCGGAGCCCCGAGCTGATCAGGGAGATTCATCGGGAATATCTGCACAGCGGTGCGGATGTGATCGAGACCAATACGTTTGGAGCGAACCGGTACAAATTGAAAAAGCATGGACTGGAAGACAGGGTCCGTGATATCAATCTTTCCGGAGTCCGTCTGGCCCGTGAGGAGGCTGGCCGGGGAATTCTTGTGGCCGGTTCCATCGGACCCCTCGGCGTTAAGATCGAACCCTGGGGATCCACTTCTTTGGCCGATGCCGAGGAAGCCTTCACCGAACAGGCCCGGGCCCTTTTAGACGGCGGCGTGGACCTGATCATTTGTGAAACATTCTCGGACTTGAATGAGATCCATCAAGCCCTGAAAGCCGTCCAGAGACTCCGCTCCGACATTTTACTCGTCGCGGAGATGACCATTAATGAAGACGGCGTGAGCCTTTATGGGACGACTCCTGAGGTCTTTACGAAAAAGCTGGAAGAATGGGGCGCGGATGTCATTGGCGTGAATTGCAGTGTCGGCCCAGCCGCCATGCTTCAGTGCATCGAAAAGATACGTTCGCTGACAGACGGTCCTCTCTCCGCCATGCCTAATGCCGGTATTCCCACGGATGTGGAAGGCAGGAATATCTATCTGTGCTCCCCGGAATATATCGCCGAATACACCAAACGTTTCATTCTGAATGGAGTGAAGATCGTGGGCGGGTGCTGTGGGACAACTCCGGCCCACATCAAAGCCATGAGAAGCGCGATTAAAGCCCTTCAGCCTCCCCATGAAAAACCGGTTTTCATTTCTCTGCCCGCTGAGGAGAAAACAGAACAGCCAAAGATTCAGAGAAAAGACAAATCCGCCATGGCCAGAAAGCTCGAAGACGGAGAATTTATTGTCAGCGTGGAGATAGTGCCTCCGCGGGGATTTGACCCGTCACAGGCTGTTGAGGCGGCCCGCCTTCTCAGGCAACACGGCGTGGATTGTATCAATATTCCTGACGGACCCAGGGCCAGCGCCCGCATGAGTCCGATGGCGCTGGCCATGATCCTGATTTCCCAGGCGAATATTGAGCCTCTCCTTCATTATACCTGTCGGGATCGCAATCTTCTGGGAATGCAGTCGGATCTCCTGGGGATGTACGCCCAGGGAATAAGAAATATATTAATTATCACCGGCGATCCCCCCAAGCTTGGGGATTACCCGGACGCGACGGCCGTTTTTGATGTGGATTCGATCGGCCTGACCAATGTCGTGAATTCATTGAATACCGGCATGGACATCGGAGGCCGGAGACTGGATCAGCCCACTGGCTTTTTGATCGGAGTGGGCGCCAATCCGGGGGCGATTAATCTGGACTATGAGCTGTCACGGTTTGAGCGGAAAGTGGAGGCTGGCGCTGAGTTTGCCATTACCCAGCCTGTCTTTGATATCCGCCGGCTGGAAAATTTCCTGAAGAAAGTGGAACACTGCCGTATTCCAATATTGGCCGGCCTATGGCCGCTCTGGAGTCTCCGTAACGCCGAATTCATGCATAATGAGGTTCCAGGAGCTTCTGTTCCCAGAGACATCATGGAACGGATGAGAAGAGCCCAGGAGGCTGGGCCAGAAAGGGCAAGGGAAGAAGGCGTGGTCGTTGCCCAGGAAATTCTCCGGGCGATCAAAGGAACTGTGGTCGGAATCCAGGTCAGCCCGCCCCTGGGAAAATATGAGCTGGTTTTCAGAGTGATGGAGGCGCTTTAATCCGGCTGGAATTTCCGGAATATGTTCCTTGGATTCCCATGAGCATCTCTTGGTATGATATCAAAGGCTATCTAAAGCAAATAATTGCATCAATTCATTTGAAAATGTATAATTTTACTGCTCTTGAAGGGATTTTATTGATTAAATTTGGAGAAGAGTGTCTCCCGCAAGCCATAATCCTTTAATTATTCTCAATAAATTTATATAATAAGCGCTCTCATTCGAGTTTTGGTGCGAGGATCGAAGCCCCGCAGGCCATCTGCTTGTGATGATCAGTCACGAGGTCAAATGCAGCCATATTCATAGGTTGGAGGAGACAGCACATGGAGAATGAGATCATCTACCTGGATAGAAATGAAAACAACTATGGGCCTTCGCCGGTCTGCTATGAAGTCCTTCAGAATGCCACACTGGAAGAATTGAGCTGGTATTCCAAAGATTTTGTCAGGGGAGTGAAAAGCACTCTCTCTGAACGCCTGGCCGAAGATTTTCATGTGCCTGAAAAGATCATCCTTCTTGGGTATGGGGGAGAAGACCTCTTAAAGCAGGTCATTCATTGTTATCTGTCCCGAAACGAGACCCTTCTTATTCCCACCCATTCCTGGTGGTATTACAAGTCCATTGCTGAAGAGAAAGGGGGAATAACGGTGGAATATCCCATGCGAGCCGGTGAAGAGGCCTTCTATTATGACATTGAGAGCCAGTTCCAGTTGTATCAGGAGCATCACCCAAAAATCATCCTCATCAGTTCCCCCAACAATCCGACAGGAAATTCGATGAGCCTTGATGAGTTGAAGATGCTTCTGGACAGAATGGGAGATGCTATTGTCGTCCTGGATGAGGCCTACTGGGGATTTGGCAACACCCAGTCCGAATATGTGAGAGATCTCATCAGCCGCTATCCCCGGCTCCTCATCATTCGGACTTTTTCCAAATATTATGCCCTGGCCGGAATCCGCATCGGATTTGGATTTTTTGGGAAAGACCTCTCAACCCTTTCCCAGTTCAGCGCTCGTTACTTGGGATACAATCGTCTGTCAGAGAAACTCGCCCTGGCCGCTCTCGATTCTCGGGATTATTATTCAGCCATCGGTCAAAAAATGCTCAGGGATAAAGAGAAATATTACCGGGAGCTGGGAAAAATCCCCGGTTTCAAAATCTATCGCTCCAACGCCAATTTTATCCTTGTCGATATTCCGGAAGAGGTCAAAGCACCGCTCAAGGATGCGTTGACAAAACAAGGAATTTTAGTAAAATTTTTTAATGAAAAATACCTGGAGAACAGCATCCGCATTACGATCGGGACCGAGGAACAGAATGAACGGCTCATCCGGGCGATTCAAGACTTTGTCCGAGCGAGGAAGCTTATTTGAGATTACTGAGCCAGTATAAGAAATCTCTGAAGCACATCGAGGTCGAAGAGGTTCTGGACCTTTATTTTTATCGGCCTTTGGCCTTTGCCCTTGTGAAAGCTCTTTATCCAACGAACATCACTCCCAATCAACTGACGATCATTTCCCTCTTTGTCGGAATTCTGAGTGGCATTTGCTATGGGTTTGGGTATCATTCCGCCATTATCGCCGGAGGTCTCTTCTATGGCCTTTCCATTGTCATTGACTGCAGCGATGGGCAATTGGCCCGGCTGAAACAAAATGGGACTCGCCTGGGAAGGATACTTGATGGACTGATTGACTATTTTGTCAGCCTCGCGATCTATATCGGCATTGGAATCGGACTGGCACCTCAATCCGGATACCGCATGCGGTGGTTTTTGATTGGCGTGGCGGCGTTGAGCAACTTCATTCATTCCATAGCTCTGGATTTCTATCGCAACCGCTTCCTTGATTTTGTCCATGGGACGAAGAATTCGATCGGGGACGACACGCAGAGTTTCCGGCAGGAATTCCACCGGCTCAAGCGGAGAAAAAGAAAGTTCCTTCGGAGAGCGGTCATCTGGCTGTATCTTCGATATTCCGAGGTGCAGCGAAAGCTCACTATTAACTGGGACAACGGAAGAGACGCCAAAAGATTCAATGCCGATGACTACTACAAGAAAAACAGAATGGCTCTCCGGTTTTGGACATTTCTCGGTTCCACCACCCATGGGACGCTGTTGATTGTCACTTCATTCTTGAATCGTCTGGACATCTATTTCCTGGGAATTATTGTGGGCGGGAATATCTGGCTGGCAATCATGTTTATCGTTCAGAACCGGATCGACCAGCGCCTTGAGCAGGAATTTGTCTCATGAAGGGAGTCCTCCTGGCTGCGGGAATATCCTCCCGGCTTAGGCCTCTGACAGGTACCATACCCAAATGTCTGCTCGAGATCGGAGGAGCTTCGATTCTTGAGCGGACACTGGGCAACCTTCTGGTCTGGGGAATCGAAGACATTTTTATTGTCACAGGGTATCTGGAGCACCGGCTGAGAAATTTCATCTCCAGGAAATTTCCACGCAGGAACATTCATTTTATTCACAACCGCGACTATGCCTCCACCAACAATATTTACTCGTTCTGGCTGGCCAAGGAGAACATTTTGAGAGAATCCATCCTCCTCCTGGACAGCGATATCATTTTTGACGGCCGGATCATCGGCGCGCTTCTTCAATCCGGACATGCAAATTGTCTGGCTGTGAAGAGGAAGACGGCGTTGAGTGCGGAGGAAATTAAAGTGGCGGTAGACGGATCCTGCCGAATTCTGGACATCAGCAAGGAAGTCCCTCCGGCCATCGCATGGGGAGAGTCGATCGGAATCGAAAAATTTGCCCCGTCCCTTCTCACAGAATTATTTTCGGTGATGGACCGGAAGATTCTGGGAGAGAAAAAGGTCCATGAATTCTATGAGGCGGCCTTTCAAGAAGTCATTTCTCGCGGACATGACATTTTCGCTGTGGATGTGGGGGACTATCGGGCGATCGAGATTGATACAGTGGAAGATATCGATACGGCGGAAAGGGAGGTCATCCCTTATTTACCTCCTCTTGGGACAACCGGCATAGACACCCTGAGCTGATATTTTTTATTCCTCTATCAGGCGTTTCTTCCCCGCGGCAGAGGACGCCCGTTCGCTCAACGGACCGCGGACCTCTTCCGCTCCAGGCCATCGCTCAATCTTTGAACGTTCCCAACTTACATCTGGGCGGTGTTCCTTTGAATGGAGATTCAGGAGGAATGGATGAGGCGATCCAGCTCTTGGGCGGCGTTTTCTGAAGCGTGCGCCTCACCTAAAAGAGCCCGGATTCTTCCGAGGTTGGATTTCATTTCGTCCTGGATTTGTTTCGAATTCAGGATGGTCCGGGCTTCCTGGAAGACGTTCTCCGCCGTAAATCGCCGCTGGATGAGTTCCGGAATGATTTTGGTCCCGGCCAGAATGTTCACAATACTGAAGTGACTGATTTTTACCAACCGGACCCCGGCATAATAAGTGAGTGGAGAAATCCGGTAAAAGGAAATAAAAGGTGTGCCTAGAAGAGCGGCTTCCAGATTGGCTGTGCCGCAGGCGGAAAGGATGAGGTCGCTCGAAGCCATAGCCGCATAGCCGTCCTCGGTCAAAATTTTAAAATCGTTGAGGCCCGGGGGGATTGTTTTATTGAGAAAATCGGAGTCCGGATTTCCGGCGAGGACGAGGAGAAACTGGCAGGGGAGAGCCCGATGGAGTTTTTCGACGGCGCGGACCAAGACCGGCATGTGGAAGCGAATTTCGCTCCTCCGACTTCCCGGCAGGAGGGTGATGATCTTTTTTTGCGGATCCAGCCCGTATTTTTGTGCAAATGCTTCTTTGTCCAAGGTCACATGGATTCTCTCCAGAAGGGGATGGCCGATATACCGCGCAGGGATTTCTTTTTCTCTGTAGAGTCCCTCTTCAAAAGGAAAGATGAGAAGCATTTTGGCCACATTTTTTTTTATGGTCTTGAGCCTCCCTGGCCTCCAGGCCCAGACCGTCGGGCTGATATAATAGAGGACAGGGACAGAAATTTTTTTAAGTCTTTTGGCCAGGCGGAGATTAAAATCAGGAGAATCGATTAAGACGGCGGCCGATGGCTTTCGTCTTTTCACTTCGCCTATTAACTGATGATAAATTCTGCGGATGCGCGGAAGATGGGACAGAATTTCGACGACTCCCACAACCGCCAGATCTTCCATCGGGAAAAGGATTTCCACGCCTTCGGCCTCCATGCCGGATCCGCCGATGCCGAAGAACCGAGAAGACGGCCACCGCTTTTTAAATTGGCGGACAAGATTGGCTCCGTAGTTTTCTCCGGATTTTTCTCCGGCCACGATAAAGAGGGTGTGCGTGGTCACTTTTCGGCCTGACCGTAATAGACGATCTCCGGCTTCTGGTTCGGATTCTGTCCGTAGTAGAAAAGCCAGTGGTCGTAACGGTCATTGTCATAATAAATTTTAATGGACTTTTTCGTGGATGAGCTGACAACACCGATAATGCGCGGATTCCGAATGGATTTAAGGGTGTCCTGAAGGATAACGAGGATTTTCTGGCTCGCGGTCTCTTCTTTTTTTTGGAGTGTGCCGCCGGAGAATTCCTGATAGGGAAGAATGACATTCCACTTACCCTCCCTGGTCATCGGGTCTTCATACAGGCGGCGCAGATAGCGATTCTCGACCAATTCCTCCAGGGATTGAGGCCATCGTCCGGGATTTTTCATCTGGAAAATTCGAATGGCTTCCACATATTGTTTTCCCCTGAAAATCAGCTCTTCTTCTTTTTCTCTCTGGATCTGGGTGTCCCAGACCGGCACAGCGACGAGAAGACCGATGCTCAGGACCAAAATGACCAGGAGAAGGACAATGAGGGTGTATCCTTGGCGCATTTGGATTACCAGGTGTTGTAAAGAGTCCCGTCGAGAGATTTCTTATCCGAGCCGGAAAGGACGTCCACAATTCCCAGTTCCATTCCAGGCTCGATCTCTTCAGCCGGAGGATTTTCTCTGATCTCCATCCATGTTTCCGAAGAGCCTGTGATCGGGTCTATCGGGATTTTCCTTAAATAATTTTCCTGGACGAGACTCTGAAGGGAGGCCGGATATTTTCCTTTGTCGGTGAAGTATTGATCGATGAGCTTTCTCAACTGAAAAAGGTTTTCTTTAAGGACAGATTCCCGGGCTCTCCGCGCGGCATTTTGATATTGGGGAAGAGCCAGTCCGATCAGAATGCCGATGATGGTCAAAACGACAATGACCTCGATTAACGTAAAACCTCTGGCGTTGGAGTCCGATATTTGATTTTTCATTTTTACCAGTCTCTGTACTTGGTGCCGTCCAGGGCCAAGGCCCGGCTTTTTGTGTAGATGTCAAAGACATTCTGCCCGCCCCAGGTTTGCGAATCCGGAGAGTCTTGGGAGGAACGCAGACCCCAATCCAGAGAATTGGTTATCGGGTCCCTGGGAATTCGACGAAGAAATCTGATGATTTTTTCAGAGGATTTGCCGTCCCTGTTGGTTTCTTTGATTTTAACTCCGTTGACCAGAATTTCCAGGTTGGGCGGATAGCCGTCCATATCTTCTTCGATTTTCTTTTCGTCGGCAAGCCTTTTATAGCCATCGATGGCCTCTCGGATGAGCCGCAGAGTTCTCCGGAGTTCAATCTCCTTTTCCCTCTGGATGGCCGTTTTGGCGATAGGGATGGCAGCTCCGGCCAGAATGGCCAGGATGGTCACTGTGACCATCATTTCGGCCAAAGTGAATCCTCTGCGCCAGCGAAAGAAATCTGACATTTTGGCTGGTGATTCTATCAAGCTTTAGAATTTGTTTCTATGATAACGGTCGCCGTAACGGGAATTCTTTTTGTACTGTTTCTGGTCTTGATTGGGATGGGAGCGGGTGTCTTCTTCCAGCGCCTTTTTGCTCAATTTGATTTTGTTGTCATCATCGATGCTGAGGACTTTCACCTGGATGATTTGGCCCATCTTGAGGACATCCCGGGTGCTCTTGACTCTGTAGTGGGCAATTTCCGAAATATGGAGGAGGCCGATGAGATTGGGAAGGATTTCGACGAATGCTCCATACTCTTCGATCCGAACGACTTTTCCCTGATAGGTTTTACCCACTTCGGCTTCGACCGTGATTTCGCTGATTAATTGTCTGGCCTTCTCGACCGATTCCTTGTCTGTGGCGGCAATTGTGATTTTTCCGCTCTCATCAATATCAATCTTCGCTTTGGTCTGGGCGATAATTCTTTTGATAACCTTTCCGGCCGGGCCTATGACCTCACTCACTTTTTCCGGATTGACAAGCAGTGTGATAATATGCGGGGCAAAGGAGGATATCTCCGGTCGAGGTTCGGAGAGAACTTCTCTCATGTTGGCCAGGACTTTTATTCGGGCGTCCTTGGCTTTTAAAAGAGCCTCTTTCAGGATCTCTATGGAGACTGAAGGAATCTTTAGGTCCAGCTGAATGGCCGTCACGCCTTTTTCTGTCCCCCCCACTTTGAAATCCATATCGCCGAAATGGTCTTCCAGGCCGGCAATGTCCGTGAGAATGGCGTAGCGGTTGTCTTCTTTGATCAGGCCGATGGCGATTCCGGCAATAATCATGGACAGGGGAACTCCGGCGTCCATAAGAGAAAGAACGCCGCCGCAGACAGTGGCCATTGAGGAGGAACCATTGGATTCCAGGATGTCCGAGACAATACGGATGGTATAGGGGAAAGCTTCTTCGTTGGGAATGGAGGGAAGGATGGATTTTTCAGCCAGGGCTCCATGGCCGATTTCCCGTCTTCCCGGGGCTCTTAAGAAAGAGACTTCCCCGACTGAGAAAGGGGGGAAATTGTAGTGGAGCATAAACCTTTTTTCGGCTTCTTCTCCCAGTCCATCCAGTCTTTGGACGTCTTCAAATGTTCCTAAAGTGACCGTGGCCAAACACTGCGT
The DNA here is from genome assembly GCA_049697115.1 of Candidatus Aminicenantales bacterium. Classification (GTDB taxonomy): domain Bacteria; phylum Acidobacteriota; class Aminicenantia; order Aminicenantales; family UBA4085; genus JBAVVD01. The sequence continues at coordinate 55,863 of JBAVVD010000040.1, forward strand.
TTCCCCGCGGGTAAAAAGGGCTGATCCGTGAGTTCGGGGGAGCATTCCGACTTCAATGGAAATGGGACGTATGTCATCAAATCCTCTGCCGTCGGCTCTCTTTGACTGGTCCAGAATCAAGCTGCGTATCAGTTTTTTCTGGATTCTGTAAAAAATCTCTTTGGTTTCTTTCTTTTCTTCTTCATTCTCTTCAGGAATGGATGCCTGCAGCGTTTCCAGAATTTTTTGGGTTTCACTTTCACTGGTTTTCTTATTCGGCGCCTGAATGGCCTGAAGCAGGGCAGAAGAAATCTCCTGTTCGATTTTGCTCTGTTTGGCTGGATCGACTGATTTGGGAATGAATTCCCTCTTAGCAATGTTGAGTGTTGAGTAATATTCCTTCTGGATTTCAATGATCTTCCGGATAGGCTCTTGGGCGACCGCCAAGGCCTCCTCAATTTTATTGTCTTCGATTTCCCGTGCTCCGGCTTCAACCATCATGATGCCTTGCTCGGTTCCGACAACAACCATATTCAGGGAACTTTCCTCCAGCTCCCGCGCCTTGGGATTGATGATGAACTGGCCGTTGATATAGCCGATTTTCACGGCCGCAAGGGGAGTGGTAAAGGGAATGTCGGAAAAATAAAGGGCCGCCGAAGCGCCAATGACGCCCAGAGTATCCGGTTCGTTTTCAAGGTCGGCGGAAAGCAGAAGGGCGACTATCTGGGTATCAAAATAATAACCTTCAGGAAACAAAGGCCGGATCGGCCTGTCGATCAACCGGCTGACCAGTATTTCCCTTTCCGAGGGCCTCCCTTCGCGCTTGAAAAAACCGCCCGGAATTTTTCCGGCGGCATAGGTGTTTTCCCGGTAATCCACGATGAGTGGAAGAAAGGCCTTCCCTTCCGCGGCCTCTTTTTTAGAAGTGGCGGCCACGAACATAATCGTATCGCCGTAGCGGACCAGCGCCGAGCCGTCCGCTTGTTTTCCCACCTTTCCAATTTCAATGGAAAGAGTTCTTCCACTAATTTCAAGATTGATTGTGTGAGTCATGGTGAAAATTTGGGCTGGTGCTTATTTACGCAGTCCGAGCTTCTGGATAAGCTTTTCATAGCGGCTGCGGTCTTCTTTTTTCAGGTAGGCCAGAAGCCTCTTTCTTTGCCCGACGAGTTTCAATAGACCTCTCTGGGAATGAAAGTCCTTTTTGGCAGACGCCATGTGTTTTGTGAGTTGAATGATTCTCTCACTGAACAGAGCAATCTGCGCTTCGGCCGAACCCGTATCCGTGGGATGGATTCTGTTGGCACTGATGATCTTTTCTTTTTCTTCTTTACTAAACACCAGTTCGTACTCCTTTAAATGGTTGATATATTCTAACACAAAAGGGCGAAAATGTAAAATTCTAGGACTCTCCAAGCTCCATCTTTAATTTCTATCGGTGTGTCTCCGGGAAATGGGGGTGCATCGTTATTTTTCCGACATGAGGAATCGCAGCTGTGGATTGTTTCCCTTTATGATTTGGCCGTTAAAAGATTTTTTCTGCGGATCAGATGCTGGGCATACTTGGAGGAATGCCCTCCCATCGAACTCTTGATCTCTTCCAGTTGGCTTTCAATCTCCGCCAGGGTCATTCGGTTGATCTTCTTATTGCTTTTGCCGGATTTCTCTGATTCCGGAGTTTCCGGTTTTGGTTCCGGTTTTGGTTCCGGTTTTGACTCTGACTTCTTGACCTCTTTTTTAGGTGCGTCGGACTTCTCAGTTTTTGGGAGCTCTTTTTTTTCTACCATTTTAACCTCGATCAATCAAACCATAGTCTAACAGAAATTCACATTCTCTGACAATGATTTTTTTCCACAGAAACTTGAAGGATATCCGGGATTTTAGTATAGTCAATGGACTGTGTATTTTGTCTACTCCCTTCTTCTTTGGATTGCCCTTGTGTTTTATCTTCCTGTCTATTATGTCCGGTTGAAACTCAAAAGGAAGGAGAGTCTCTATCTTACCCGAAGGCTGGGAATCCGAGTTCCCCGGATTGAGAGAGGGAAGAAGGCGATTTGGATTCATGCCGTTTCAGTGGGAGAAGTCCTTTCTCTCCGGAGATTGATTCAGGAAATGAAGAGAAAGCATCCGTCCTGGGAGATATGCTTTTCCACTCTGACGAATGCCGGTTATCAGGTGGCCAGGGAGAAGATACCGGATGCGGACCACATCTTTTTCATCCCGTTTGATTTCGGTTTTTCTGTCCGCAAATTCTTTAAAGCACTCCATCCCAGTCTCTTGGTTCTGGTGGAGTCTGAATTCTGGCCGCATCTGCTCCGAGAAGCCAAAAGACATTCGTGTCCGGTTCTTCTTGTCAATGGAAGAATCTCGGATCGCACCTCAAGGAAACTCTTGCGCTTCAAATTTCTGGCCCGGAGAGTTTTACAGAATATCGACCGATTCTTGGTTCAGACCGAGAAGGATAAAGAAAGGCTCGAACCCATAGGAATACCGTCCATGAGGATTGATGTCTCCGGGAATCTCAAATCCGAAGTGCATCTGCCCGAGGTCAGCGAAGAAAGTATTATGAATTTGAAAAATGAATTGTCCGTTCCGCAAGGAAAAAAGATTATTGTGGCCGGAAGCATCCATAAGGGAGAGGAACGATTGCTTCTCGAGGCATTCACGGAGGCCAGAAAACAGAACCGTGAGATTCTTTTGGTTCTGGCTCCCCGCCATCCTGAGAAATTCAATGAGCTCAATAAACTGTTCATGAATTACCAGTTGAAATTCCAGAGAAAGACCGCAGTCAAGCCCGGAGATTCCTGGGACGTCCTCGTCCTCGATACCATCGGCGAACTGGTGCGCTTCTATGCGCTTTCGGATGTGGCTTTTATCGGAGGAAGCCTTATCCCGTGGGGAGGTCAGAATTTGCTTGAACCGGCCTTCTACAGAAAGCCAATCTTTTTTGGGCCCCACATGAATAATTTTGCGTTTCTGGCAGAGGAATTTGTCCGGTCCCAGGCGGCCCGAATCGTTCAAAACAAGGAAGACTTGGTGGAGATGTTCTTGTGCGGCGATGAAGCCCGGCTCCGCAAGATGGGAGAAAGGGCCTGGGAACTTTTAATGTCTCTTCAGGGCGCTACGGAAGAAACCCTCGCGGCCATCGAGGCCTTTGTGGCGACCGGGCGGGAATGAGAGGGCCACTGTTTTTATGGGCTGGATAAGCCCGGAATTGGGAAATTATTCCCATTGATAGTGAGGGAGATAATAAGGTGAAAATAGCGGGGATAACTCAGGGAATAAGGACAGACCGGCGGGGACCTCAAAGAAATAAAAAAAGCCGGTTGGTCATCATTCTTGCTCTATCGGGCGTATTGGTTTTTTCCCCGTTTCGAAATCTTGGCGCAGTGCCCGTCCCTTCTCAGACTTCTTGTCCAGAGAGTCGACTGAACAAGGATTTTTTTCTCAAATGGGCACAGGACTTCCAACAAGTCCTCACCTCTCCAGAAGAATGGAATGGCAAAGATATAATAACGCTGACGGCCGTCGTCAGTGCCGGAGCTCTTCTCGGCGTTTTTGATCGGGACGTCTACGAGCAGGTTCAGGATTGGCGCAATGCCTCTTCTATCAAAGCCTCCTCCTATATATCCAAATTCGGAAATGGAGCCTATTTAGGGGGATTCATGGCCGTTCTTTACGCTTCAGGGGAACTCTTTCATGATGAGGGACTGAGGAAGACATCTCTATTGTGTCTGGAGAGTTTTGTGACGACCAGCGTCGTTGTTTTGAGCCTGAAATTTTTTTCCGGGAGGGCGCGGCCCTACGCGGAAGAGGGCCCGTATCGTTTTCGTCCCTTCTCGCTTAAATCCAGGTATCTCTCTTTTCCATCAGCGGATGCGGCCAGCGCTTTTGCCGTGGCCACCACTATCGCGGAGCGGTCGCCTCGGTTTTATGTGGACGTCCTCGCCTACAGTCTGGCCGGCCTGGTGGCTTTGTACCGTGTTCACGACAGAAAGCACTGGCCGTCGGATGTTTTTTTTGGCTCTGCTCTCGGCTATTTTATCGCCAGAAAAATCTCCTGCCTTAATCCGACCCAAGAGCCAGAAGGCCTGCACGTCTCTTTTCAACTCACTCCACAGGGCCAGGCCGTCACCCTATCCTTTGTGTTCTGATGGCCGGCCGCGGAAGGCCCTGAAGGGCATGAAGTCGTACAAACGAAGGGGGATAATTTCGAGATACAATGGCATTGAATGGGATTCATTGAGAAAATCAAATTCCATCTCTCGAGTTTGAACATGGATGTTCCCTTTCGATTTGACAATCGGTTTTTGCTGGACTATATTGCACTTCGCAACCGACATTATAACGGAACAAATACGCAAGCGATGAATCTTTACATTTCGAGAAGGAGGGACGGATTATGAAAAATCTGACACGCAAAGAGTTCATTAAAACCTGCTGTTTTCTTTCAGCGTCCTGTTTGGGACTGCCCATGCGGCTTAAAGGAAAAGGGTCCCACCCCAGGAATACATCTGGCCTGTCTGAAGAAGATCCTGAAAAAGGGAAAATGATTGCCTTCTGTGGGATTTCATGTGCCGAATGCCCGACTTACATCGCCACCCAGAAAGACGATGATCAAATGCGGGCAGATACGGCCAAGAAATGGTCTGAAATGTTCAAGGCGAGTTATCAGCCGGAGGACATCAACTGTGACGGCTGCACCTCAAATTCTGAACGCCTGTTCAGCTATTGCAGCGCGTGTGAAATCAGAAAATGTGGAAAGCAGAAGAATGTGAAAAACTGTGCGTACTGTGAGGAATACCCATGTGCCAAACTCACCGAGTTCTTAAAGATGGTCCCCGAAGCCAAAACGACTCTCGAAGAGATCAGAAAAAAAATCAATCGATAATCCATTGATCCCAATGGCTATTCCTGCATTATGGCGGGAAATGGGACGATGAGCAAATAATACTTGAGGTTAACGACGCGATAATGAATTCCAGTCACCGCCAGCTTTTCTTCTAATTCTTTTCTCATGGAATAACTCTTGTTCTGAATCCATCTGGTCCTACGGTAGGCCTTTGAAAAGAGGAGATAGGCTTTGTTGGACCAGGGGATGGCATCGACCTTCCGTTTGAGCTCGGGATAAATAAACCGCATGGTTATGGGCCCCCAGGAATCGGAGACTAAAATTTTTCGATCGGAGAAAAAATAGATGGGATACGCAATGGTGAAATCCGTCGCCAGGTATTTGATATTGTTGGTTTTCAACACGGCCATGATTTTTTTATAAGAGTTCTCTTTGAAGCGAGTCATTCTCAAGAAGTAATGGTAATGAGGGATGGTGAGCAGCGCGAACAACACGAGGATCAAGGCCGGTTTCCAAGAAATGAGCGTGTTCATTCGGAGGATAGCCGATAAGACGAAGACATAGCTGAGGATGATCAGTAACGCCATATCCATATTATGCCGAGCCTCATGAAAAGGATGTGGGCTCAGGATAAAGAGCTTTCCCAGTAGACTGAGGAAGAGAAGCCAGAAAAAGATATAACTCCAGTCTCCGCCCGCAAGGCTCCGCTTTTTCAAACCCAGTATTCTCTTGGCCGCCAGGCCGGCAGCGCAAGCGACAACGACCGCTGAAATGAACAGGGCCGCCGCATTCACATAAGTGAGCGTCTGTTTCAAAAGTGGCGAAACATTGAAAAAGTCAGACATATAGCGGAACTCAAAGGAGAACAGATTCTTGAATATGATTTTGAAATCCGTAATCAGTTGGAGAATGTATTGAGGGGCCCTGGCCAGGGAAAGTTGTGAGGGAGAGATGAAGACAATTTTGAACCAGTCGCCGGTGTCGGGAGGTCGGGGCCCCCAAATGAGCTGGTAGACAACAGGAAAACCGCCGCACAAAGCCCCGGCCAAAAAAAGATACAGATGTTTAAAAACGACCTTCCTCTGGATGGAGAAAATGGTTGCGCAGACGACAAAGGGAACGATCAGAAAGATGGCTGTCCGATTGATATAAAAGGAAAAGAGAAAAGAATACGCAGAGAGAAACAAGAGATTCTTTGTCTTGAAGCTGAAATCAAAAAGATAGATCCCGAGAACAAAAAAGAAAAACATTTCTAGGTAAGGAGCCGCCCTGAGAAAAAGGGAATAATCGAAGAGAACTTCCATAAAGGAGAAATGGGCCAGACACAGAATAAAAAGAATCTTGGGATCGAAATCCTTGCGGAATATCATATAGAGGAGATAGATCAGGGCGAGAAAGATGAACGCTTGGAACAATACGAACGTCAGATAGTTTTGGCCAAGAAAATCCCAGATGAATGCCATTAATAAATATTTGAACGTCCCATTGTGTCCAATGGAATTCAGAAGAAAGAGGGGAACGGTTTTGGTGTCCCGGATTTCAAGAGACTGGAGTGCCTCTATGGCGTTATCAGAGGTAAACATCATGCCGTCCGCATGGAAATAAAAAGGTAGGCGCAGACCGATGATCAGCAGGATGGATAAGACCGCATAGAGCCGTATCTTTCGAGGCATGCCCAAGAGGCCGATCCCCATTAAAAGGAACAGAACAAGGAATATGCTTTTTGTCACCAGGTAGAGCCATTTGAATTCAGTCAGAAGATAGATTTGAAAAAGGAATACGAGCAGAAAAAGGCAGGGAAGAATGAGCCTTCCCCGAGTCATCATCAAGAAGAGTTTTCTCGGCCTAAGGGAAGGAAGGCCCTTGAAGGATGGGAGTCGGCTTTTTATTCTTCCGAGCAGACCGGGCATTGATCCATTGTTTTGCCTTTGATCCATCGGCGAAAACATAAATCATAACCATAGATGATGTCAATCCATAGGCCCCTCCGTGCGCCGTTCTTGTCATTTATGGAAAGTATCTGCTATGTTTATCTCTGATGCAACGTTTTCGTCGACGGAGAAGTTTAAAAATAGTGAATATGGATGAGCAGGCGCTGGTTTGCCAGATTCAGAAAGGTGACGAAACGGCTTTCGCCGAGATTCTTCATTTCTACAAGGACCGAATAGTGAATTATCTTTACCAGATTACGGGAGATTACCAGAAGGCCGTGGATTTATCCCAGGAGACTTTCCTGAGGGTTTATTTTAAAGCCGATAAGTACAAACCCTTTGCCCCTTTTTCTTCCTGGATATACGCCATTGCCTCCAACCTGGCCAAGACAGAGCTCAAAAAGAGGCGAAGATATGCCGTCCTGTCCCTGGATGATGTCCGGACCAATCTGGAGGCGAGCGTTCCCAGCGAGAGCTCGACAGATTCCGGTTTGGTTCAGAACTTGAGGCAGGCCCTGAATTCCCTGAATCCCCGCTACCGCATTCCCGTAGTGCTGAAAGATATGGAAGGCTATTCACAGGAAGAGATTGCCCAGATCATTCAGAGGCCCGTAGGCACCGTCAAAGCCCGGATCAGCCGAGGACGGAATATTTTAAAAAGGCAACTGGAAAAAGCCTTAGACGACAAAGTTCCCTTTTCCAAAAAGGAGATTTTTAATGGAAAGTTTTAACCTGTTGAACAAACTCGACCAGGTCAGCGCTCCAATCGGATTCGAACAGGGGGTGCTGGCCGAACTCCGCCTAAAAAAAGAGCGCAAACCTCAAATGGCGAGAGCTCTTCGTTATTCTCTGGCCGGTCTGGCGGCGGGAGTGCTGGCCGGTGTCATTGGTTTGAACGTTTTTGTGCTCCAGAAGGGAGGCCCTAGCCGGCTGGCCGATAGGGGCCGGGGCGCAGGGACTGAAGTCAGAGAGGTGATATCCATCACAGAAGCCGTGGATTATTCCCACGAAATCCGAAGCGTCTCCCATGAGCCGGAGACCGTCTATATTCTGGAACAGGTATCGGATGTTATAAATACAGAGATTATCTATTAAAGTATCAAGGAGGAAATGAACGATGAGTCAAAAATTAAAAATAGGCATCACCTTCGCCGCATTTTTGATGATGCTTTTTCTGAGCCTGGGCGCCGATTCTGCGGGAACAGGCGTCAATGAAGAAAAAATCGAGAATATTACCAAAATCGTCTCTCCGGCCGTGGTTCGGGTGGAGGCCCGGAATGGAACAATAAAAATAGCGACAGGAGTCGTCCTGGATAAAGATGGAAATATTGTGACCACCGCCCTCATCACTCCCAGGGATGAAGAGATCACCGTCGTCACTTCCGGAGGAAAGCGCATCAAGGCTGATTTTTTAGGGATGGACATGGAGACGCGGATTGCCGTGGTCCGGGCTCGAGAGAAAAATCTCGTCCCTCTTTCCATGGGGAAGTCCGGTGAACTTGCGCCCGGCACATGGATCGGAGTCATCAGTCTTTCTCCTGAAAATACGCCGGCCGTAACCCAGGGGATCGTCAGCTCTGTATCCGAGGATAAGCTCCGTCTGAATGTCTGGGTCGTCCCTGGCATGAGCGGGAGCCCTGTCGTCAACAAAGAAGGCCGGATGGTCGGGCTGCTGCGAGGATCCTACATTGAGGATAAGCCCATCGTCTTTGAGTTCAGGGAAAAAGAATTGGTCGGCTCAGGATATGTTTTCAGCAAAGCCGAAGCTCCCTCATCGGGCATGGCTGTGGCCATTCCCGCGGACATTGTCCTTTCCATAACGACGGATATTATCAAAAAGGGGAAAGTGGAGAGAGGGTGGCTCGGTGTATCGATCACAGAGACAAAGGAAGGACGAGTGGAGATTGTTGAGGTTCAAGAGAAAAGCCCGGCCGATCTCGCCGAACTCAAAAAAGGGGACATTGTACTCAAAGTGGACGGGAAAGACATCCTCAGTCCCGCGGTCCTGACATCGGAGATAAGGAAAAGAAAGCCCGGGCAGAATATCGTTCTCAATATTGAGCGGAACGGGAAGACCATGGATATCCGGGTGAAACTGGGTGAATACACGGAGGAAGACGCCAAAAGGGAGCTGGAATTGAGGTTTCCACGAATTTTTCCTTCTCTGCCAAAAATTAAATCGCCAGAGATGCCAAAGCTGTCCGATCTACCCGATCTGAAACCGTACCGGTGGGCATGGGAAAAGAGGAAATACATCGGAGTCGGTCTGGAAGAGCTGAATAAAGAGCTGGCCGAGTATTTCGGGCTGAAAGAGGGAAGTGGGCTTCTGGTGAAAAGTGTTTCCGCCGCCAGCCCTGCGGAGAAAGCCGGTTTGAAAGTCGGGGATGTGATCTTCAAGGCGGACGGACGCCGCATCGAAACCGTCAGCGAGTTGAGCGCTCTCATCCAGGACAAGAAAAAAGGCGAGAAAATCAAGATCGAGTTCTTGCGGGGCAAGAAAAGAATGAGTCTCGATATTGAGATTGAAGAAGAGGAGAGAGGCTGGGGAAGCTTTTTTGAAAACTGGAAAGACTTTCCGGATTTATTGCAGGAGCAAAGAATCAAATCCAATGAGCCATTCTCCAGAGAGATAGAGCAGTTCAATAAAAAATCCATGGAAAAACTGCTGAAACTCAATGAAGAACTGGCCTTGAAAAATAGAGAATACCTGAATAAAAGCAACGATCTGGCAAAAAAATACGGGAGCTTTTTCAGAGGAATCTGGATATATTACAGAATTTAACCTCTCCACTGCTCACCTCCTTGAGGGAAGGGGAACGCCCCCTCGTTCCCTTCCCTTTTTTGATCATCATTCATGCGCTCGAGATCAAAGAGCTCAAATATCGCCTGACCGAGGGCCCGGGCCAGTCCTTGTGTGTTGTTGACTAATATGAACGCAATAAATGAAGTGACAGAATATATGCGGTGCTGGGGCCGCCCTCAGCCCCCGAATCCCGGGGAACCAGTCCCGTCGGTTCTCCCCATCGGAAAAGCCGACGGGGCCCCCCTCCGCTACGGGGGCTTGAGGGCGGCCTCAGCTCCGATCAAACATTGTAACTTTATTTATTACGTCCGTAATAGATCCATTCGGCCGCCTTGGGTCTTCCAATATAGGGATTATGCGGGACCCGTTATATTTCTTTTCGATTTTGGGAATGATTTTATGGATTGAAGTTTAGCGTCTGAGCCACAATTTTAAATAGCGGTCAAACTCTTTGGAGGGAAGCCGTCTTTTTTTAAAAAAGCCCTTTTTCTGCCTCTGCTTCAGGGCTTCGTACAGGATGATGCCTGCGGAGACTGAAAGGTTGAGGCTATGGGCCATTCCCAGCATGGGAATTTTGATCCTGTAATCGGACATCTTGAGGGTTTCCTCGGAAATTCCTTCGGCCTCATTGCCGAAGACAATAGCCAGAGGCTGGGTATAATCCAGGGAATCATGAGAAAGGGCGTTTTCGTCAAGATGTGTGGCGACGATTTTGAGTCCTTTTTTCCTCAGCCGGCTGAGGCATTCCGAGGCCGACCTGTAATAATGAAAATGAATCCATTTATCAGCCCGCGTGGAGATGGCTTTGTTGATGGGGAGCGGTTCTCCGCTTGAAGAAATCACGTCGATATGAAGGATGCCTGCGGCATCGCAGGTCCTGACCACCGCATTGGCGTTATGCGAATTTTTCACCTCTTCCAGCACGACTCTCAGGTCGGGCTGGCGCAGGGAAAGGACCTGTGTCACTCTTTGAATTCTTTCCTTTGTCGGCACGACGCAAATATAGCAAACTCATGTATCTTATACAATATCCGCAAGTTAGTCCAAAACCGATAGAATGCTAAAATCCACCCGTTCCCCTGGATCTTCGAACACACAGGGACTCTCCAGGACCCATCTTTAATTTCTGTCGCTAATAGCGGGCGTTGGTATCTGACCGAAAGAGCCTGAAGTACTCCCCGCCGGACGAGGGACACTCGGCCATTATTTTTTTTTCGACGCTCTGGGCCCTCTGATCCAGGTGCCGTTCCATAAGATGAGGTCTTTATCCAAGTCCTCCAGAGTCTTCATCTCGAAGAGGCCTGCTCCCGGGTTCTTTGGGTCATACTTCCAATCTTCTTTCTTTCCATCCCGGCCGTAAGAAACAATTACAAAATCTCGCTCTGTGCAGTCTTTGATACCCTCATAGACGCCGTTGCAGGCCTTTCCGCAATAAACCCAAAAGCTATTTCCCCAGCTGTCCTTAATAGGAAGGTTCTTTATATAGAAGGGAACCAGAGCCTTATAGATTTCACTCTCAGGCCCATAAATACCCGAATGTTTGGGTAGAACGTTGTAATCCGTGAGGTAAACCGTCAGAGCCGCATGGATCGTCGCACTATCCTTCATCGTCATTTTTTGTCTCTCTTTCTGATTGTAGAGCTCAGCGGCTTCATCGCGGGGTACTAATTCTTTTCTGTATTGTTCGGCCAACGCTTTGGCTTTTTCTTTGTTATCCAGGTAGACGCGAAGATTTGTGACTTCATGAGCAACTGCCTCTGAAAGCTTGTTAATGGCCAGGCTGCCGGACATTTTTTCGATATCTACGCTCTCGCCCTCGACATCTTCGATAAAGGCATTGATTTCCTTAAAAAGAAGTGGAGACATAATGCCACTGTCATCAAATGGTGTAATGACCAGCTTCAGAACCAATAAAATCCTTGTATATCTTTTGAAAAATATTGTGTCAATTTGACCTTGGGCTTTGGCCTTTCTCGCCTGATCCATCATTTCTTTAAGAGATGCATTCGTTTTTTCCATAACGCTTTCTCTTTTCTCTGCCAGTTCCTTGAAAGTGACGACAAGGGAATCCAGAAGAGCATAGCTGGCGTCTTGTTCAGCGTTTGAATCTGTGGAGATCCCGAAAGAAGTGAGATTCAAACACAGAAAAACGAAAACACTTAGGGCCATCATTTTTCGATTCATTTTGTGCCTCCTGTCATTTTTGTTAAATCCAACAATTTGTGATCCAAGCTGTTTTTCGTTGGATCAATTTCCTTACTCTTTGTTCATATTTGAAGATGCTTTTTCGTGGCATATCTCTGAATTTAATATTGAATATTCAGGGATGACATTCTGTGCAAAACCTTGCTGAAGATTGGGGAGATCTCTTCATCGGGAATCCTTTCCTTTTGAGCTGCATAGAGAACCCGCTTGATGGTCCATTCCAGTTCTGCGGCCGGCTGGGACTCAATCATTTTCCTGTTTTGGTCCATCCAGGCAGCTTGCAGATGGATGACCATACGGATATTTTTTTCGAACGCCTTTGACTCTCTCTCATACCGTGGAGATAAAAAGAGATGGGCGGCTATCCATCCCGAGACCATCACGAGAAACACTGCGGCAGCGGCCGTCACAGACCTCCTTAACCAGAACACGCGCCGGACGGGCTGGTCTATCCGCTGATGAAGTTGAGCTTGAAAATTCTCTTTCTGGAAGCCGATGAGGGCGACTTCTTTTTCTTTCTGAATCAGATTTTTTATTTCCACGAAGCCTTCATCCATACTCTCTTTTATCATGATTTTCTCCTCTCATCCGGTTCATGACGGTCTGGCGAGCGCGGTTCAACCTGGACATGACGGTTCCTTCTTTGATGTGCAGTGTCGCCGCGATCTCCTCGTAGGACAGGTCTCCGTATTCCTTCAGAATAAACACTTCCCTCTGTTTCTTGGGCAATTGGTGAATGGCTCCCTTTAACAATCGAAGCTGCTCGCTGTGAATCATCTGCAGTTCTGGATTTAGGGGCTCCATTTGTGATCGGACCAGCTCATGCTGCGACATTCGACTGCGTCGATATCTTTTTTTAAAATCCAGGCAGACGTTTCTTGCGATCCTGAAAAGCCATATCTTTGAAAGTTTTGGATCCTTCAACGTTTCGATATTTTTCAAAGCTTTCAGGTAGACCTCCTGGGCCAGGTCTTCCGCATCCGCTGAGTTTCTGGAAAAACCCAGGCATATGAGAAAGACTTTTTCCTGGTAAGTCATCAATGCACTCAAAGCTCCTGTTTCTTTTCCCGTCCTCTTCATGTTTCTTTTCAAGAAGGCATTATGGGTCGCCGTTTATGATAAAACAGCTTGTCGCTGCCGTTTCCGATGATTTTTCATTCTTCATTCTATTAAGACGACTGAAGGAGACGAATATTCCATATGTCTGAGCCAGGAATTTTAGACTTCTCTTTTCTTCTCAGGTGCCCGGAGATCTTGAAAAAAGGAAGAATGGATTTGACCTTAGGGAAAGAGAAACATTTTGGCGATGAGGATGATCCAGAAAAATGTGGCCCCGATGAGAGCCATGTATTCTTTATTTTTCTTATAAAGCGCCCAGCTGAATTGAATGCCGCTTGATCGGGGGACCGGTTTTAAGGAGGGGAAAAAGAGAGGAGTACTTCTTTTATATTCTTCATATTTTTTCGGAAAAAACCGTTTCATCCGTTCCTTTTCCACTCGGATAACGGGTGGATAAAAGACAAGAAAGTATGCGGCGAACAGCCAAAAACACCACAGCGAATAGGTCCCTACGGCAATGCTCATGCCCAAAATAAAATTCCCAATATAGAGAGGATTTCGGGTATAGCGGTAGGGACCTGAAACGGCCAGTTCCTTTTCTTTCCGGATATGTCCGGAGGCCCACATCCTGATCAGGAGCCCTATAATTGAGAGAGCCAGTCCGGCCAGGATAGATAATAAATTCGGTCTGGCTAGAATGATGATCAGCAGCAGGAGCAAAGTGGCCGACCTCACACGCCATCGGTAAATGCTCCGGATGAAACTTTTTTCAGCCATTTTCCTCGAGAGATTGAAGGACCAGGTGGGTGACTTCTTCGGGAGTTATTTTTTTCATGCATTCCAGAGATTCACAAGTTCTTTTGTAGCAAAGACTGCATTCAACGGGATGATACGCCACTTTGTCCCTGGGACTGAAAGGCCCGTTTCTTTGGGGATTTGTGGGGCCAAATAGGCCCACCACAGGAACAGACAACGCACAGGCGGCCTGAAGGGCAAAGGTGTCGCCGCTCACAACTAGCCCGGCTTCTTGGACTAGCCCCAGGATTTCCTGGATGGAAAAGAAGGGAGCCGGCGGCACGTGTGTTTCCGTACTGATCGCTGCGGCCAGTTTCCGTTCCACTTCGTTTCCCCACAGGAGAAGGGGGAAAAGAGTTTTCCTGTCCAGACCCTCCAGAACCTTGACCCAGCTTTCAGGAGACCATCTTTTTGTCCTCCAGGCGGCGCCGACATTAAAAATGACCAGTTTTTTGATTTTCTCATAGCCGAGGGGTTGAAGCTTTTCCTGAACGGCATTCCCAATTTCCTCTGGAATGGCGAGCGGGAACTGATAGCGGTCTTCGTGAATTCCAAGAAGGCTCAGAAGTTTTAAATTCTTACTGATCACATGACGGGCTTCTGGAATTTCTTCGATCCTGTCCGTGTAGAAGTGAGCGGCTAAGGGCTCTTTGAGATTTTTTCTGTGGAAGCCGATTCTTTTGGGCGCTCTGGAGAGAAAAGCGATGAGGCCGGATTTCACCAGTCCCTGGAAGTCCAGGGCGATGGAATACTTTTTTGCGATCTTTGTTCGCCATCCCCTTGAGCCGACAACGATGATTTCGTCAATTCCCGGGACAAAATCGAGGATGTCTTTGCCTTTCGTTTCGACAATCCATGTAATTTTTGAGTTCGGATAATTTCTGCGGAGCGCCGCATAGGCGGGCAGTGTGTGGATGATATCGCCCAAGGAACTCAGGCGGATGATCAGGAGACAGTCGTTCACTTCAGTTCTTTCCGGAGTTACTGGTTTTAATTTTGGCCGCGATTCTGTGCATGACCTGTGAGGCCGACCTGATTTTCGGTCCCCCGACGATGGCGATCCGGCCGCCGTAGCTGAGGACGGTCTCTCTTTCGGGAACGGTCTTCCGTGTGTAGTCAGAGCCTTTCGCATGAACATCCGGTTTTAGAGAAAGAAGAATTTTCTCTACAGTGGGCTCGTCAAATAGGATCAGATAGTCCACGTCGGAGAAAGACGAAAGGATTTCCGCGCGTTCTCTTGCCGGAAGAATCGGCCGTCCCTTGCCCTTGAGCCTGCGGACAGAGGCGTCGCTGTTCAGAGCGACCACAAGGAAATCGCCTTTTCGCTTCGCTTCTTTCAGATACCGAATATGGCCGGCATGAATCAGGTCGAAGCCGCCGTTGGCCAGGACGATCTTCCTTCCCTTTCTTCTTTCCTGAGAGATGATTTTTTGGAGCTGGGATAGAGTCTTTAATTTTTTCAATTTTCCGATATAATCGCCTGTTTGAGTTCGAGGGGAGTGACGGTAGCCGTCCCTTTTTTCATGACCACGATTCCTCCGGCATAATTGGCGAGCCGGGCGGCCTGGCGAAATGTCGCGCCGCAGGCCAAAGCTGCAGTGAACACGCTGATGACCGTGTCGCCGGCCCCTGTGACATCCACGATATCCGGTGTTCCGAAAATAGGGATAATGAAAACAGGCCGGCCTTTTTCAAAAAGAGCCATTCCCTTTGATCCCAGAGTGATGAGCGCGGCCGGGGACTGGAGTTTTTTGAGAAGGGTCCTTCCGGCTTTCTGGAGGACGGCCGTATCGCCGCCGAATTGAATCTTCAGTGCCTCTTCGACTTCCGGTTCGTTGGGCGTAGCGGCGGTGACTCCCCTGAAGGAGAGAAGGCGGAATCGGGAATCGAGCGTGACAGGGATTTTCATCTTCTTGAAAGGGGGGAAGGCGGTCCTGAAGATATCTTCCTTGACCGTGAAATAATTATAATCAGAGATCAGCAGGGCATCGCATTGGCGTCGGGCTCTTTGAAGAGACTGCAGGAGTCTATTTTTCAAGAGGCTGTTTTCAGATACTTTTCCCTCGCGGTCGATCCGCAGGATTTGCTGTTTTTTTGTGTTCTCTTCACCGGCCAGAATCCGCGTTTTCAACGGCGTCGGGAAATCTTTTTCGACAATGAGATATTCCGTTGAGATTCTGTTCTTCTTGAGAAACTGAAAAATTTTCTTCCCTGAATCGTCCGGTCCGATGACCCCGATCGGCAGGGGTTTCACGCCCAGAGCCTTGAGGTTCAGGATGGAGTTACCGGCTCCGCCCAGAGAGAACTCCCTTGTCTGATAGGCAAGAATGAGAACCGGAGCCTCCCTGGAAATTCGCCGGGTGTTTCCATAGAGGTATTCATCAAGGATGAAATCGCCCCAGACGGCGATTTTCTTTCTCGCAAACTGGTCGACCAGGGTGAGTAATTTTCTGTTTTCTTCTTTGAGCATATGTCCAGCCTGAAATTTCTATCAGAAAAAGGGGAAAAGGTCAAATTCGCGGGGGGATGAAGGCATTGAGAAATATCCCCTCCGGAAAGTGGATTTTAGTTTCACCTCACAATTCATCGGCAGAGGTGATTGCCAAAAATATAATAATATTATATAGATACATATATAAAAAAAGGAAGCTGTCCGTCACATTTTAATCTCAAAGGAAACAGAACCGAGTGCACTCTTCGGATTTGCATGCTTTGCGAAGACGGAATGCTGAGGATTTGAATATGAGGCTTTTTGAACCTCTGAAAGTATTTCCTCATCGAGGGGAGAGGTCATTGAATATTGGCCCTTGCATCCGCCGCATAATTCTCTGGCTCAAAGCCATTGTCCTGCTGGGGGGGATGATTTGGACTCCTGGAGTGAGCTTGGGAGCCCAAGATCTCAGCGTAAAATTCAACCACATTACAATCAATGAAGGACTTTCTCAGAGCTACATCTACTGCATATTGCAGGATCGCAGAGGATTTATGTGGTTTGGCACTGAGGATGGTTTAAATAAGTATGATGGATACGGATTTAAAATCTATAAGCATGATCCCAAGAGTCCTGACAGTTTGAGCTACAATTACGTAAGGGCGATTCATGAAGATCAATCAGGATTTATTTGGGTGGGGACATATTCCGGGGGATTGGATAAGTTTGACCCTAAGACAGAGCGGTTTATCCATTGCAGAGCAGACCCGGATAATCCCGATAGCCTGAGCAGCAACTATGTGAATTCTCTGTATGAAGATCATAATGGATTTCTCTGGATTGGAACAAACGATGGGCTCAACAGGCTGGATCCCAAAACAGGGCGATTGATCCGGTATCAATCTGTCCCGAATGATCCTTATAGCCTGAGCCACAACAAAGTCAATACGATTTGTGAAGATCGCGAAGGATTTCTGTGGGTTGGAACAGAGGAAGGACTCAACAGGCTGGACCTGAAAAGAGAGCGATTTCGGCGCTATTACAATGAGCCCAATAATCCGAACAGCCTGAGTAAAAATTCAATCAGTTGCATCCGTGAGGACCGAATGGGGCATCTCTGGATCGGCACATTCGGCGGAGGGCTCGACCGGTTGGACCGGGAAAAGGGCCGATTTATCCATCACTGCCACAATCCTAATGATCTTTACAGCTTGAGCAACGATTTTGTCAGATTTATTTATGAAGACCATGAAGGTGATCTCTGGATCGGGACTTTCGGAGGCGGGATTAATAAGTTTGTCCGGGAAAGCAGTCAATTTATTTATTACCAGCACGATCCCAGTGATCCTCATAGTCTCGGGAGCAATGTGATTTTGTCGATCTATGAAGATCAATCGAGAATGCTGTGGATAGGAACGTACATTGGGTTGAGCACATTGGATCGAGAGAAGAAGAAATTTGTTCTTTACAGGGCAAAGCCGAATGACCCCAACAGCCTGAGTCATGATCATATCTATTCCATTTGCGAAGACCGTTCAGGTATACTTTGGGTCGGCACATATGGCGGGGGGCTCAATCGAATTGACCGAACGAAGAATATATTCACACGGTACCACATCAATCCCGGTGCATCCAATAGTCTGAGCAGCAATTTAATCCGGTCCATTCAGGAAGATCATTTGGGGGGTTTCTGGGTCGGGACATACGGGGGTGGACTTAACCGGTTGGACCGAAGGACGGGGAAATTCACGCGCTACCGATATGATCCCGAGGACTCCTCCTCTCTCAGCAGCGACCTGGTCAGGGTGGTTAGAGAAGACAGCCGGGGAAATCTCTGGATCGGCACTGAAGATGGGCTGAACAAATTCGTGAGAGAGACACATTCATTCATTAGGTACAAACATGACTCCCGTAATCCTTTCAGCTTGAGCAGTAATTACATTTATACCATTCAGGAAGATCGGCAGGGGATGCTCTGGATTGGGGCTCTGGATGGGCTTAATCGATTCGACTCCGATAAGGAAGAATGTATCCGCTTTAAACACGTTCCCGGCGATCCGGGCAGCTTGAGCAGCAGTGAAGTCCTGTCCCTTTATGAAAACCAATCGGGAGTGCTTTGGATCGGGACGTCGGTGGGACTGAACAAATTTGACAGGGCTCAACGCCGCTTTACATGTTATACGGAGAAAGATGGACTTTCCAATAATACGGTTTTGAACATAGTGGAAGACGACCAGGGAAATCTCTGGCTCGGAACAAATAAAGGGATTTCGAAGTTCAATCCTCGAACATTAGATTTTAAGAATTATTATGTCGAAGATGGCCTCCAGAGCAATGAGTTTAATCTGGGAGCGTGTTTTAAAACCCGAAGCGGCGAGATATTTATGGGCGGCGTTTACGGATTGAACAGTTTTTATCCCGAGCGCATCCGGCAGAATCCTTATGTTCCTTATGTTGTCATCACGGATTTTCAGATCTTCAACAGTTCCGTTCCGATCGGCCGAGCAGAAAATGGGCGTTTTATACTGAAGAAATCCATTACAGAAACCGAAGAAATCAAGCTTTCTCATAAAGACCGAGTTCTGACTTTTGAGTTTGCCGCACTGCATTATGCTTCCCCTGAGAATAATCAATATGCCTATATCATGGAAGGCTTTGAAAATGACTGGAATTATGTCGGTAACAGGCGTTTTGTGACTTATACAAACCTACCTCCCGGTGAGTATACATTCAGAGTCAAAGGCTCGAATAGTGACGGCCTCTGGAATGAAAAGGGGACATCGGTCATTATAAAAATCGCTCCCGCCTTCTGGAATACCTGGTGGTTCAGGGGGCTCGCCGTCCTTTCCGTTTTATTGATGATTGTCGTTATCATCCAGATCAGAACCCAAACGATCAGGCAAAGATCCAGGCAGCTTGAACAGCGTATCGAAGAGCGAACGATGGAGTTAAAAGCCGCCAATGAAGAGCTGCAGCAGGAAATCGGCGAGCGCAAGCACGCCGAGGAAGCTTTGCATGCCCGGCAAGCGTATCTCGACAGGCTTTTCGAGAGCGCTCAAGAAGCGATCGTCATGCTGGATACCAGTCACAGGATTTCCCGCGTGAATGATGAATTTACAAAATTATTCGGATATTCCCGAGAGGAAGCCATGGGGCGAACCCTGGATGATTTAGTGGCCAGGGGGGATCTTGCCGAAGACGGCCGCTATTATACGAGACGGTTGGGAGAGGGCAAAAGGTTAGCTTTTGAGTCCGTCCGTCATCGCAAGGATGGGACTTTAATCAATGTCTCCGTCATTGGCGCTCCCATTATTGTCGGCAAGGAAAACGTGGGATTCTACGCCATCTATAGGGACATCACAGGGCTCATAAAGGCTGAAGAGGATGCCAAGCGGCGAGCGGCTCAGGCTGCACTTCTGTATAAAGTGGGTCAACGAGTGAGCAGTAAACTGGATTCCCAGGCGCTACTGTCCGAAATCGTGACCACAATTCGGGATGCTTTTAATTATTACGGAGTGATGCTGTTGTTGCTTGATGAGAGGAGAGAGAGTCTCATATTGCAGGCGATTGCCGGAGGGTATGAGGATGTCTTTCCGAAAAATCTGACTCATGCCGTCGGGGAAGGTATGATTGGGTATGCGGCAGAGACCGGAAAAATTCAGGTCAGTGGCGATGTCAGCCAGAATCCCCATTTTGTGCAAATATCCGTTGAGAAAACCAAGTCGGAGCTTTCAGTGCCCGTTAAGAGCGGAGAGAGAGTCATTGGTGTGCTCGACATTCAGAGCGATGAATATAACGCTTTTAATGAGACCGATGTGGCCGCCATGGAAACACTGAGCACCCAGATTGCGACAGCTATAGAGAATGCCGAACTCTACAGAGAGGCCCAAAGAGAAATCACAGAGCGCAAACAGGCCGAAAACATGCTCAAGACATTGCTTAAAGAGAAAGAGGTGCTTCTTAAAGAGATCCACCATCGGGTCAAAAACAATATGCAGATTGTTTCCTCTCTTCTCAACCTTCAAGCCAGCCATGTCAAGAGCGAGAAGATTCGAGACATGTTTAAAAAGAGCAGGAACCGCATTTTTACCATGGCCCTCATCCATGAAAAGCTGTATCAATCAAAGGATTTGGCCTGGATTGACTTCGGCCAGTACATCCGGGGCCTGATCGTCCATTTATCCAACTCTTACAGGATCGACGCGCATAGTGTTCATTTGAGGGGCGAAGTTGATGAAGTGTTCCTCGATGTCAACGAAGCGATTCCTTGCGGACTGATCGTCAATGAGCTTGTCTCCAATGCCCTCAAGTATGCTTTCCCGGAGGGCCGGCGGAGGATCAAACGAGCCGGACGGAAAAATGAAATATGCATCCGCATGGACAAGGATGAAAATGGACAGGTGACTCTGAGTGTTCGGGATAATGGCGTGGGACTTCCGGAGGATCTGGACATTCGAAAAACCGAATCTTTGGGGCTTCAATTAGTCAGCGATTTAGTGACCCAGCTGGACGGTTCCATAGAGCTCGAGAGAAGCAGAGGCACAGAATTCAAGATCACATTCAGATCCGTCAAATAAGGAAAGACGTTTTTTGAATATAAAAAAATTGAAGATATTGGTGGTTGAGGATGAATGTGTCGTTGCGCGGGACATTCAGAAAATGTTGAGAAGAATGGGATATGACTCACCTGTGATTGCCCTTTCAGGTGAGGAAGCGCTCCAAAAAGCGGAGGAGATGTGCCCGGATATCATTCTCATGGATGTCAAATTAAGAAAAGAAATGGATGGAATAGAGACGGCCAAACGGATTCGCGTCCGCTTCAATTCCCAGGTGATTTACATTTCTGCCTCAATGGACGAGAAAACAGTGAGGCAGGCAAAGGATTCAGAGGTGTTTTATTTCCTCTCCAAGCCGATCCAGGAGGGCGACCTCCAAGATATTATCGAGAAAGCCTATTCGGAATCGCAGACGGAAATGAAAATTCGGAGAAAAGCGGGTTCATAATAATTCTGTTTAAGAAAAAGACCTGAACAGTTCTTCTATTGTCATTATCTTCTGATTTTGATAGAAATAAATCTTTAATTTTTTCATGATTTTAAAACTTGAAACCCGGCCGATTTCTTTTAAGGAGGAAGAATCCGTGAAACGAAAAATTTCTCATTTTGGCATCGTATTATTTGTACTTCTCCTTGGCTTCATCTCTCCGGCGCTGCCCGCAGAAGCCCCTTCAATTGCCGGACACTGGGAGGGAGCTATCGATATTCCGGGGATGAAGATGGAAGTCCACATCGACTTCAGCCAGGCGGCCGACAGTACCTGGAAGGGAGACATTTCCATTCCCCAGCAGAACGCCAAGGACCTTCCGCTCACGGGGATCAATGTCGAAGAATTGAAGGTGACATTCTCCATCGCCGGAGTTCCAGGAGATCCCACATTCAAAGGGACATTGAGCGAGGACGAAAAGCAAATAACGGGCGAATTCTCCCAGTCCGGTCAGACCTTTCCTTTCGTCCTCAGCCGGGAAGTCGACCCTGCGGCCAAGGCCAGAAAATCCCTGGAGGGATTTGATGAGGTTATCAAAAGCGCCCTCAAGAGCCTCAAGGTGCCGGGAGTGGCCATAGCCATCGTCAAGGACAAAGAAGTCATTTTTGCCAAAGGATTCGGCTTTAAAGACATGGACATGCAGCTTCCTATGACGGCCGACACTCTTCTGGCCATCGGCTCGGCGTCCAAAGCTTTCACCACTTTTGCCCTGGGAACACTGGCCGATGAAGGAAAAATGGAATGGAACAAGCCTCTGCGCCACTACATCACCTGGTTTCGCTTGATGGACGCGAGTATCGGCGAGCGGCTGACTCCCCGCGACCTGGTGACTCACCGCTCAGGTCTTCCGCGGCATGACCTTGTCTGGTACAACAATTACACCGCCAGCCGGGAGGAATTCGTGAGAAGGCTGGCTTATCTTGAGCCTACAGCCGATCTACGGGAAAAATTCCAGTACAACAACCTGATGTTTCTTACAGCCGGTTATCTGGTCGAGGTGCTGACCGGAAAACCCTGGGAGGATTCCATCCGCGCTCTGGTCTTTAATCCTCTGGACATGAAGCGGTCCAATTTTTCCGTGAATGACTCGCAGAAAGACAGTGATTTTGCTCAGCCCTACCTCTACAGGAATGGGAAGCTGGAAAAGATTCCATTCCGGAACATTACCAACATAGGCCCGGCCGGTGCCATCAACTCCAGCGTCAACGAGATGAGCCACTGGCTCATCGTCCACCTCAACAACGGAAAATATTTAAACAGACAGGTCATCAACGCCACCACCCTTCAGGACATGCATCTGGCTCATATGCCGATGGGAAGCACTCCTTCAAGGCCAGAAATATCACCTCCCGATTACGGCATGGGATGGATGGTGGATGTTTATCGTGGACACGGCCGCATCCATCACGGCGGCAATATCGACGGCTTCTCGGCCATGGTGAGCATGCTCCCCCAGGATGGGTTTGGCTTCGTTGTGCTCGCCAATAAAAACGCCACGGCCCTGCCTGAGCTTCTCATCCGCACGGCCACAGACCGGCTTCTGGGGCTCGAGGCGATCGATTGGATTGGCGAAGCCGCCAAAAGGCAGGAAGAGGCCGAGCAGGCCCAGAAAAAAGCGCAGGAAAAGAAGGAAGTCAGAAGAAAGTCAGGTACTTCTTTTTCCCACAGGATTGAAGAATATGCCGGAGATTATTTCCATCCCGGATATGGAGACCTGAAAGTGTCGCTCGAAGGAGAGAAGCTGACCTTTGGCTATAATGGCATCACAACTCCTCTCGAACACTGGCATTATGAAACTTTTAACGGCGGAAAAGCGGACGACCCCACCTTTGAAGACATGAAACTCACATTCCAGACAGACGTCAACGGGAATGTGGCGGCTGTTGCCGCTCCGTTTGAGCCGACCGTTGAAGAAATCATTTTCAAAAAGAAACTTGACGCGCGGCTTTTCGATCCCGAATACATCAAGAAGTTTGTCGGCAAATATTCATTACTGGGCCAGACATACACGATCGGCCTTAAAGGCAACGCGCTCACTCTGTTTATCCCCGGCCAGCCCGTCTATGACCTTGTGCCGGAGCTCGTCGGGGAATTTTCCATGAAACAGTTGAAAATCGTCAGCCTGAAATTCCTCGTGAACGAGAAGGGCGATGTGACGGGGATAGAAATCTATCAGGCCGGCGGAGTGTACGAAGCGAAGCGGATGGAGGAACAGAAGTAAAGCGCTGCTCTCTATTCGTGTTCCATTGTTGACCGGGCATTTGAAAAATGCTAAAAAGTATCTGCCTGAACGGGTAGCCATTTACTTTCTTTTACCAAGTGCCGGAGTGGCGGAACTGGCAGACGCGCTGGACTCAAAATCCAGTCCGGGGCGACTCGGGTGTGGGTTCGATTCCCTCCTCCGGCACACCTTCATCTTTTCGAATGATGAATCCTGAGGGCGATCGCCCCGTGATGCGCCTTTGCCTTTCAGCGGCCTCGAGTTAATTAAAACTCTATTCTGGCGCCCAGCTGGAAAATCCTCGGATCGTTGATTGCTGTCATCTGCTTGTATCGATAAAAGGAAGTACTGCTGGAGTTGGCCCATGCGTCCACAGCGATGCCGGAGTTGAACACGTTGAGGCAGTCCATGAAAACGCGGACGAAGACCATACGGATTTTAACGATCTTTTCCAGTCTCAGGTCAAGCAGGCAGAAGTCAGGCAGTCTCTGGGAGCCTCTCCTTTCCGCATAGATGGTTGTACTCCCCTGAGGCAGGCTGACGCCCAATAAGTTGCTTGTGATAAGCCGTGTGTATGTTGTGCCGGACGTGTATCTGAAATACCCTCCAAGATTGACACCCCAGGGCCCTTTGACAAGTCCTTCGAGTTTGAACTGGTGGCGTCTTTCAAGAGGCAGTTGTCCGAAAGCGTTGATATGGGCATTCGGATTCTGGAAGAAACCGCCGGAGCCACCTCCGCCCAGGGATTCCTCAGTCCTGGCCGTTGTGATCAAGCCCCTGGAATTGGCATGGACATAGGAAAGATTTATTGCCCAGCCTTTGGAATACCTCTTGTTCAGAGTGAACTCCACTCCGTCATAATCCCTGTCGGCTCCTGGAGGATTGACGATGTAAAGCTCCTGGGCCATTAAATCTTTCCTTGCCCAGAAAGTGACGGTCTGGCCGTTGTAACGATCGATCGTTGTGACCTCATACCAGTTCTTGCTCCAATCGAGTTCGCCGGTTGACATCAGTTTGTCGATATCGAGCTGGGCCGCATCTACGAGGTAGGGCTGATTGCGGTCCCACTTCTTGATATACCGGAGACCGATGGACCAGTCTTCGAGTAATTCTCTTTCAACGCCGACCGTGACTTCATCGGTGTACCCGGCTTTCAGCTTATAATCCTTGTAGCCGATCTGGGCGCCGCCGTTCGCGTAGCCGCCGGGCGTTGCCCAGGGAATTGTCGCTCCAGGAATGGCTGTACCGTCGGCATTTAAAAACTGAAAATAGCCGAACCAGCCGTTGGGATGGGCCAGGTTGATCCAGCCGACCTGATTGGGAAGGATGTAGCGTGAAAAGCTGGCCTTGAAGAGGGTCTTGCCGTCAGAGAAGATGTCATAGATGAGTCCCACTCTGGGCGCCAGGTTCAACCAGCCATACATCGTCTTGGATTCCGAGATGCCGCGGTTATAGGTTTTTCCCTGGAACACGATAGGACCTTCTTCAGTATTTTGCTTGGGATAAACGACAGAGTTGTATTCGAGGCGGAGCCCGAGGCTGAGGTTGAGGTTCGGGGCGATCTCCCAGTTGTCCTGAACAAAGCCGTGATAATCGACCACGTTGTCTTTGCGGTCAAAGCCTTGGTTCACCTGAATCCAAGTCATGTAATAACTGCTGCCGAAATTATGATTATAGCATCCTCCGGTGACCGGATCGGAAACACAGTAAATCATCCAGGTAGTATAGGCCAATTGGGCTTCAGCGCCGAATTTGAGCTCATGGGTTCCCATGAAGTTGTCAATAAGGGCGGTGGCATCGGCATTGAACTGAAACCGGTTGCGGGTGTAATGATCCTGGTTCCGCCAGGCATTGCCAGAGGAAATCCCGGTCATATAATCATAATACTGGGCCTCGTTCCCTTTGGCGTCCAGGTTCATTTTGAAAAGGACCACGCCGAATCTCAAATTGGTATAGAAGTCATTCCCGAAGAATTTGGTCCACTGGGCGCTGAGAGTATGGGTCGGGGAGATCTGCTTGAGCGTGACGCTTTCTGTCGAGAACCTGGAGGCCACCCTGTCGCTGTTTGTGTGGTCGCAGAAGTTGTAGGAAAGAATAAACTTGTCTTTGGGCCCGGGCTGGAAACTCAGTTTGACAAAGGGGTAATAAAGCACGGTTTTGATGGATTTCTCTTTACCTGCGGCACTTCCGGCAGGATAGCCGGCCACGAAATATTCCCTCTGGCTGAAACCGCCGTTTGTAAAGAACCACAGCTTGTTTCTGATGAGCGGCCCGCCCAGAGTGACTACCGGCTCAATTTCATACTTGTTTCCGCTCTTCGTTCCCTCAAGCGGAGTGCCTTTGGTATTGTCGCTTTTCAGACTCTCGTGGTTGAAATAAAAGTTCGCGGAACCGCTGAAATTGTCGCCGCCCGACTTGGTCACAACGTTGATGACAGCGCCGCGGACACTGCCGAACTCGGCCGCCAATCCGCCGGTCTGCACCGAAAGTTCTTCCACGATGTCCAGCCCGAAATTAACATTCGGCACACCGGTGGCCAGATCAATCACATTCACACCGTCCAGATTCCAGGAATTGTCCATGATGGAGCTGCCGTGGGCGGTGTCGCCGGTAACGCCCGGAACCATGCCGGCACCGGAATTCGGAACCGATTTGAAAAATTCCTTGTCCATGGTGGTCGGATGAGTCACGCGATGTTTGTCAAGCATCGGAGTTTGCCCGACAATCACAATGGGCTCGGGGACACTTTTCATCTCCATGGTGACGTTGATCGTAACTGTTTGGACAACATCAGTCCTCACTCCCTTGCGAACCAGAGTGTTCATCCCCGGCATCTCAAATGTCATCTCGTATTCGCCAGGAGGCAGGGCCAGGAACCGGTAGGCGCCGCTTTCATTTGTGATGGCGGTCAACGAAGGAATGATCATTGCTGGAGATGTGATGGTGACAGATACACCCGGCAGTCCTTTCCCATCAGTTGAGCGCACAGTTCCCATGAGATTTCCGGTCTGAAGCGTCTGTGCAATTCCCAGACTGGATAGACTGAAAATTGCGGCCAGGAAAAGAATTTTTTTGAACACTAAACCCCTCCTTTAACAAAAGTATTATTAAAAATGGAGTGCAAAAAATATGCCAAAGTTGCTTCGTCCAGAAGGAGCGGTGTTAGGCCGCGCAGCAGAGTTTTCCCTGAAAGAATGGCTTAAATTTAGAGAAGATTCGCAGTATTCGTGCTTGAAGTCGTTTTTGTTTTCGAAAATTATCTATCGGAATAATGAAAATGTACCTTTTTGAGGACAGTTGTCCTTTTTTTTATGTTTGCCGCATTACCGCATAGTGGAGGCTTATAGACCCCAATTTGTCGATTGGATGACGGAATTCCGCTGACCACAAGAATTGAAAACTTTGATCCGATTCATTACAATCAATAAGCTTTTCGAAAAATATGAAGAATTTCATTTTGGAGGAACCCCGTGAAAAACAAAGCTAAAATGCGATGGTCTAAGGTCATTTTTTTGTGGATAGGTCTTATTTTCTTAACATCAATCGTTGCCGGCGACAGCCAAACGTCCAGCCCATCCGTCGATATCTCTCAGTTGGACAGATACATTGAATCCGCCAGGCAGGAGTGGAAAATCCCTGGAATGGCTGTGGCCATTGTCAAAGAGGACCGGATTGTGCTGGCCAAGGGATATGGGGTTAAAGAGTTCTCAAAACCGGACAAAGTCGATGAAAAAACCCTTTTTGCCATTGCTTCAAATACCAAGGCGTTCACAGCCGCCGCATTGGGGATCCTTGTGGATGAAGGAAAAATCAGTTGGGATGACAGGGTTCGGCGCTATCTGCCGTATTTTAAATTGTATGATCCTTATGTCACTGAGGAGATGCGGATTCGAGATCTTATCTGCCATCGGAGCGGATTGGGGACATTCAGCGGCGATTTGCTCTGGTATGAAACTCCTTACAGCACAGAAGAGGTGATCCGGCGGGCGCAGTACCTCAAACCGGCTTTCGGTTTTCGGGCGGGATATGGATATTCCAATATTATGTTCATGGCGGCCGGAGAGATTGTCGCGGCCGTGACAGGGATGAAGTGGAAAGATTTTGTTGCGGAACGGATTTTCACGCCTCTGGGCATGACTTCAACCAATGTCGGAACTACCGATTTAAAGAAATACGAAAATGTCGCCACTCCCCATTATGTGGCACCGGATGGTACAACGGTCACCGTGAACTATACATCTTCGGATGCCATCGATGCCGCCGGCGCCATCAATTCCAATGCTGTGGACATGGTCCAGTGGCTCATTCTGCTGCTGAATAAAGGCTCTTTTAATGGGAATCAGATACTTAAGGAGGAAAGCCTGGGGGAAATCTGGACTCCCCACAATGTATTGCGTCTGAGCCGCCGAACCCGTGAGCTTTTTCCGTCTACCCATTTCAATACATATGGCCTCGGCTGGGGGATTTCCGACTACCAGAGATATCAATTGATTGGGCACAGCGGCGCCCTCGACGGAATGATTTCCAGGGTGGCAGTGGTTCCGGAAATAAAGTTAGGCCTTGTTATTCTGACCAACAGTATGAATTCACTGCCCACGGCCCTGGTGTATAAAATCATTGATACATTCCTGGGGGTTGAGCCCAAAGACTGGAGTCAGGTCTATCTGGAACTCTATCGGAAGTCCCTCTTAGAGGAGACCCCTCAATCTGAAAAATTACGCGCCCCCGGGAAAAGGAAAGAGAAAAAAGAACTCGTACCCAAGGTCAATCTTGAGGAGTACGCCGGAGTCTACACCGACATTATGTACGGGGACGCCAAAGTTTATATAGAAAAGGATAAGTTAGTTCTGGAATTTCTACCCGCGCCGGTCTTCATTTCTGACCTTTCCTCGAAACAGATGGACATTTTCCATTTGCAGTTGAGGAATTTCTTCTCATTCATCCCCCGAGGAACAGGCACAGTCCAGTTTCTGCGAAATATGGATGGCCAGGTCGTAACCATGAAGATCGACATTCCCAATAATGACTTTTTTTTCACCGAGCTGGAGTTTGTAAAACGTCCCGCAGACAGGAGTCGGAACTGAGAGAACTGCGGAGAGCCTGAAAGCCGCGCCCCTGATGGGGAGACTCCGGACCGTCAAGGCCCCATCTGGATTGATGATCGGGAATTTCGGAATCCAGTTTTCCATTGCATTTCCGTTTGGTATACTATAAGCGGCCCGTCCGAGCGGGCGCAACAGGCGAGATGAAAATAAAGAGATTGGAAATATGGATCGGCTGGCTGTTTATGTTCTCTATTGTTTCATCCTTCCCTCTGGCCGCCCGGGGAAATGCTCAAGACCAGGGCGGAATACTGAAAGATATCATTTTATTCAGAGGAAAAGAGAAACTCGAAATCCATATTCTTCTGAGCACCGAGTGTACACCCCGCCTTTTTGAACTCCAGTCCCCCCCTCGCCTCGCGCTTGATCTGGATGGAATTCAGGGTATCGCCGCCGACCGCCGCATCGCGGTCGGCGGTTATGGTATTCGGCAGATCAGAGCCGGACTGTTCACAAGCCGTGTGACCCGTATCGTGTTCGATATGGCCGAGAAAGCCCCTCTCTATGAAATCGGCAGAATTCCGGGCGGCATAAAGATAGCCTTCTGGCTGCCGGAAGAGAAAAGGAAGGAAGAGAAGCCGAAGGAGTTGATGGAAAAAGTAGCGGAAAAAGCCGAAGAAGAGAAGATTGAGAAGCCGGAAAAGCCAGAGAAAAAAGAGGAACAGCCGGTCAAAGAAACCGGTATGGAAAAAGGCAAGGTGGCCAAGAAAGAAGAGAGCGCTCAAGACGCGTCCCAGAAAACCGACAAAAAGCCGGAAGAAATGAAAGGGAAACCGGGCGAAACGGTCACGGTTCTGAGCGGGGCTAAAGGGGACCAATTGAGACAGCCAAAGAAATTTATAAGGGTCACGGCCACGGCCAGTTATTTTTCACCCAGAGAAGGAGTATTAAAGGAGGTCTATCGACACGGGATGATGTTCGGGGGGGAAGTGAACGTGGGAATCGCGGAGTATGTCGATATCTGGTTGGGCGGATATTATTTCGGCAAGACCGTGCTCGAGGCGGCTTCTGAACAGGAGAGAAAAGTGTGGCTGCTTCCTGTCGAAGCGGGTTTTAAATTCCGGCTGAATAATGATTTTTTCAATCCGTATTTCGGCATTGGAGCCGGTTATTTTCAGTACAGAGAACAAGGGCCGCTGGGCGAAGTGAGGGAAAGCCAGATCGGCTTCATCGGTCAAGCCGGATTTTTTTTCAAGATTGGCGGGCTGGTTATTATTGATGGTTATGCCCAGTACAAATACTACCCGATTGAGAGAGGGACAGAAAGGTTTGATGTCGGCGGCTTTAATTTCGGAGGAGGTTTTGGATTTGAATTCTGACCGGAAAAAACGATTTGACTTGGACTGCGCTCCATAGTAAAAAATCAGCCGAAGAATAAATCCACCGGAGACTCCTGAGATACTGGGGTTTTCAACTCAGGCCGGCGATTCTGCGGAAACCGGTTTTGGAAAATCCGGTGAAAAATAAGGAGGTGTCAATAATGTTGACGGGAGCTTTTACGCTGTTGATGACACCGTTCGATAAAAAAATGAATCTGGATGAGGAAGGATTGCGGATCCTTGTCCGGAGGCAGGTCCAAGGCCGGATTCACGGGATAGCGCCTCTGGGTGTTACAGGGGAGAGTCCGTTGCTGTCGGATGAGGAAGTCCAAAGGGTCGTGGAGATTGTGGTCGAGGAATCCGGCGGAAAGTGCATCGTTGCTCCGGATACGTGCACCAATAATCTTGAGCAGACCATCCGCCGCGTCCATCTGTACGCGGAGTTGGGGTGTGACTATGCGGTTGTTTTTGCCCCTTTCCTGGTCAAGCCCACTCAGGCCGGCGTGATTGAGTTCTATGAGAAAGTGGCGGATGCCTCAAAGATTCCCATAATCATCCACAATTCTCCGGACCGGGTGGGAATCAATGTGGAGCCCAAGACATATGCCCGGCTGATCGCCCATGAGAATATCATTGGCACTAAAGACGGGAAAAAGGAAATGGACCATCTGGCCAAGATTCTCTTTCTGGCCAGAGGGAAATCATTTGATGTGTTCACAGGAAAGGATACAACCGCATATCCGTTGATGTCCTTTGGGGGCAGCGGCGTCTTCACAGTGGCCGGAAATATCGTCCCTGAGGTCATGAGGGATCTCGTGAACCTGTGTCTGAACGGAGAGCTGGAAAAGGCCAGAGCGCTTCATTATACCCATTATGAGCTTTTTGAGGCCCTCCGACTGGAGACGAATCCCATGGCCGTGAAGGAGGCGCTGGCTCTTATGGGAATGCCGGGAGGAGGATTAAGGCTGCCCCTCACCCGACTCAGTGAGTCGAATCGAGAAATCGTTAAACGCCTCCTCAAAGAGAGGGGGCTGATTTGAACGAGATCGTCATCCGGTCGCCCGCCACTGTTGCCAATTTCGGGCCGGGTTTTGATATATTCGCCCTGGCTCTGGAGACGCCCTTTGATGTCTTGAAAATAAGATTAAAGGATACGCCTTCCATTCACCTCAGGATCACAGGAGCGGCCGACGACATCCCCACATCGGCGGAAAAAAATACAGCGGGTCTGGCCGCCATCCATTTTTTTAAACGGGTCAATTCTTCGGCGGGCGCCGAAATCGAGATTGTTAAAAGAATGCCGACCGGCGCCGGCCTGGGATCATCCGCGGCGTCAGCCGCAGCCTGTGTGTTCGGATTGAACAGGCTCCTTCAGGCCAATCTCGAACCGCGTGAACTCATCGAGATCGCCAGCCGCGCGGAGACAGCCTCCGGAG
The DNA here is from genome assembly GCA_049697115.1 of Candidatus Aminicenantales bacterium. Classification (GTDB taxonomy): domain Bacteria; phylum Acidobacteriota; class Aminicenantia; order Aminicenantales; family UBA4085; genus JBAVVD01. The sequence continues at coordinate 87,039 of JBAVVD010000040.1, forward strand.
GCGCGGCCCATGCGGATAATGTCTCCGGCTGCCTGCTGGGCGGATTCATTTATGTCCGAAGCTATTATCCCCTGGATGTGGTGAGAATCGATGCCCCAGAGATTCCCGTGGTCATCGCCGTGATAAAAAAGTCGCAGACCACAACCCGGAGCTTGATTCCCAATCTTATCAGCCTGACCCGTGTGAAGGAGCAGATGTCTTCCTGTGCATCCGTGATTCATGCGGTTTTAAACGGCGACTTGAAGGCGATCGGTGCGGCCGTCAACACCGACCACATCTCCGAGCCCGTCCGGTCGAAGTTTATCCCCGGGTACGGTGAAATCAAAAAGAAGGCTCTGGAAGCAGGCGCTTACGGCTGCAATGTCAGCGGCGGAGGATCTTCTGTTTTTGTCATTTGTGAGAAAGGTCAAACCGCCGAAATGGCCCGGCTCATACAGACTCATTTCAACGAGAAAGAGATTCGCGTGGAGGTCGTCCTGACCAGGGCCAGCAATACGGGCCTGAGGGAAATCAATGAACTATAAACAGATTGCGGATCTCATTTCCAAAAGCCGGAAAAAAACTCCGGCCAAGGTCTTTGTTCAGGGCCGCCTGAATGAGGAGGATTTTCAGGAATGCGGATTTCAGGCTTTTGGCCAGGGCTGTTTCTGGATTCTGATCGGGGATTATCCGCTGATCGAAAGATGGATGGTCCGACAAAAGAACCGGATCAAACAGCGCTATGTGGAAATAACCGGACGCAATTCCGCCCTTCCTCTTCTTGACCTGAGCAAAGTCCAGGCGCGCGTGGAGCCGGGGGCCGTCATCCGAGAGGGAGCGCGTATCTGCAAGGACTGTGTGATCATGATGGGCGCCGTCATCAATATCGGTGCGGAGGTCGGCCGGGAGACCATGATTGACATGAATGCTGTCCTCGGCGCCAGGGCGTCCATCGGAAAGAACTGCCACATCGGAGCCGGAGCGGTGATCGCCGGAGTCCTGGAACCTCCCAGCCGGAAGCCTGTCGTGATCGAGGATAATGTCCTTGTGGGAGCCAATGCGGTGGTGCTTGAGGGAGTCCGAATAGGGAGGGGGAGCGTTGTGGCGGCCGGCGCGGTTGTCCTGAAGGACGTCCCGCCCGGTGTCGTAGCGGCGGGCGTCCCTGCCAAAGTGATTAAAAAGGTCGGGGAGATCCGGTCGAAAGAAAAGGTTATGATCATAAAAAGCCTGCGGCGAAGCAAACGGTAAAGGCGTCATCCAATGAATCTCTTTGAACTCACCAGAGAACTGATTAATATTCCTTCGGTGACCGGCAGTGAAGGGGATATCGCTGATTTTCTTGCTCTCTATCTGAAAAAACAGGGCTTTGATGTGGATGAGCAAGAAGTGGAAGAGAGACGGCGAAATATTTTTGCCTCTGCCGGGCCGTCGCCCGGGATTGTTTTGTGCACCCATATGGATACCGTCCCAGGGCATTTCCCTGCGGCCGAAGATAACTCCTTTATCTACGGACGCGGGGCCTGTGATGCCAAAGGCGCTCTATCGGCCATGGCTGTGGCCGCTCAGGAGTTGAAAGAGGAAGGCGTGAACGGCCTGGGCCTTGTGTTTGTGGTGGGGGAGGAGACGGACAGCAGGGGCGCCAAAAAAGCGAACGATTCGGGCCGCCGGTCCGAATATATCATCGTCGGGGAACCGACGGAGAACAAGTTGGGGAGCGGCCATAAAGGAGTTCTGAATTTCAAGATTAAAACGAAAGGGAAAAAGGCGCATTCGGCCTATCCCCATCTGGGGGAATCGGCCATCGATAAAATATTGGATGTTCTTCAGAGTATCCGTCATCTGGCGATGGAAGAACACCCTGTCCTGGGAAAGACGACTGTCAATATCGGGGTGATCGAAGGCGGCGTGGCTTCGAATGTGGTCGCCGATTCCGCGACCGCCATACTCTCCCTTCGCACCGGATTTCCTTCGAATAAAATCGTCCGCCGTATTAAAACCGTAGCCGGCCCCAGGGCGGAGATAGAAATCCTCTCGCGGTCAGAGCCCCAAATTCTGTTCACAATTCCTGGGTTTGATGAGGTTGTGCTTCCCTATTGTACGGACATTCCTTATCTGCAGAGTTTCGGCCGGCCGCTGCTCCTCGGCCCCGGTTCTGCTCTGGTGGCGCATACAGACGCGGAGAAAGTGGAGAAAGGACAGTTGCTTGAGGCCGTGGGGAATTATAAAAAATTAGCAAAAATTCTGTTGGAAAGAATTTCCACGTAATCCAATGAAACACATTGAGAAAACTCTCATTCGCCGTATCCACGATCGGGCCGATTCTTCCTGCATTAATCTCGGCCTGGGAGAGCTGAAATTTCCCACGCCCAAGCCCATCCTTGATCACGTCCGTGAAAAAGCGGCGGAATGGAATCTCGGCTACACGCCGAACGAAGGACTCGCGGAGCTGAGACATCTCATCGCTGAAAACAGCGGATATAAAGTCCATCCGGATCAGGTGTGTGTGACAGTGGGAGCAGAAGAAGCTCTCTTTGCCACGCTCATGGTCCTTGTGGATTCCGGGGATGAGGTCTTGATTCCGGATCCGGGATTTCCAGCCTATGCATCGATTGTCCGGATCGCCGGAGGACAGCCGAAAACCTATCCCCTCTATCGGGAATACAATTTTTCACTAAGAGCCGAGGATGTGGAGAGGAGCCTGACAGCGAAGACAAAGGCCGTCATTGTAAACAGCCCGAACAATCCGAGTGGCGCCGTTTACGCGGGAGAAGAGTTGAGAAGACTGGCCCGGATTTGTGAAGAACGCCGCGTCCTGGTCATTTCCGATGAGGTGTATCGGAATATTTTTTTTGAGGAAGAACCGGATTCCGTGGCCCGTTATACTCGGAATTTTGTGGTCATCAACAGCCTTTCTAAAAGTTTCAGCATGACCGGCTGGAGGCTGGGCTGGTGCATTGTTCCCCTTGAGCTTATCAAGGGAATCGCCGGTTTTCATCAATTGTCCGTCACCTGTGCGCCGACCATTTCCCAGCATGCGGCTGTTTTTGCATTGAAGGGATTTGCCGAAAAAGAACGGCTGGAGAACAGGGAGAAGCTGCGGAGGAGAAGGGAATTGGCGATGACGGCGCTGGCGGCAAACACCGACCTCTCCTTTGCGAGGCCCGCGGGAACTTTTTACATTTATGTCGATATTTCAAAGAAAATGGCGAAATACGGGAAATCCATGGAGATTTCCCTGAGCCTGATATCGAAGGCCAAAGTCGTCACTATTCCTGGATCGGCGTTCGGCGAACGGGGCGAGGGATACTTCAGGATTTCCTATGCCGCAGATCCGGAGCAGATCGAGGAAGGAATCCGGCGCATCGGGCGCCATCTCTCCTGAGGTTCCTCCCGCCTCCTACCGCCGCGGCTTTTTGTCGCCCGTCTGTTCTTTTTCTCGGTTCAATTCGAGGATATCGACGCTGGTTGCCGAATCACCGATCAGGTGCTGGCAAAAATAATCCGCCCGGATCCAGAAAAAATAATCGGTCATGTCACCGAAGCCGTGACGCTGACCCGGCAGCAGGACAAAGTCGAACCGCTTGTTAGCCCGGATGAGGGCGTTGACCATGCGGTAGGTGTTCGCCGGATGGACGTTGTTGTCCTTGTCCCCGGTGGCGAGCATGAGATGGCCCTTGAGATTTTTGGCCAGTTCAGAATTTTTCTCTATGCTGTACTCGAACTTGGTGTGGCCGTCCTTGTCCACGATTTCCTTGACGCCATGGTGCTTCTCACTCCACCATCGGTTGTAGATATTGTTCTCGTGGTTGCCTGAGGAAGAGACGGCGACCTTGAAGAAATCCGGGTAGACGAGCATGGCCGCCGTGGACATGAATCCGCCGCCCGAATGGCCGTAAATACCGACCCGGTCGATGTCAATAAAAGGATATTTCATGGCCAGCTGCTCGATGGCCCGCTTTTTATCGGCCAGGCCGTAATCCCGAAGGTTGCCATAACCGTAATTGTGGTACCACTTGGATCGCGACGGATGACCGCCTCTGTTCCCCACTTCAATGACAATAAATCCGAACTGAGCCAGGGCCACATTATTGTTCCGGGGCGAGAAGGTCTTGGAGACGCTCTCGGTCTGCGGGCCGGGATAGACATAGGCGATAATCGGATATTTTTTGCCGGCGTCAAAATCGAAGGGTTTGTACATCACTCCATAGAGGTCGGTGATGCCGTCATCGGTCTTGACCATGAACGGCTCGGGATACTTAAACCCAGCCCCGAGGAGAACGCTGTCGTCGGTCGTCTCCAGTTCGAGGAGAAGTGTACCTCTGGCGTCGCGAAGCTGGGATTTAGGCGCCATGTCCACGCGCGAGAAATTATCAATGAAATATTTCGAGGATTCATCCATAAAGACGGCATGAGAAGCGTTGACGGGATTGAGGATTTTCATGGCTGTTCCGTCCAGATTCACCCGATAGAGGTGAGTGAAATAGGGATCTTCGTTGGCTTCACGGCCGCAAGCGTTGAAATACAGGGCCCGGGCCGTCTCGTCGATGCCTCTGATCTCCCGGCAGGAGAATTCGCCCGAGGTGATCTGGTTTTTCAGTCGGCCGCTTCCGTCATACAGATAGTAGTGTCCCCAGCCGTCGCGTTCGGACCACCAGACCAGTTCTTTACCGTTCTGGATGAGCCGCAGAGGCAGGACATCGACATAGGTGTTGAGAATTTCCTCGATGAGGATCTTCACTTCGCCGGTATTGGCGTCGGCCAGGCAGACTTCGTATTTGTGCAGATCCCGGCTCTGGCGGCCGAAATAGAGCTTATCCGACGTTTCGCTGACCCATAGCGCCGGCGGCGGATTATCGCGATCGAATTCCGTAAAATCGCGCGGCGCCATAAAGATCGAGATCATCTGGTCCTTGAAGCGCTCCGCGTTGACCTTCAGCTTCGTCTTTTTTTCGATATCGAAAACCAGGAGTTCAGGTTGCGGCTGGTTTTCTTCGCCCGGCATGCCGTAGGGGTAAGTCTCAAGGGTAGGCCTCGGATCTGACAGGGAATTAATGACCCAGAGAGGGGTGACTTTTCGCTCGTCCTGCCGGACGCAGGCGAATTTCTTGGAATCTTTTGACCAGACGATAAGGATGGGCGGAACGCGGTAATCCTTCCGGTCCTTCTCGTTTTTCTGGAGCTCCTTCTTATCCTCTTCATTCAATCTTCTGGAGTAGCTGCAGTTCTCTTCGCCGTCAGTGGTGAGCTGAATTTCCTGGATGGCCTTGTCGTCCGCTTTTTTCAAGGCTCGCTTGTAGTTTTCGGCGTCCATCGAGAAGAGATTGTCGGCGCGGGCGAACACGACCATTTTTTCGTCCGGGGAGAGAGAGGCCCATCGGGGTTTTTTCCCCGTTTCCTCGAAATCTTCAAGAAGGGTGAGCTTTTGGGAGGCCAGGTCGTATTCGAAATGGAGCGTCTTGGTTTTCGATTCGGGTTCCTTGGGTCGGACCGTGTCCTTATCTTTCTTTTCCGTATCCTGTTCCTTCTCTTTCTCTTTTTCTTTGTCCTCGATCTCTATGCCGAGATCCTCGACTTTCTTTAATTTGTCGCCGGCCCTGATGTCGGCATCTTTCGGGTATTCGATTTCGAACTGGATGGCCGTGTCCTTCTTGACGAACTCGATGGTCCGGATCGGCAAATGCTGCGCGTCATAAGGGAAGAGGGTGATCTGGGTGAGCAGGGCCGCCATTTTGGCGTTGTCGAAAAGCGGCTTTTTAGATTTGGCCGAAGGATCGACAATGATAAATTTCCGGCCCTGGCTTGTTTCGTAGCTGTACCAGAAGCGATCACCCGTGTCGAGCCAGTGCGGGGAGACTCGGATGTCAAAGACGAGTTTTCCGACTTTCTGCGGCGTCCACCGCGCCGCTAGCTTATAATTGGCTTTTTGAACGGGCGTGTTTTCGGATAAAAGGGCGGGAGTCGCCGCCGCAATTAAAAACCAAAGAGCCCAAAAGACTACGAGAGGACGCTTCATAGAAATACCTCCTTATGAGATTGTTTTATAATTATGGTTGTGAACGGTGATATAAAATGTGAAATCCATATGGGATTTTTGAACCGCCATGAACAGGTATAAATATATGAACGCGACGAAAAAATCAACCAGCGGATTTTAACAGTACGGCTCTGACATCAATAGCGCGCTCGGGATTCCTTGACCCTGGATTTGGAAACATATTCTATGATGATGTGATGACTCAGATTTGGAATAGGGTCCTGTCACAGCTCCTCCCCGTCCGTCCTCACCTCCGCTCCTGGAGAATGCCAGATGAGGAATGATCGAAGGGCCGTGAGGCTCCGGGCGGGCGGGGAGCCCCTCCGCCGTGTCCCCCTCCATCGACGATCGCCCCCATCACAGAAATGGATGCTGCCGGATTTCTATAGATTCTTGAGAATAAAGGACAAAAGGTTGTATTATATAAAGCTCATCTTTAGGGCAGAGAAATGGACGCCATACGTGTCAACCATCTGACAAAGAAGTTCAACGGCCTGACGGCAGTGGACAATGTGTCTTTTTCTGTCCGGAGCGGGGAACTTTTTGGCCTTCTGGGGCCGAACGGCGCGGGCAAAACAACAACCATCAACATGCTTTCCACTCTTCTCAAGCCCACTTCCGGACATGCCGAAGTGGCAGGGTTTGATGTTTCCCAGTACAGGGACAGCGTGAGGAAAAGCATCGGTGTTGTTTTCCAGGAGCCCGCCCTCGACAGCAAGCTCACCGGAAGAGAAAACCTGGAATTTCATGCGATGATGTACGGCCTGGACAGAGTGGAAAGGAGACAAAGAATCGAGGCCGTCCTCAGGCTCGTTGAATTGACCGAGAAGGCCTCGGTTCTGGTTGAGAAATACTCGGGGGGAATGAAAAGGCGTCTGGAAATAGCCAGGGGCCTGATTCACAGGCCGAAAGTTCTCTTCCTGGACGAGCCGACCCTCGGCCTGGACGCCCAGACAAGGCGACACATCTGGGACTATATCAAGAGGCTGAACCAGGAGAGCCAGGTGACCATTATCCTGACCACGCATTATATGGAAGAGGCGGATTACCTGTGTGAAAGAGTGGCCATCATGGACAACGGAAAATTCGTGGCCATGGATACTCCCCACAGGCTGAAGGATATCCTGGGGGGCGATGTGGTCTGCCTGGAAGTCGAAGACGGAGCCGAAGACTTCATGAGCCGGGTCAAAAGCCTGGAATGGATCAAAAAGTCCAGCCATCATGATGGCGTCCTCAATCTGACTTTGGAAAAAGGAGAGAGGAGAATTCCGGAATTGATCGGCTTTGCCCAGAAACTGGGCATCACGGTCAGCTGTGTTCATCTCAGAAAGCCCAGCCTGGAAGACGTTTTTCTTCATTATACGGGAAGAACGATCCGCGAGCAGGAAGCCAGCCAGAGCGAACGCCACCGAGCTGCCATGAGAGGACACGGGAGAAGAGTCCGATGATCAGCGGTACGGCGGTATATGTCCTGTGGCTCAGGGAGATGAAAAGATATCTCCGGGCCAAGTCCAGAGTTGTCGGGTCGCTGGCCATGCCCCTCTTTTTTCTCGCTTTTCTGGGACTGGGATTCAACCGGATGGCCATTCCTGGAGTGGCACGGGACGTGAATTACATCCGTTTTCTGGTCCCCGGCATCATTGGCATGTCCATGCTTTTTACTTCCACGTTCGCTGGTCTGTCTGTGCTCTGGGACAGAGAATTCGGATTCTTAAAAGAAATCATGGTCGCTCCGGTCAGCCGGATTTCCATCGTTCTGGGAAGGATTGCCGGAGGAGTAACCACGGCCTTAATCCAGGGCCTGTTGATTCTCGGGATTTCTTTTCTTGTGGGATTCAAAATAGGAAGTTTTCTGTCGATATCCCTGGCCCTGCTGTTTATGGTTTTGATTTCCATGACCTTCATCGGCATGGGTTTGATCTTTGCCTCTAACATGAAGGATATGCAGGGATTCAGCATTGTCATGAATTTCATTATTTTTCCGATTTTCTTTTTATCCGGAGCCCTCTACCCACTGGAGAATTTGCCCCTGTGGATTCGCTTCCTTTCCTATGCCGATCCCCTCACTTATGGAATCGACGGTCTGCGTGGATCGCTGATCAAAGTCTCTTCGTTCTCGATACTCATGGATTTTTTCATCTTGGCGGGCTTTTCCCTCATTATGCTTTTCCTCGGGGCGTATTTTTTTGAAAAAAGTGAAAGCGTCTGAGTTCCCGTCGGCCCCGGGAAGTGAGTCCGCATACTGTCCGAGTAAAGGAGGCAGAAAGACCAATGAAATCGGTTGAATGCTGGAAAGGGAAAGCGAGGAGGTGCTCTCATTTTGGCCATATCCGAACTGGAAAAAAGGAGGAAAGAGCATGAGGAAGGAGACTCGCCGGAGACATGTGATTCTCAAGTTAATAATTTTTTTGACCGTCTGTATGTTCTCTCTCTTTGTATTCTCTGCGGCAAGAGCAAAAGGGGATAAAGACGAAAGAGCAATCCGGAAAGAATACACAGTCAAGCTCGGAGTTGAAGTCTTCCTGGAAAAACACATCTCTCTGATCAAGGGGAAAAGAGTGGGGCTGATCACAAATCCCTCGGGAGTCGACAGTCAGCTCCAGAGTACGGCCGAGCGTTTCTTCCGGAATCCCGATATTCAGCTGGTCGCTCTTTACGGGCCGGAGCACGGCGTGAGAGGAAATGCCCAGGCTGGAGAATATGTTCCTTTTTATATCGATGAAAAGTATAAAATCCCTGTCTTCAGTCTCTACGGGCAGTCGCGGAAGGCAGATCCCGGAATGCTCAAGAACATCGATGCGTACATGCGCTCCTTTGATACAGTGCAGGAGGGGAAAATCCCTGAGCGGACAATGATCAGGGATGTGGATGTCCTGGTCTTTGACATTCAGGATGTCGGCACACGTATCTATGCCTATATTGCCACCATGGTCTATGCCATGGAAGCCGCCGCTGAAAATGATATTGATTTTATCGTCCTGGACCGCCCGAATCCAATCAACGGAAGGGATATGGAAGGCCCCATCCTCGAGTATCCCGAATTCAGTTCTTTTCTCGGAGTCTATCCAATTCCATTCCGGCACGGCATGACAGTGGGGGAGCAGGCCAAGATGTATAATGAGAAATTCCTGTCCAAAAAAGCAAGGCTCACGGTCATCCCTATGGAGGGATGGAAGCGGGAGATGTGGTATGATGAAACAGGCCTCCCCTGGGTTATTCCTTCGCCGAACATGCCAACTTTGGAGACGGCCACAGTCTATTCCGGTCAGGTCTTTCTGGAAGGGACGAATGTTTCCGAAGGAAGAGGGACGACCAAACCCTTTGAGCTGTTTGGCGCTCCGTGGATTGACGGGTATGCTCTTGCAAAGAAGCTCAATGAGCTTGATTTGCTGGACGTGAAATTTCGAGAGGCCTGGTTCACGCCCACTTTTTCCAAGTTTCAGGGCGAATTGTGCAGTGGCGCTCAGATTCATGTTCTGGACAGAAACATTTATCGGCCGCTGGAGACCGCTCTTTTTATCATCCAGACCATCCGTGCAATGTATCCGAACAAATTTCAGTTCCACCAAGACTATTTCGACACAATCATGGGAACAGCAAAGGTCCGGGAGGCCATCCTCCGGGGAATTCCCATTAGAGATATTTTCAAAGAGTTTGCAGAAGGTCTTGAAGCTTTTTCCTCGATGCGGAAGGCCTATCTCCTTTACTGAAGGATCGCCACATGCCAGAGTGGACCTCTTCAGATCACAGCGATGATTACCGATAAAGCCGTCCATCGGCACTCTGGGATAAAGCTTCCGGTTGAAAGCCGGGGCTTATTTTGAATACAATTATTCTCTTTGGTATATGGATATTAAGGATTTAGAGGAGAATTCATCATGCTGCCAAAACGGACTTCCTATTATGCTCTGGCCAATCCGCTTTCCGAGATGCTGGACAAGCCCTGCCGGGATTTTCAGCGATCAGATTTTTTAAAGATTATCGAGCAGAGAAAAATTAAATCCATCACCTTCCACTACACGGCCATAGACGGCAAACTCAAGGAGCTGAAGCTGCCCGTGGCCAACAGCTATCAGGCAGAATGTATTCTGGCCGAGGGAGAACGGGTGGACGGCTCCTCGCTTTTTAAAGGCATGATTGACGCCGCCCTTTCGGATTTATATGTGGTTCCTGTCTACCGGACGGCCTTTTTAAATCCTTTTGACGAAGGAAGTTTGGATTTCATCTGCCGCTATCTGACTAAGGAGGGAGAGCCGGCGCCTTTTGCCCTTGACAACATCTTGATCCGCGCCTCCAGTGTCTTCCGGGAAAATACGGGACTGGACCTGTGGGCTCTGGGGGAACTGGAGTTTTTCCTCCTCAGCGATAAAACAAATTTTCTATATCCCGCTCACAAACAGCAGGGATACCATGCGGCCGCGCCTTTTATCAAGAGCGGGCAGATTCTGGACGAAATGGTCCATCACATCACCCAGATCACAGGGGCTGTGAAATACGCCCATAGCGAAGTTGGATATGTTGATAATGTCCGCAGTGATATCGAAGAAATCAAAGGCAAACAGGCCGAGCAGCTCGAAATTGAATTTCTCTCCAGACCCGTGGAAGAAATGGCGGATGACCTTGTGCTCAGCCGCTGGCTGATCCGTAATGTCGCATACAAATACGGCTGTGTGGCCACATTCACTCCCAAGATCGAGGAAGGCGTGGCCGGCAATGGATTCCACTTCCATCTCGAACTGCTCAAAGACGGAAAAAACATCATGGTCGGCAAGGATGGAAAAATCTCAGAACCGGCGCGGAAGCTCATCGGAGGATTGTGTGAGTATGCCGATTCGCTGACAGCCTTCGGAAATACAGTTTCTTCGGCCTATCTGCGCCTGGTACCCAACCAGGAAGCGCCGACCCGCATCTGCTGGAGCGACCTCAACCGGAGCGCCATGATTCGCGTGCCTCTGGGATGGGCCAATGTCCGTCATCTGGCCAGGCGCCTCAATCCCAAAGAAATCAATGATTTCTGTGATACTCAGGGGCGGCAGACCGTGGAGCTCCGAAGCCCGGATGGAAGCGCCATCATTCATCTTCTTCTGTCAGGCATAGTTATGGCGGCCGATTGGGCTTTTAAGGAGGACCGCTCGCTCTTCAAGGAAAATAGTCCACTGGAACTGGCGGAAAGGCTTTATGTCAAAGGCAATATTTTTACAGAAAAGGAGCTGTTGAATAAGCTTCCCGTGCTTCCCACAAGCTGTATCGAGTCCAGCCGGATTCTTTTAAAAAAACGAGAACTGTATGAGCGTGATGGCGTGTTTCCTCCGAGTATCATCGAATATATAGCGATGCTTCTGCAAAGGGAAAATGACGAGTCAATGAATAAAAAGCTGGCCGACCTGCCGGCGGATGACCGGCTTCATGAGACGCGCAAAATCATGCACAAGGACCTCCACCGCCATTAATTGGAGGCGGAGACATACCGCCACAAGCCCCATCCTTCTGCACCCAATGAATGAATCCCTTTTTGTTCTATTTCCGGAATTAAAAGAGGTCCACTCAATCAATAATTTCTATCGGTAATTTTGAGATTATAAAAAGAGATTATAAAAAGAATTGATTTTTTCCCGGAGAAATGCTAGACTAAAAAAAACCTTGTTTCGCTGGCTGTACAGGGTTAAATGAACCCTTCTTAATTATCCCCCTTTTGCTTAATTTTCCCCAACAAAAACAGCCAGCACTTTTGCCTCAATGTTCAAAGTTATTTTTCAAACCCACAGGGTATGTCTTTTGGGACAGATTTTTCCGGATCCCTGGACCATTCCATTCAAAGACAATCAGAGATGCCCGAGGTCCTGACATTTCTTTAATGAAAAATGACGGCCAATGGATCCGGAATTTCAGGTTGGAAATAAAGAAGGGTTTATGTCAAAATGGATAATTTCTTGGAGCCCCCGTACGGCGCTAAAAATGACACACAGGCAAGAGACATTCCTGAACCGCGATTTTATTCTCGCTCTGCTGGGCTATTTTTTTCTCTTTATGAGTGTCACCCTCTTTTTTCTCTTTCCCATTTTCCTGGCCCAGTTTCATCCTTCGAAAAGCCAGGTGGGCTTGATCATGGGGATTCACAGTATCACGGCCATTTGCGTTCGCCCTTTTTTCGGCCGCCGGATCGATGTTCGGGGAGGCAAAAAAATCTCTCTGATCGGCATTTTGCTTTTAGTGGCTCTCATTCCTTGGTTTCATCTGGTTAAAAACGCCGGCATTCTACCGCTCCTCCTGCGCGCACTCACCGGAGTGGGCTGGGGAATCGGAATGACCGCGACAATGGCCATCTGCTCGGACCTGGCGCCCATTGAGAGACTGGCCCATTCCATCGGCCTCATCGGCGTCGCTGGAATCATATCCTCGGCTCTGGGTCCTCTTCTGGCGGAGGAAATAGTCGACCGTTTTGGTTTCGGAGGGGTATTCAACGCCAGCCTTATTTTCCTTGTTGCCGCATTGATCTGCATGTGTCTCACCCGTGAGGTCATTAAGCCGAATCACTCAAAAAGTCATTTCAGTTCGGATGCTTTGAAAAAGTTTTCCGGATCAGCCATATTAATCATCTCGACCATGCCCGTTTTTCACGGAGCCGTACGGGGTGCGGTCGTCAACTTTATCGCTCTTTTTGGGAAGTCCGTCTCGTTCTCACGGGTCGGACCCTTTTTCTTAGCTTTTTCTCTGGCCGCCATCATCACCCGAATTGGAATCGGCGACCTGTCGGATCGCTACGGCCGAAAGAAGGTCATTTTTCCCGGAGCCTGCATCATCAGTCTCAACCTTTTCTGGATATCTCAAGTCCAGAGTTACTGGGTTTTCAATCTCAACGGATTTATCGCCGGCCTCGGCCAGGGGCTCATTTTTCCCGCCTTGAGCACCTACATCATAGATATCCTGGGAAGGGAAAACAAAGGACTGGCTTTGAGCCTCTATCTTTCACTCTTTGATGTGGGCATGGGGATCGGTTCGCCTTTTTTCGGATGGATTTCCGACCTCTATGGCTACCGTAAAATGTATATCGTGGCCGGGCTGCTGCTGTTAGTCTCGACGATAGTGTTTACAATTAAAGCGCCACATCCCCCAGATCACGGATAGAAAGTTCAGAAGAGGTCCGGACGGTCCACGGGCATTCGATGACCCGGAGAGGCGGCAATTTTGGGATGTCCGTTCATTTTGAATTCTCAGGACAATCAATGATAAAATATGCATTTATGAGAGGTCAAAAGATGAATCACACGATCATTCCCGGGCTGAATCGTCGGGAATTTATCAAAATGTCCTTTGTCGGGCTCACTTCCTTGCCCCATTTTGAAACGCGTCTTTTTTCTCAGGAAAAAAGGAAGACCCCCATTGCCCTTTTTAAAACCAGCGACCGGAAGCAGGGAGTGAGAGAGATCCTTCGCCTTCTTTCCTTTCCTTCGCCACAGGGGAAGAGACTGTTGATTAAACCCAATTTCAATACGGCTGATCCTGCGCCCGGCTCGACCCATAACGACACACTGGCTCAACTGATCCTGGAGATGAGAGCGCGCGGTGCGGATCAAATTACGGTGGGCGAGAGGAGCGGCCCTCCTCCAACCCACAAAGTGATGGAGGAGAAGGGAATTTTCGCCCTCGCCCGTGAAATGGATTTTGCGGTCATTAACTTTGAGGAGCTTCCTGAGGAAGAATGGGTGCATTTCAATCCTCCTGGAAGTCACTGGCCTGAAGGATTTTCCCTCGCCAAACCGGCCGTTGATGCGGAATATCTTGTTTCCACATGCTGTCTGAAAACTCATCAGTTTGGTGGAGTTTTTACCATGTCGATGAAGCTGTCTGTCGGTTTGACTCCCAAAAAATACATGCGAGAACTCCATCGTTCGCCGGATATGAGGAAGATGATTGCCGAGTTGAACTTCGGCTATCGGCCTCAGGTTATCGTCCTGGATGGAGTGGACGCCTTTGTCGATGGCGGTCCATCGACCGGGAAAAATGTCAACGCCAATGTTTTTATTGGCGGCACGGATAGGATCGCCGTCGATGCGGTCGGTTTGGCTGTCCTTAAAGATCTGGGATCCAATGAGGCGATCATGAAAACCAAAATCTTTGAGCAGGAGCAGATCCGGAGAGCGGTCGAGCTGGGACTGGGAATCAGCCATCCTGAACAGATTGAAATTGTGACTCCCGATCCGCCGAGCCAGATTTATGCAAAGACAATCCGAGAAATTCTGAATGAAGGATGAGAGCGATGGGCGTTTATGACTGGATCCGCTCGTCATCCAAATTTACTGAGAGGACGCTGGAACTCCGCTCACTTCATTCATGGAGTTGAGATGGAAGAATGCACGCATCGTCCGATGGGGGCCAGGCCGGAGACTCACTCTCCGGCAACCGTAAGCTCACGGACCTTGATTGTCGGGCCGCAGACAGGGCTTTGAAAATCCAGGTCATTTCCAATGAGCTCGATATTGTTCAGAATTTCTCCGAGATTGCCGGAAATCGTAATATCTGAGACCGGAAAGGTGATTTCTCCCTTTTCAATCCACAGTCCGAATGCTCCTCTGGAGATATCTCCGGTGATCGGATTCAAGCCGTGGCCGAGCGTCCTGGTCAGAAGCAATGCGTGATCGCAGGAAGCGATGATTTCCTCGGGGGAATGCGCTCCGGATTCAAGATAAAAATTATTCGGACCCACACCGTTTCCTTCCGCATTCCCCGTCGCACAGAGCTTCAACTTCCTGGCCGCATAGGTGTTGCACAGAAAATTTTTCAGGATTCCTTTTTCAACGACCACTGTTTTACGGGTGGGTACGCCTTCTGAGTCGAAGGGGCATGATCCCAATTTCCCGGACATCAGGCCGTCGTCAACGATAGTGATGGTCTCGTTTCCTATGCGCTGTCCAAGCCGGCCGGCAAGAAAAGTCGCTTTCTGGTAGACGGCGACTCCAGAGACGCAAGAAAAGAGGAAACCCAGAAGCCAGGCGGTCATCATCGGCTCAAAGATCACCGGCACTTTTTGAGTGGGAATTTTTCTGGGATTCATCTGGCGCACAGTCCGCTCCACGGCTTTTTTGGCGATGGCCTCTGGCGGTTCAAGGTCTCTGAAGTGAATCTTGGAAGAGAACCAGAAATCCTCCACCCGATGATCTGTCTCTCCGGCCTGAAGGCCGACACTCAGGCTGCAGTAAGTGCGATCGTACTCGCCGATAAAGCCATTGGAACTGGCCAAGACAATTTTTGATTCATGGGTGACACAGCTGGCGCTGTGAGAGTTGGAGATCCTTCTGTCCTGGAGAGCGATATTTTCTGTCTCCAGGGCGAGACGGATCTTGGTTTTGGAGTCGAACTCCTGGATTTCCGGATCATACATATTGAGAGAAGCGATGTCCGTCGTGACCGGAGATAAAGGCGGCAAACCACAAAATTTGTCTGCGCTCGCCAACCGGGCGCGCCGGATGGCATTTTTGACCAGATGCCTGAGCGTCTCCGGGCACAGATCGGAAGAAGTGGTGAAGGCGGTTTTTTTATCCTTGATGACTTTCAGACCCATGTATCTGGAGCCGGCTTCAACCAGGTTTTCAAGGTTTCCCTGCCGGACATCCACGCTGAACTCAGTCCCGTCCACAATAGAGATTTCGATCTCATCCGCCCCGCTCTTTCTTCCGAATTGGACAAGACTTTCAGCCATCTCCACCAGTTTCAACGGATCTTTGCGCGTATTCACTGGAGTCCTCCGACGGTCATACTGGAAATTTTGATCGTCGGACATCCATCCGTGACCGGAACTTCCTGGCCTTCCTTGCCACAGGTCCCGGTCTGAAGGCTGAATTTCAAGTCGGACCCGATCATTTCGATTTTGTGAAGAATATCGATGTTCGTCCCGATGAGCGTGGCCTGTTTGACGGGAACGGTCAATTTCCCGTTATTGATGAGAAAACCCGAGCTCACGGAAAAAGTGAATTTTCCTGAGTCTTCAACCTGGCCGCCTTGGAATTTGTCTGCATAAAATCCTTTGCGGACGGATTTGATAATTTCTTCCGGGTCGTATTCTCCCTTTTCAATATAAGTGTTGGCCATTCGGGGAATCGGAATCGAAGCGTAGCCCTGCCTTCGCCCGTGCCCGGTAAGCGGCATTTTCATGAGTCGTGCGGAAAGCCTGTCCTGAAGGAATCCTCGGACGATCCCCTTGTGGATGAGAAGAGTCTTTTGAGGCACAGTCCCCTCATCGTCGATATTATACGATCCTCTGAAATAGGGGATTGTCGGGTCGTCATAGATTGTCACCCGATCTGAGGCGACCTTCTGGCCCAGCTTGTCCCAGAAGATAGAAGTCTTTTTCCGGTTGGAATCCGCTTCGAGGAGATGGCCGGTCGCTTCGTGAATGAGGACTCCAGCGTGACCAGGGGCGAGGACAACGGGCATTTCTCCGGCTGGTGCCGGGCGGGCTTCAAGAAGGCTGACGGCTTCCTGGGCGGCTTCTTTTCCGATTTGAGCGGGAATAAAGCCGTCTCTAAAATATTCAAGGCCGACCCTTCCGCCCCCTCCTGAAAATCCGAATTCCCGCTTATTTTTCTTTTCGGCAATGGCCACGCAGACGAGTTTGATAAGCGGCCGGGCGTCTGAGACCATCAGTCCTTCTGAATTCACGATGGTCACATACTGGATATGGTCCTGGAGGGAGACTTTAACCTTTTTTACAGCCGGGCTGAATTTCTGACAGGCCAGATAGGCCTCTTTGACCAGGTTGATTTTTTTCTCCAGGCCCGCTTTATGCGCCGGTCTGCGAACCGGATAGAAATTGTGGATAAATCCGGTGGGTTTAAGCCGATACTCCCGGCGGTGCGCTCCAGAGGAGGCGATCGCGGCCGCTGAGAAAGCCGCCTTCTTGATTTTTTCCGGTGAGAAATCGTTCGTATAGCCGTACCCCGTCATTTCACCGCAGAGGACTCGGATGCCCATCCCCAGGATGAGGCTTTCGGCGGTTTCCTTGATGATGTCTTCTTCCATGGTGATGAAATTGTAGGATCGGTATTCGAGATATATTTCTGCAAAATCTCCGCCTCCGGAAAGGGCGGTATTCAGGATTTTTTGGAGCTTGACCGGAGAGAAATGGAAGTGGTCCTCAAAAGGAAGGGACAGAGGAGATATCGCCTTCTTCATTCAAAGAGTCTCCACATCAGATCTTGATTGGATTTCTCCGTTTCCATTTTTTAACGAGCGGCAAGGCCAGGATGGCAATACTCACAATGCCGAGAGAATATTCAAAGAGATTTGTCAAAAGATGGATGGTAATTCCAGAAAGGATGGCCAGCCGCGGCTCAAAGTTCATCAGCTTGAAAGAAAAGGCCCAGGCGGATTCCCAGGTGCCGAAGCCGGCGATGCCTTTAATGGGAAGGGCCGAGGTGAGTTCAGCCCCTGTCAATCCCAGGATGGTTTTCCAGATACTGAGGTTCTGGAGGGAAAAGCCGTGGCTCCTCAACAGAGCAAAGAGCAGAAAGTAAATAGAGACATATTTGCCGAGGCGGATAAGCAGAGAAAGAAAAAACAGGGGAAAATAAATTTTCCGGGCTTGAATTTGAGAAAGGCTCTGTAAGATCACATGGGCTTTTTCTACAGAACCATTTGCCCACTTTCGGCGGTGGACTTTTAATGCCGTTAAAAAAGCTTGATAGATCTTTAAAAGAAAGCGGGAAAGAGGAACGAGCTTCCAGAGAATGATGAAAATCGCAAGAAAAAAGAGAAGGGAGAGAAAGAGCAGGGAAGTGCCGGAGAACGGAGCTGAGCCAAAGCCCACGGCCAGAAGAGCCAGGATCAGGAAAGGACTGAGCGTTAAAAAATCGAAGACAAAGGCGACAACAAAAGTTGAGGTTGCGCTTTCGAAGGGAAAATTCAGCCTCCGGTTAAGGACGTAAATATAGGAAAGCGATCCGATTCTCGCTGGAAGGAGGTCATCAAAACAGTTGCGGATGAAAGTGACCATGAAGATATTTCCCCAACCAATGGCTTGGGGCTGGAGGAGCCATTTGTACCTCCAGGCGCGGAGCCAGGTGGCCATGAGATTGACGGCCATATAAGCGAATAGCGGCGGATAGTAAATCCGTGAGAGTGTCCGCGTCAGGTCTTCGGCTTTTATCTGGGAGAATAAATACCAGAGGAGAAAAATTGAGAGAGCGGCTGAGAGGGTAATATACACGCGCCTAGATTTTCGCATTGCTGTATATTGTAAATGCTTTTCCCCTCATGTCAAACAGACTTTCCACGTCGGGCGGGTGGGAAGTCCCTCCGCCGTGTCCCCCTCCCTCGATGATCGCCCCCATCATAGAAATGGAGGTTCCCGATTCTTTCCACCAAGTTGACTGCCTGAATGGAAAGGCATATAATTTTTTTTAATGAAAATCAAAGAGATAGATACGGCCATTAATGCGGCCATCAAAGAAGATCTGCCGAAAGGGGATATCACTTCGGAAAGCATTATTCCCCGCGCTTCGACTTCCGAAGCCATTCTTCTGGCCAAGGAAGACGGTGTTTTAGCCGGAATCCATGTGGCCCAAAGAGTCTTCAAGAAAATTGATTCTTCCGTAAAGTTCAAAAAGATTTTCAAGGATGGCCAGGCTTTCAAAAAAGGTGATGTCCTGGCCGAAATCAAGGGAAACTCGATTTCGCTCTTAAAAGGGGAGAGGACGGCTCTGAATTTTTTGCAGAGATTGTCTGGGATCGCCACGATGACCAGGCGATTTGTGGAGGTTGTCGCCGGAACTCCAGCTCAAATTCTGGATACCCGCAAGACAACGCCCGGCCTCCGGGCACTGGAGAAAGATGCCGTCCGGACAGGAGGCGGAGTGAACCACCGCTTGAACCTCTCAACGATGGTGCTGATCAAGGATAACCATTTGATGTTTATCGGCAGCATTCCAGAAGCCATCCGACGGGCCAGGGAAAAGGTCAAGCGGGGGATAAAAATTGAGGTTGAAGTGACCGGTTTTAAAGAGGCCAGAGAGGCCGTGGAAAGCGGAGCGGATATTATCATGCTCGACAATATGCCGCTCTTGAAAATGAAAGAAATTGTCAATTGGGTCAATGGAAGAGCGCGGATAGAAGCTTCAGGAAATATCAGCCTGGAGAATGTGCGAGCGATTGCCGGCCTCGGCGTCGATTTTATTTCCGTGGGGAAACTCACGCATTCCTTTGTTTCTATAGATCTGAGCCTTGAGTTTTTGAAGGATTGAACATGAAGGAAGAAAAAACCATTCACACGGATGTGCTGGTCATTGGATGTGGAATTGCCGGCGCCAGCGCCGCCCTCGAAGCCGCCAAGAGCGGGTTGAAAGTTGTGGTTATCACCAAGAGCGCAACACTTGAAGAATCGAACACTTTCTATGCCCAGGGTGGAATTGTTTCTGTCGGCGCAGATGATCATCCCGAGCTTCTTAAAGAGGACATCATCAAGACCGGCGACGGCATCAATGATCCGGAAGCGGTGGACATTCTTGTGAGGGAGAGCAAAGAGCTAGTCGATAAAATTCTGATCAAGGAATTGGATATACCCTTTACGCGGAGTTCTCCGGATTCCCTGGATTACGCCCAGGAAGCCGGTCATTCGCGTCGGAGAATTCTCCACATCAAAGACGCCACAGGAAGGACTATCGCCGAAAAATTTATCGAGGCTCTGAAGAAATATTCCAATGTCACCATTATATCCGACCATACAGCGGTGGACATCCTCACCGTTCCCCATCATTCCAAAAATCCCATGGCCTATTACCGGGAGCCTCAGTGCATCGGCACCTATGTTCTGGACAACAAAACCAGCAAAGTCAAAAGGTTTTTTGCCGCCTATACCATCCTCGCGACGGGAGGCTGTGGGGCTGTCTATCTTTATACCTCCAATCCCCGAGACGCCATTGGTGCGGGATACGCGATGGCTCTCAAGGCCGGGGCGAGGATTGTCAACATGGAATACATCCAGTTTCATCCCACGCTGCTCTACCACCGCGATGCCGAGAATTTTTTAATCTCTGAGACCGTCAGGGGAGAAGGGGCGCGGCTGAAGACCAAAGAGGGCCGGACTTTCATGGAGAAATACAGTGAAAAAAAGGATCTGGCCCCCCGTGATGAAGTGACCCGGGCCATCTACGAGGAAATGGTCAACGGCAACTCGAATTACGTCTTGCTGGACCTGGCTTCCTATGCCAGATTTGACATTGCGAAGAGGTTTCCCAATATCTTCAGGACATGTCTGGAGAACGGGATGGACATTTCCAAAGAACCAATCCCTGTTGTCCCTGCCGCCCATTACTGCTGTGGAGGAGTCCTGGTGGATAGTTGGGGAAAGACTTCGCTCCGCGGCCTCTTTGCTGTGGGTGAAGTGTCTTGCACGGGCATCCATGGGGCCAACCGCCTGGCGTCCACTTCGCTCCTGGAAGGCTTGGTCTGGGGGACTCGAGCCGCACGGCATATCGTCACTCACTTCAATCCTGAAACTCCTTATAAAGCCTCCGATATTCACCCCTGGTATTATCCGGACAGGGAAGAGGAGATCGATCCGGCCCTTGTCAATCAGGATTGGCTTTTCATCCGCTCGACCCTCTGGAATTATGCAGGGATCATCCGCACGCGTAAGAGACTGGAGAGGGCGAAGGCCGATCTGGAATACCTCCGCCACAGAATTGAGAAATTTTATAGAGAGGCGGCGATGGATCCTAAAGTCGTGGGATTGAAGCACGGGATTCAGGTGGCTTTGATGATCACCCATGCCGCCTTGGCCAATCCGGTCAGCCTCGGTGCCCACTTCCGCAAAGACTGAGTTTCGATCGTCGTTCATACGGACTTCTCATCACATCATCCCGAGCCCAGAGGAAAGGCGGGGTGGAAAGAGGACGAGCGGGGTGGCGCCGTGACAGGGCCTCTGTTTATATCCAGATGAAAAAATAGGGGGAACAGCGGTCACAATTGATTATTGACATTTTGGGTTGGAGGATTAAAATAACTTGTTCTATAATAACAAAATAAATTCAAGTCTGCGGAGAACCCGATGTCAGATGCAAAGGACGTGAAGAACACACTCAATTTGCCTCAAACAGCTTTTTCGATGAAGGCGAAGCTCGCCCAGAAAGAGCCTGAGCTCATTCAGAAATGGGAGCAGATAGACCTTTATAACAAAATTCTGGCCCAAAGAAAGGACTCTTCGACTTTCGTTCTTCATGACGGCCCTCCTTATGCCAATGGACACATTCATCTGGGGACGGCGCTCAATAAAATTTTAAAAGATTTTATTATCAAGTCAAAGACGATGCAGGGCTATCTGACTCCTTACCTTCCGGGGTGGGACTGCCACGGCCTTCCGATCGAAATCCGCGTGGACCAACTCCTGGGCGAGAAAAAGAAAGAGATGTCCATCATTCAGATCCGCGAAGAATGTCAAAAATATGCTTTAAAATTCATAGATATCCAGAGGAATGAGTTTCAAAGATTGGGTGTTTTCGGAGAATGGAAGAAGCCGTATTTAACAATGAATCCTGAATATGAAGGAGATGTCCTGCGTTTTCTGGCCGCTTTTTTTGCTTCCGGAAACATTTTTAAGGGAAAAAGGCCCGTCCACTGGTGCCTCTTCTGTAAGACAGCGCTGGCCGAGGCTGAGATTATATATAAGGATCGCACATCCCACTCCATTTATGTGAAATTCCCGATGATTTTCGATCTCTCGCGGAAGTTTCCGGCATTAAAGGATAGAAAGGTCTCGATCATTATTTGGACGACCACTCCCTGGACCTTGCCCGCCAACCTGGCGATCGCCTTTCACCCCGATTATGAATATGCGGCCTTTGAAGCCGGGGAAGAGGCCTATATCGTTGCCCAGCGGCTGGTTCCTGTCGTCTCTGATGAACTGGGCCTGAAGGATCCGAAAATCCTGGCCACTTTCCCTGGAAGAGAGCTGGAGGGCTTGAAAGCCCGGCATCCATTTATCGAACGGGAATCTGTTCTTGTGATGGCCGACTATGTGACTTTGGAGGACGGAACAGGCTGCGTTCATACCGCGCCGGGCCATGGTCTTGAAGACTATCTCACCGGGCTGGCCAATAATCTTGAAATCTACACTCCTGTCGATGACGAAGGCAAATTCATCCCCCAGGTAAAGAAGTACGGGGGGATGAACGTCTTTGAAGCCAACACGGTTATCAATGAAGACATGAAAAAAGACGGGACACTGCTCAAGGAGGGCCGGATCTCCCATTCCTATCCCTATTGCTGGCGCTGCAAAAATCCCGTCATCTTCCGCGCCACCGCCCAGTGGTTTATTTCCATGGACAAGAGCGATTTGAGAAATAGAGCGCTCGAGGAGATTAAAAGGATCCGCTGGATTCCTCCCTGGGGAGAGGAGAGAATCGCCAATATGATGGCTGCCCGTCCGGACTGGTGCATCTCCAGACAGCGGTCCTGGGGTGTTCCCATTCCGGCGTTTTATTGCCGTGACTGCGGGTCCATCTTGGCCGATGAAAAGATAACCCTCCGGGTGGCGGATATCTTTTCCAGAGAGGGCGCCAACGCCTGGTATGTCAAAAGAGCCGAAGAACTGATGCCGCCCGAGACCAAATGCCCGCAGTGCGGGTCCGGGCGTTTCGACAAGGAAAACAACATCCTTGATGTCTGGTTTGAGTCCGGGGCAAGCCACAATGTGCTGGGAAAGCGGAACGACCTCCCCTGGCCGTCGGATGTCTATATTGAAGGCCATGACCAGTATCGGGGCTGGTTTAACAGTTCGCTGCTGATCGGCATTGCCGCCAAGCACCAGTCCCCCTATCGGACCTGCATCACCCACGGATTTGTCCTCGATGCGCAAGGAAGGGCGATGTCCAAGTCGCTCGGGAATTTCATTGAGCCCGAAGAGATTATCTCCCGGAATGGCGCCGAAATCCTGAGGCTATGGGTGGGCATGCTCAATTACAAAGAGGACGCTCGTTTCGGAGATGAAATCCTTCAGAGGCTGGTCGAAGCCTACCGGAAGATCAGAAATACATGGAGATTCATGCTGGGCAACCTGTATGATTTTTCTCCGGATCAGGAATCCGTGGATGCGGAAAAATTGGAACCTTTTGATCGGTGGATCCTTGAAAAATGCTCCCGGGTGGGACAGCGAGTTCTCCGGGCTTACGAGGAATATGAATATCATGTGGTTTTTCATTCTCTCTACAATTTTTTTACGGTGGATTTAAGCGCGTTTTATCTGGATGTTCTGAAAGACAGGCTCTATTGTTCTGGCAAAGAGTCCCGGATTCGTAAATCGGCCCAGACAGCCCTTTTTCACGTCCTGAAAAATACGCTGCTGTTAATGGCTCCGGTTCTGCCCTTCACAGCCGACGAAGCATGGGAGTTCGTGCCCGAACATAAGGGGAAACAAGAGTCTATCCATCTGGAATTATTTCCGTCTTTTCAGGAAAAGTGGCTTGGGCCCGAAGAAATTCAAGAGTGGGAAAACTTAATCCTCATCCGGGAGAAAGTTTTAAAAGAATTGGAATTGGCCAGAGAAAAAAGATTTCTGAGCAACTCTTTGGAAGCCAGGGTCATCCTCAAGGTTCCCTCTTCCCAGTCCGGACTTATCCGCAAGCACGAAAGAGATCTACCCGCGCTTTTTATTGTCTCCGCGGTATCGACGGAGACCGGGTCCGGTCCGGACATCGAAGTTCAGATTGAAAAAGCGCCGGGAAAGAAATGCCAGAGATGCTGGAATTTTTCCCCATCCGTGGGCACAAGTCCGGAGTATCCGGATTTCTGCCGGCGTTGTGAGGATGTGCTGAAAGAGATGTCCTCATGAAGCGAGGAGGATTCTATTGGCTGCTGGTCTTTATTATTATCGGAGTTGACCAGACCTCAAAGTTCATCATTGTCCGAATGTTGAGCCTTTACAGCAGCCGGACAATTATTCCTGGATTTTTTAATCTATCCCTCATCCACAACCGGGGGGCCATTTTTGGCTTTTTTTCTCAGACGAACAATCGTGGGATTTCCATCATTCTGTCCGCGGCGTCTCTTCTGGCCTTGGGAATAGTTGTCTATTTCTTTCTCAAGACGCCGCTCTCGGAAAAGTGGATGAAAATTTCTCTTTCGTTGATCCTTGGCGGAGCACTGGGAAACCAGATGGATAGAATTTTCAGAGGCTATGTTGTCGATTTCATGGAATTCTCCATCCGGCGCTATCATTGGCCGACATTTAATGTGGCCGATTCCTGCATCACCATCGGAGCCCTGATGCTCATTATTATTATATTTTTTAGGAGACCTTCATGTTCCCCATCCTCATCAAACTAGGGCCGCTGACCATTCACACATACGGATTTATGATGGCGGTCGGAGTGGCCTTTGGCCTCTGGTTTCTTTTTGTTCAGGCCAAAAAGCAAAACCTCCCTGTTCCCAGGATTATTGACGCCGCCTTCTACATTCTGCTTATTTCTCTAGCCGGCGCAAAACTCGTTTTGTTCATCAGTAATTTTTCTTATTATATGAAGTATCCGAAAGAGCTTTTCTGGATGGCGCGGACCGGCGGAGTTTTTCAGGGAGGGCTTGCCTTCGGCGTTATTTTTGCCCTCTGGTATTTCCGCAAACACCGTATTCCGACCTGGAAAGTGGCTGACCTCATTGCTCCCGCCCTGGCCCTCGGCCATGGTTTTGGACGGATCGGCTGTTTTTCAGCCGGCTGCTGTTACGGACGGGAATGTGCAGTTCCCTGGGGAGTGACTTTTCATAATGAATATGCTAACAATCTGACTGGAATTCCGCAGGCCACCGCTCTTCATCCGGTCCAGCTTTATGAAGCCGGCCTTAACTTTTTAAATTTTCTGATCCTTTTTCTTGTTTTGAGAAAGAAGACATTTGACGGGAAGGTTTTTTCCCTTTATATCATCAATTATTCCCTCATCCGTTTTTTCACCGAATTCTACCGCGGGGACCATCCGGATAAGGCGTATCTCATTCAAGGAAGTTCTCCGTTCTTCAGCCTTTCTGTTCCGCAGTTTTTCTGCATTTTGGGACTTTTTATCGGAATTTTTCTCTGGATGGTCTTAAAAAAACAGCACAGTGGTTAAGCGAGAATTTTTTGTAGATGCTCCAGAAAAGGGCCAGAGACTGGATGTCTATTTAACTCAAAAGATTGATGAGCTGACCCGATCTCAGGTCAAGAAGCTTATTGGCCAGGATAAGGTCATCGTCAACGGCGAGCCCAGTAAATCCAGCCGCATTCTCAGGGAAGGGGATCGCATTGAGTTCGAATTTCAAATGACCGAAAGGGCCGGGATCAATCCCGAGAATATTCCGCTGAAAATTCTCTATCAGGACCCCCATTTTCTGGTGATCGATAAGCCCGCGGGCATGATTGTCCATCCTGGAGCCGGAGCCAGGGAAGGAACATTGGTCAATGCCTTACTCTTTCATTTTCCCGAAATACGAGGGCTCGGAGCAGAGGAGAGGCCGGGCATTGTCCATCGTCTGGACAAGGAAACGTCCGGCGTCATGGTTGTCGCCAGAACCCTGAAAGCCTACATCTCCCTGAGACAACAGTTTAAGAAGAGAGAGGTCAGGAAAATCTATCTGGGCCTTATTGTGGGCCGGATGCCCCTGAAGGAGGGGAGGATTTCCTGGCCGATCGGGCGGCATGTCAAGCATGGACAGAAAATTTCGGTCAAGACGCGGAAGCCAAAAGAGGCGGAAACGTACTATTCCGTTCGTAAGGAATTTGACGGATTCAGCCTTCTGGAGATCACTCCGGTGACCGGAAGGACCCATCAAATCCGCGTCCATTTTTCAACCGCCGGGCATCCCCTGGCCGGAGACAGGCTCTACGGGCGCCGTCCACCGGACCTATCCCCGGTGAAGTTTCCGCGGCTTTTCCTGCATGCCCACTGTATTTCTTTTCGGCATCCCTTGACAGATAACTGGCTTGAATTCTGCTCCCCACTCCCGCGGGAACTGGAAGAAATATTGGATTCTCTTCAGTAAACTAATACGAACGCAAAAAATGACGTGACAGAATATATGCGGCGCTGAGGCCGCCCGCAGCCCCCGAACCCCGGGGAACCAGTCCCGTCGGGTTCCCCCCATCGGAAAAGCCGACGGGGCCCCCCTCCGCTACGGGAGCTTAAGGGCGGCCCCAGCGCCGATCAAACATTGTAACTTTATTTATTGCGTTCGTATTAATTGTAAAGGAGGAACGATTGAAAATGAAAAAATGGCGGCTTTTCCCACTCGCCTGTGTGATCCTGGGAATTGTACTCTTTTCCCCGGCCGATGAGGGCATGTGGATGCCCCATCAGATGAAAGACCTTAATCTAAAGGATCTGGGTCTCCAGATGAATGCCGAGGACCTGTATAAAAAAGACGGGACCGGACTGATGAGCGCCGTGGTCAGCCTCGGCGGAGGAACAGGAGAATTTGTCAGCCCGGATGGATTGATCCTGACCAACCATCACGTGGCTTTCGGTGCCATTCAGAGGGCTTCGACAAAAGAAAAGGACTATATCCAGAACGGCTTCTTGGCTCAAACTCGAAAAGAGGAGATATCTGCGTCCGGATATATCGCGGATGTTCTCTTGGGATATGAAGACGTCACGGCTCTGATCCTGGCTAAGGTGAAATCCGGCATGACTTACAGGCAGATTTATGACGCGATCGAAAACGCACAGAAAAACCTGGTTGCCCAAAAGGAAAAAGAAGGAAAGGATATCCGGTGCACCGTGGCCAGTATGTACAGCGGGAACCGGTATTATCTCTTCACATTTAAAAGGATCAAAGATATCCGGCTGGTTTATGCACCTCCTCAAGACCTGGGAAATTTTGGAGGGGAGGTGGATAACTGGATGTGGCCCCGTCATACCTGTGACTTTTCTTTTTTAAGAGCGTATGTCTCCCGGGATAATGTCGGCGTCGATTACAGTACTGAGAATGTTCCATACAAGCCGAAATCCATCTTGAAGATTTCACTGGAGGGAATAAAAGAAGGAGACTTTACGTTTGTCATGGGCTATCCAGGGAGAACTTTCCGGAATTACACCCTTTCCGAACTGCAGTTCGACCGCGAAAGCTTAACCCGAAGAACGGAGCTTTATAAAGAGATTATCCGTTTTTATGAGAATGCCTCGAAAGGAAATCGGGAAGTCGAAATCAAATACGCCAGTAAGCTGCGCGGCCTCTCCAACTCCATGAAAAATTACCAGGGCAAGCTTGAAGGAATGGAAAAAGTCCTCTTGGAAAAAAGAAAAGAGGCCTCAGAGAAGATATTTGAAAAATGGGCGGGAGAGAATCCGGAGAGGCAGAAAAAATACGGCTCGGTTCTTTCACAAATAGATGAGTTTATGAAAAGATACCGGGATTTTCAATTGAAAAATGATTTTCTCAGCCGGTTGGTCAGTTCCTATTTAGGCGCGACCCTGCTTTCTCAGGCCTACCTGATTCACCGCACAGTCGAGGAGTTCCAAAAGCCGGACAAGGAAAGGGAGCCTGCTTACCAGGAGAGGAATCTTCCTTACATCAAACAGAGCATTCAGCTTGCGGAGCGCGGTTATGATCTGGCGACAGATCGGGCCTTTCTGAAATATCAGCTCAATGAGCTTTTTACACTTCCTGAGAACCGGATTCCTTCCGTATTTCAGCCGGTTATAAAAAGCCATTCAGAACAAGCTGTGAACGATTTTGTGGACAATCTCTACAACCAGACGATTCTGGCCAGCGCGGAAAAGAGGCTTCAACTCATCGGGAATAAGCCTGATGAACTTCTCAAGCTCCAGGATCCCATGATCCGCCTGGCCGCCGGACTCGAAAAAGAGATGAAAGTGTTGAGAGAAGAGGGTAAAGCCCTGGGGCAGGAGCGCGAGGAACTGAAAAAGATTTTTGAGCAGGCGCTGCTGGAGCAGACAGGCGGAAGGATTGCGCCCGATGCGAATTCCACAATCCGCTTTACCTACGGTTTTGTGGAAGGCTATGCTCCAAGGGATGCGGTGTATTATCTCCCCCAAACAACACTGAAAGGCGTGATCGAGAAAGATAAGGGAGAGTTTCCATTTCGCGTCCCAGAGAAACTGAAAGAGCTCTCCGCCGACCGAGATTACGGGCGCTACATGGACGTCCGGCTCGAGGACATTCCCTGCTGCTTTTTAAACACCACCAATGTCACTGGAGGAAATTCGGGCTCTCCCACTCTCAATTCCAGAGGGGAACAGATCGGGATCATCTTTGATATGACCTACGAAAGCGTCATCGGGGACTACACCATCATTCCGGAACTGCAGCGGACGATCAGTGTGGATATCCGTTATGTCCTTTTTATCACCGAAAAATTTTCTGGAGCCACACCCATCATCAAGGAACTGGGGCTTTAAAAGCGGAGATGGCTGCGATGACCCATCCAGTATGGAAGCGGTGCGTTCTTTATGGTTCTCTGACCCTTCTTCTGATCATTGGCTTTTATCTGGTCTACCTCGGATGGATCAAAAAAGACATGTCGGACTTTGGCGTCTGCTATCAGGGCGGGATGAGAATTCGCCAGGGAGAGACTCTGTACAGAGTGGAGGATGACCACCTCCAATTCAAGTATGCCCCTCTGGCAGCCATGTTTTTTTCACTCTTTACGATCGTTCCTTATGAAGTGGCCAAGGTCATCTGGTATTATCTGGAGCTCGTCCTGCTTTTCGGATCTTTCTTTCTCTGCACCAGGATTCTTCCCGCCAAAGAGAAGAGCATATGGTTTTGCAGCGGCATCGGTTTGATGATCCTCGCCAAATATGCGGGACGAGAGATTGAGCTGGGGCAAGTGAATATCTTCCTGATTTTTTTATTGAGCCTGATGGTCGCGGCCATTGTGATGGGAAAAAACATCCGGGCCGGCTGGCTCTGGTCATTTTCACTGTTTTTTAAACCATACGCCCTGGTCTTCCTGCCCTATTTTCTGTTGAAGAGGCGGTTCAAGCTGATTGCTTCCGGAGCCGCCATGATCTTTATCGGATTATTCCTGCCGACATTATTTTTCAACTTCCAGGGGAATCTGTCTGTGCTCCAAGAATGGATGAGCACGCTCTTTCAATCCACGCCGGGATTGATCAAGGTTTACGACAATGCCTCTCTTTATGCTTTTTTCCTGAAGGTTTTTCCCTCCCTGGGTATCCGCTTTATTGAGATTCTTATTGCCCTTGTCTTTCTGTTCCTGGCCCTTTTATTAATATGGATGATGAGAACCGGAAGGACAGCGGCCTTGTCCAGGCCAGAAATTCTGGAAACTTCTTACCTGCTTGTCCTGATTCCTCTCTTTTCTCCCCTCGGCTGGTATTACAATTATCTGTATTCTTTACTCGCGGTCGTTTTTCTTTTGAACTATTTCAAGAGGTTTCCACCCGTACTTCGATATATTTTAGTCGCCAATTTTGTGGCGATCGGGGGAAGCCTGAGAGAAGTCCTGGGGAAAAGCGTGTTCCGCTTTTATAACTACAACTCTCTGATGGTCGTCAGCTACCTGCTTATTCTGTTATATTTGTTTTATTCCAGAGCGAGAAAATACGCCTGATCCTGAACCAGAGACGGACCTCTCACTCTCTTCCGGAAAGAAAATCGTCCCTGTTGGGGTTATTTATTTCTTGCCCAGGATTTCATTCACGAGGGGCCGGGCATTATAAACCTTGAGCAGAGCTTCAATGATCCCCTGAGAGTGGACCATGACCGAGCGGTTGATGTCGTCGGAATAAACGAACCGGGCCGGCAGGGACTGGATGTTTCCGTCAAAGAGAACTCCGACAACTTCGCTGTTTCTGTTGACGATAGGAGAGCCGGAATTCCCGCCGATCGAATCACATGTGGCCACGAAATTGAGAGGGGTTTTGAGATTGAGCGTCGATTTTTTAGCGATAAAGCTTCGAGGTAGATCAAAGGGAGGCGTGAATCCGAATTTCGCGGCCCGATCATAGAGTCCCCTGAACGTGGTCTGGTAGGGAATTTTATTTCCATTTTCGACGTAACCCTTGACCACGCCGAAACTGAGCCGGAGGCTTGAAGTGGCATCCGGAGGGATGGATGTCCCTTTGAGTTTGAATAAAGCCTGAGCAATGAGAGCGCCGTTTTTATTTTCCACGGATTCGACTTCTCTTTCGTATCTGGCCCTCAGACCGCGGGAAAGGGGGTCAACCAGAAGGGCCAGTTTGATCATCGTGTCATCGGAAAGAGAGAGAACTTCGAATCCTCCATCGAGATATTTTTTCCGGACTTCAATGTCTTTCAGTTTTGTCCCAGAAATCAGCTCTCTGGCGGCTTCCTCAGGTGAGCGGCCGCCCAGAATCCACTGGACTTCGAGATAACCGCCCAGATCTTTCTGCAATTGAGTCAGAGAATCCGTCAGGGTTAAAATTTCCATCTCGTCATAAATCGGAGTTGGAGCCAGAATCCTTCTGATCATTGAGGGAAGGGCGGATTCGCCGTACTCTCGGAGCCTCTCTTCATTGGGTTTGCCTTTCTCTGCGGCTATTCGGACGATGTTTCGGGCCATATTGAAATAGCTGGAAATGAATCCCTGTCCCCGTTCAAAATAAGTGAACGGTTTGAAGGACGAAGCATAGACTTTTTGAGATTCGGCAATTTCATCCCAGGCTTTACCGAATTCTTCCTCCATTTCTGGATTTTCTTTTATCTCTTTTCTCAGCGCTTGCTCCTCCGTGAGCTTTTTATCCATTAATTTTTTATCCAGAAGACCGGATTGATAACCGGTGATGGCTTTCAGACTATTTTCTAAGCGGAACAGCGATCCCTGGGCAATGCGCGCGGGCTCGGGCCCTTTCTGGCTGAACTCCTTGAGAAGAGCGATTCTTCTATTGTAGCTGGAGATGGAAAAAGGATAGCTCATATCCCGCAGGAATTCGAGTTGGGCGAATGTGAGAAGCCTTCCCGTTGATCCCGGATGGCCGGAGACGAAAACGAGATCTCCTTCTTTAATGCCTGTTGTGTTCCATTTGAGATAATGGGGAGTTTTCAGCGGTTTGTCGTTCTCATAGATCCTGAAGAGACAAATGTCCAGATCGTACCTGGGATACGTGAAATTGTCCGGATCTCCGCCGAAGAAGGCAATCTGGTATTCCGGGGCAAAGACCAGTCGGACATCTGTATAGACTTTAAACTGATACAGATGGTACATTCCTCCAGAGTAAAGGTTCACTACGGCGCATTTGAGGCCTGTCTTTTCCGAACGTTCCTTCTCAAGAGTGGCGATGACCTTGTTTCTTGCCTCAGAGGCCTGGGCGGGGGGCATGCCTGGCTTTTCGGCGGCCTTGACTTGAGCGGTGATATCCTCGATTTCCTGAAGAACCGATAGCTCCATGCCTTGGCATTTGAGTTCCTCGGCTGTTGAGCGGGCGTAAAATCCTGTCTGCATCAGGTCGCGGTCCTTTGTGCTGAGATTCTGAATGGCCCGCTGGCCGACGTGGTGGTTTGTGAGAACCAGGCCGTCCGGTGAAATAAATGAGCCTGAAGCGCCCCCAAACCAGATGGACGAAAGCTGAAGATGTCTCAGCCAGTCTGGAGTGGGAGTAAAGTTGTATTTCATTTTTAAGAGTTCATTAGGCGGCATGTTGAAAAGCCACATTCCCTCATCAGAATGAAGGGGAATCAAAAGGCTGAAAAGAAGTATAAAAGCCGTGCAATTCCATTTCCAATTTCTCATTTTTTCTCCTTCCTTAGGAATATATTAGAATACCATAATTCTTTACGGAATTGAATACGGCTTGAGCGAGAGTCCAGATGGGGATTTCTATGATGGTTGAGGCGGTGGATTCCCCTGAAGGGAGGGGAGGGGGGAGCACTCTTTGACGATTTTCATTGCTTTTTCACAGAAAAAAAGATATGATTGGTCTCGATAATATTGAGAATATTTCTCAATTAGATATATGTGCCGGACCGACAGGAGCTCAAAATGCCCGACCTTCTTCATGCGCCCGCAGGAATTCCCTTGAGGATTATTGAAATTATTGGAGGGGAGGGAGTGCGAAGGCGCCTTTTTTCCCTTGGGTTTCATAAAGATGACATCATTCAGATTGAAACCAAAGGGATCTGGCGCGGCCCCCTTCTGATCACAAACATGACGAACCACTCCGCCGTCGCGTTGGGTCGGGGAGTTGCCCAGAAGATCATTGTGGAAGTCGTTCATGGAAAAGAGTAACGCTCCATATGTGATCTTTCTCGGACAACCGAACTGTGGGAAGAGCACGCTATTTAATGCCATTGCCGGTCATAAGGCGCAGACATCGAATTTTCCCGGGACGTCCGTTCATCACACCCACAGCAAGGTCAATATTGAAGGCCGTATTCTCAATATTATTGACCTGCCCGGGACCTATTCCTTGAATCCTTCTGATCCTGCCGAAAGAGTGGCCCTGACGCATTTGTTCAAGGAAAAGCCGGATGTCCTCATTAATGTTGTAGATGCCTCCATCCTGGGACGGAGCTTGGAGTTGACCCTCGAGCTTCTCGAGATAGAGATTCCCATGGTTGTGGCTCTGAATATGATGGACCTGGCCGAGAAAAAAGGCGTGGTCATCAATCCCCACAAGCTGGAGAAGCTGCTTGGGATTCCTGTTATTCCGACGATTGCCTCTCGCGGGCGGGGAGTCAAGGAAATGCTGGAAGCCGCGATCCAATGCCTGAAAGAGAAAAGTCACGGTGCTCATCCCGAATGGACTAGGGACGTGGAAGAGGAAATCGAAAAACTGATTTCTGAAATCCCGGCCGACTTCACCGGCATGGCCAACAGGCGTTTCACGGCCATTCAAATGATCGAATCAGGAAATCTGTTCTGCAGTGAATTTATCAAAGAGATCCATCCCGCATTGAATCAGAAGATCGAGCAGTCTAGGCAGGCGCTCGAGCGAAAGCGCCGGATGCCAGCCTATGAGGTTATTGCTGCAGAGAGGCACCACATCGCCTATAAAATATTTGAAGCGAGCAGCCGGGTCCAGAGGAGAATGAAAGCCAGCTGGACTGAACGCGTGGATGACCTCCTCATGCATCCCATTCTGGGGTACCCCATACTGCTTTTAATCCTTTTGACTTTTTTCTTTGCCATTTATAAAGTCGGAAGCCCGCTGGAAGAAGTTCTCCTCGGGCCTCTGTCCAGTCTGAGGGGATTTCTGTCATCTCACCTGGGCCAGGGATTATGGTTTCATCTGTCCGACGGGGTCCTTCAGGGCATCGGCGGCGGTGTGGCCATTGTTCTGCCGTATTTTATTCCACTGCTCTTCCTTATGGCTCTTTTGGAGGACGTGGGTTATCTGGCGCGGGCAGGCTTTTTACTGGATACCTTCATGCACCGCATCGGTCTTCACGGCAAGTCGGTTTCTCCCTTTATTCTGGGTTTTGGCTGTAATGTTCCGGCGATCATTTCCACCCGGATATTGGAGTCGCGGCGGGACAGGATCATCACTTCTCTTTTAATCCCCTTTATTCCCTGTTCGGCCCGGACGACTATCATCCTGGCACTGGTGGCTTTTTACTTGGGGCCTATCTGGGCGCTGGGCTTTTATGTCTTTAATATCCTTCTGATAGGGGCTATCGGGCGATTGATTACTCTAGTTGCAAGAGATTCCTCGCCCGGCTTGATTCTCGAGATTCCCTCTTTAAAAATTCCTTCATTGAAGAATATCTTTTTCAAAATTTATTTTCAGTTGAAGTCCTTTATCCAGTTTGCCTGGCCGCTCCTGATTCTCGGCAGCATCATCCTGGGGATTATTCAGTTTGCAAAGGCGGACCAGATGATTAATGCCGTTCTCTCACCGCTGGTGGTTAAGCTTCTCGGCTTGCCGCAAGAGCTCGGGGTGACCCTGATTTTCGGGTTTTTACGAAAGGAATTATCTCTGTTGATGATGCTTCAGGCTCTGGGTGTGAGTTATCCGGATATCCTGTCTGTGATTTCAAGGAATCAGCTTATTGTCTTTACCGTATTTATCAGTTTTTTCATTCCCTGTCTCTCCACCTTCGCCGTTCTCTGGAAGGAAACCGGAAAAAAGATCGCGTTTCTTTCTGCGGGATTAAGCATTTCTGTGGCTGTCTTGGTCAGTTTCCTCATCAGGTGGCTGGTCTAACGCTTCTTTTAAAAGAAGCGGATCGCCAGCGGTCAACGAACAGACCGTTTCGCTCAGGAATCATTCTTTTTCCAGGAGGACGATCGCCAGTGCATATTCCTTCAGGTGAGAGAGAGAGACGTGGCAGCGAGTGATGTCCGAAAATTCTTCCTGGGTATGAATGATGAGATCGGGTTTTCCGGAAGCCTGATTGGTGATCGCCACATCTGCCCACCCGATTCTCCGGCCCAGAGCTTTAAAAAAGGCCTCTTTGGCGGCAAACCGTGCGGCCAGATGTTGAAATTTATTTTTTTTCGTCTGAGCATAACGGATTTCATCCGCCGTGAACACCCGGCCCAGAAAACGCGGATTTTTCTCCACGGCCTTTTTCACCCGCGCCACTTCAATCACATCAATTCCTATACCGATGATCATCACACAACTCCTTCTTTTATTTTTTCAGGAACAGACCTGTTCCCGTCGGGCATTCTCTCCCCTGACCGTTCCTTTTTTCTGCCTGTTCACGCTTCAAAGCTTTTCTTTGTCCTTCGATGACGGTGAAAAGAGACGGCGAAACGGTGGGCCTCGTCCCTGATGCGCTGAAAAAGCCGTAGAGCCGGGGACGTCCGGTCAAGCCGTAAACCCTGTTTGCGGGAAGAAGTGAAGACAATTTCTTGCTTTTTCGCTAGGGCCGCAAGCGGGAGGTTTTCCAGGCCCAGAACCTTTAGAGTCTTTTGGGCCGCACTGAGCTGAGGCAATCCTCCGTCCACAAGTATTAAATCCGGCAGCCTTTTTCTTTCATCCAGCACTCGGGCATACCTCCGGCGGATAACCTCTTCCAGACTGGCCACATCATTCGGGCCTTTCACTGTTTGAATGATATATTTCCTGTAGCCGTCCTTTTGGGGCCGCCCGTACTCAAAAGTGACTGATGAGGCGACGGTCTCTGTGCCGCCGGTGTTGGAGACGTCAAACCCCTCAATCCGAATGGGGAGGGATTTCAAACCTAATATTCTTTTGGTTTCTACCAGGGGGGCGAGTTCGCGGTTTTTTCCCTGGAGCAAAAGAGCGGCATTTCGTACAGCCAGATTAACCAGGGCCTTGTATTTTCCTTTGAGAGGAACGGCCAGCTCCGGTTTCCGGCCGGGCCGCAGCGAGAGTTTTTGAATGAACGATTCTTTTCCGGCGGGGTAAAAGGGAAGCAAAATTGTGGGCATCCCTTCCCGTTTTTCTGTATAGAAAAATTCCAGAAAGTTGCGGAGGAATCTTTCTCTGGAAATAATTTCTTTCTCTTCGAAAAGAAATTCCCGGGATTCAATAACCTTCCCCTTTCTCATGAGAAAGACATGGACGGCGATGTCTTTATTATTACGGGCATAGCCGAAAATATCCAGGTTTTCCAGGCTTACAGAGATGAGTTTCGGCTTTTCTTTGATCTGCTCCAGCGTCTGAAGGATATCCCGCCAGTGAGCGGCTTCTTCGAATTCCTCTTTAACGGCGGCCCTTCTCATTTTTTTTCTGAGGGCTCTGGTCAGTCTTTCCGTTTTCCCCTCCAGGAAGAGAAGGGCATTTTCCACGCTTTCTCTGTAGTCCGCCTCCTGGACATTGCCGACACAGGGGGCTGAACAAAGCTTCAATTCATACTCGAGGCAGGGTCTTTTTCTCATGCCCGGAACAGCTTCTGTGCAGCCTCGGACACGGAAATATTTATTGATCATGCGGATGGTCTTTCGGGCTTCGCGTGCCGGATGAAAAGGCCCGAAATATTTTGCCCCATCCTCTTTGACCGCTCGGCTGAAGTAAATCCCGGGGAATTTTTCCGCGACAGTCAGTTTCAGATAAGGGAAGCTTTTATCATCCTTGAGCCGTAAATTGAATTTGGGCTGGAACTGCCGGATGAAATTATTCTCCAGGAAAGCGGCTTCCCTCTCGGAATCCGTAAGGATATAGTCAATATCCGCTGTTTCCGCCAGGATGTGGTTGATCTTCAAGTCGGAAGTGGATTGAAAATATGATTTGACTCTTTCCTTCAGAAGTCGAGCCTTCCCGATGTAGATAACTTTCCGGTCGGCATTCTTGAAAAGATAGATCCCCGGTTGATTGGGAAGTTGAAGGATCTTTTCCTTCAATGCGCGCTGCATTTTCTTATTGGACAATGCGATTAAAGCTCCATCTCTCTTTTCTTCAGCCGCGTGATTTCATCCCTCCAGCGGGCCGCCTTTTCGAATTCCAGGTTCCGGGCGGCCTCTTTCATCAATTTTTCCAGCTTCTTAAGTTTTTTGAGTCTGTTCTGAGGGGAAAGATAGACCTCTTTGTCCTCGGCAATCCGCGTGTAGTCAAAATAATCCTTTTCATACACACTCGACAATACATCTTCGATCCTCTTCTGGATGGACCGGGGAGTAATGTCATTCTTCTGGTTGTAATCCTGCTGAATTTGTCTCCGCCGGCTGGTTTCGGCAATGGCACTTTTCATCGAATCGGTGAGTGTATCGGCATAGAGAATGGCCCTCCCGTTGACATTGCGCGCCGCTCGGCCGAAGGTCTGGATGAGAGAACTGGAGGAGCGGAGGAAACCCTCTTTATCCGCATCCAGGATGGCCACCAGGGAAACTTCAGGAAGGTCCAGACCTTCTCTCAAGAGGTTGATTCCTATCAGGGCATCGAATTTTCCTTTTCTCAAGTCCCTTAAAATTTTCACCCGGTCCAGAGTTTCAATTTCGCTGTGAAGGTAGCGGACCCGCAGGCCGAGCTCATGATAGTGCCGGGTCAGGCTTTCGGACATTTTCTTGGTCAGCGTCGTGACAAGCGTCCGTTCCCCTTTTGCGGACATGGCTTTAATTTCCTCCATTAAATCATTCACCTGGCCTTTCGCGGTTCGGACTTCAATTTCCGGGTCGGTGAGCCCTGTCGGGCGGATAATCTGTTCGACCACTTTTTGACCGGATTTCTTCAGCTCATAGGGACCCGGAGTGGCGGAAACACAAATGGCCTGATGGACCCTCTCTTTAAATTCATCGAAATTCAGGGGCCGGTTGTCCAGTGCCGAGGGAAGGCGGAAGCCGTGTTCGATCAACGTCAATTTCCGTGAGCGGTCACCAAAGTACATGCCGCCAATCTGGGGAATGGTGACGTGGGATTCATCGATGATGACCAGAAAGTCAGATGGAAAGTAGTGCAAAAGAGTATACGGCGGATCTCCGGATTGACGCTGGCTGAGGTAAAGGGAATAGTTTTCGATGCCCGGACAGTAGCCGAATTCACGGAGCATGTCCAGGTCGAAGAGGGTTCTTTCTTCGATTCTCTCGGCCTCGATGAGCTTGTCCTGGTTTTTGAAGAAGCCGATTCTTTGATCCAACTCTATCTCTATTCCTTTGATCGCCGAATCGAGTATATCTTTGGGTGTGGAGAAGAAGGTTCGAGGGTGAACGATGATTTTTTCATAGACGTCAAGCGTTGTGCCCAGCAGGGAGTCAATGGCCGTAATTTTTTTAAGTGTGTCTTCATCGAGCTCAATCCTGTAGGCAAAATCTTCGTAAGAAGGGAAGACCTCGATGACATCTCCCCGGACGCGGAAGCCTCCTCTTTTAAAGTCGTCATCCTGCCGCTCGTATTGAATTTCGACCAGGCTCTGGAGAATTTTTTTCCGAGTGATCATCTGGCCGCGGGTGAGGCTGAAGGACATCGAGTAATATGTATCGGGCGCGCCGATGCCGTAGATACAGGAGACGGACGCGACAATGATCACGTCACGCCTGGCAAACAGCGCGTTTGTGGCACACAGGCGCATGCGGTCGATTTCGTCGTTAATGGTGGCTTCTTTAGCGATGTAGATGTTGGATGCCGGAATATAGGCTTCCGGCTGGTAGTAATCATAGTAGCTGACAAAGTATTCCACGGCATTCTCTGGGAAAAAGCGCCGGAATTCCTGGTAAAGCTGGGCGGCCAGAGTTTTATTATGGGAGATGACCAAAACCGGCCGGTTGGCCCTGGCGATGACATTGGCCATGGTGAATGTTTTTCCCGAGCCCGTGACGCCCATCAGGACCTGATGTTTGGCCCCTTGGGCCAACCCTTCGGACAATTCCTCAATGGCGCGTGTCTGATCACCCTTCGGCCCGAATTCCGCATGGAGTTCAAATCGACGCATTGGTCTTATTATAGCAGAGAGAGAAATCGGAGACACGCATCGAATGAATGATCCAAACATTGGGATTTGGCATTATTTGGTCCAGTTCCAATTTTTTGTGATCAGCGATTCCGGGATGATTCTGGACATTTTGACTTCCTGGTTGGGCTGTGATATAGAAAGAGCCGGAGGAAGCGAACAATTCAAGGATTTAAATTTAGGAGGAACGATGAAAAGATCAATTTTCAAGATCGGAGCTATACTTATTTTAATGGCCGCGTTTTCAATAGTATCTTTGGCGGGTCAGACGGAAAAGCCGCGAATGGGAGTGTTGCGATTTACAAATCATACTCATGCCGGTTGGTGGAACTGGACGGTCAGTGATGAGCTTTCCGATCTGCTGGCGTCTGAATTGGTGAGCACAGGTGCCTTCCAGGTTCTGGAAAGAAAAGAGATTGAAGCGGTTCTGGGAGAGCAGGATTTGAGCGCATCCGGAAGAGTCAGCGAAGCAACAAAAGTCAAAATGAGAAAAATCAAAGGCGCTCAATTTTTAGTGGCCGGCACTGTTTCCGCTTATGAAGAACGCACAAAGGGTGTGGGCGGAGGCGTTCGCGTGGGCGGCATCAGCTTGGGTGGAAAACAGGAAAAAACCTATATCGCCGTGGATTTAAAGGTCATCGACACGGAAACAGGCGAGATCGTCGATGCGCGAACCATCGAAGCGGAGTCAAAGGGAGTGGGCCTGGGCGGAGGCATCAATCTCAAGGGGGTCTCCATTCATGGAGGCGGTTTTGAGAAAACACCGGCGGGAAAGGCCATCCGTGCCTGCATCATTTACAGTGCGGAATATCTGGAGTGCTCCATGATCAGAGGCCAGGACGATTCCTGCATGAAGAAATGGAATGAAATGGAGCGGAAGCGAAAAGAGAGAACCAAAGGAGTCATTGATATTAAATAGAATTGAATGGACGGAGGTCGAAGGGACATCTCGGCGGCCCTGAATCAGCCATCCAGAATGATTTCCTCTTTATAGTCGATAGAAATTTTGGCCCCCCGCATGGGCCGAAGAAGGCTGATCGCCTTGAGAAAAAGCCGGTTTCGCCTTTGCCACATTCGGTTTAAATTCCTGGCATAATGAGCGATGCCAAGGTCCAGCCATTTGCCTTTGATGAACTTTTTTGCCATTTCTTTAAGGGAATAAAACTTCTTGTGGCTGAAGATCTGGGCTTTCTGGAGATCGAAGAGAGAAAAGCGGGCCGGTTTGAAGACCACATGATGGGCGTCATACAGTGACCAGTCTCTGAATTGGATGCGGTTTTCCGAAACCACCTTATGAAAAAATTCCGAACCGGGCAGGGGAGTCAGGATGAGAAACTGTGTGGAGTTCAATTTGGCTTTTTTGGCAAACCGAACGGTTTCTTTGACGGTCTTCCAGTCATCGTCGTCAAATCCATAGACAAACATTCCGTGAATATGAATCCGGTTTTTGTTGAGTACCCGGACGGCGTTCCGAATTTCATCCAGGGTTTGCTTTTTATTCATCATTTCCAGGCTGCGGGGATTGACGGATTCAAATCCGATGAAGAGCGTGTGGCAGCCTGCTTTTTTCATCAACCGAACAAGTTCCAAGTCCCTGGTGACATCGGCGCGGACCTGAGTGATCCATCTAAACTTGAATCTTTCTTTCACCATAGCTTCCAGAAGCGTTTTGGTGCGGAGGCGGTGCGCGGCAAAATTATCGTCGTAAAAGAAGATGATATTTCTCCGATGGTTGTAGCGCCTGAGCTCTTCGATGACATTTTCTGTGGAGCGAAAACGGTATCTCTTGCCGAACATGCCTGTGACGGAACAAAAAGTGCAGTCAAAAGGACAACCCCGTGAAGTGAGCACGGGAATCGTGTTTCGAGAGTGTCTGGATTGTTTCTCAGGCTTGAGCAAAGAAAAGTCAGGATAGGGAAGGGTGTCCAGGTCTATGGCCTGAGGCCGCGTGGGATTATGAATGATATTTTGGCCGTCCCTATAGGACAAATTGGGAATTCCGGAAAAGTCTGAACCGGACTCCCAGGCATCGATAAAGGCCATGAGTGCAACTTCCCCTTCCCTGCGGATGACGAAGTCCGCATGCTCCAGGCCTTCGTCCGGCAGAAAGCTCACATGAGGACCGCCCATGATCACAGGGATTCCATACTCTTTGATTTTATCAGCCAGGGCGTAGGAACGTGGAGCGGTAGAGGTGATGGTTGAAATGCCAACAAAGTCTGCGGATTGAATTTCATGAAAATTGATTTTACGGAATTCTTCGATATAAACCTCGACTTCCCATCCCCGCTGCTTCATCATTGTTCCCAGGATAAGAGTGCCGAGCCTGGGCAGCAGATATTGGGAAAAAATGTGCAAATTCGGCGCTTCCGGTTCGATGAAGACAATTTTATGCATTTTCAAGCTCCTTTAGGCGCTTCCTGTCTCTTCTGATTTCTATTCTTCAAGCTCAGAATCTCCTTTTTTTTCTTTTTCAGCAAGTCTTCCCAGCGGGCAATTCCTTCTTTCAGAAGGTCCATTTTCTCAAAGAGGGCTTGAATCTCGCTGAGCATCTTATCCAGTTTTTGCGAGACCTCAGCCCTGGAGAGGGAATCGCGATGATTCTTGATATTGAGGAAATCTCTGAAGTACTCGGAAATGACTTTAATTTCCTCTAAGGTGTATCCGAAGAGCTGCAAATCCTTGATGAGTTTGCATAAATAAACATAGACTCCGGAGTAAATCCTGAATCCGCCCTCACTGCGCATATCCGGCTCAATGATTCCCTTATCCTCCCAGTGTTTGATTGTTCTTGGGCTGAGACCGGTGCGTTCCGCCAAAGTCCCGATCGTCAGATATCTATCAGAGTCAGCCGGTTCCTTGAGGTTTCGTTTTCCTCTAGGTATGCCGATTTTTCTTATGATTTTTTGGATCTCCTCGAGACTGTAGCCCAGCTCTATTAATTTTTGGATGTGCATGACTCTTTCCAGAAGGATGTCCGAATAGAGAGGAATTTGGCCATCTGTAAAACCGGTCGGCTTGATGAGCTTCAGCTTTATCCATTCCGACAGCGAAGGGGCAGAAATACCGGTCTTTGCAGCGAACTCTTCTTGGGTGTACACTTGATCATTCATGTAAATTATACCTTTACGTTTAAAAATGAATCAATTCAAACATGTACGTATAGGAACATATATGCTTCGGAGCGCTTTTTGTCAAGTTTTTTTCGAAAGGAATGGACACGATCCCTTCAGAATTCGAAGAATTTCAAATCCTGGAGATGGGTGCGGCTTTTGTCGGGTCCAGAACAAGTCATTCCGAAGAACGGGAATTCAAAAAAGGAGCGGTTCCGCCTCGGGCTCAATCTTGATGCTGCCCTTAAATTGCGCGCCATCCATGATGGAGATTTTCAAAGCCGTGATGTTTCCTGTGATGTGGGCTTCAGCGGCGACAAAGACTTTTCCTGAGGCGCAGATATTTCCGAGCACGCTTCCATAAATCGTGACATTTTTAGCGGAGATATCCGCTTCCACCTGCCCGCTGCTGTCGATGAAGAGGCTGTGATTCTTCAGGTTAATCTGACCCTTGAACTGGCCTCGGATGACGATATCTTCCTGCCCGGCCAATTCTCCGTGAACAATGATTGATGATCCGATTAGGGAGGCTTTTTTCGGATCCGCCATTTCTGTATCTTGACCGTTGTCTGTGGATTCGGATTTCTGCATTCTTCCTGCCGTTTCCTCAAGAGTTATTTTTCGATTATAGATAGCCGCCCGGAGGTTGTCAATTAGGTCTTCAAACACACAGGGACCCTCCTGTCCTAATCTTCTGAGAAAAAAAAGGGATTCTCTTTTCCGGCCGGGGGCCTTAACGCTTCCGGGCGGGTATTCTGAAAGAAATTCTGAATTCCGTCCCCCGGTCTCTATTCAAGTAAATGGTTCCATCCAGTTGACGGACCAGGTCGCAGACAATCTGCAGGCCCAGCGTCTCGGTCTTCCGGAAATTCAGTTTCCGAGGGAGTCCAATACCGTTATCCCCGATCACCAGTAAAATCTTCCCTTGATGATCGGCCTTCATCCGGATGAGAATTTCTCCGTTTCGTCCCTTTGGGAAAGCATGCTTCAGAGCATTCGTCACGAGCTCATTGATGATTTGCCCGCAGGGGACGGCACTGTTGATATCCAGATGGATTTCGCCGATGTCCAATTGGAGGCTGACCGGAGAGGCTTCCCTGCGGAACATGGAGAACAGATGTTCTGTCTGCATTCGGATATAATCAGAGAAGTCGATTCTCGCCAGATCCGTAGATTTGTAAAGGCTTTCGTGAATGAGAGCCATGGCTTTGATCCGGTTTTGGCTGGCCTGAAATTTCTCCAGAGCTTCTTTGTCTTTAATTGAATTGGATTGCAGCCTTAACAGGCTGGAGATAATCTGCAGGTTGTTCTTTACGCGGTGGTGAATTTCTCTCAGCATCACTTCTTTTTCCTGAAGAGAAGCATTGATTTTCTCTTCGGCCTTCTTGCGTTCGGAGATGTCTTCTCCGGAGCTCAGGGTCGCCGTAATTCCGCCTTTTTCGTCCCTGAGGATGGTATTGTGCCAGGCGATGATTTTCTCTTTCCCGCTCTTTGTCCGCACCGGATTTTCATAGTATTCCAAAGCGGCAATCTCTCCCGAGAGAATCTTCAAAAAAACACTTCTGACGCTCTCTTGCATTCTCTCGGAGAGGAAATTTTCAAACCAATTCTTATCGAGGATTTCGCTCTCTTCGTAATCCAGAATTTCACATCCTTTTTTGTTGATCAATTTGACCTTCTGGTCGGCGCCGATCACCACCAGCATGACTCCCGCCACATCGAGATATTTCTGAGCTCGGTCCCTCTCTTTTCGGAGATTTTCCTCTATGTGTTTGCGGTCCGTGATGTCTGTGACGATTCCGAGTATGGCCTTTTCTCCCTCATAATGGATCAATTTTGTGGTGATGATGGCTTGCAGTCTTTTTCCTTTTTTGGTGATGAGGGCGTACTCATACGGATGGACTTCCTCCCCGTTTATGTGCTTCCGGAATGAGGAATTCACCTTCTCCTGAAATTCCGGCGCAATCAAGTAGAGGAAATTGAAATCAGGCGCATAGAATTCTTTTCTGGAATAGCCCATGAATTTTTCGCATTCCTGATTGGCATAGACGATCCGGCCCTTCTGGATGATGAAGATCATGTTGGGACAGTTTTCAGCAAGGCTTCGGAATATCTGTTCCCTTTCACGGAGGGCTTTTTTGGCTC
Source organism: Candidatus Aminicenantales bacterium (assembly GCA_049697115.1). Taxonomy (GTDB): domain Bacteria; phylum Acidobacteriota; class Aminicenantia; order Aminicenantales; family UBA4085; genus JBAVVD01. The sequence continues at coordinate 130,557 of JBAVVD010000040.1, forward strand.
TAAAGAGAATCTCCATTTATCCCTGGCCTGTTCCGTTATTTCAAAAGGGAATCGCTGGTATTTAAAGAATGAATTTCCTCTCTGTTTTGCCTGAAATGTATCCCGTTTCTTAACTTTTACTCTTGTCCATTTTATAGCACAACAGACTTTATCGGTCAATTGATTTCCGTTCCAGGAACAATTGACGCTTTATTTCATTTATACTATAGGGCTTCACAAAAATAGCTTAAAGATACAGATTAGGCAAGAAAGTTTTTACGAAACGGATTTTTTCAGCAGCCCCCAGCCGATGAGCAGCTAAGGCAATAAGCAGCACGCTGATGTGCGCGAT
>JBAVVD010000041.1:0-1638 GCA_049697115.1 Candidatus Aminicenantales bacterium
CACCAAGGGTGGAACGGGTACAAATTTCGTGTAGCATTCTGTAACTCCATCAGGCACAAAAACAGCCGTTGGGGTGGTCATTGAAACGCAAGGGAGGAGTTCAGTGCACACACGGAATACAGCGCCAGCAAATACGCGCGTCGTCTAGTCACAACAGACATTGTTCTCAGGTTGCCCATCTGTCCATCGACAGCCGGGTGCTGTTTTCACGCGCCTGCCAGCGATCTTCTTCAATCCACTTCCAGGAATTTTCACAGACTATGCAATCCTTTTCATTCCCGCGCTCAAAGTCCAAGTGCAACACCCTCCTCGGAGAATCTGTTGCATGCCCAAACCCTACAAACACCTGAGCCTGGAAGAACGAGCCTTGATGCAAGTCTGGCTTGAACATGACCTGAGCTTGCGGGCTATAGCCCGCAAGCTCAGACGCGCTCCTTCGACCATCACCCGAGAGTTTTCGCGCAACACGGCGCACAAGCCTCAGGCCAGCGCTGCACCGGCTTGTGGCCGCCCGCCCCTTGCCGGGGGCTACCGTTGTGCCCTTGCTCAAAAGCGCGCACAGCGCCTGGCCAGCAAGCCCCGTGTGGCTCGCAAAATGGTCCAAGGCAACGCCCTGTGGGAGCGGGTGCTTGAATCTTTGCGTGGCGGCCTCTCGCCTGAGCAGGCCAGCGGCATACTGCGGCGCATGCCCGATCCTGTTCGCATCAGTCACGAGAGCATCTACACCGCCTTGTACGCCATGCCTCGTGGAGAGCTGCGCGCCCAAGTGCTGACGTTGCTGCCATGGGGCCGCAAAACCCGCCGCCCGCGCAGCGCCGGAACCGACCGCCGTGGCCTCATCCCCAACGCTGTCAGCATCGAGGAGCGCCCCATCGAGGTCAGCGAACGACTGGTGCCTGGCCACTGGGAGGGCGACCTCATCAAGGGCGCCCGAAACCAGTCCCAGATCGGCACCCTGGTCGAGCGCACGACGCTCTACACCGTGCTGGTTCAACTGGACAACGCCACGGCCGAGCACACCGCGCAACGTTTTGGCTTCGTGCTCAACCGGCTGGATGCGGCCATGCGCCTGTCGATGACGTACGACAACGGCAAGGAGATGGCGCATCACCAAGCTCTGTCCAAGGCTACAGGCATCCAGGTGTTCTTTGCACATCCCTACAGCCCGTGGGAGCGGGGCATCAACGAGAACACCAACGGCCTGCTGCGCCGAGACCTGCCCAAGGGCTCGGACCTGAGCGTCTACACCCAGGAGCAGCTCGATGCCATCGCCTTTCACCACAACGCTAAACCTCGCAAGTCCTTGGGCTGGAAGTCTCCTGCCGAGCTATTCCTACCCGAGGGCTCGTTCGACTTCCAAGCGTATTGGTCTACCATCATCAACCCCGTTGCACTTGGAACTTGAAACCGCCGCCCATATGACCGGCAAACAGCAAGCAGATTTTCTGCATCTTTGATGTACCCCTTTTCAGCAAAAGAGGACGCGATAGAACTAAAAATTCCCATGGGAGTGATTGAATTGGTTTGAAATTTGTTGAGATTTATACACCACAAGTCTCATGGGCGTTTCAACGCGGAGTTGCACGGAGTTGCACGGAGTTCACTCATGTGAAGTATCCCTCCATGAAGCCTTAAAGA
>JBAVVD010000042.1:0-15776 GCA_049697115.1 Candidatus Aminicenantales bacterium
GAAATAAGCTTCGCTCTGACCTCTCTTTCCCCTGCAGATAAACGCGGTGCCTTGTTTTTTTTTAATTCCATAGGCTTTCCGGGGGGGATAATAGAACCATATTCTTCTGGGGAAACATCTCGTTTTCCGAGGCCGCTTCCTTCCATTCCCGAAATCTCTTCTCACAGGTATCCCCCTACTTTTCCCTGAAAGGAAGGCATTTCCCCGTGATATCTATAAGGCCAGGGGTATGCGGTGAAGAAGGCCGTATGAAGGAGGAGCGGGCACGGTTCCCTGACCTGAGGGAAGGGAGAGCGACGACTGAATCGAGCGGCTTTGGCGCGCTGGGCCAAAGCCCGCGTGCCTTCAAACTGCATACCCCTGGCCTAATGACCTTATATTTTTCAATGGGTTTTGATGCTTTTCCCTGAGAGTTTTTATTTTGCACAAGGGGGAAATATCTGATAGCATGAGAGCGGGAGTTTCATGATTTCTCGCAAAAAGCTGAGCCTTTTTTCTGTCGGCTGCCTTTGGAGTGTTTTTCTCTGCGCGGCGAGCAGGGATTATTCCCTTCCGGAGGCCTTGAAAGTCTTCCAGGCCATTGAGAGAATCCAGAAGGAGAGCCTGTTCAAAGATCAGCAGTCCGTCCGGGAAATTGAGATTACAGAGAGTGAGCTGAATTCCTACATTGCCTACCGCATAGAAAAAGAGCAGGAACAGATCATGAAGGAGCTGCGTTTGAAATTATTTGAAGGGAACAGAATCGAGGGGAAAATGTTCATTGATTTGAGCCGGTACCGAATTCTCCTGCAGCTTCCTCTGCGGATGGATTTGTTTTTTGAAGGACATCTTCAGTTGAAAGCGGGAAAGGTCCGCGTGAAATTCAGAAGGCTCTTTCTCGGGAAGCAATCGGTGCCCGTCGTTATTCTGGATTTAATTGCCTATGTTTCCGCCCAGATCGACAGAACCGAGTCCTCGAGCTTCATGGATTGGTATGAACTTCCCTTCGGGATCAAAGATATAAGGACCCGCCCCGGTTCTATGGTTGTCTATTACTGGTCGCATGAGAAGGGAACAGGCGTGCAGAAAACGGCGGGATGGGAAAAGGCCGTGAGGGATCAATGATCCGGGTGATCAGCGGAATATACAAAGGAAAACGTTTGAAAAAAGTCCCCAGTCCGCTCGTCCGGCCGATGCCGGACAAGCTCAAAACGGCCCTATTTAATATTCTTCAGGAGGAAGTGAGGGACGCGGCTTTTTTAGATGGATTTGCTGGCACCGGTTCCATCGGGATCGAGGCCCTGAGCCGGGGAGCCGGAAATACGGTCTTTATTGAAGAATATTTTCCGGCCGTGAAAGTGATCAAAATCAACCTGGCCAGATGCGGCGCCGAGGTCAAAGCACGCATCATTCCCAGGGAATTCAACCGTGCGGTGATCCAACTGGCCAAAGAAAAAGAAAAATTCGACCTTATCTTTCTTGACCCTCCGTATGAGCTGCTGGAAGAGCGAAATCCCCTCAAGGTCATCAAGAAGAGGGAGATTCTTGCGCCCGGAGGAAAGATTATTCTTCGTCACTACTTCAAAACGAAATTCGAGGCGAAATATTTTATTCTTTTCCGTCAGGTCACCATCGGCGACGATACGCTTTCTTTTTTTTCGGAATAGGCCTTCCCAAAGCCCGGCAGTCCGGGGAAGAGGAAGAAAGGCTCTCTTCGGATCAAGCCAAAGGGGATAATCCTCGGGCCGCATGTCCGCCCTGGACTTGCGGGAGCCAGGCAATTGAATTAAAATTAAACCGGCAATCCCGATTTCCATACCGTTTCGAAAAGCGATGAGCGATCATAATCCAAAAATCCCGACCTCAACGGAGAAGTCACCCCTCGTTGATGAAAAGGAAATCTTTGCGGAACTTGCCGGCAGGGAGGGAACGACTCTTTTCCTCGGGCGATATTCTGTGAATGAAGTCTTTGCCATTCTGGGCAGAAAGAATTTCTTTAAGGAAGCCAAAAAAAGAAAGCTGGGGCCGTTGACTTTTGATTTGGATTCCTCCGCTTTTCCTTTACAGCGCTTTCAAATCTTTCACAGAGAAAAGAAGCCCGAGAATCTGATTGTGGATTTGAAGATCAAAGAGGGGATATTTTTACCCCGGGAAAAGGGCCTTTCCGAGATTCGCCTGACTGAGGTGAAGTGCTTAATTTTTGAATGGCTGACTCTCCAGAATCCCATACTTCAATTTTCTGAAAGCCAGACTCCTCTTCCCGGCCAGCTCCATCCCGGATTGAATCTGAGCAAAAAGGTCATGGATATCTTCGTCTATTTGGGAAAATTCACCGGAAAGGATTGCCTACTGGCCTTTCCCGCTTATTTTCATAACGCCGTGCTGTTTTTGCGGTACTTCCACTTTCTCAATCCCGAGAAGGAGGGAGAAGTTTTGGCCATCAGAAAAAGTTTCAGCCATATCCCGCTCAAACAGCTGGCCTGGATTATTCATCTGAACTGTTTGAGGCAAAACGGCGATAGATCCTATGAGTGGAAGGCTGAAGAGCAGGTGCGCGCATTGACCAGGCCATTGAAGGAGTATTTTGATTCAAAGGCGTATAAAGAAAAAGTCAAAAAAATACAGCCGCAGTTTCGGTTTACGATTGACTGGGACAGGTACAATAAGAATAAACCTTTTAAATGACGTGCGCCATCCGGAAGCATTTCCAAATCCGTGATATCTAAAAAGCTAGGAATATGCGGTGAAGAAGGCTGTATGAAGGAGAAGCGGGCACGGTTCCCTGACCTGAGGGAAGGGAGAGCGACGACTGAATCGAGCAGTTTTGGGACGCTGGGCTAAAGTCCGCGTGCCTTTGAACCGCATACTCCTAGCCAATTATTGACATACGCATAAATAATGGATATAGCCTTTCATTTCCATGAGAGCCCTGTCGCTCGGAGACAAGAGCGGAGAAGAGTTTGCGAATTTTTGATCTCATGAATCGCTTCCGACGTCTTCGATTGAAGATCTTGGAACCCGCGAGGTGCGCCGTTCGCCAAGCGTCTCTTGCTTTGGGCCCAGACGTACTCCGTCGGATTCAACTCGGGCGCATACTCCGGAAACCACTCCACATAAAGCCTCTTAAATCTCTGGATCGTCTTTTCAACCGCTTTTCCCCGATGGATCAACGCTCTGTCCCACAGCAAGACCACGGGACCACGAAGATGGCGAAGGAGATCCCTCAAAAAAACAACAACATCTGGCATCTTGATATTCTTGGCTTGAAACGAAAAGTAAAGCCCATAATGACGACGCCGGGGCGAGACTGTCAGAGCCGAAATGACCGACATTCGTTCCCTTCGGTAAAAATGTTTCACCACGGGCGTCTGTCCTCGTGGCGCCCAAGTCTGCCAGACCGGCGGAATGAGCATAAATCCACTTTCATCCAGAAACGCCAGATGGGCCCCAAGTACACGAGTTTTTTTTTATGGCCGGCCACCGCTTCTTCCGCCATTCCTCGATCGCCATTTCGTCCCTCTCTCGCGCTCGTCGCTCCGGCTTCTGGCAACTCCAGCCCAAGCCCGTCAAGACTCGCCAGATGTGGTTGGCGTGATAATGAATTCCGAATTCCCTTTGAATCACTTCGGCTACCCGACGGGTTGTCCAGAGATTCGTGGAATAGCCAAACGCCATGGGCCCCTCGAGCAGAAGATCGACGAGCTTCCGTTTCTGAGCAGAGGAGAGCTTGGCCGGCCGGCCCAAAGCTTTCTTCGGCGCCAGCCCCGCGTCTCCTTTTTTCCGATAGGCTTGCTGCCACCGGACTACGGAGCTTATCGAAGACTTCACTCGATTGGCTGTTGCCGTCACAGTCATGCCCTGGTCTAGCAACTGGATGGCTTTGCGGCGGCGGCTCTCCAGCTGCGCAGGGCTTCCTGGAGGTCTCATGCCTCTCAGTATAGCATATCAAGAGATTAATATCCATTATTTATGCGTATCTCAATAATCATCTAATTTTTTTCTGTGATGAGGGCGATTGTCGAGGGAGGGTAGCACGGCGGAGGGGCTCCCCGCCCGCCCGGAGCCTCACGGCCCTTCGATCATTCCTTATTTGGCATTCTCCGGGAGCGGAGGTGAGGACGGACGGGGGGGAGCCGTGACAGGACCCTATTCCAAATCCGATTCATCTCAAAAACGGATGCTACCTGGCCATCCACAGATTTTGCTGGACGCAGCGAAATTTGGTATACTAAGACTTCCATAAGCAGGAGATAACGCCTATGAAGAAAAACATTCACCCGAACTACGACGAGTGCATCATCACCTGTGCCTGTGGCAACACGTTTACTACGCGTTCCACAAAAAAAGAAATCCGGGTCGAAATCTGCTCCCAATGCCACCCCTTCTTTACCGGAAAACAGAAGTTTGTGGACAGTGCCGGCCGTGTGGAGAAATTCAGGAAAAAATATGGTTCCGTCATGCTGAAAAAATAAATCCGATGGCTTTAGAATTAGAGAGTGTCGAAGAGAAGTTCCGCCGGCTCACACTCTCTCTATCTGATCCCTCCCTTATTTCCAATCCCCAGAAAATGCGGGAAATTTCTAAAGAGCGGGCGGATTTGGAGCCTCTCATCAAGAAAATCGAAGACTACAAGCAGGTGAAGAAAAACATCCTGGAATCGCGGGAGATCCTGGCCGATCCCCAGGCCGATCCCGAGCTGAGAGTAATGGCCGAAATGGAACTCAAGGAGCTTCTGGCCGGTGAAGAGGCGCTGGAGGAGGAGATCAAAATTCTCCTTCTTCCAAAAGATCCGCTGGATGAGAAGAATGTGTTTCTGGAGATCCGGGCGGGGGCGGGAGGGGATGAGTCGTCTCTTTTCGCCCAGGACCTATTCCGCATGTATTCCCGTTATGCAGAGAGCAAGGGATGGAAGCTGGAAGTCATGGATATGAGCGTTTCCCCGATCGGAGGATTCAAGGAAGTGATTGCCGGCATCCAGGGAAAAAAAGTGTATTCTTGGTTCAAGTATGAAAGCGGCGTGCACCGGGTCCAAAGAGTCCCGAAAACAGAGGCTTCCGGCCGCATCCATACATCGACGGTCACGGTGGCCATTCTTCCCGAGGCAGATGAGATTGACATTAAAATCGACCCTAAAGACCTGCGCATCGATGCTTTCGGCGCTTCAGGACCGGGCGGTCAGAATGTCAACCGGAACTATACGGCCATCCGCATTACCCACAAACCCTCAGGAATGACCGTTTCCTGCCAGGATGAAAAGTCCCAGCACCGGAACAAAGAGAAGGCTCTGTGCATCCTCCGCTCACGGCTAATGGAGATTGCCCGTAAAACGCAGCAAGAGCAGATCGCCCAAAACCGGAGGTCCCAGGTCGGGACAGGCGAGAGGAGTGAAAAAATCAGAACCTATAATTTCCCACAGTCACGGGTGACCGACCACAGGCTCAATGAAAGCTTCCATAATTTGGATGGCATCCTTGACGGAGAATTGGACGGAATCGTCGACAGGCTCATCTACCATTTTCGGGCAAAGCCTCTGGAGGACAAAGAGGCTGCGTCTGCGCATCGTTGAGTACAGTTCGGGCGTTATTCCTGAAAGGCCAGAGTCGGCTTCAAAAGCTACCCCAAATCCAGCCCCTCTCAGAAGCCAGAATTCTCCTCTGCAAATGCGCTTCCCTGTCCGACGAAGAATTCTTTATCCACCCAGACAGAGAGGTTCCCAAAAGGGCGGAGGCCCGCTATTTTCGGCTCATTGCCAGGCGTTTGTCCGGATGCCCCCTGCCTTTCCTTACAGGAATTAAGGAATTCTGGTCCATCCCGTTTCATATTCCTTCCGGGATTTTCATCCCTAGGCCGGAGACGGAAGTCCTTGTTGAGAAAGTCCTTGAACTCTCGTCCAGGGGCGAGGAAATTATTATCGACATCGGGACAGGAAGCGGGAACATTGCTGTATCCCTGGCCAGGGAGCTGCCCGGGGCTCGTATTTATGCCACGGATATCAGCCGCCGTGCCTTAAAGGCAGCGGAGTTCAATGCCGGACAGCAGAATGTGTCTTCCATCATCTTTCTCTCTGGGAGCCGATTTTCTCCATTGAAAAATTTGCCTTTGAAGGGGAGGTGCGATTTTGTTGTTTCCAATCCGCCGTATGTTTCAGAAAAAGAATGGGAGAAGCTGGACCCGGGGATAAAGAAATTCGAACCCAAACGGGCTCTGGTCCCAGGGAAAACAGGGCTTGAATGCATCAGCCGTTTAATCGAGGAATCGCTGCCTTTTTTGAAGCCCGGTGCCTATCTTGTTCTTGAAGTCGGACAGGGGCAGGCCGGGAAGATCCTTCCGCTCTTTGATTCCCGCTGGCAGGAAATTCAAACGGTTAAAGACCTCAGAGGAATTCCCCGGGTGATTGTCGGGCGGAAGGCGGGCATGCCTATTGCTTAACCTTTTTGAAGATCTCGGAAAATTTTTCGATTGAGGGAATAAAGGAGGTCGTTTCAAACCGGATTTTTTCCCATTTTTCCGGTTTTAATGAACAGAACGCCTCAACTATTTGAGGGTCAAACTGGGTGCTGGAATTATCCAGGATTTCTTTTCTGGCGGCGTTGAAATCCTTCATCTTCCGGTATGGACGATGGGAGGTGATGGCGTCCAGAGAGTCGGAGAGGGCAAAAATTCTGGCTTCCAGGGGGATTCTTTCTTTGGCGAGTCCTTTGGGATATCCTTTTCCGTCGTACCTTTCATGATGATAGAGAATGATATTGCCGACTTCTTTAACGAGCTTGATTTCCTTGATCAGCCCGAAGCCAAGGGAGGGATGGAGCTTGACCTTTTCCCATTCTTCAGGAGAGAGGCCGCCCGGCTTCTTGAGAATAGAATCAGGGATGGCGATTTTTCCGATGTCGTGGAGCAGGGCTCCTTTGCGGATGTGATCCAATCTCTCTTTGTCTTTGATCCCCAATATCTTGGCCAGAACCTGACTGTACTTGGCTACCGTCCGTGAATGGCCGAAAGTCTCCACATCCCTTAAATCCAGGGCCGTCATCAGGTTTTCAAGGGTTGTGTCGTAGATTTCTTCCAGTTCCAGCGCTTTTTTAATATTCTTGGCCTGTTCCAGCCTGAGGCGGCGGAGGTTTTTCAGATAAAACTCATTCTGTTCAATGAGCTTTCTTTTCGCCAGTTCATTTTTGACGGCGGAATAAATGCTCGCGGAGGTTTCCGCGCTTGTGATGTGGTCAATAATGCCTTTTTTGAGGAGGTCGATACCCACTTCTGTGTCCGGAGCTTCGGAGAGGATGATGAGGCCAAGATGGGGATTGGTTTTTTTCAGCCCGGAGAGGATTTGCGTGGTTGTGCTGTTGGGGATGCCCAGGCTGGCTATAAACAGGGAGAAATGATTCTGGTTGAGGAGGAGGCGGGTCGCCTGGGAGAGGGAGGCCACAGGCAGGATTTCAATGTCCAGGTCTTTGAGAAGGCGGACAAGGGACTCTCTCCTTTTTGCATTTCCTTCCAGAATCAGGACCTTATGTTCAGCCATCAGACTATTGTTTATACCCTATTTCATAAGAAGTATTCAAGTAAAAAAAGGGGAGGGGTAGCATCTCCATTTCTGTGATGGAGGCGATCGTCACCCTATTCCAAATCTGAGTCATCACCGAAACGGAAATGCTTTCAAGGACGGCGTCCGGACCGGACTTCACCTTTTGGGGTGATGATAAAAGAGGAAAAATCCTCTTCCAAATCGTCGAGAAAGGTGATTGCCTCTTTAAAAGAGACTCACTACCATAGAGGTGAACACACGTGGCATAGCCATGGAATAAGAGCTCGAGAAAGAGAGCATTTTCTTGACAAGCTTTCTTTGGAGATTTAAATTATAAGAGTTCAGGAGAGAAACAATGGCCGCTAAAGGTGATATTATCGACGAGTCTTCGCTCATTATTAGTGAGATCGAGAGCAATCTGCAGAAAGCCCTTTTGAAGAAAAAAGAACAGGTGGAGAGAGAACTCCAGGAGAAAATCCGAAAAGAAAAAGAAGAGTCGGAAAAAAAGATTTTAAAGATTGAGAAAGAATTTGAGAAAGAAAGAGAATCTTTAAAGGACTATAGAAATGTTATGGCGGAGTTTGAAAGCGCCCGAGTGGAAATTCAAAAACAGATGAAGGAACACCTGGATCAGGGCATCCAATACCAGAAAGAGATTGAGAAACTGACGGCTTTAACCCTTGAGGAACTGAAGATTGTGAGCGAGCTGAGCTTGAAGCTGGCCGGACTTCGGCAGGAGTCAGAAGAGAAAGCCTTCTCAATGAAGAAGACTCTGGAAGAGAAGTTCGGTCATTCTTTCGAAGTTCCTGAAAGCATTCCTCAAATGCCGGAAAGCAATGAGATCGAAGTGAATCTGGAGCATGAGCTGAGCAAACTGAAGAAGATTAAAGAGCTTCTGGAGACAGAAACAAATCAGTTTGAGCCCAATCCGGAGTTGGAGAAATTCCCTGCTCCCGATAATAATTCCGGAGAAATGGAGCCCAGTCCGGACCCCCTTTCTTTCAAAATTCCGGAAATCCATGAGTTCATGGAAAATGAGCCCTCTGTGGAGACGGAGAAACCGCCTTCGGACGAAAAACTGAAAGAGAAGGGGGAAGCCAAGAAAAAAATTCTCGATGAGAATAATTTTCAGATGGCCTATCAAATGCTGGAACAGTACCGCCGGTCAGAACCTACGGATTACAACGGGGAGATCAGTTATTTCCAGAGCGGCGAGAGGATCCTTCTGGACGGGGAGTCCATCATTCGGGCCATGACTCTGGTGATCGAAGAGGCGAAGAAACTCTATCAGAAGCTCTCCCAGACGGAATCGCCCAAAGAACAGTTCTTTGTGAAACAGGAACTCATCAACAACCAGGAGGTTCTGCGGAAGATCATCCTGAGAAGTGTCAAGATGTGCGAGAAGGAATCCTGTTCGCTCCCCAAATTTACAGACAAAATTATGAACATTGAAATCCTGAAGGAAATTCTGGAAAAGCTCAACATGAATAACTGGAGCAACCAGGATGATTTTATTTCCTTTGAGGAATATTCCGTAAAGCTGCGGGATGCCTATTACAAGTCGATTACGCCGCCGGCATTATATCTTCACTCTCTGTTGGAAGAGCTGGAAGGCTGATTTTCAGACGTGCAGGGAGTTTTTTTTCTCAAGGGAAAGAAAGTAATTCTCAAGCAGATGTTGATCGGCGAAGGATAAACTCCTGAATTTAAGCCCTGTGTAGAAGTACGCGGACCTTTCGGCCGCTCTCTGGGAATAGACCACCTCTCCTTTCAGGGGATGGGCCGCACTGCCCAAGATGAGAAATATATCCATCAATCTGGCCAGGGGAAACTGGGCCTCGGCGGATATTTTAGCGCCGCCCAGGCTCAGGTTGATGGTGCTGGCCACTTTGTGCGAGCCGTTCTCCTTATAGATGAGGAGGGTGGACGTATAGTACCTTTCGTATTTCCTCTTTTCCGGGAAGAGTTTATCTTTTTCCGCTCTAAGGATGCTGGTCTTGCTCACCACAGAAGCTTTTTCTCTCAAATAAGCACAGACTTTGTTTTTAGTGATCGACTTTTCATGGAGTTTTAAGGCAGAGAGTTTTTTCCCTTTCGCCTCAGCCAGTGCCAGATCCGCTTCTCCGACAAATTTCTTGAGTTTGTTTTTGGTGAATGTTTCCGGAGTGTGGAGTTTCTCTCTCGGGAAAAAGGTCACTCCAAAGCTCATGGTGAGATTGTTTCTGGGCTGAAATTCTTCATTCGTGAAGTAATGGTCCTCAATATTTTTTCTGATCCTTTCCGTCAGAAGGATGGCCTCTTCGATATTCTTGACGCCCGATAAAAAGAAGAGGAATTCTTCACCGCCGTAGCGACATAGCAGATCTTCCTCCCGGATCGAGGATTTGAGCACGCCCGACAGCTCGCGGAGCAGCCGGTTGCCGGCTTCATGTCCGTTCCGGTCGTTATAGTTTTTGAACCAGTCCACATCCCCCATGACCAGGGCGTAGAATCCCTCTTCACGGCGCCGTTTACTCCAGGTCTCTATTTTTTGGATGACCTTTTCAAGGAAGGGGTCCGGCCGCAGAAGCGCTGTCAATGCGTCGTATTGGATGAGGTTGAGCTTGGTCATGGCGATCGAGATGTGCTCAGAAAGGCCCAGCAGAATTTGCTGGTCTTCCTTCGTGAAACCGCCTTTGCTGATTCTTCCGTCAAAGGTCTTGTTGTAGACTTCCATCACTCCGATGACTTCTTTCTTGTGCTTGAGAGGAGTTATCAACAGGCTTTTTAATGGAGATTTTAGCTCTTCCTGATAGCGCTTGGAGTATCTCCGGTCCTGGGCAATTTCTGACAGGCTGAGTTTCTCTCCTGTTCGGGCCACGTATGCGGCGAAATCCTGGGATTGAATGGGTGTGATGTGTTTGGCAAACTCGGCATGGGTAAGGAACATATCATCCCAGACGAGAGGCTTAAGATATTTGCCCAGGGTTTCACTCTCTTCAAGGATATAAATCGTAATCCCATTCGCCTGGACGATTCCTTTGATGTCGTAGACGATGTCCAGGAGATTGCTGACATCGTTGGCGGCATAGAGTTTTTTCAAGATATTTTCGAATTTTTCCTTCAGCTTCTGGAACCAGAGGTATCGGGCTTCGAGAATAATGCGTTTTTCCAGTTCTTTGATCAGGCTGCCGCGGATTGTGGAGCCGATTTCTTTGACATCGGAATAGACTTTTTTCAATTTCCGTTCTGCGAAATCTCTGGAGCCCATCAAATCCAGAACTTCTGATTTAAGCCGTGAGTATTCCTGGGCCATCATGAGTATGCGGAGAGACCGGTTGAGGTCCTGAGGCCGGGTGGAAGCCGTGAGATAGTCGATGAACCGGTCGGGCGGCCATTGTTTAATGGCTTCCTTGAGCCGTTCTTCATCTCGGCCGGTGAGAAGAATGCTGGTTGTTTTTTTGAAGAGGTCATTCAAAGACGAGTCTTCGGCCAGTTCTGCATCAATGAGGGCGACGCTGAAGTATGTGGATTGAAGAAGCTCGGTTGTCTTTTCCAGGGTCGAGGAAGTGAAGATAAAGCCGATTTTCTGGCAGACTCTGGAATAGAATTCTCTGTCTTCGGGATTTTTATTGAAAATGAGAATATTAGTGAGCCCCATTTTTCTGGTGGTCCCTATTTAGATATGCTTCAACTCCTTTTCCTTATGAAATTCAAACCTTAACCTAATTAATTACTTATAATAATTTTCAACAGAAGTCAACCATTTTTTTTAAGCCCAGAATGGACTGAAAATAGTCAGGAAGCTTGAACGGTCTCTGAATAAAGTCAGGGGAATTTCAGCGGGCTAATTTTGGATTACAGGGGAAGCCTCTTCTATAATGATGTGATAGAGGCGATCGTCGAGGGAGGGGGACACGGCGGAGGGGCTCCCCGCCCGCCCGGAGCCTCACGGCCTTTCGATCATTCCTTATCTGGCATTCTCCAGGAGCGGAGGTGAGGACGGACGGGGAGGAGCCGTGACAGGACCCTATTCCAAATCTGAGTCATCACATCATCATAGAAGATGCGACCGAATACAGGCGGAATCTGGAAACGGTCTTTCTCTTTATGGTATGATAAAAATCCGGAGGGATAAATGGCTGAGAGAACCAAATCAGGCGCATCCATAAAAGCTCCGCGCGGCACAAAGCTTCGGACCAAAGGCTGGTCCCAGGAGGGAGCCCTGCGGATGTTGATGAATAACCTGGATCCCCAGGTCGCCGAAAAGCCCGAAGAACTGATTGTTTACGGCGGCACTGGGAAAGCCGCTCGCAACTGGGAGTGTTTCAGATCCATTGTGGACAGTCTCAAAAAACTGGAAAATGATGAGACTCTGGTCGTCCAGTCCGGAAAACCGGTCGCGGTATTTCGAACCCACACAGAGGCTCCCCGCGTATTGATCGCCAATGCCCTGGTCGTTCCCAAATGGGCGACCTGGGATGAATTCCGCCGGCTGGAAGCCATGGGATTGACCATGTTCGGCCAGATGACAGCGGGCAGTTGGATTTACATCGGAACCCAGGGAATTCTTCAGGGAACTTATGAAACCCTGGTCGCAGTCGCCCGCAAGCATTTTAACGGCAGCCTCAAAGGGAAGCTGGTGCTCTCGGCCGGACTGGGAGGCATGGGAGGAGCCCAGCCCTTGGCCGTCACTATGAACGAAGGCGTGGCCATAGTGGTCGAAGTGGATCCCCACAGAATTCAGCGAAGATTGAAGACGAAATATGTCGATATAATGGTGGACAATCTGGATGAGGCGCTCCAACTGGCATTTGCCGCTCAGAAAAGAGGTGAGCCGCTTTCTATTGCTCTTCTCGGCAATGCGGCGGACATCGTTCCTGAAATCGCCAGACGCGGCATCGTTCCTGATGTTTTGACCGATCAGACCTCGGCCCATGATGAGCTCAGCGGATATGTCCCTCACGGCATTCCCTACGAGAAGGCACTGCGGCTTCGAATAGACAATCCTGAGGATTATATAAAAAGGGCCTACGAGTCCATGGCGGTGCACGTCCGTGCCATGCTTGACCTTCAGTTAAAAGGGGCCAGAGCTTTTGACTACGGAAACAATATCCGCGGTCAGGCCCAGAAGGCCGGCGTTCCGAATGCGTTCGATATTCCTGGTTTTGTTCAGGAATATATTCGGCCTCTTTTCTGTTATGGCAAAGGACCCTTCCGCTGGGCGGCGCTCTCGGGCGATCCCAGGGACATCTTTGTTACGGATGAAGCCGTCCTCCGAGAGTTTCCGGAAGACCAGGCCCTGGAAAGATGGATAAGGAAAGCGCAGAAGCAGGTCAAGTTTCAGGGACTTCCAGCGAGGATTTGCTGGCTGGGCTACGGCGAGAGAGCTCGATTTGGAGCTGTCATCAACAACCTGGTAAAAAGGAATCAGATTTCGGCGCCGATTGTGATCGGCAGAGATCATCTGGACACAGGGTCCGTGGCCTCTCCCAACAGGGAGACAGAAGGGATGAAGGACGGATCGGATGCGATTGCGGATTGGCCGATCCTCAACGCCCTGTTGAATGCGGTGAGCGGCGCTTCCTGGGTTTCTGTCCACCATGGCGGCGGAGTCGGCATCGGGCTTTCCATTCATGCCGGAATGGTGATCGTGGCCGATGGGAAAGCGAAAACAGCCAGGCGGCTGGAGAGAGTTTTGACTGTGGATCCCGGGTTGGGTGTAGTCCGGCATGCCGATGCCGGATATGAGGAGGCCATCCGGTTTGCGGCGGAGAAAAAGATTAAAATACCGATGGCCGGACATAGAAAGTAAAATTGGCTCGGACACACTATGTGCCCTCCCGTCTACTTCCAAATGGTTGACAGATATCAAATAAGAACTCCCACCGACAAAGCGTGACATTTAAGAGGGAAAAGAGGGGGCCGACTTCGATTTTTATGTTTTTTTAAATTCTTTAAAATCAGCAAATTATCAATACTCGAGCTTCCCTTCGTTCTGGCATAGAAGTTGCTATCTACAACGCCAGAAGGAGGTTTTCAAATGAAAAAATCAAAAAAAAGTTGGGGAAAGATTTCCCTGGCTCTGGGTCTGAGTCTCTTTTTCTTGTTCCTTTCTTTCGCGCCTTATCTGAGGTCTGCTCCTGGTGGAGATATTTGTACGCAGGCATTGGAGAAGTGCGCCGTCGATGCGGCCATTGTCGGTGTCTTTTCAGGCATCGTCGCCGGACTTGGCTATTTGAGCTTTTGTATTGCCGGGTATGACTGGTGCCGGAGGTATATCCCCAATTGAGCCGGACGGAGGAAGAATATGAAAGAAAAAAAATCCAGAAGAGTTAAAATGCTTTTGTCTTTGGTGGTCGTATGCGGCCTTTTTTTTGGTCTGGGAAGCACTTTTCTTGAAGCCGGAATCTGTGAGGATGCGTTTATGTTATGTCTGGTCGAAAACTTGTTTTTTAGCTCTTACGGAGCCACTTATTGCATGTTAGGCTATGTGTTCTGCCTGAAATACGTTCAATCCGAAGCATGAGACGTCTTTCCTTTTCTGTGTGAAAAAAGGTTCGGCGAATGAAATTCCATACGTCCTTGCTCAAGACGGTTTTTCTGGGGATGATTGTCTGGGCGTTGCTTCCCTCCCTCCTTGGAAAAGAAATCCGGAAGATCTCCCTTGAGGAGGTCCTTTCCATAGGCGACCTTGAGGACGACCTGTTGTTCCAGTGGACGGGCGTGACTTCCGATACAGAGGGATTCATTTACGTGACGGACAACATGGATTATTCATTGAAAAAGTTCAGCGCCAGCGGGAAGCTCCAGAAAAAAACGGGACAGAAGGGTCAGGGGCCTGGGGAGTTTTCAGCCCCCAGGCTCCTTGACTGTTCTGAAAAATGGATTTATGTCATCGACCAGAACATCCCGGGAATTCAGGTCTTTGACAAAGAATTGCATTTCCAGCGGCGTATCCCGATGCTCCTGCCGGTGATCGATTTCAAAGTTCTTTCGGATGACCGGATTGCTGTTCTCGCCTTTGATCTCCGGCATCCGAGCCGGGTATTATTTATTGATCCGGAAGGAAAAATCACATCCGAGCTCGATTATTCCAGGGCTCAAAGAAAAAACCTCTTCGTAATGGCCGACTTAGTGTCGTTTGACGTGGACGCAGAGGGCAACGTCTATCTGGCCTACACCTACGAGGACCGGATTGAAAAATGGACCGAAAAGGGGAGGATGGTCTGGTCCAAAAAGCTCCTGGGAATAAAAAAAGTTAAAAGTCAAAAGGCGGGAGATTTCGTCATTCCCACAGAGATTGTCTACAAGGATGTGGCTCTGGACAGGTCCGGAAATATATTTATTCTGGGCGGTCATTTCTCGAAGAACAGAAGCCGGGACGTGTATGTCCTGAGTCCGTCGGGAGAGCTTCGGACGACTTTTTCCCTGCCGGATTTCAGCCACTGTATTTATATTGACAAAAAGAATTTCCTTTATTCCCGCGCCCAGGAAGGGATCACCTTAAAAAAATTCAAGATGAAATACAACTAATCGCAGAAACGAGGGAATGAGATGAGAAAATTCAGTGGGTGGAGCGTTATTAAAAATGGAGAGGCGATTTTTGAAGAAATCCGATAAAAAGTCCAATTTCCTCTCTGGTTTGGCCGCCGCATCCCTCGTTTTCTTTTTCCTTTCCTCCTCTGCTATTGGCCAGAAAGGTCAAGTGGCTTCCCCGGCAGTGGAGAAAAAATTCTGTTTTATCCTGATTGATTATGACAGCCTCTTCTGCTCTCCCTGTCTGGACCTCTTTCTTCGTTTCTGCAACGCCATCCCTGTTTCTGTCCAGGAAAGTGCGGTCCGGGGAGTCGTTGTCTATTCGGATCAGAGTCAACAAGAGAATTCTGACATCCGCGAAAGGATAATGAGCAAAAAAATCGAAGGCTTTATCCGTGCCAATCACATCAAATTTCCTGTTGTTGTGGACCATTCCCACGTCTTTTCCCCTCTAAAAGGAGGAGGGACGACAGCCTTTCTTTTTGACCTGGAGAGGAAAGTCGTTAATAAATATGGTTTTCCCCTCAAGCCGAAAGAACTGGAGGAAATCCTCAGTCGTTTATTGAAATGAATCTCTTCCATTTTGAATGGCTGAGAAAGGAGATATCCGGAAGGACCGAAGCGACCATTGAAGGTTTAGCCTTCCCGAGGCGCTCCTGGAGGGAACCCGGCTTTGCCGGGCGGCGAGGATGTCTGAGCTTCTCTGGAAGCGAGTTCCGCAGCCGCCTCCAAGAGCGAAGAGGGAACGGCGTGA
>JBAVVD010000043.1:0-32198 GCA_049697115.1 Candidatus Aminicenantales bacterium
GCCTCACGGCCCTTCGATCATTCCTTATCTTGCATTCTCCAGGAGCGGAGGTGAGGACGGACGGGGAGGAGCCGTGACAGGACCCTATTCCAAATCTGAGTCATCACAGAAATAGAGAGGCTGCCGGTGACCTCTGATGATTTGACCTTCCCCCGCCCTATGATATAAGCTAAAAAACCAAGATTGGACTATTTAATATAAAGGAGGCACTTGTGGCTATCATACTTGATGGATCTCATTTGACAGTCGAGAAACTGACGCAAATCGCCAGACACAATGAAAAAGTGGAGCTTGCTCCAGGGTCATTGGAAAAGATTAAACAATGCCGGTCTATGCTTGAAGAAAAAATCAAGGCGCGGGAAATCATGTATGGAATCAACACCGGAATCGGCGAGTTTTCCGAGGTCGTACTTACCGACGCGCAGGTCAACGATTTTCAGAAATATCTCATCTACAACCATGCCGCGGGAATCGGCGATCCCGCGCCGGTCGAATATGTCCGGGGAGCCATGGCCGGCCGGATCAATGTCCACGCCCACGGCCGGTCCGGCTGCCGGCCGGATATCACCATGACGCTCGTCGAAATGCTCAACAAAGGAGTCACGCCCGTCGTCTGCTTGAAGGGCTCTGTCGGAGCCTGCGGAGATCTCGCCCCCATGTCCCAGATAGCCCTTTTATTGCTCGGCGAAGGCGAAGCCTATTATCTGGGCGAAAGGCTTCCCGGCCAAACAGCCATGAAACGGGCCGGAATCCCGATCCCCGGCTTTCAGGCACGGGACGGCCTGGCCGTCATCAACGGCGCCAACCTTATCACGGCCGTAAGCGCCCTCCAGCTCTTCGATATCAACCGCTGGCTGAAGCAGGCGGAGATCGCCTGTGCCATGACCCTGGAAGCCCTGATCGCCAACCTCAAGCCTTATGACATCAGGCTCCATAAAGAGCGCGGTTTTCCAGGAGCCATTCGCTCCGCTCAGGCCATTATGAAATGCCTGGAAGGAAGCGACCTCGTCTCAGGAAAGATTAAAACCAAGGTCCAGGATGCCTATTCCATGCGTTCCTCACCCCAGGTCATCGGAGCGGCCCATGATGCCGTGGCCTGGGCCCGTCAACAGGTCGAAATTGAACTCAACGGAGTCGGCGACAATCCCATCTTCCTGCCCGAGTACAAACTGACGCTTACAGGCGCCAATTTCCAGGGGTCTCCGGTCTGCCTGCCCATGGACATGGTGGGAGCGGCCGTGACCATGATCTGTGTCCTCTCCGAGCGCAGACTCAACCGCCTGACCAATCCCGCCCTGAGTGTCGGGCTTCCGGCCTTCCTGACCAAAGGAGCCGGCATGTTCTCCGGAATGATGCTCAGCCAGTACACGGCCGACACATTGATCGTGGAGCAGCGGATTCTATCGGCTCCGGCCTCGACGATGTCCATCCCTGCGGCGGCGGACCAGGAGGATTTCGTCTCTATGGGTATGAACACCGCCATCAAGAACGCCCAGATTCTGGACAACGCCCACGGGATTCTGGGCATTGAGTTCATGGCCGGAGCCCAAGCGCTCGATTTTCGGGATTTTAAGTTCGGCCGGGGCGTGGAGACGGCCAGAAAAGTGATTCGTAAACATGTCCTTCATCTCGATGAAGACAGGCCGCTCTATCCCGACCACAACACCATGAAGGGATTGGTCAAATCCTGCGAAATCCTGGAAGAAGTGGAAAAGGCCGTCGGAAGCCTCGGGTGACATCCACCCCGCTCCCATTTCTTTGGAACTCTTCCAGCCGGCATTTCTCTTTACGGATTTTTTTGAGATTTTACAGCCCGAATCTGATAGCATTAACAAAAAAGGATTCATTTCCATATCGTGTGGATCGTCATGAGGACGAATCCGCAAAAAGTCGTATGGAAAAGAATCCCACAAAGTAATTTTTGAATAATGACGGCACTGGATTGGGCTATCCTCGCCATTTACATCGTCGGCATCATCGGCATGAGCTGGGCCATCGGCCGCCGACAAAAATCCCAGAATGACTACTATCTCGGCGGCCGTGCCATGCCCGCCTGGCAGATCGCCCTTTCTATCATGGCCACCCAGGTCAGCGCCATCAGCCTCATCGGCGCGCCCGCCTTTATCGCCCTGAGAGCCAACGGGGGCCTGGTCTGGCTGCAGTATGAATTTGCCATTCCCCTGGCCATGATGCTCATCATGCTCATTCTCGTCCCCATGTACCACCGCGCGCACGGCGTAACGATCTATGAATATCTGGAGCGGCGCTTCGGCGCCGCCACTCGGAGCACGATCAGCGCGGTTTTTCTCATCAGCCGCGGACTGGGCTCAGGAGTGGCCCTGTTGGCCACAGGAATAGTCACAGCCGTCTGCCTCAACTGGCCGCTCTGGGAAACGGTGCTCCTCATCGGAGTCGTCTCCATTGTCTACACCACCTTTGGCGGCATCAAGGCCGATATTTATTCGGACATCATCCAGCTCGTTATTCTCTGGACCGGCGCCTTCATTTCCCTCTTCATCCTCTGGAACAAGCTGGACGGCCGGGCGTTTTCTGTCCTCACACAGGACTCTTCGCGCTTCCGTGTCTTTAATTTTTCGGCTTCCGGCCTGGGCGACGGCCAGACTTTTGCCTTCTGGCCCATGCTGATCGGGGGATTCTTCCTCTATCTCTCCTATTACGGATGTGATCAGAGTCAGGCCCAGCGGCTGCTCACTACCAGGACTTTTCACCAGGCCCAGAAGGCCCTTTTCCTCAACGGCCTCCTGAGGTTTCCCCTGGTTCTCACCTACTGTGCGGTTGGCGTCTTGCTCCTTCCCTTTCTCCACACCCACCCGGAGTTTGCGGGGCAGTTGGACGGCCGGCCTCCGGATTTTCTGATTCCCTACTTTCTGATTCAATACATCCCGAAAGGACTGCTCGGCATCCTGATCGCAGGCATCTTTGCCGCCTCCATGTCCACTCTGGACAGCGCTCTGAATTCCCTCAGCGCCGCCACTTATCGGGACTTCCTGGTTAAAATACGCCCCGGACTGGATGCTCTGTCGAACAGGAAACAGGTCCGGCTTTCCCGCCTGCTCACAATCTTCTGGGGAATTATTTCCACCGCCTTTGCCTTGAAAATGATCGGGGGCTCTGAGACCGTGCTCGAGCTTGTAAACAAGATCGGGTCGGCATTCTATGGACCTGTTCTGGCCGTTTTCTGGCTGGGAATGTGGGTCCGCCGCGCGAGCGAGAAAGGAGCGATTACAGGGCTTGCCGCCGGTGTAGCGGTCAATATTTTTCTCTGGCAGTATTTCGGAGAGCGTGTTTCCTGGCTCTGGTGGAATGTCGTCGGGTTTGGAGTCAGCTTCGGATTCGGACTCGCCTCTTGCCTGATCTCTTCCGTCCGGCCCGGAGAAGCAACGCTCCCCTATCTTCTGACCAGAAAAGACCTCAGAACTTTCCTCGGCAGGAAGAAATATTACATCTGGCTTTTTCTTTTCTTCCTGGCCATTCTTCTCCTCAGCAAAGGAATCGAATTTTTCCTGCGGAACCGGGCGGGAATCTAATACGAACGCAATAAATGACGTGACAGAAAATATGCGGCGCAGTAATGTCCCCGGACGGCCGCTCTTTGAAGAATTTATCGGGATAAAAGAATCAGGCCGACCACAGCCAGGACAATAAAGCCGGCGAGGACGATCAGAACGAGAGTCTGTGTGGCCGGGCGGTATTTGTCGGGAGAATACGCTTGATCGGAGTCCGTCCCGGTAAGAAATCCCAGAGGGTTTTTTCCAAAATTCACGGCTCTCTGGAGGCCAAGGCCGAGAACTTTTTCCGTCCAGGCAAAGACGGAAAAGACCATATCCACAAAAATTTTTCGGGCCAGGCGGGCCGGCTTCCTGTAAAACCAGTCGAAGTCGATCAACAGAACGGATTTGGGCTTTAAGAACTTGCGGAGAATCCAGAAGGCGATAAAAGTAAACGAGAGAAGCTCCACGGCTTCGATCACATGGGCTGTGGCATAGGGCTCGTAATGCACAGGATAAGGAAGAATGTGATAGAGGACGGAGGGAAAAATTCCATATCCGACACAGAGAATAGAGACAACAGCCATTCCGATGTGCATGTTTCCTGGCGGTGGATCGGGCGTCAGGGTTGGCTTTTTGGAAAACCAGGTGAAAAAGGGCAGCTTGAGGCCGACGCTGAGGAAAGTTCCGACAGAAGCGAGTTCGAGTAGAAGCACGGCCAGGCCGTAATGGGCCTCACCGGCAGCGCTGATCACCATGGATTTGCTGATGAATCCGTTGAAAAGCGGGACGCCGGAAATCGAAAAAGCCCCCACCATATAGAGAAGGAACGTCCTGGGCATGGCTCCGCCCAGGCCGCCCAGTTCCGTGAGCTTGTATCTGCCGGTGGCCTGCAGAATCGTGCCGGCGCCCATAAAGAGAAGCGCTTTGTAAAGAATATGGCTGAAAGCGTGGGCGGCAGAGCCGTTCATGGACATTTCTGTCCCGATTCCTACGCCGGCCACCATATACCCCACCTGGCTGATGATGTGGTAGGCCAGAATTCCCCTTATGTCATTAGAAAGAATGGCAAAAATCACTCCATAGAGGGTCATAATGACTCCCATGATGAGGAGCACTTTCCAGCCGGGGAATATTCTGAGAAGGGCATAGACAGCCGCTTTCGTCGTAAAGGCGCTGAGAAAAACGGCCCCTGTCACCGTCGCTCGGGGATAGGCGTCCGGAAGCCAGGCATTCAGGGGAGGGACGGCGGCATTGAGCCCCACACCGAGAAGGATCAGCCAGGAGGAAAGCGAGCCGTCCGGAATAAGGCGGCCGATCTCTATCTGGCCGGTCTGCGTCAAATGCATCAGGATTCCGGCAAAGAGCATCCCGCCGCCGAAGATATGGACTAAAAGATAGCGAAAGCCTGCTTTGCGGGACTCCTCCGTGCGGTTCGCCCAGATCAGATAAAGGGACGCCACGGCCATTAGCTCCCAGAAGACAAGGAGGGTAAAGTAATCGCCGGCAAAGGACACGCCCAGAGCGCTTCCGGCGTACAGAAGGGCCGCCGACTGTTGAGCTGTCTCTTTAATATGGAAGGCATAGATGCCGCCGGCAAAAGCAATCAGGGCAAATATGATTCCGAAAACCCGGCTGAGGGCATCCACCTTGGTCAAAAGCAACGTGTAATTCAGAAACCTGACGGAAAGGACCGCGCCGTCAGGAAGCGTGCAGGCCGTGTACAGAGAACAAAATGCAAATAACAGAAAAGCCGTAGACCGCAGCTTTCTGGAAAGAAGTGGGAGAAGAGCGGCCCCGGCGACCATAAAAAGAGCCGGAGGAATCGCTCCTTCACCGAATATCATAGTAGTCCTCTTTTTTCTGGATCAGGTATTTCCCAAGGGCTTTGGCCATGACGACCAGGAGAACGGCTCCCAGGAAGCCGAAGATGATAAAAAAGCCTGGAATGCGGTTCCACCAGGATTCATGGGCCGAATCCTGGGAAGCGAAAATCCCTGCGGCCGCCAAGAAAAACATTCCTGCGGATAAAGCCAATCGAAGAACCCGTTTCTTTAGCATCAGGGCATCCCTCCCAGAATGTTCTCTGAGACTTTCACCGCGAGGCTGAAAAAGTGAACAAAGGAATCAGGGAAAATCCCAAGCCAGATGGATATCAGGGCCGTGACCATCAAGGGAAGAACCATGGCCGGAGAAGCTTCTTTTTTCTTCGGGAAGCTTTTGGAACTCTTGAAAAAAGCCTGGTAGATGATAGGGAAAAAATAGCCGATGTTCAGCAGGCCGCTGACAATGAGGATGATCAGGGCGGCAGTCCGTCCGGCCTGCAGGCTCCCCAGGCCCAGATACCATTTGCTCACAAATCCATTGAGAGGCGGCACACCGGCCAGGCCTATCGCTCCTGCCGTAAAGGCGGCCATCGTCCAGGGCATGGCTTTCCCGATTCCGTCCATTTCGCTGATATTCTCCTTATGGAGATTGACGTAGATCGCTCCGGCACAGAAAAACAGAGTAATCTTCATCGTGGCATGGAAGGCCAGGTGCATCAATCCCCCCACCACCGCAGAGGAAGATAACAGTCCGGCACCAAGCACAATATAAGAAAGGTGGCCCACCGTGGAATACGCCAGCCGGCGCTTAAGATTGTCCTGCTTGAAGGCCATGAGTGACGCCAAAATGATGGTCGTTCCGGCGAAGGCCATGAGAATTCTGTTCAACCCGAAGCGAAGCATCAGGCTCGGTCCGAAAACAAACCCCACAATCCGGATAACGCCGAAAACACCTGATTTGACCACCGCCACGGCATGGAGCAGCGCGCTGACCGGAGTCGGTGCGGCCATGGCCGTGGGCAGCCAGCTGTGGAGGGGCATGATGGAGGCTTTAACCCCGACTCCGCCCAAAAACAGAAGAAAGAGAAGAACGGCTGTCTTCGGCGAAAGGAGCGTGTCTCCGAACAGCCCCCCGGGACGGAAATCCAGCGTGCCGGCCAATTTATATGTGACCGCCGTAGCCGCGATGAGCAGCACGCCGGCTGTCAGCGTGTAGGCCAGGTATTTTCTCCCGGCATGGATGGCCTCTTTGGTCTCCTTGTGGATGATCAGGGGATAAGTGGCAATGGTCAGGGTTTCGTAGAAGACAATAAAAGTGAGAAGGTTCGCCGCAAAGGCGATACCGATAGTGGCCGAAAGGCACACCGCGAAGCAGGCAAAATACCGCGTCTGCTTATGTTCGGCGAGTCCCCGCACATAGCCGATGGAATAGAAAGACGTGAGAATCCAGAGGCCCGAAGCGACAAGAGCAAAGAAAACGCCAAACGGATCCGCCCGCAGGGTTAAAGTGATCCCTGGGGATATTTCGAAAAGCACAGTCTCGGCGGCCCGGTTCAGAAGGGCTCCGGGAAGAAGGGAAAGAATAAAACTAAACTTGGCGAAGCCGGCCGCGATCGTCCAGAATTCCCTGAGGTTTCTGTGCCGTGAACTCAATAGAATGAAAGGAACCGCGGCCAGAGACACAAGGACAGCCAGGAGCGGGGTGATTGTGGAATAGGTCGTTAAAGCGTCCATTTGGAAATTACATCCCGGCCGGAATTATTTTCACGATAATTCCTTTAACGATATAGGCATTCAGTATTCCTAGAAGGAGCAGCGCCGAAGCCAGAATGAGTGTGGGAATCAGCAACGGAGCACTCACTTCGGTTTTCTTGGATTCAGCGCTGAGGGCGTTCCCTTCCGGAACCCGAGAAACCGGTTTCATGTAAATCTTCTCAATGATCCGGAAAAAATAGACGGCATTGAGAAGGCTGCTGAGAAGGAGGACCGCCAGAAAAATCCAGTTGGATTTTTGAATGGCCCCCAGGGCCAGATACCATTTGCTGAAAAAACCGACCAGAGGCGGAATCCCGACCATGGACAGAGCCCCAACCGTAAAAGCGGCCGTCGTCCAGGGCATGGCTTTTCTCAGGGAATCATCGAACCTGGGAATTGTGGAGTGACCCAGCTTTGTCCTGAAATTGCCGGCCACCAAAAACAGGAGCGCCTTCATACAGCCGTGATTCATAACATGGAGGACGGCGCCGATCAATCCCAGGGGATTGGCCAGTCCGATGCCCATCCCGATATAGCCGACCTGGGCGACGGAGCTGTAGGCCAGCATCCTCTTCATCTCTTTCTGGGCGATCGCCATCACCGATCCGAAGATGATGCCTGCGGCCGACAGCCAGCCAAGGATCAAAGTCACGGGGAATTTCCGGGAGACATATCCCACACCGAAAATAAAAAAGAGAATCCGGATGAGCACATAGGCGCCAACCTTTGTCCCGATGGGCGCCATCAGGGCCGAGGAGGAGGAAGGCGCATAGGTATAAGAGTCCGGAAGCCAGCCGTGGAGGGGGAAAAGCGCCATTTTGATGCCCATGCCGATGACCATCAGCGAAAGGCCGATGATCACCGCGGGCTCACGGGAGATAAAAGGAAGAATTTTGTTCATGTCGGCCATGTTCAGTGTGCCGCTGACCGTAAAAAGAAAGCCCAGTCCCAGAAGATAGAAGCAGGCGCCGATGGTGCCCATGATGAGGTAGCGCAGGGCCGCCACAGGGGACTTCTTACTCCCCACGGCGATCAATCCATAGAGGGAAAGTGAGCTGATCTCCAGCCAGACATAGAGGTTGAAGAAATCTCCGGTGACGACGATGCCGTTGAATCCGCACATCATGAGAAGAGCCACGGCGTAATAAGGAATCTCTTTGGCCGGTGAAGAGAGCTCCCGCCGAACGACTCTTTGCGCATGGATCAGGACCAGGAAGGCGATGCTGTTGATGACCAGTACGATAAAAGCGGAAAGATAATCCAGGACATACTCGATTCCTATCGGCGGGGGCCAGCCGCCCATGTGGTAATGAACGGGTCCATGGTTCAGGACCTTGACGACATTCAGGGCAGAAAAACCGACGGCGCTCACCGCGGCCGCCATGGCCAGAATATAGGCCATCTGTCTTTTGAGCAGGGCCAGGACGGGAATGGAAATGGCTGCGCAGAGAAGGATCAATACAGGCAGGGCCGGTGAATTATTCCAGATTATCGTCATCGGTTTTCATCCGGTCCATCAGCTCTTTTTCATCCAGGGTTTTAAAGCGGTGGAAGATCGTAATGACCAGAGCGTAAGCCACGCCGCTTGTGGCCACTCCCACGACAATGGCCGTGAGCATCAGACAGTGCTGGAGGGGGCTGATATATTTGGCCGTATCCGCCGTTCCCAGGCTCTGGTTAATTATGGGAATCGTCGCTCCCCATTTTACGGAGCTGGCGATAAAAAACATAATAATGGAAACCTGGAAGATGGTCATTCCGATAATTTTCTTGATCAGGTTTTTCTTGAGAACCATGCCATAAAAGCCCAAAGCCATGAGGATAAAAATAAACCAGTAGGCGAAGTGGCCGAGAAGAAACTCACGCATCGGGCTTCCCTTCCAGCAGGTCATCATAGATGGCGACCAGGATTCCCATCACGGCCAGACCCACACCGATCTCAATCGACAGGATGCCGAGCGATCTGTGATGGGCGGCCGGGCCAGACACAGGAAGAAAGGCATAGTTCAGGAAATTCCCGCCCAGAAGCATGGCCACAAGTCCGGTCCCAAAATAGATCAGGACGCCGATGGAGCCAAGAGGCGTGCCCAGACGTCTGGGGAACTGAAGATGGGCAGTTTCGTGCCCTGCAGCTAGGCGGATGAGGATGATGGAGGCGGCCAGCATCGTCCCTCCCTGGAATCCGCCGCCCGGACTGTAGTGGCCGTGAAAGATCACATACAGGGCAAAGAGCATGATAAAAGGGGAGACAATCCGGCTGACGAGGGTCACGATGGTATCGCCTTCATACCGGATCATGCGTCATCCTCATCTTTCCTGTTTCTTCTCAAAATGAGATAACAGATAAGGCCTGCCGTTAAAATGACGGTCTCCTCCCCCATTGTGTCATAGCCTCTATAATCCGCCAGAATGACCGTAACCATATTGGGCGTTTCGGCATCCTTCTCAGGGTTGTGAACATAATAAGAAGGGGCGTTGGGAGTGCCGGCCAGGCTTTTCTCCCGGTAGAGGGGCGCATGGGCATCTCCCCGGTTGGGAAGCCCGAAAGAGGCATAGATCAGAAGGCCGGCGAAGCCGATGAGGACGATAAAATTCAGGACTTTCAATCTCGGCTCTTCCTCGTTGTTCTAAATATAGTGACGATAAAAAAGACGCCGCTCACGCCGGCACCGACAACAGCCTCCGTGAACCCCACGTCCACGGCTCCCATGGTCACATAGAGAAGGGCGGAGAGAAAGCTGAAAACGCTCAAGCTGACGACGGCGGTGAGCAGGTTTTTTATTTCCAAAGCCAGAATGGCGGAAATGACAAGAAAAACAAAAAGGGCGATCTCAAGCTCCCAGTGCACCTATTTCTCCTCAAAATCAGGCTTTTTCTTCTTGAACCAGGGCCGAAGCCCAAACCGTATGGCGGCTTTGGTCAGGGCATGAGTGGCCGTGGGGCTGGTCAGGCCGACAAAAGCCATGATCAGGGTAAGCTTCACGCTGTTCAAGGTCAAGCCCTCGTGGACGACCAATCCGAACACAACAAGAAGAATGCCCAGCGTATCGCTTTTTCCCGTGGCATGCGCCCGAGAATAGAAATCCGGCAGCCGGATAAGGCCGATGCTGCCGACGAGCAGGAAAAAGGCGCCGAAACTGACGATGATGGCGGAGAGCACGAAATTCAACGGCATTATTTTCCTCTCGATTTCAGCGTCCCCAGATATTTCGCAATGGCGATGACGCCGATAAAGTTCAGGACCGCGTAAGCCAGGGTGATGTCGATGAACATGTCGATTCTGTTGAATATGAATCCGATGACGACAACGAGGACCATGGTCTTGGTGCCGATGGCGCCGGCTCCGAGCATCCGGTCAAAGAGTGTCGGGCCGCGGAGAACGCGGTAGAGAGGGATCAGAATGATGACAGATAGAATGACGCCCAGATAGATAAAATATTTCCCCATTATCTTTTAAATGTCTTTAAGACTTCGACTTCCTGGACGATTTGGCCGGCTCTCTTGTCATAGAGTCTCGCCACCTGAGCGGGAAGCGACCCATCCAGAATGCTGGAGGACGACGCTTCGAGCAGCGAATGGACCAGAAATTCATCCTCGTTGAGCTCGAGGGTGATCGTGCCGGGAGTGAGGGTGATGGAATTGGCGAGGATCACGCGGGACGCCGTGTTGGGCAGCTTGGTTTTGAATCGGACCAGAGAGGGATCCACGGGCATTCGGGGATTCAGAACGACAGCGGCTACCTGCAGGCTGGCCACCACGATCTGCCAGATAAGCCAGGGAATATAAAAGAGCAGCCGGACAACCCTCAAAGGCGTGTACAACCGGGTGTTCTCCTGAATAAAGAAATATTTATTCAGGCGGAGGTTCATCAGAATAACCAGCCAGGAGCAGAGAAAGCCGAAGGAAATATGAAAGAGGTCATAATGGCCGCTCATCAGGAGCCAGAGGCCGAAAAGGAGAACGAACAGGATGAGATTATTCCGAATAAAGAGGTCCCGGAGCCGGCGGGAAGGAAACCGGACATTCTTCCCAGGAGTTTCGTCTTTATCTTCCATGAAACATTCTTTTTAATTAAAGAAAAAATACATATCATGGATAAAATCAGAAGTCAATTTCATAGAGCTCCTTTGAGTTGACTTCGCGCTCTATCTGAAATATAAATACCTCATCTAGGTTTTTATGTTGACAAATAATAGAGTCTCCGATTGTCTTTCATTAATCTATTCCCAAAGATTGAACCGTATCCAATTTCTGATTTTTTATAGAGCCATAGATTTTTTGAAGCCCGTCCAAAATTTTTTCAGGAGTGTCCAATGAAAGAGGTCATTTCTTTCAACCTCAACGGAAAATCCCGACAACTGCATGTGGATAGAAACCGGATGCTTCTCTGGGTGTTGCGCACGGATTTGGGTCTCACCGGGACAAAATACGGCTGCGGTGAAGGCTACTGCGGTGCCTGCACCGTTCTGGTCAATAACGAAGCCGTCCGATCCTGTCAATATCCTGTCAAAAACATCAACGGTCAGAGCGTCCTCACCATCGAAGGACTGGCCGGCAACGGTTCCCTCCATCCTTTACAAAAGGCATTCATAAAACACACGGCTTACCAATGCGGATTCTGCACTCCGGGCATGATTCTCAACGCTCATGCTCTGCTCGTGAAGAATCCCAGGCCGACTCCGGAAGAAATCATTCAGGTCATGGATGAAAGTCTGTGCCGCTGCGGCTCTCACACCCGCATCCTCAAGGCCATCCAGAGGGCTTCCCGGGAGATGAATCGAAGGAGGGAAAGATGAAACGTCGAGAATTCTTCAAACTCATGGGCGGCGGAATCATCATCACATTTTCTCTCGGAGATTTAGCGGCTCTCCAGGAAGAAAGAACGCGCAGAGAAGCGCGCTTCACATATCCGGCCGATTTCAATGCCTATCTGAGAATCGGAGAAGACGGACGCATTACCTGTTTTTCAGGGAAGATTGAAATGGGACAGGGAGTCATTATCGCCCTCGCCCAGATATTGGCGGAAGAGCTCTGTGTGCCCGTGGGGAAGGTGGATATGGTCATGGGAGACACAGACCTCTGTCCATGGGACATGGGAACTTTCGGATCACAAAGTGTCCGCTTCTTCGGTCCGGCCCTGCGGACAGCCGGCGCAGAAGCCAGAGAAGTCCTGAAGGAGCTGGCCGCCGAACACCTCAAGGTGCCTCCCGGCCGGCTCGAAATAAAGGATGGGATCATCTTTGACACAACCCAAAAGAAAAAACAGGTGACCTATGCCGAGCTGGCCAAAGGGAAAAAAATTGAGAGGCATCTGGACACAAAGCCTCTTCCGAAAGAGGTTTCAAAATTCACTGTGATCGGTCAGTCCTTTTCGAGACCGGACGGCCGGGACAAAGTCACCGGCCGGGCTCAATATGCCGGCGATATCAGAGTTCCAGGCTTGATGTACGCCCGAATTCTCAGGCCTCCGGCTCACGGCGCAAAGCTCATCCACCTGGATCTCTCAGAAGTTGAAAAAATGGAGGGTGTGCAGATTATCCGCGACGGCGACCTGATCGCCGTCCTCCATGAAGCGCCGGACGAAGTCGAGAAAGCTCTGGCCAGGATTCAGGCTCGTTTTGACACGCCAGAGGCCAAAGTCAACGACCGGACAATTTTTGACCACCTCCTCCAGATGGCTCCGAAGGGGACGGTCGTCGCCCAGGGAGGTGACCTGGAACAAGGAGAAAAGCGCGCTTCAAATCTCCAGGAAAGGACCTACTTCAACAGCTATGTCGCCCATGCGGCTATCGAGACGCATTCCGCCCTGGCGAAAATCGATGGGAACAAAGCGACTGTCTGGGCCTCCACCCAGACGCCGTTCAGAGCCAAAGACGAAATCGCTGGAGCGCTGGATCTGCCGCCGGAAAATGTCCGCATCATTACGCCTTTTGTCGGAGGGGGATTCGGCGGAAAGACCCGAAACATGCAGGCCGTTGAAGCCGCCCGGTTGGCAAAAATCACGGGAAAGCCTGTCCAGGTCGTCTGGACGCGGGCTGAGGAATTTTTCAATGACACTTTCCGGCCGGCGGCTGTTGTGAAAATAAAATCAGGAATCGATGAGTCCGGGACCATCGTCCTCTGGGATTACCATGTGTACTTTGCCGGCGAAAGAGGCTCCCGGCAGTTTTACTCCGTGCCCCATCATCGGACAGTTGTGTATGGCGAGTGGATGGGCTCGACTCAGGGCGTGCATCCTTTTGGCGTGGGCGCCTGGCGGGCACCGGCGTGCAACACCAACAGTTTTGCCAGGGAATCGCAAGTGGACATTCTGGCCGAAGAGGCGGGAATGGACCCGCTGGAGTTCCGCTTAAAAAATCTCAGCGACAAAAGAATGCAGAACGTTCTCCGGGCGGCTGCAGACAAATTCGGCTGGAATCCCTCGAAAATTCCCAGCGGCCGGGGATACGGAATCGCCTGCGGAGATTACATGGGAACATATATCGCGGCCGCCGCCGAGGTCGAGGCCGACCGGGAAACCGGCTCGATCCAGGCCAAACGCGTTGTCTGCGCCCAGGACATGGGCCAGGTGATTAACCCGGAGGGAGCAAAACTGCAAATAGAGGGTTGTGTCACCATGGGACTGGGGTATGCCCTCAGAGAAGAGATTCATTTCAAAGAAGGAAAAATCCTCGACCTGAATTTTGACACCTATGAAATCCCCCGATTTTCCTGGCTTCCTAAAATCGAGGCGGTCCTTGTGGACAACCTGGAATTCCCGCCCCAGGGGGGCGGAGAGCCGGCCATTATCCTGATGGGCGCCGTCATGGCCAATGCGGTTTATGATTTTCTGGGCGTCAGGCTTTTCCAGCTCCCCATGACGCCAGAACGGGTCAAAGAAGCCCTCCAAAAAAAGAAGCCGGAATCTCGCTGAACGGAAGAATTCAGCCCTGGAGAAGGGATTCCTCCAGGTTTCCCTCATCGTCCCTGTAGATCAGCTTTACGCCTTCCTTCATCCCTGTGGGCTCTTCTTTATAGATAACAGTCAGCCCCAGCTCTTTCTTTTTCTCGAAATATTCTTTGGCCTTTTGGGTGGCCTCTTCCAGAGTTTCAAAACTTTGATCGCGGTCGATGATCAACGTCTCTTCATCGTCGATACTGGTTTTTGGTTTATGCCCTTCAATGTAAAATTTCTCGCTCATTGATGCTTTCCTTTCCTTCACGGCGATCCCATATTATTTCACCGGATATTGTACAGAAATTGATGTCTCTCTCCAAGCCCAATTTCGAAAAAAGGAGACGGTTTGAGATCCCTCCCCTTCTTCGTATGGATTACTTCTGTTTGAGACGCTTCTGTTCATACATCAACTTATCCGCCCTCACCAGAAGCTCATCGATAGAACAGGGATGTGCCGGGTCATAACGGGAGATGCCAATACTGATCGATAACTTAAACGGCTCGCCGCTTTCTCTGTTGAAAGAGTCCAGATTTTTCTCCAAACGGCTCAGGGCAGACTCCACGCCGGTTAAGTTCGTATCGATTGGAAAAACGGCAAACTCATCGCCGCCCATGCGTCCTTTAATATCGGATCTGCGAAATGTTTTGGCCAGAATCTCCGCCAGCTTCACCAGCGCCGCATCTCCGATATGATGGCCGAAGGTGTCATTGATCACCTTCAGGTTATCCAGGTCCATGAAAAGCAGAAACATCTGAACGTTATTGCGGCTGGCCAGCTGGAGAAATTCGCTGGCGACTGTAAAGAATCCCCGGCGGTTGTAGAGCTTGGTCAAGTCATCCGTGAGGGAGAGACTCTCCAGCTTTTTGATCATCTTCTGTCTTTCCCTGTTGGAACGCTCCAGCTCGTTCAGGGCCTTTTTCAATCCGGTCTCGGCTTTCTTCTCTCTGGTGATGTCGACAAGGATTCCGTCATAAAATTCTATTCTCCCTTTCTGCCCGCGGACGGCGCACGGGAAGTCCCTTCCCCAAATCCGGCGTCCGTCCTTGCGCTGCAATTGAAACTCCGTAAAAACAATGAGGGATTTTTGCAGTTTCTTCAGGTGAAGGGCTCTGTCCTTTTGCCGGACATATAATTTCTTGACATTCACATCTTTCAGGTCATTTTTATCCTTGTATCTGAGAATCTTCGCCAGGGCCGGATTGGCCTCAATAATCTTCCCGTCCGGCGTCGTCCGGTAAACTCCCACCGGTAGATGCTCAAGCAGAGAACGGAATCTTTTTTCGCTTTCCCGGAATTTTCTCTCGAAGGAAGAGCTTTTCGCTTTTCGAAGAGACGCTGTGTGTGTCTTTGGCCGGCTCAATTTTCCTGGCTCTTTATACCATAGAAAAATGCTGCGGTCAAACCTTTCTCTCTTTGCACCCAAAATTGCCGATGGAATTCAATCTTTAATTCTTATTTTAAATTTTTGGAAATTTGGAGTTGGGATTTCTGTCTTATAAGAAAAATTGGGGAAATTGATGAGAGAAGGAGATCCCGCGAGTCCCGATTTTTTCCGCCTTCCAATGTTCAGTTCCATCTCAAACGGGAGAAGGGAACCACATTCACAATTCTTTTTAATGAGCTTCAATACATGCCCAGGATTTGAATCTGTTTCTAAAATCCTCTGGCGAATAAGGCCCAGAATTTATCTCCCATTTCCCAGTATTTATGGATGGCGGCGCGCGCGAAATCGCCGGTGTATTTGGTCAGATATTCTTTGAGTTGGACCGCATCCTCCTCCGTTTTTCCTCCGTTGTAGACTTCCACGGCCATTTTTTCGATAGAGGACAGCTCACAAAAAGCCCTCTCCTCAAACTCCTTGATCGCCTCTTCGATATATTTTCCCGCTTCTCCCCATCGGACTGTCGCCAGCCGGTTGGCCCGCCGGAACGCCCAAGCCGCCGAGTCGGTTCGGAAGCGGTGCTGGGCGCAAATTTCAAAGCTCGACGGAAATTGAGTCACTCCGGCAAAGATGGGGATTCTTGCGCTCTGTCCGGGATTATCAAATGCAAACCAGCAAATTCCACCCACTGGATCAGGGAGCCAATCCCGGCACTGAATGATTTGAGAATAGGCGCATCCCGCGATGGCAATGGGCCGATAATACTCCACAGCGCCGGGTTTTAAAGTATTGAGGAGATCCATTAAATCGCGGGACATCCAGGGATTGGCGACAGGACTTTTAATGATTCTATCTCCCCGGCGCTCCTTGACCTTCAGATTTTTGGTCATGTCATATGCGGTTCCCCCATAGGTTTCTCGATAAAATTTCATAATATCCCTGACAGAGACTTTTTTTTCGGGTTTGACCGAGAAAGGAAGTTCATCCACATTCATATCCAGTTTTAAAGAAGGAGCGAGTGTACTGAGGACATAGAATTCACGGATGGAGAAAGGTTTCTGTCCACTGTAGACTTTCCAGAACTTGAACGGCTCTCCGCTTTTGGGGTCATACCAGCCCTTTTCGACGGCAAAAGAGATCACATTATCAGAGGCCATACAGTTCTTGGGGTCATCCATCTTCAACTCGCTGATTCTCGGGATATTGGCTGAAATACCCACATGGTCATCGGGAATGCGGACAGCGGCCCAGATAGCGCCTTTTTCGCGAAGTCCTGTTCCAAAGATTTCAAAATGCCAGACTTCCTTGGGATCGGCAACCGTCAGGCATTCTCCTTTATCCCCGTAGCCGTATTCTTTGACCAGCTGGCCGGCAAGCTGAATCGCCTCCCGAGCGGTTCGGCATCTTTCAAGCATTATGCGCGCCAGCTCTTCGATGAGAAACATGCCCTCACTATTAAAGAGCACACTTTTTCCCCGAATGGTGGTCTCTCCTATGGCGAGCTGGTGTTCGTTCATGCAGGGGTAGGCAGTATTGAGAAAGGCGTAGGTCTCCTCCACCTGGGGGATTTCGCCTTTTTCTACAATCCCGCTTAAATCCCGGGAAGTCTCACCATGCATCTTGCCGGAATAAATTTTTGTATTTGTTCCTGGATAGTGTTTGGCGGCAGGGACGATGTTCAGCCACATTCGGTAATTGCCGTCGCAGGTATGAGCGGTGATGACCGAGCCGTCCACAGTGGCGAGACGTCCGGCCATGATACTGGTACAGCCTTCTTCTTCAACCTCAAAATTCCGGGGAATGTCCGGGGACTGGGCGGGAATCGATATTCGGCCCAAGTTGACAAGGAAAAGAAAAATAATAATCGCAAATCTAAGTTTCTTTAAAAGACGGCTCGTCGGACCCATAGTTCACCTTCCTTCCTTGCTTTATGAGTTCCAATAATTATGTAAAGCGGAGAGCTCCCTGTCAATACAGAAAGCATCCCCTGACAAGTCATATCCTGAAGTTGACATTCCTCTCTGTCTTGCGATATAAAAGTCTATGTCCATGGGCTTCCATTCACTTCAATTCATCTCTAAGAAACATCCTGTTAACCGGAAGGATCAAATCCATAAGTGCGCGGATAAGGATAATGAATACAAACGCAATAAATGACGTGACAGAATATATGCAGCGCTGGGGCCGCCCCCAGCCCCCGAACCCCGGGGAACCAGTCCCGTCGGTTCCCCCCATCGGAAAAGCCGATGGGGTCCCCCTCCGCTACGGGGGCTTGAGGGCGGCCTCAGCGCTGATCAAACATTGGTACTTTATTTATTACGTCAATAATAGAATCAGGGACGGTTCTCAATGGAGAATCGTCCCTATTTGATTAACACATTGATTAACACAAAGGAGGCAACGAGGAAAATGAAAAAAATTCTTTACACGGCTTTTCTTCTTTTCGCGGCTGTAGTCCTGATCCAGGTCTCCATCTACAGCGGGCCGGAGTTCAAATCCTGTGAATCCTGCCTTGAACCGCCTGTTTCAGATGCCTGCACGGTGATTATGGTTGGAAAAGACGCTTCTGTCGACGGGTCGGTCATAAGCACCCATACCTGTGACTGCGGACTGTGCGATTGGACCTGGCGTTATATTCCGGCCGCAGACCACGAGACCGGCTCAACGCGCAAAATATATCATGTCGACCAGTTCAGAACCTGGCCTCCAAGCGTGGGCCTGAAATGGGATCAATATACGAATGATTTTACCGGCCTTGAAATCCCCGAGGTTCCTCATACGCACGGCTTCCTCCTCGGTGCTTTTGGCTACATGAATGATATGCAGGTGGCTATCGGGGAGTCGACCATCGGCTGCCAGAAAAAAATGGAAAATCCCACTCCCTCGGCCAAATTCGACATCACCATGCTTACCTTCCTGGCCATGGAAAGAGCCAACACAGCCCGGGAGGCCATAAAAATCATGGGAGAGCTGGCGGAAAAACACGGATATGGATTTACCGATACGGGAGAGATGCTGGCTCTTTCCGATCCGAAAGAAATCTGGATTTTTGAAATCATGCCTGTCGGTCCCCTGTGGACGCCGGAGAGCGGTAAACCAGGAGCTGTCTGGTGCGCCCAGAGAATTCCCGACGACCATGTCAGCGTCTGTCCAAACGAATCGCGGATCGGAGAAATCGACCTGAACAACAAAGACTATTTCATGGCTTCGCCCAATGCCGTCTCCTTCGCTGTGGAAAACGGTTTTTACGACCCCAAGAGCGGAAAGCCCTTCATCTGGAAAAGAGTCTACTCCCCGCAGGACGTGAGCGCCGCCGGCAGCAACGGGTCCAGAGTGCGCCTCTGGCGCTTTTTTGACCTTGTCGCTCCCTCAAAAAAATTCAGCCCCGAGACACCGAACATGGATTTTCCTGTCTCCATCAAGCCGGAAAAAAAGCTCTCTGTCTACGACGTTATGGTGATGACCCGCGATAAATGCGAGGGAACACCCTTTGATCCGGCCCGGGGACTTCAGGGAGGCCCGTTTTCAAATCCGAATTTTCTCCCCTACGGCTTCAAACTGGAAGACCAGACCTATAACACTTCCCGCGTCATCGGAGTCAACCGCGCTGAATACGTTACAGTCACTCAGTGCCGGGGATGGCTTCCCAATCCGATCGGGGGAATCGTTTGGCTGGCCTGGGGCGCCCAGGACACATCCTGCTTCTTCCCCCTCTATGCCGGAATCACCGAAATTCCAAAGTCGTTTGAAATCGGAGACCATTGGGAATTCAACAAAAACTCCGCCCGGTGGGCCTTTGACTATGTCGATTTCCACACCCAGGTGCTCTATTTCCTGGCCATCCAGGATGTCCGTGATGCCCAGAAAAAATGGGAAAAATCCGCCGTCGACCGCACTCCGGCGATCGATAAGGTCACCCTGGAGATTTATCAAAAAGACCCGGCTCAGGGCCGGCAGTTCCTGACCGACTACTGCCTCAATAACGCCAACCGCGTCATCGAAGCCTGGTGGGATCTGGGCCATCGGCTGCTGGTCAAATACAACCACCTCTGGATTTACGACTCCAAGACAAGGAAGAGAAACCGCCTGGAATTCCCCGAATGGTACCTCAAGGCCCTTATTGAATACAACAAACTGAAACCTCAGTCTGAGACAAACAAGTAATCTCAATCCAATGAAGTCAACGCCATTCATATTGTGACATATTGGGGTGTGCCGGGGCGGCTGTCATAACGGCCGACTCCGTTAAGGAAAAACAATGGATTCCGCCGCCCTCTTCATTCTCGTCACAGCCGTCATCTTCCTGTCCTCTTTCATCCGCGCCTTTCTCGGCTTTGGCGATGCGCTCGTGGCCATGCCTATTCTGGCCGTGCTCATCGGCATAAAGTCAGCCACTCCCCTAGTCGCTTTTTGCAGCACAACAAGCGCCGTCACGATCTTAATAAAAAGCTGGCGAAAAGCGGACATCAAGGCCACGGTCCGCCTGGTTTTATCCACCATCGCAGGAATTCCTTTCGGCCTGATCTTCATCACCAGAGTGCCCGAGGGCTATCTGAAACTTGTCCTGGGGTTGATTCTCATCCTCTACGGTCTGTACAGTCTGAACAGGCCGCGCTTCCAACTCAAAAAAGACTCCGCTCCCGTCTCTTGGGTGTTCGGGCTCACTGCCGGAGTCCTGGGCGGCGCCTACAACACCAACGGACCTCCGATCGTCATCTATGCCAGCCTCCGCCGCTGGCCGCCGGAACATTTCCAGGCCACTCTTCAAAGCTATTTTCTTCCGACCGGCCTTCTGGTTCTGACCGGCCATGGACTGGCGGGTCTATGGACGGTCCGGATTCTGAGATTC
Source organism: Candidatus Aminicenantales bacterium (assembly GCA_049697115.1). GTDB lineage: Bacteria > Acidobacteriota > Aminicenantia > Aminicenantales > UBA4085 > JBAVVD01. Next base: position 20,259 of record JBAVVD010000043.1, read on the forward strand.
TACCTCGTGGCGCTGCCGCTGGTTCTTCTGGCCGTATATCTGGGGAGAAAGGTCCACCGATCTTTGAAGCCCGGGCAGTTCAACACATATGTCCATGCGTTTCTTGTGGGAATGGGACTTCTTCTCATCCTGCGTTCGGGTCTATTATAAAAAAGAAGCATGGCTCGGCCAGCCGATTGTTTTTTCACGGACACCCACCCGGAATGTTCGGATCGACCCGTCATAAATTAATGAACTTCTGAATTTCTTCGTTATTTCGGACTTTTTCAAATTCCTTTTCTTGGCCAATTCTCTGCCAGTCCTGGAAGCCTGCCTGTTTAGCTATTTTCAGGTAAAACAACGTTTTTTCGATATTTCCGACTGAGGCATACATTTTCGCATAAGTAAAATTGACTTCAGCGGAAGTGAACGACGGAGAGGAGAAATCCTTGATGAAGGCTTTATTCTTTTCTAAAAAATCTGGATCAAGCTCAATTCCCTTTAACAGATGTTCCTCCCCCTTCTCAACCTGTCCCTGAATGATGAGGAGAGTGCCCAGACTAAAATGCGCAGAAGAACTATCGGGAGCCAGGAAGATGGTTTTCTCGAAAAATGTCCTGGCATCATCATAGTCTTTGTTCATCATAGAGATGCTTCCCAGGTTGTTATATGCAGAGGCATAGGAGGGGTCCAATTCTATGGCTTTCCGACATTCTTCCTCAGCCAACACATAGTTGTCTTGCTGAAAATAGGCAATTCCAAGAAGATTATGAGCCTGGGCTGAATTTGGATTTATTTGAAGAGCCAGATTAAACTGGGCCATTGCTTTTTCTGTTTTTCCCTGTTCTAAAAAGAAGCTCCCTTGTCTCAGACAGGATCTGAAATCCGTTGATTGAGATGGAGATATGGACGCCTCTTCCTGAACGGCGCATGCGGAAAACAGAAAGAATAGAGCTGTAGTTAAGAGGAAAATCCAAGTTTTCATTTTAAATCTCCCTTTGAACTATATATAAACTATTTCCCTATTCACTATTATCTGAGGCTGCTGGTCATTAATATACTGATATCAATCATAGTCCTTCTCCCGGCTCTGCGCAATACCGATAATGCCCCCCCCAATTTGCCAATAGAACATGAAGATGAGGTCCGGACGGTCCCTTCGGCAATTTCAGGATGCCCCATTTTTATGAATAATCAAAAGTGTCCCAGATTTTCCCCCTGAGAAGGAGATTACCTATTTCTTGAATGCGTGAAGCCAGCCGCTGAAATAAGCCACGGCCAAGACAGCAACAATGGAGACCAATCCAACAAAATAGGGCAGAACGACTCCGAAACTGGAAATCAATATCGGAGCCGCTGCCGTGATGAATCCCCCGCCCAGTAGGGGTTCATAAATAATCTGTTTGAAGCCGAACGACCTTGCCGCCGGGGTTTTGAAGTTCGGGTCGGCAACGCGCAACAAAAGAAGGCCCAGTGCGGTGACTCCTGTCTGCATGCCGTATTCCGTGATGGCCCGCTCAAACCAGGCGTCCGGAAGCATGCGCGGGGCGATAAACCAGGTGGCAATAATGACCCACACGAGGCCGACAAGCATGAGGATGGAAAACGGCCAGAAATAGGCAATAAACACGTCCAGCTTGATGGAGGCAATGGCCGAGACGACCAAAAAATCAAGGGCCAGACCCAGGATGCGGTCAAATGTTTTTCTGTCAAAGTATTTGGAGAGCCCGGTCTTTCCGGCAAAAATCTGAATAAACAGGCCTCCCAGCATCGCCAGGGGAAAAAGCGGAAAGCTTCGGAACAGGTCGGGCTCCATGCCCGCACTCAAGCTCTTGATGCCCTTGAGCATATACCACCCGATGAGAATCGCCACTCCCACAAACGCGCCGTGAAAAGCCAGCGGCTCAAGAGCCTCAGGGGAGATGGTGATGGTCGAGCCGTGGGACCTTTTTTCCGGGGGAATCAGTCCGCGAATCTCCTCATGTGAGAGCTGTTTCGGAGATTTGATGACTTTGGTGAAATGGCGTCTGGCCGCCATATTGATCATGGCCATCCCGAAAACAACAGCGCTGATAATGCCGACCGTCGCTGACATCAGCCCGAGGTCAGAACCCGCCTCAAAACCAAGCTGGTGGAAGCCTTCCGCCATTCCGGCCGCAGTCCCGTGACCGCCGGAAAAGCCGATCTCCAGAAGACACCCGAAGAAATTGGGGACGCCGAATAACGGCGTCAGCAGAACAGCGGTGATCCCAATCCCGACTATATACTGCCCCATTCCGACCAGCCACCCATAGCACAGCTGCGGGCCGCCCTCTCTCCATATGGACTTGAAAGAGGGGACGGAAAATCCGAGAAAAAGACAGGCAAAAACGATGTTGATCAAGCGCCCCGGATAGAGCGCCCAGGAATTCATCATGTCCTGAGGAATCACAGTAAAGAGATACTTTCCACAGGCGAACGGCCCCAGAAGAAGCCCGAGAAAACCCGCAATGACCGACGCCGGCAGAAAGAGTTTCTGCAGAAAGACCAATTGTGCCCGCAGATATTTGCCGATAAGGAGCAGAAGGCCAAGCCAGCAAATATCCACCATCAGTGAATTGAGTAGATCGCCGGTTATCTCCATCCGTATTTCCTTTTTGACTTCTAAGCGGAAATCGCCAGTTCCTTAAGAAGGCCCGTCCCGATACGTCCGTCTTCGATCCAACCCTGCTTTTCATAGTACGCATCAAGGATGGAATCGTAAAACGCGGGATCGATTCGCTTTCCCCTATGGGCTCCACGGGTCAAAGGCGCGGTGAACTTGGGCGGCACAAAGGCATCATAGGCGCGGCCCCGTCCCTGGACATTATTGATGTGACGCTCGAGAGTGTAAATCCTCCGGCCGCAGGTCTTCAAAGCCTCTTCGGAATACGCGAATCCTGTCAGGGCGTGATAGAGAGCAATGAAGAGGTCCGAAGCAATATCCTCGGTGAAAAAGTCACACAGCCCGAGCGAATCGATCAAGGCCTTGCCCGCCTGCCCGGCAGCGACATAAGCGGCGAGGTCGCCGCTCCTTTCAAGGCCCCCTTCCTCCGCCTGAATCGTCCAGGCATAGGTGTGGTCGCCTCTACCTCTGTTGGATGTACCGTAGGCGGTGAACATTCCAGGGAACACTTTGGGCTCAATCCCGGCATAGCCCAGGCCGCCGAAGGCCGTTGTCACACAGCGGACAATCTCCGCAAGATCGGCGGCCGGGAAATCCGCGCCGAGCGCGGATATCACTTGATCGGAATATGTTCCCAGCAGCCTTCCCAGGGGGTCCGACTGATAGGCGATGGCCTTCAAAATCTGAATCATGTCGGCGGCGCTGCCGAAAACAGGGGCATCCTTGAATTTCTTAAGATATCCTTTCTCGGCGAGCTCCATCGCGCCGGCCATGACACTGCCGAAGGTCATGGTATCCACTCCCAGCTCATTGCAGAGATGGTTTAAATGAAAGACGGCGTCGCGGTCGAGGAGACAGCAGTTGATCCAGAGGGCAATAGTCTCAAACTCAGGCCTCACGCCGGTGCCGGCATACGGCGCACGGTTGACCATGGCCGATCGGGTGCACATGATGTGACGGCAGCGATTGCAGACTTTGTGCTTGCCGGCGATCTCAAGAAAGGCATCTGTTCCGATTCTCGCGTAGTCCGATGGATCAAAATAGCCCTCGTCAAAATTATGCCAGGGAAGATATCCGCCCTGTTGTCCCAGGTATTTTCCGTTGAATGCCCGGTCCAGCCACCAGGTCGTTCCTGTTGTCGGCCGGAAGGAGGCCGTCCTTTGAGGGTCTTCCACGCGGCTTTTGACCAGAGCGTCCAATTCACGGCTCTTCTTCTGGAACTGTTCGACATCGAAATAAGAGACCGGCTCCCTGCCCTGAGCGGTGATTGCAACAAGATTTTTTGAACCGAAGACAGCGCCGGCTCCGCCCCTCCCGAAATTCCGGTGGTAATCTGCGGTCAGGCAGGCAAAGGCCACCCGGTTCCATCCGGCCGGTCCAAGGCACACAGTGGAAGAGCCCGCGTATTTACTCGAAAGATAGTCCGTAATCACAGAAGCCGGACGGACATCTTTTTTCCCTCTTGTCCCATCAAACAGGTCCTCTTCGGCATCGATAATCTGCACGGTGCCTTCTGAAACCAGAAGGCGGACAGGCGAATCCGCCCGGCCGTCAATGACCAGATGGTCAATACCGGCCCTTTTGAGCATGTTGGGAAAAAGGCCTCCGGCGCTGGAATGAGTGACCAAACCGAAAAGAGGCTCATGGCCTGGAATCCAGGAGAGCGGCTCCGGAGAGCGGGTCATGGGACTGATGAAAGAGCAGGAGCCGCGGCCCGCAGTGGGAATAAAAGTATCGTTGGCCGCTGCCGTGCCGATGATGATTCTGTTTTCCGGACCGAGCGGGTCGCGGATGGGACCGGTTTTTTGAAGATGCTCAAAAAGAAGCCAGGCCTGAACGCCCCGGCCTCCGATATACTGGCGATAGACAGCGGCATCCGCCGGCTCCAGGCGGACCTTGCGTTCAGCGAGGTCAACCAGGGCCAGACGGCCCTTATAGCCGGCAAAAATACTGCGGGACTTCTCCATAACAACTCCTTGTCAACAATCCACTTGAAGAAATTTACATCCGTCCGTCATCTGAAACATGACTCCAAGAATTATATGAAGACTGGACGCCTGAGGCAAGGACATCTCGGACTATTTCTTCAACCGGATCACCTCGCCGGGAAGTTTGCCGTTCCAGCTCCCTTTGTCAATTACCGGCGTCCCGTTAATCAGCAGATACACCACGCCCTCGCTGTACTGATGAGGATTGGAGATGGAAGAAGGAACCCGGATGTTTTTTAGATCCAGGACGACGATGTCCGCCTTGCAGCCTTCCCTTATCCGGCCCCGATCGCTCCAGTTCATGATTTCCGCCGGAAGAGAGGTCTGGGAGCGGATGACATGGGCCAGGGATACCATCTTTCTTTTAAGGGGGTATTCTTTTATTTTGTATAAAAAAGTGGAGTACGAGCGGACATGAGGGAAGTCAATGCCGTAATAAGGCGCGATGCCGTCGCTTCCTGAAGCGACATAATCTTTCTTCATGAAGTATTCGATGTCGCTCTCCGTCATGAAAAACGGAACGGCCTTAGCGCCCATGAGCTCCAGTTCAATGGCTGTGTCTTCGAGAGACTTCTTCTTAAGAACGGCAATTTCTTTCAGGGACTTTCCTTCAAGATTCCTCTCGACACACATGCCGACCATGATATTCTCCGGCCCGACGTTTTCGATATAACTCTTTATGCCCTGCCGGATTTTCTGCGCCTCCAGAGGATCGTTCATCCTCTTCAGGAAGAGCATTCTCTCCCGCTCATTCTCGGGCCCACGGGATAACGCAGATCCCATTAATTCTCTGGCCACAAGACTGACCAGTTCCTTTCGCGGAAGCCGGTTCAGGAATTTGAGGTGCGGCTCTGAAAGCGGGAAATAGGGAGTGATCCTGGAATAGAGATCGATGAGCTCGGAATCCCTGAGGGTGTCAAAGATTCTCTCAATGTCCTCGATTCTCAATTCGCTCGCATTGGACACCCCTGTCCACACTCCACGGGGGATGAGTGGGCTATAAGGGACTGTATTGGCAAACCGGTAGGGATACTGGTCGGCCGTAATTTTCAGGCCCTTTGCCCGGGCTTCTTCCACAAGGACGCAGGCTTCCTTCGAGAGCCCCCAGTTGGACTTGCCGACGACCTTGAAATGGGAGATGTGTCCGCGCACTCCGCTCTTTTCAGAGATTTCAATGAGCTCACGGACCGAGTCCTGGATCCTGTCCCTTTCGTTCCGGATGTGAGAGTGATAAATGCCGCCGTAAAGAGCAACCACTTTGGCCAGCTCGATAATCTCCGCAGTCTTGGCGTATGTTCCCGGGAGATAAATCAGCCCCGTGGAAATCCCACAGGCGCCCTGTTCCATGGCCTCCTTAACCAGGGCTTTCATTTTCTCCAGCTCTTCAGGAGTGGGCTCCCGGTTTTCCATGCCCATCACCAGCTGGCGGACTGTGCCGTGACCGACAAGAAGCGCGGCGTTCGGCCCGATTCCCTCTTCGGTCCATCGATTGATCTGGTCTTGGGCGCTCTCAAATATCGGCCAGGCGCTGGACCCGCACTGTCCGACGACAACAGTCGTGACTCCCTGTGTGAGGTAATCCAGACAAGCCCTGTTTTCCGGAAAATACATGGCCTTGTCCACATGCGTATGGATATCGATAAATCCCGGGGTGACAAAGAACCCTCTGGCATCGATAACGCGGGCGGCCTTACCTGTGATGGCCCGGGCCACGCGAACGATCTTTCCTTCCTTGACGGCGATATCCGCCGGAAAGGCGTCTTTGAGCGATCCGTCAAAGACGCGACCGTTCTTGATGAGCACATCGTAATCCAAAGATTCGTCCGGACCGGTGATTGAGGCGCTTCCGTTGAAGAGAAACAGAACCAGAATGCACATGACTGACAAAAAGCCGGATTTATTTTTCATCCATTCCTCCTTAATGATTTTTCTGTTTTATTATTATAAACAGAAGTCATCGGAATCGCCACCTTATCAAGGAGCGAGCCATGCCGGGCAAGCCTGCGCTCTGAAAAAGAGATCCGGATCGGATAAAAGAATCGGGAGCGTCAAGAGAGAAGGCTCAAGGCGCGCGGCATGACGGCGAAGGTAATACGATGAAACCGGGCGGGCCGGCCGGATTCCCCGAGGATTTCTCCGTCTGTCTGGACCTCAAAGGATTCATTTGAAGCCACTTCAAAAATCTTGGACTGAAGAATCTCCACCTCTTTGGCCATCGCGTGCTTTCCCCTGCTCGCCAGCAGTGCAATTTGAGCCAGACGGGGAACCGAACACCGTTTGATCAGACAGCCGTCCAGCAGACCGTCATCCGGATTCGCGCCGGGGCAAATGATCTTTCCGGTGGCCCAGAAACGGACATTGCTGAAGACCGCCGCGGCCAATTCGCCTTCAAAACGGCCTCTTTCCGACTCCACAACCAGACGCAGAGGCAATTTCCGTGAACGATAGGAATCGATGATACCCAGAGCGCCGGCCAATGTCTGGCGTTTTTCCATCCAGGACTTCCGAAAAGACATCTCCGCCACATATTTGTTGACGAAAACTCCCAGGCCGATATTGGCCTGGCCTAAAAAGTATCTCAATGGTTTCTGGCCGACGCGGATGCATCCCAGATCGATTTTCCTGCCCCTCCCCCTTTTTAAAATCCGACAGGCCTTTTCGAGAGTGCCAGCCTGAAATTCTCTGGCGATATCATTCGAGGAACCCAGGCCGATCAGGCCGAAATTCGCCTCTGCTCCTCCCCGGACTATTTCATTGACCATCAGATGAAAAGTGGAATCGCCGCCGGCGCCGACCAGTGCCCTGTAGGTCCTGGCACATTCGCGGGTCAGCTCTTTCAAATGCTCTTCGCTCCGGGTGATGAATAAATCATAGGGAATCTCATGTCTCCGCAGGCACTTCTCCAGCGCTTCTTTATTTCTCAACGCTCTCCCTCTCCCCGCCGATGGATTGAAGAGGATGGCCAACTTTTCAGTCTTCATCGGGGCTTAAATAACCTCCTCATTTCGAGAGCACGTTCGCTTAAAATCCTGTGGACCTGCTTCAGGTCCCGCCGGATGGAAGTCAAAACAGGCAGCCAGAAAAAAATATTCAACACCCAGAAGAAGACCGCACACGCCATTGCTGTTCTTAACCCCCAGAGAGTGGCCGCATAGGAGGCAATCAAGGGGCCGCAGGCATAGCCGATCATGTCCATGACCGAAGCCAGAGAGATTATTGTCGCCCTGTGCTCAGGAAGGTTGACGTCCGTCAGAGTGCTGTACCAGTTGGGATTGACGCCCTGATTGATGAACATGGCGGCCGCAATGGCCAGGGTGAGCGTCCACATGCCAGGAACCGCCAGTATCTCCGAAAGAGCGGCCTGGGCAGGAATCCTGAAATCGGCCTGCAGAAAGACCCACATAAAGACAATTGGAAAACTGTTGCAGAACAGGGCCACAATGACTTTGGCCCTCTTATCCCTTTGAAATCCCCAATCCCCCAGCCGGCCAAAGGCCAGAGCTCCCAGCGCACCAAAGAGGAAAACCAGAACAACAAGCCCATTCACAGCCCGCGCTTCCATATTGTGAATATCCTTCATGTATTTGAAAATGAGAAAGAGGACGATGGAGCCGGGGATCACATCAATAAAATTCAGGATCAGCCAGAAATTACTTCTCGCCGACCGTATCAACCGGAGGTCTTCTTTTTTAATCCGGAAGCGGTATTCCGCTCCTTCGAGGATCAATCCCCGCAGTTCTTCTTCCTCGGCTCCCCGGTTGGGCTCCCGAAGGCCAAGCAGGCCAAAGGCCAGAATAAAATTGAGGACTCCCACAATAAAATACGCCATCCTCCAGCTCTCGGTCAAAGCACCGGCCAGCACAAATCCGGCCAGACGTCCGGCCAGCATAGCCACCGAGACGAATCCGAAGGCCGTTGAGCGGCGCTCCGGATGGACGGTGTCTCCCACCAGGGAAAAAACGGCCGGGATGACCACGCCCACACCGATGCCGTTCAGAGCGCGGGTGATGAAGAAAAAAACGTATCCCGTTTCTCCATGAGGAATGAGGATGGTGAGAGCGGAAAAACTGCTGTAGAGGAGGCAGCCGGTAAAGCATATCTTCAACCGCGATTTCCGGTCGGCATAAATTCCCGCTATGACCATGGAGGCGGCTGAAAGAATGGTGAAGGTGAATGTGACCCAGCCTAGAGGAACAACACGGGCCGTGCTCTGGAAAAAATCCTGAAGCAGAGGATTCACCAGGGGACTGAGGAGAGACTGGTCGGCAAAATCGAGAATCAGGATGGCTAAAAAGAGGACAAAGGCCAGTCCGAGGGCTGCACCGGAAATGGTTTTCCTGTTATTCCTCATTGGCCATAACCAAGGACCGGAAAAGGGACGACGCTACTCTTCGTATCCAGTTGTGAGATGATTAAATCAGAACCGCCGGAAAACTTCAATCCCCCTCTCAGGATTCCGAGATTATGTCTTGACTTTTCCCGTATAAGTGTTACTATATTAAATTTAGTAACACTAAAGGATGGCCCATGAAACAGAAGATAGGTGTCTTATTTTCCGTCCTCTTCATTCTCTGGATGGGCGCTGTTGCGTCCGAAGACAAGCCGGAAAAATCCAAAAAAAAAGAGGACAAGACACTACCGCCCCTGTCTCATGAGGTCACGGTGACGGCAACGATGTACCGTAAAGACGTCCGGGACTGTTCGACATCGGTCAACGTTGTCCGCGAAGAGGATTTGAAGGGAACTTCAGCCAGCAATGCCCTGAATGCGTTGAGCTTTTTGCCGGGAATTTTTATCCAGCGAACGGGCGATTTTGGAAGGGCCGATGTCGATATCCGAGGCCTGGGACAGAGAACCCAGCGCATTCAAATACTCGTGGACGGCCGGCCGGAAAAGATGGGGCTTTTTGGCTGTTCCGTCAGCCACTCGTTCCCCCTGGATAACGTGTCGAGAATTGAAGTTGTGAAGGGGCCGGCGTCCGTCTTCTATGGGTCTGATGCCCTGGGCGGGGTCGTCAACATCCTCACCAAAACCCCGGTTCCGGGATTCACGACCGACTTCCGGGCCTCTTATGGAACTCACAATACGCAGCAATTCACACTCGGCCATGGAGCTTCTCTTAAAAAATGGCATTACTATTTGAGTCTGGACAGGCGGGTGAGCGATGGTCACATTCCGAACTCCCAATACGCCGGAAACAGCATGACCGGAAAGATCGGCTTTGATTGGACGGAACATCTCAATGTCCGCATTCAGGGAAAATATTTTCAGGGGAAGAAGTCGGAACCTGGTCCCCTTTCTTTCCCAACGCCTGATTACTGGAATGATTACAGGCGCAGTGCTGTGGATGTGAGCCTGAACGGGAAATGGGACAGAGATGAAGGATTCTTAAAAATATACCGGGATTTCGGGCATCACGAATTTTCCGACGGCTGGCATTCCAGGGACTTCATGAATGGAGCCGTGTTGAGGTTGACCACGCAAAGATTCGCCAATAACGAGCTGACCGTCGGAGCTGAATTCCGATCGCTTGGAGGAAAGAGTTATGGTTTCCCCCAGGGAAGCTGGCACAGACAGGAAGCTGGAATTTTCCTTCATAATGAACATGTTTTTTCAAACGCATGGATTCTCTCAACCGGGGTCCGCTTGAACAGGGATTCCGCTTACGGAACGGAGATTTGTCCCCACCTGGGGATTGTCTATCAGCTGAGCGAAAGGACTTTATTGCGGGGAGTGGTGAATAAGGGATTCCGCTCGCCCCAAATCAGCGAATTGTTCATGTATCCAACATCAAATCCGGACTTGAAAGCCGAAGAAGTCTGGAACTTTGAAGTCGGTCTGGATCAAAACTGGGGAGATTGGCTCTATCTAAACGCCGCATTTTTTACGATGCAAGGAAAGAATCTCATTGAGCTCGGAATGAATGCGTTCCCCCCTCCGATGTTTAAACTATTGAATTCCGGAAAATTTCATTTCCAGGGAGCCGAAATGACCCTGAGGGCCGATTTCAGTCAGAACCTTTCCACCTATCTGGCTTATTCCTATTTTGATCCCAAAGAAAAGACCAGAGGCCGACCGGGACAGAAATTGGATTTCAGTCTTTATCTGAAAAACAAGTCCCTGTGGGCGTCGCTCGCGGCTCAATACATCTCGGACTACTATGCCGATGACTATTCCAGAGAACCTCTGCCGTCTTATTTTGTCCTGAATTCGCGGGTTGAAATCTCGCTCTCTTCTTCATTCGGCCTGTTCCTTGATTTGGGCAACCTCCTGAACAAACAATACAGCATTTACGTGGACCTCCCGGGCACAGCCGCAGGGATTTACCCGATGCCCCGCCGGACCGTCAATCTCGGTATCAGGCTCCGGCAGTGAACACAAGCCGGTTTTCTGGCGGACTGAACGGCGGATCATTCAGGAGGCGCTTCTCTGCGGGTCTTGCCTCAGTCAATGTGGACTTCCGAAATCTCTCCCAGGTTCATGAGCTTCCGGCTGAATTCCTCCTCTTTCCCTGCGGAAGAGGAAAACTGAAAGTTAATCAGGGCAAGCTCTCCTTCCTTTTTCAGGCTGATCTCTTCCAGCTTGATCCCTATATGGGAAGTCAATTCTCTCAACCGGCTCAGCCAATCAGGACTGTCCTTGACCTTAAGCCGATAATGGTGAAGGCCTTTCTTCAAGAAGGACTCTTCCAGCCGGCGGAGAAGGACCAGAGTCAGAATGACCAGGCCGGAGAACACCGTCCCGACAAGATAGTATCCAGCGCCGATAACAAGACCCAGACCGGCCACGGCCCAGAGAGTGGAAGCTGTGGTCAATCCGTGGACGATTCCGCGTGACTGGATGATCGCCCCGGCACCGATAAAGCCCATTCCGGTGATAACCCCGGCGGCAATGCGCAGCGCATCGCCTGTATTTGCTCCTTTTCCTTCGAGCATCATCTGGGAGAGAATCACCATCATTGCGGATCCGGCACAAATCAGGATATTCGTCCTCAAGCCGGCAGGCTTCTGGCTGAATTCCCTTTCCAGCCCGATCAGACCCCCCAGCAGAATGGCCAGGAACAGTTTAAAAATAATTTCCGTCATGTTTCTCACCTGAATTATTCATGAATCCTAAATAATCCAAACCCAAAGTAAATTAAATTTTTTTCTTCCATTGTGTGTATTCATTTAAGGAAGATATCCGGAAGGACCGAAGCGACGATTGAAGGTTTAGCCTTCCCGAGGCGCTCCTGGAGGGAACCCGGCTTTGCCGGGCGGCGAGGATGTCTGAGCTTCTCTGGAAGCGAGTTCCGCAGCCGCCTCCAAGAGCGAAGAGGGAACGGCGTGA
>JBAVVD010000044.1:0-37563 GCA_049697115.1 Candidatus Aminicenantales bacterium
TGAGAATAATGAGCGCTATTAATGAGTATTCAATTTCACTTTTGTGAGCTTTATAATAATTTTCCTCTTAATCAAAATATAAATATAAATAAATCATGTGTTGAGAAAGTTTTATCTACTTTTGAAAAGGAAGGAATAAACCTAAAGCAAACTGAGAATTTATTATTCTTTTTCTTTGATAGGCCTAGATTCAATTATCCTGAAGAATTAGGTGCTTTTATTGATAAAAAATATATGGAATATGAATACTTTGAAAACTCTCATTCTTATGAAATAAATAAAATCAATAATTTTTCTGATTTTGATAATATTATTTTATTATCCAAGAAATTGGGCGAATGTGAGAATGAAATATTTAAAGTTTTGACTATTGCTCATGAGTGCCAGCATTTTGTTCAAAAAAATGAAATTAAAAATATTTATTTAAGGGAGATGGTGTTAAAAAAATATTTGAAGCAGAAACGTCTGTATTCGAATAAAATTTATAGAGAGTTACCAACTGAGGTGGATTCTTTCCGTACATCAAAAATAATTGCATATAGAATTTATGGAAAAGAAAATGTTGAGAAATTTATTAATGAAGAAATAGAGTATTATCGTAATAGGTTATTAAGGATTAAAAAAAATACAACGATGATCGATAGTGAAAATGAGAAAAAAAACTATTGGGAATATGTTAAATCAATAAATCCTAATGTAAGCTTTAATCTAAAAATTGAATTTGAGAAAATATGGGATATTTATGAAAAAGATATTAAGGACGAAAATAATAAAATGTCTAGAATACCAACATATAAAAGGAAAGATTCAGAAAGAAATTTTTTGAGAGCTTACGATTTTTATAAAAAACATATCAAAAGATAATGTTCGTGATTTGAAGCCTTCGAACAAGGGGATCGAAGGTATGATGATTTTCTTATAGTAGATAATCCCAATTCCTAAAAAATCTCAGTTTCATCAGCACCATGGATGACCCAAGGATAAAAATCAGTTGCGATTTCTCTCAAGGAGGCAGCTTGGGCACTTTCGAACTAATAGAAGAATGATCTTCGGGAGATTCAAATCCAAGTATTTTTCTTCTCAGTTTGTGGTCGATTTCTTATATAGACATCTCAAAGGGAATAGATGGCAGGTAACGACCGAGCTACAAGAGGATGGGATATCTTCAGCATTGAGTGTTTTTAGAATCCAAAATCCCAGAGGATCCATGTCTTTTTTTATAATGAATAAAAATAATAAAACTTATCAGGATAATTGATAAAGCTTACATGAGCCTGGAAGGAAAAGATAAAATGAAAGCTCTTGACAACTCAGACATACGTGGTAAGATGATACCATGTTGTAATTTATTACCACAAAAGGAGAGAAAAGGATGGACTTCGGAACGTTTATTAAAAATAAAAGAATCGAAAAAGGGCTGACCTTGAGAGAATATTGCAGGAGGATGAAGCTGGACCCAAGCAACTGGAGCAAAATCGAGAGAGGCCTTTTACCACCTCCCAAGAGCCGCCCAGTTCTGGAGGAAATTGCCATCGTGCTTGGTCTAAGTAAAAACTCTGATGAATGGCATTTGCTCTTTGACCTTGCATCGATCAGCTATATTCCTTTAGAGCTAATGGACGATGCGGCGGTTATAGACAAACTGCCAATATTTTTTCGCACACTGAGGGGAGAAAAACCCACAAGAAAGGAATTGGAAGAGTTGATTGAAAAGATCAGAGAGAGTTAGTGAAGGGGAAATTCGTTAAATTTGTCCACCCGCCTCATTTAAAATTTGCTTTCATAAGAGAAAAAGCTGATGAATTTAGGCAATGCTACGTCAAGCCACCTGATTTGCTGCCTGTCCCCATTGTCGAGATTGTTGAACTGCAACTGGGGATCCATCCAATTCCTATCATAGGTCTCAAGGAGAGGATCGATTTAGATGGTTTCCTGACCAAAGACCTTAACCACATTTGTATCGATTACAACGTTTATATGGATGAAAAGCAAGAAAACAGACTGAGATTTACCTATGCCCACGAAGTGGGTCATTATGTTTTGCACAAGAATGAGATCCAGGAGTGCGATTTTAGGACACCTGAAGATTGGATTCATTTTCATGAGGACTTCTTGGAAGATGACTTAAATTGGTTCGAACAACATGCTTATGAGTTTGCAGGGAGGTTGCTTGTACCAAGAGATTCTCTTATTAATGAAATGAGAGATCTATATCTGAGGATACAGAAATTCAGAAAAATGGCCGGCGATGATGAAGAAAATCTCATTCAGGCCGCGTCAAGAATTATTTGTAAAAAGTTTCAAGTTTCTCCCGAAGTAATTTCCAGAAGGATAAGAATTGAAAAAGTTTGGCAGGATTAATTGGAGTTTATACTTGTCCCTGAAAAAGATAATCTCCTCGCCTTCTATCGAATCGTTAGCGCTCAGGAACTTCCGCTTATTCCCGTATAAAAATCAGTAACCAGAGAGAGAGGCTTGGGTGATTTGCGACTCTTTTGGCGCCTCGAATAGCCTTAGGGACCAATCCCCGATCCTTGCGCTCTCAAGCTCCACAAGGACTGAACTAGTACAGAGATTTACACTGCAGGAAAATTGTGATAAAAAAGAGATGCTCATAATTAAAAATCCGTAATAAAGGTGGTCTAAATGTGTGATTTACCTGAAGTTTTTATCGTCGGTGCCGCCCGCACGGCCATCGGCAATTTATTAGGAACTCTTAAAGATTTTACCGCTCCGCAGCTCGGAGGATTGGCCATCAAAGAAGCCTTGAAGAGAGCCGGTCTGGAAGGGAAGGATATCGATGAGGTCATTATGGGGAATGTCGTTTCTGCAGGAATCGGGCAGGCCCCGGCCAAACAGGCGGCGGTCAAAGGCGGGATTCCCTATACCGTCAGCTGCTTTGCGGTCAACAAAGTTTGCGGCTCAGCGCTGAAGGCTGTCGCCCTGGCCGCCCAGGCCATCCAGGTGGGCGAGAAAAATATCGTCGTGGCCGGCGGCATGGAAAGCATGAGCAAGGCTCCCCATCTTCTCTGGGGACTGAGGGAGGGGCTGAAATTCGGTGAGGCTCCGCTCAAGGACGCGATGATCCTGGACGGTCTCTGGTGCGCGTTTGATAATATGCACATGGGCATGACCGGAGAGGTCATCGCTGAAAAATTCGGTGCCACTCGTGAGGAGCAGGACGCCTATGCGCTGAGCAGCCATCAAAAAGCCGTTCATGCCATTGAGAAGGGCTATTTCAAGGATGAGATAGTGCCGGTCGAAGTTCCCCAGAGAAAGGGAGACCCCATTCTTTTCAGCGTGGATGAAGGCCCGCGGAAGGAGACGGTCCTGGAAAAGCTGGCCAAGCTGAAGCCTGTTTTTAAGAAAGATGGGACAGTTACGGCGGGAAATGCGTCTACTCTGAATGATGGAGGAGCCGCGGTCGTCGTCGCTTCTGAAGAGATCGTCAAGAATAGAAACCTTAAGCCCATGGCCAGGATTTTGGGCACGGCGACCAACGGCGTTGAGCCGTCCATGGTCATGTATGCGCCCAAGGGAGCCATCGAGAAGCTGCTGGCCAATGTGGGCTGGAAAATTGAAGACGTGGACCTTTTTGAGATCAACGAGGCGTTCTCTTCCCAGCTTGTGGTTCTCATCAAGGAGCTGGGACTGGACCGCGAGAAGGTGAATGTCCATGGCGGCGCGGTTTCCCTGGGGCATCCCATCGGTGCCACCGGAGCAAGGATTCTGATAACCCTCCTCTACGCCCTGAAACACAGGGGAATGAAAAAGGGTGTTGCCTCTCTCTGCCTGGGCGGAGGGGACGCGGTGGCCATGGCCGTTGAGTTGGTCTAGACCTAGAAGGAGGAGCGATGGATATTAAGAAAATTGGCATAGTCGGGGCAGGAACTATGGGGACCGGAATCGCCCAGGTGGCTGCCGTTTCAGGTTTTGAAGTCGTCCTTCATGACGTGAGCCAGGAACTCCTTGACCGGTCGCAAAAAACGATGGAGAAGAGCCTGGCCAAGCTCATCGAGAAAGGGAAAATCACAGAGGCCAAAGAAACCGTCCTGGGCCGCATCAAGATGACAACCAATCTCCAGGATTTCAAAGAGGTGGATTTTGTGGTCGAAGCTGTGTTTGAGGATTTTGAGGTCAAAAAGAAGGTCCTCTCCGAGCTGGATAAGATTCTGGCTCCCGAGGTCATCCTGGCTTCAAATACTTCATCCATCTCCATCACCCGGCTGGCCGCGCTCACCAGCCGTCCTGCGAAATTCATGGGCATGCATTTTATGAATCCCGTGCCTCTCATGACCCTCGTGGAATTGATCAAAGGTTTGGCCACTTCCCAGGAGACATTCGATACATTGAAAATCCTGGCGGAAAAGATGGGAAAGGTTCCTGTGGAAGCCAATGACTTCCCTGGATTTATCTCCAACCGGATTCTGATGCCCATGATCAATGAGGCCGTCTACGCCCTGATGGAGGGCGTGGGAACCGTCGAAGCCATCGATACGGTGATGAAGCTGGGAATGAACCATCCCATGGGACCTCTGGCTTTGGCGGACCTGATCGGCCTGGATGTTTGCCTTTTCATTATGGAAGTCCTTCACGAAGGTTTCAAAGACACCAAATACAGGCCCTGCCCGCTGCTGCGGAAAATGGTCGATGCGGGCTATCTGGGCCGCAAATCCGGCCGCGGCTTCTACGATTACAGCAAGTGACGGATACGGCCTAAAAAATAGGAAAGCACCTCCTGAACCGTAACAATCAGGAGAGGCCATTTTCCGAACGATGTTATCAGGGAGAAGGAGGTGCCATCGCGAAGTGTTTTTCACTTGCCAAAATAATCGGCGGCGATTAGAATATGAGAGTCCTGGAGAATGGCATCCCTGACAGTTATTTGGGGACAAATCGGACTGGGAATGAGGGGAAATTTTCGTTGTCATTAATGACGTGGAGGAGGATAAGATGAAAGAAGAAACTGAACAGAAGCATAGTGCGCGAAGCCGGGCCATTGAAGCGGCTGTTTCCCAGATAGAAAAGCAATTCGGCAAAGGGGCTGTGATGAAGCTGGGCCAGAGGGAAGCGGCCCTCAAAGTGGCGGCTATTCCCACCGGCTCCATTGCATTTGACCTGGCTCTGGGAATCGGTGGATTTCCAAGGGGAAGAGTTGTTGAGGTCTTCGGTCCGGAGGCTACAGGAAAGACAACCCTGGCCCTCCATGTCATCGCCGGAGCCCAGAAACTGGGCGGCCAGGCGGCTTTTATCGATGCTGAGCACGCCCTTGATCCGAGCTATGCGGCCAAGGTCGGCGTCGATGTGGATAACCTGCTCATCTCTCAGCCAGACTACGGCGAACAGGGTCTGGAGATTGCCGAGGTCCTGGTCCGAAGCGGTGCCGTGGACGTCGTGGTCGTCGACTCAGTGGCCGCCCTTGTCCCTAAAGCCGAGCTTGAAGGAGAAATGGGGGATGCCCATATGGGCCTTCAGGCTCGTCTGATGTCTCAGGCGTTGCGGAAGTTGACGGCGATCGTCAGCCGTTCCAAAACCTGTTTTATCTTCGTCAATCAAATCAGGGAAAAGATCGGTTTTTTCCTGGGCAGCCCCGAAACGACAACCGGAGGAAGAGCCCTCAAATTCTATACCACCATGAGGATCGATGTCCGGAGGATGATGACTCTGAAGGAAGGAGACAACGTCATCGGGAACAGGGTGAAAGTCAAGATTGTCAAGAACAAAGTGGCGCCGCCCTTTAAAGAGGCCCAGTTTGACATTATCTACGGCGAAGGAATTTCCAGGGAAGGCGACCTTGTCGACTGCGGCCAGGAGCAGGGAATTATCGAGAAAAGCGGGACCTGGTATTCCTATAAGGGGGAGAGAATAGGCCAGGGGAGAGAGAATGTCAAAAAGACACTGAAAGAGAACCAGGAATTAGCCGCTCAAATAGAGCAGGAAATCCGCAAGAAAGTCGGGCTTGTCGCTGAAGACATAGCCTCTGCAAAAGATTCGAAATAGAATCTTTCCTCGGCCGGTTTCAGAGACAATTTTTTCAAGGAGGGGAGAGATGAGCTTTTCCAGTGTTTTAAAATTGATCGTGTCCATTTTAGTCTGCCAGCTGGCGGGCTTTGTGGGCTCTCTACTGACAACTCCTTCAATTCCCACCTGGTATGAAGGCCTGTCCAAGCCTTCCTTCAATCCTCCCAACTGGATCTTCTCGCCGGTCTGGATCACTCTGTATGTCCTGATGGGAATTTCTCTTTTTCTCGTCTGGCAGAAAGGCGTGGGGAGCCCGCAGGGACGGATGGCGCTTGTTGTCTTTTTCTGTCAACTGGCTCTCAACATTCTCTGGTCGTTGTTTTTCTTCCATCTGCACCTGCCGTTCCTGGCCTTTGTGGAAATCCTTGTTTTATGGCTGGCCATCCTGGTCACAATCATGAGCTTCTATCGGATCTCCAAGCTGGCGGCGGTCCTTCTTTTTCCCTATATCCTCTGGGTGAGCTTCGCCGCGATCCTTAATTTTTCGCTATGGAGGCTGAATCTCTAGCGGATGAGATCCGATTGTCCCTGATTTCCTCATCATTTTAAATATTCAAGAGGGCTTTGTGCGGACGTATTGAGAATGGATGATTATTGACTGAAAATTTGATAAAAATAAAATGAATCAATAAAAAGGAGGTTGATATGCCGGATTTTGGAACTCCATTTTCGGGACTCGCACATGAACGAAAACTCACTAAGGAAGAATTGATTCGCGCCATCCGGTTTATGGTGGCCGCTGAATATGAAGCCATCCAGCTTTATATGCAACTGGCGGAGTCAACGGATAATCCATTGGCCGTTGAGGTGCTTAAAGACATTGCGGATGAAGAACGGGTTCATGCCGGGGAATTTCTCCGCTTACTCAAAGAATTGGCGCCGGATGAAGAGAAATTTTATGCCGAAGGAGCCGAAGAAGTCGAAGAAGAAATTCAGAAATTAAAAAAATAATTTCTGACAATCAGGGGCGGTTTGGAGTATTGCTTATAACGGCCAATATTCCTATAATAAGTTCAGGCATCTTTAAAATAGGGTTTTCATTTTTGGGGAGTCTATGAACCAGGATTTATGAGTAATCCAGGTTGATCAACCGATGTCCGGACGGGGCGCATTAAATTATCGTGAAACCTTTTAAGATGAAGCGACGGGAATTTTTTAAGATAACAGGCCTGGGTGGAGCCTTTGTTTTTATGAAAAATGCTCCCTCTTTAAAGGCCAGACCATTGAAGGAGGAGGATAAAATGCCTTATACGGCCAAGGATTATGCAAAGCTCATTGGGATGCAGGGGTTCAGTGAAACCCTTCTAAAAAATCATTTCACCCTCTATCAGGGGTACGTCACCAATACCAATAAGGTGCTCGACGCGCTGGCCCAGATGCTGAAAGAAGCAAAGACCGGCACGCCGGAGTATGCGGAATTAAAAAGGCGGCTCGGCTGGGAGTTTAACGGCATGCGTCTCCACGAGTTCTACTTTGAAAACCTGGGCGGGAAGAGCGGAATCGATCCTAAAGGAAAATTAGCCGCAAGAATGGCCGGGGATTTCGGCAGCTATGAGGCATGGGAGAAAGACTTCAAGGCCACGGGCTCCCTGAGGGGAATCGGCTGGGCGGTGCTCTATCAGGATGTTTCCAGCAACAGGCTCATGAACTTCTGGATCAATGAACATGATGTCTCTCATCCGGCCGGCGGCCAGCCCATTCTGGTCATGGATGTCTTTGAGCATGCCTTCATGCTGGACTACGGACTCAAACGGGCGGATTACATAGAGACGTTCTTTAAAAATATTGACTGGAAAGCGGCCGAATCAAGACTTAAGTAAGTAAGCGCCTGTTCTCTATTTGGATAGTCCGATAGAGCCCGGCTGCAGGGAGGTTCAATCCATGTCCAAGTCAGCGGAGAGAAGATCAAAAAAAGCCGGCCTTCCGCCCGGAAGCCTTGTTCATGTGGGGAAAAGAAGGGTTGAGAAGGCCAAAATTACGGTTATCGATTATGATGAAGGGCACCTGGAAGAGAAAGAGGCTCAGAAAGTCGAGGAGTGTTTCCCTTACAAAGACACGCCCACTGTGACCTGGATCAACATCTCCGGTCTTCATGATGTTGAAATTATTGAAAAGCTCGGCGCCCAATTTGGCCTCCATCCCCTTATCCTCGAAGATATTTTGAATACGGGACAGAGGCCGAAGATGGAAGACTTCGGAGACTATATCTATCTGGTCGTAAGGATGTTTTCCCCAAGCGAGACAAATCAGGAGAAAATGGAGCAGGTAAGCCTGATTCTGGGTCCCGATTTTGTAATTTCCTTGCTTGAGAGCGAGAGCCAAATCTTCGAGCCCGTTAAAGAGAGAATCCGGAAAGGAAAAGGCCGGATCCGGAAAATGGCTTCCGACTACCTGGCCTATGCGCTCGTAGACGCCATTGTGGACAGCTATTTTTTCATTCTTGAGAGGCTCGGCGAAAGGATCGAGCTTCTTGAAGATGAGCTCTTGTCCAGTCCTCAAGCGGCGACTATGCGGCAGATTCACCAGTTCAAAGGCGTGATGATTTACCTGCGGAAGTCGGTCTGGCCGCTCAGAGAGGTCATCAACAATTTGCAGCGGGGGGAATCGAAGCTCATAAAGAGCTCAACCCAGATATACCTCAGGGATATTTATGACCACACCATTCAGGTCATTGACACAATCGAAACGTATCGCGACATGCTTTCAGGGATGCTCGACACCTACATCTCAAGCCTCAGCAACCGGATGAACGAAGTGATGAAGATACTGACAATCATTGCCACCATCTTCATCCCGCTGACTTTTATTGCCGGGATTTATGGCATGAATTTTAAATTCATGCCGGAGCTTGAGTGGCGCTGGGGGTATTTCATGATTTGGGGAATCATGGCGGTGGTTGCCCTTATCATGGTGGTCTATTTTAAAAGGAAAAGATGGCTCTAGGGATATGAATTCCTCCGCCGCCGTGATGACTAGGATCTGTAATAGAGCAGATCTTATCTCGGCATATCCTCCCATGGAGCATAAATTTTAAGGAGGGTCTTCATGAAAACAAAGTGGATAGTCATTCTCATTTTTCTGGTCCTCTTGGCGATCCTTCTAATTCAGAATAGGGAGATTGTCACCTTCCGGCTGTTTTTCTGGAAAATCGCCATGTCTCAGGTTATTCTTGTGCCGATAGCGATGTTTGTCGGTTTTGTTGTCGGCTTCCTCCTGGCAAGGTTAAGAAAAGACATCCCCAAGCTGAAAATAAAATAGTCGGAGGGAGATCGGTTTGATCACATGAGGAAAATTTTCAAGCACATTAGGATTTATATTTTCCGGGGCCTGCTGGCCGTGATCCCCCTGGCCCTCACATTTCTTGTCGTCCGCTTTTTGTATCTGGCTGTAGACCAGAAGGTGGCGGGACTCATCGAGGGTTTTATTGGCTTCCGGATTCCAGGGCTCGGCCTGCTGTTGGTTCTGATTATCCTTTATCTGCTCGGCCTTGCGGCCAGTAATTGGGCGGGGAAGCGGATATTCAGCCTGATCGAGCGGGCCACAAAACGCATCCCTCTGATTAAGACCATCTATCAGTTGGGCCTGAAGCTCGGAACGGCGCTCTCCATGCCGGAAAAACAGGCTTTTAAAAAGGCCGTGATGGTTGAGCATTTCAGGCCGGGCATCTGGTCGATCGGTTTTGTAACCGGCGCTGTCACCGACCGGAAAAAAGACGGAGAGACGCTTTTAAAGTTATTCATTCCCACGGCGCCCAATCCCACATCAGGATTCATGATTATTGTGAGGGAATCTCAGGTGAGGGAGCTGGGCTGGAGTATCACTGAGGCCATGAATGCCATCATCTCGGGCGGGATTATCGGCCCCAAGGAGATCGAGTGAGAAGCCTGCCTGGAACTTTTTTGCAGCGTTCTCTTCACGTAGAGGGCGGTAACTTCATGGGCGGCCGACACTCGTCATGTAGATAACACTCTCTTTCACCCCGTCAACTCCGATGAGGGCGTTGATTTCATCATCGTAGAGGGCGCCGATCTGGCAGGTCCCGAGCCCAAGGGCCACGGCGGCCAGCGCGAGGTTTTGGGCGATGTGGCCGGCATCCAGATAGACATAGCGGTAGGTCCTTTCACGGTATCTCCGCTTTGACCTCTCAAATACGGCTGTCCAGATAAAGAGGACATTGGCCGAGGCGATAAAATCCTGGTCGAGAGAGGCTTTTGCAAAGGACGCGCCGAAGTGGCCGCCTCTGATCGGCTCGAGAGCGTGGACCTGGACAGAATATTGATAGATACCGGGCGAAATTCCATCCACTCGGAATATTCCCAGGTAGGTTTCCACAGGATAAAGGGCTCCTGCAGAGGGCGCAGCCCGAAGCCCGAATCCGCCGGCTTTTTTTGTGATTCCCTGAGAGGCCCAGAGCATCTGAGAGAGCATCTCTTTGGTCAGGGATCCTTCTGTGTAATTCCTGATACTGCGACGCTTTATCATGGCCTCCCAGAGAGGCATTCCGCCTTCAGTTTCAGGAGGCTCTAATTTTACCTTCGTCAGTTGTGAACTCTCTTCTTTAGATTTCTCAGGACGCAGGGCATAATCGCTCGATATCCTTCCGCGATGATATTTTGTCTCTTTTTGAAAATTATCTCCGATTCCCTCTTTCATTTTCACCTCATTTATTTTTCTCGATTTCCTTTAGCTTGATCTTCGCGCTTTCCAGGCCAGGGTTGATTTCCAATGCTTTTCGGTAAAATTCAGCGGCTTTTTCTTTCTCCCCGGCCAGTAAAAACATATTCCCGACTTCGACTGCGAGATTGGCCTCCCGGGGATAAAAGTCCAGAGTGATGAGTCCCAGGGCCAACCGTTCTTTCCATTTCTTGGCCCTGGCCAGCCGGTTCCGGAGTGCGTTCAAACGGCTCAGGCTGACAAGCGTGTGATCCGGATCGAGCGAGAATGCCTTGTTGTAGTTTTCTCGGGCGGCGTCTGTGTTTCCTGTCCGGATATGGGCTTCCCCGAGCGATGCATAAGGAACCGGAGAAACCGGATAGAGGTCACGGCAGATATAGAGAATCCGGAAAGTCTTAACGGGATCATTTTTCTCAAGATAGCTCTGGGCCGCGCTGGCCATATCTTCCGAGAAATCCATGTAGAAGGAAGCCCCTGCAAAAGCGTTTTTTAGATTGGCTTCAACCTCATTGAAGTCCGTGCCTGGCGTGATGGTCAGACCGCGGACATATTCCGTATACGCGGCTTTCCATTGCCGGTCCCATTTTTCAATCATGCGTTCGAAGCTTTTTGGGAAACGGAAGGCTTTTTTTATTCCCGGCCGAACCTTGCTCACCTGAATGTAATCGCGAAAAAATGCAGTCGGCCCTGTTTGATTGTAAATGCGGAGTTTTTCTTCGCCGAAGGCCTCCTTCAACGTTGAGGCCATGAAGGAGCCCACCTGAGTGAAGGCCTGGTTGGAGACAGGGTGGATTCCGGCCGTTGTCTTTTTTTTGGCCTCGCCGTAGTCCTTCTGCGCGAATTTCTCGTTGACACAGGAATGAAAATAAGCAAACGCCTGTTCCAGATCTTTTTGGCTTCTGGATAGAATCTTGCCGTTCCAGTCATAGGAACTCAATCCATAAGAAAATGTCCATTCGCAGGCATTGGACAGGAGCTGCATGTTCCTGTCCGATACGTAGGCGGAGCCGTCCATGTCTTCCTCCAGGGCAAGTTCGGCCAATCTTTTCACATAGGGCATGAGATTGACGTTTTCCAGGTTGGCGGCGACGGCGAGGGCAAAATTCTCCGCAGGGAAGATTATTAAATGGGTTCGTGTCTCCGGCTGGGACCCGCCGTGGCTGCCCTGAAAATGGCCT
Source organism: Candidatus Aminicenantales bacterium (assembly GCA_049697115.1). GTDB lineage: Bacteria > Acidobacteriota > Aminicenantia > Aminicenantales > UBA4085 > JBAVVD01. Next base: position 11,874 of record JBAVVD010000044.1, read on the forward strand.
TTCCACGGCCGAACCATCCACCCCATGCCGTAGCCGGTGAAATGTCCGCTGCGCAGGGCCAGGGAAGAAAACATTTGTTGACTCGTGTCTTCTTTGAGGAGTTCTCCCTTCATTATCCCCTGCGCATATTTCATGAGGTCCACAACCGCTGAGCGGGCGCCTCCACCGGCAAAACGGCTGGACACGTCCACGTATTCGGAATTTTTCAATTCATCCTCTAAAATTCTATAACCTCTGACTCGGTTGGGAATGAGGTCAACGGGACTATCCATCCGTGAATTTTCCATGCCCAGGGGATCAAAGATATGTTTTTTTATGTAATCGCCGTAGGATTCTCCTGAAGCCTCCTCGATAACGGCGCCGAGAAGGTTGAATCCATAGGAGGAATAGTTGAAATTTGTCCCGGGTTCAGCCACCAGGTCGAAATTCTGGAATATGGCCAAAGACTGTTTTGTATTCTTCGGCTCCTTGATGTGGCCTTCCAGAGCATCGTTTTTATAATGGCTGATGCCTCCCAGGTGGCCCAGAAGCTGGCGGACAGTCACCGGCCATTTTTTCCGGGGAAAATAGGGCACAGAGGTTTGGACCTCGGCATCCAGATGGATTTTCCCCGCTTCGACCAGCTGAAGAACAGCTACAGCCGTGATGGTCTTGGTGATGGAAGCCAGGCGGTAAGAGCTCTCCGGCCCGGCCGGAACCATGTTTTCGAGGTCAGAATAGCCATACCCTTTAGCCCAGATCAGGCCGCCTCTCATAAAGGCCACAGACAGGCCGGGGATTCTGTCAAGGGCCATTTGGCGGGCCACAAAATTGTCAAATTCAGGTAAAAATTCAGGGTCAGAAGATTGACGTAATAGATTGAGTTCAGTGCTCGCTCCTGAATAAACCAGGCCGAGAATAAGGATGGAAATAAAAAAAAGAGCCTTTATTTTTGTTTTCATCCGGCCTCCTCGAAGAGAAGTAGAGTCCATGAAATATTTTTTCCCAGTTCTTCGGTGAGTAGCTTATACCAGGAGAAAGAATGGAGTCAATGGATGTCCCCTCTGACCGTCTAACGCTTAAAAATTTCTGTCGGCTTCTTACGCTGCGCTTACGGATGCTCTTTTGTTGCCGTTGACGACTCGATCAATGGTATCCATCAAATGGGCCAGCTTTAGAGGCTTGGAAAGATATTCGTCCATGCCCACCGCCAGGCACCGCTCGCGGTCTCCTTTCATGGCGTGGGCGGTCATGGCAACGATCGGGATATGCGAACCTGTTTTTTCTTCTTTTTTACGGATGGCCTTTGTGGCGTCAAGACCGTCCATTTTAGGCATCTGAACATCCATCAGTATGAGGTCAAAATTTGCATTTTTTAGAGCCGAAAGAACTTCACGGCCATTATTGGCTACCATCACCTTATGTCCCTGTTTGTTCAGGACGAGGATGGTTACTTTCTGGTTAATCAGATTGTCTTCAGCCAGCAGAATGTTTAATGGTCTCTTATGTTCCTTAATGGAATGTTTGGTGATCAAGTCAGACTGATCCTGTGGGGAGGGCTTCGCGCTCAGAGAGAGCATAATGGCGTCCAGAAGATCGGACTGTTTAATCGGCTTGGTGAGATAGGCCGAGATGCCGAGCTTTCGGCAGCGGCTCGCGTCTCCGCGCATTCCTACAGAAGTGAGCATCATGATGATCGGATTGGCCAGTGTCGGATCATGCTTGATTTTTGCGGCCAGCGTAAAGCCGTCCATCTCGGGCATTTGGGCATCAAGGAGGATTAAAGTAAAGGGCCGTCCTTCTTTCTTTGCCCGTCTCATCAAGCTTAAGGCTTCCTTTCCGCTGGCTGCCTCAACGGGGTCCATTTTCCAGTTGGTGAGTATTGCCTTGAGGATTTTTCTGTTGGTGGCATTATCATCGACGATCAAAACAGAGAGGTCTCTTAAATCCTCAAGTCTTGTCCGTTCACGCTTTTTGGCTTTGTGCTTTGCCAGTCCGAAAGAAATAGTAAAGTAGAACGTACTCCCCTTTCCCAGTTCGCTTTCGACCCAGACCTTTCCGCCCATGAGCTCAACGAGCTTGTAACAGATGGACAATCCCAGGCCAGAGCCTCCGTAGTTCCGCGTCATGGAGCTGTCCGCTTGAGTGAAAACGTCGAATATCAACTGCTGCTTTGCTTTGGGAATGCCGATACCTGTGTCGGAGACAGTGAAAAGAATGTCGACACTCTCATCGGTCCGGGATTCCTCTTTCACGGAAATAATAACCTCACCTTTGTCCGTGAATTTAATGGAGTTGCCGACGAGGTTGATCAGTATTTGTCTCAGCCGGCTCGGATCTCCAAGCACTCTCTCTGTCAGCTCTGAGGATATATGAGCGGCCAGCTCCAGTCCCTTTTTATGGGCCTGAAGGGCCAGCAGGGAAACCGTATCTTCGATGCAGTCGCGGAGGCTGAAGGGAATATTCTCGAGATCGATCTTTTTCGCTTCGATTTTTGAAAAATCCAGGATGTCGTTGATGAGATTCATGAGCACATGAGCGGATTCTGATATGGAACTCAGATAATCGCTTTGTTCCGGAGACAAATTCGTCTGGAGGCAAAGCTCGGTCATGCCGATAATGCCGTTCATCGGCGTCCGGATTTCATGACTCATGTTGGCCAGAAATTCCCCCTTGGCCACGTTGGCCGTTTTCGCCTGTTCACGGGCCACGACAAGCTCTGTGACATCGATCAGGTTGATCAAGAGCCCGTCATAGGCGTTGTCCCTGTAAATGGGTTGATAACGGTAAACGGTTTCCATATGGCCGAACGGCTTCTGGACCACTACAGGAGGGGAATTTGGATTTTCTTTGAACTGCCGGATGATTTCCCTCAGCTTCTCCCTGTCCTCTTTCAACTTCACGCTGAAAATGTTTTTGCCCAGAACTTCGGATTTCTTTTTATTGATAAGCTTCAAGGTATATTCGTTGACTTCGATGACCCGGTTCTGATTGTTGATGAAGATAAAACCTTCCTCCATCCCGGAGATCATACCGGAGAGTTTGGCGGCTTCCTTTTGGAGGGCCTCTTCGTACCGTTTTCGCTCGGTGATATCCGTGTAGACAAAGACCACACCTTCCAGTTTGTTTCCTACCTTAATCGGAGATCCAGCCAGAATGACGTTGATGGGGGTGCCGTCTTTTCGGTAACGGATTGTTTCCCGGGAAGGAATATTGTCACCGGCCAGGGTCATTTTCGTAAATCCTTCGGCTTCTGTGAGGACATCGGGTCGGGCCACGATGGCATCGATATTTTTACCGAGCACTTCGACTTGTTTATAGCCGAAAATCTTTTCTGCGCCGGGATTCCATCCGGTAATATGATGGGAAGCGTCAACGGTGACGATGGCATTGGGAGTGTCGTGAAAAACAGAAGCAAAATATTTTTGTCGCTTTTCAAGTTCTTCTTCGGCGCGCTTGCGCTCGGTGATGTCGCGGTAGATCGCGTAGAGAGATTCAAGCTGGCCGTCGATAATGATCGGGGAGATTAGAAGCGAGACATAGATTAATGTTCCGTCCTTGCGCCGGCGGACAGTTTCGGTGGCCAATTTTTTGCCCGTGCCCGCTTTTTGTGTGATATCCCAGGCATTTTCGCGGGAATCCTTTGGTGCGATGAGATTATCGATGAGCTGGCCCATGGCCTCTTTGGCCGAATAGCCGAACATTTGCGTGAATTCCGGATTGATGCGAAGCACATGGCCTTTTTTATCCGTGACAACAATCGCTTCCTGGGCACTGTCGAAGAGCTGGTCCAGATAGGCCTTCTCCTTCTTGACCTTATCCCGCTCCTGGCGGAGCTCTTCCTCCTGTTGCTTCTCATCGATTATATAGGCAATATAGTTGGCTATGGACTGGAGGACCGCGACATCATCTTTGCTGAATGTGTTAAGCTTTTCACTCTGGATATCGATGACTCCCACCAGTTGCCCTTTGACCAGCAATGGAATAATGAGCTCAGATTTAGTCTGCGAGATTAAGGATAAATAGCCCGGCTCTTTAGAGACATCATTGGCGACAAGGGTCTTTTTGTGCAGGGCGGCTTTGCCGATGAGTCCCTGACCCAGTTTTTGGCGGTGGCCGCGGGGAATGGGATGGCCGGTTGTATTCCAGCCCTGAAGATATTCAATTTCATTGGTTTCTTTATTGAAAAGATTAACGGAGACTTTGGAGTATCCGAACGATTTCCCGATATTATCCGCGGCTTTCTTCATGACTATTTCTATTTCTGTGTTCACCGGGATATCACTCTGGATGTGATGAATGAGTTCCAACTGGGCGTGGCGTTTTTGGATGAGCTCCTGGGCCTTTTTCTGCTCCGTGATGTCTTCAAAGGCTCCTTCATAGTAGAGTATCTTGCCGTTTGAATCCTTCACCGTGCGGGCGCTGTCACGGACCCAGATGACCTTGCCGTCGTGCCGGCGCCACTGAGTCTCAAAGCCCTTAACAATACCTTCCCGTTCGATCGTCTTTTTCCATCTATTCCGATCGTCAGGATTCAGACAGTCTTCTGCAACATTTGTCTCGAGGAAGGTCTTCAGGTCAGGGTAGCCCAGAATTTGAATCACGGCGGGGTTTCCATCGATTCTCTTTCCCTCAGGCGTCGTGCGGTACAGTCCGACGGGAACCCTGTCGAACAGGTTGCGCAGCTCTTCTCGGCTTTCCCGAAGCGCTTTTTCGGCCTGGATGCGTTCATCAATATCTCTGCCCACCTGGATGACTTTGACGACATTCCCTTTTTTATCAATGACCGGAGATGTGGATACGGAAATATGTTTTTTGACAAAGGAAGCAAAACCTTCATAGTAATTGGGCTTCTTGGTCTTCAGGGCTTTTAAAACCGCGCAGTCCGGACAGGCTGTTTTTCTTTTATAAAATACATGGTAACACTTTTTGCCGATCAAGGAATTGCGGTCATCAACGTTCAGCCATTTGGAGGTGGCCTCGTTCGCCTGGATTAAATTCAGGTCTGGGTCCATGACCACGACCATATCATTGATGGCTTCGAAGAGGCTTTCTAGGTCAATTTTTGTTTCGACAAGCGCTTCATTCGAAGACTTGAGTTCTTCATTGACCGCTTCCATCTCTTCATTGGATGCCCTTAATTCTTCGCTCGTCGTCTCCATCTCTTCGTTGGATGTCCGCAGCTCTTCCTCCGAAGCCTGTAATTTCTCGTTTAAAGTCTGCATCTCTCTGTGCTTCTGAAAAATATTCTTGCGGGTCAGCTCGATGTCGTTGGAGAGACTTTTTAAGGACTGGATATCCTGTCCGAGTATTTTAAAGAGTTCATCATAAGTCTTGGCTTCTTTCTGTTTTTCTGGCTTCATTTTTTCCTCCCCCGGCTGTCTTTTCTCTGGGTCCTCCTCTAGGCGGTTTTTTGGTAAATATGGTTTCGAGAGGAAATGCAGTGAAAGAGCCCCTCTTCTTTGGGGGTTTCCGCACTTCCCAGAACAAGAATACCGTGTTTATTTAAAGCCGAATGGATTTTTTTAAACATCCTGTTCTGCTGCTTTGTATTGAAAAAAATCAAAAGATTTCGACATGAGATCAGATGAAATTTGCCGAGGCCGTCTTCCTGAATCAGGTCGTGACATTTGAATCTCACGCTCCTTTTTAAAGAGTCGACGATTTTGTAGTCACCGTTTTTCATTTTTTTGAAATATTTTTGCTGATATTCTCTCGGGACATTCTTCATCTCGGATTTCTTATAATGGGCCAGCTGAGCTTGTTTTATGACAGTCCGGCTGACATCTGTGGCCGTGACGGATATTTGAATATTGTCTTTTCTTTTTTCAAGAAGGTCATCCAGGGTCATGGCCAGCGAATATGGTTCCTGGCCTTTTGAACAGGCGATGGACCAGATGGACAGCCTTTTTTGCTTGCGGGCGACCGTTTTGTCCAAAAGAGCTGGCAAGATCTTCTTTTTCAAGCATTGAAAGATGCGTTTATCACGGAAAAATTCGGTCACGTTGATGAACAGGGCATCGAGGAATTTAAAGCATTCCGAGGGATGCGTTTTCAAATGCGCCAAGTAATCTCCATAACTCTTTGAGCCTGTGGCAATAAGCCTCCACTCCAGACGTCTTCTCAGGGTGGTCGGCCGGTAGTCCCGCGCATTGAATCCCGTGACCCTGGCGATGTGATTTAACAGTTTCCTCAAGTGTTTCTCGTTGTCGAGCATCTCTACTTCCTTACAGTTTTCTCCTCTGGAGCGCCTTCAATCTTAGGGAGGGGGAGAGAGGCCGTCAATCGTCTTTGAGGATGAATCCGTGGGTGATATTTTATGCCTCCATCTAACCCTTATGGAGGATGTCCTTATCCAGGTAAAATTAAAGCATTTACATTTATTCAGTCGTGTGATTTCGAAGGCATACTTGGGGGCTGAGAAATCTCTCGGAAATATCCTGTCTGCGGCCTTTTTGGGGAAGGCATTTCCGATACTTACAGATATTTCTTGAGATAACGAGCGGTGATGGAGCGGGGGAAACGGAGGATTTCTTCGGGAGTTCCCTGGGCGACGATTTCACCCCCTTTTTCACCTCCTTCAGGCCCCAGGTCGATGATGTGATCAGCGCATTTGATCACGTCCAAGTTATGTTCGATGACCACAACAGTATGGCCGGAGTCCACAAGCTTCTGGAAGCATTGGAGGAGGGTGGAAACGTCGTCGGGATGAAGGCCTATGGTCGGCTCGTCGAAGAGATAGAGGATTTTTTTCTCCCTTTCATGAACGAGATGGTAGGCCAGTTTTATCCTCTGCAGCTCTCCTCCGGAGAGGGTGGTCGTCGGCTGGCCCAGCCTCAAATATCCCAGCCCCACTTCGATCAATGGATTTAATTTTTTGGTGACTTCCGGACGTTCGCTAAAAAAATGGCAGGCTTCAGCCACGCTCATCTGGAGAACCTGATGGATATTTTTTTCCTTGTATTTGATCTCGAGAATCTCCGGCTTAAATCTCCGGCCTTGGCATGACTCGCAGGTCAAGACGACATCCGACAGAAACTGCATTTCCACAATCTGCTGGCCCGCTCCCTGGCAGTCCTCACACCTGCCGCCAGCCGTGTTAAAGGAAAAATGCCCAGACCTGTAACTGAACGCTCTGGCTTCTCGGGTCTGACTGAAGAGGTCGCGGATGCCGTCCATGGCCTTTGTGTAAGTGGCTGGAATGGAACGGGGGGAGGTGCTGAGAGGAGATTGGTCAACAATAATGACTTTGTCGATCCAATTCTTCCCCCGCATTTCCTTGAATTCCGATTTTGCTTCGCTGTTCCAGCCCATATAGAGAACGTCATTGAGCAGAGTGCTTTTTCCCGAGCCTGAGACTCCGGTGATGCAGGTAAACAGTCCGATGGGGATTTTTACGTCCAGATGTTTGAGGTTGTGCGCGTGGGCCTCTTTGACCTCGAGGAACCGGTCGGAAGACGGTCGTCTTTGAGGGATGTCAATCTTTTTTTCGCCTCGGACATACTGTGCGGTAATGGAGTCTTTATTTTTGAGAAAATGGGCCATAGGGCCGTTAAAAATAACCTTTCCCCCGGCTTCTCCGGCTCCCGGACCAAGGTCAATCAGGTATTCCGCAGACCGGAGGACCTCGGCGTCGTGCTCAACGATCATGACTGTGTTTCCGAGGTTTTTTAATGATTTTAAAATCTGAATCAGCCGACCGTTGTCCCGGGGATGAAGCCCGATGCTCGGCTCATCCAGGACAAAAAGCGTTCCTACGAGAGATACGCTCAGGGCCGCCGCCAGGTTGATCCTCTGGGCTTCTCCACCGCTGAGAGTGAAAGTCATCCGGTCCAGGGAGATGTAGTCGAGTCCCACTTCGAGAAGAAACTTCAGCCGGTTCTGAATTTCTGCCACCAATTTTTCCGCCACTTTTTTCTGGAGAGGAAGGAGCTTGAGGCCTTGGAAAAAATCGTCCGCTTCCTTGACGGTTAATTGAACAAGTTCTCCGATGGATAATCCTCCGACCTTCACACTCAGTGCCCGGCGATTGAGTCGGGTTTTCCGGCAGTCCGGACATGCCGAGTATTTCCGGTAGCGGCTGAGCAGGACCCGCGCCTGAACCTTGTATTTTTTCTTCTGAAGCCAATTGAAAAAGTCCTTCACTCCAAAATATCCGTCCCCGCCATCCAGAATAAACCGCTGCCATTCTTTTTTTAAATCCTTGAAGGGAACATTGGTGGGAATCCCGCGTCTTCTGGCTTCACAAAGCATGTCTCTCATCATTCCCCGTGAGACCGGCTTTGTCCACGGCTCGATTGCGCCCTCTTCCAGGGATTTTGACCTGTCAGGGACGATTTTATCTTCGTCTATTGCGGCCACGTCTCCAAAACCGTGGCAGGTCGGGCAGGCCCCCTGCGGGCTGTTGAAAGAAAAAAGGTTGGGAAAGGGCTCCTCATAGAGGATTCGGCAGGCTTTACATTCGAGTTGGTCGGAGAAATTGAACTCCCGGCCATTGTTCGTCCGGATAGTCACCCGCCCTCCTCCATGCTTTAAGGCCATTTCGATAGAGTCAACGAGCCTCTCTCTCTCTTCTCTCGCGAGAGTCATTCTGTCCACAAAAATATCCAAATGTTTGATTTTTTTTAGATTGAGCGCATCCAGCTCCCGAATTTCAGTGCCTTGAACGGCCCTGAAGAAGCCAAGCTTTTTAAGCCGGCCAAGACCTTTCTCCGGCGGCCAGGAAAAAGTCAGGATAATTTTTGTTTGCGGAGGAAGCGTGTACAGAGTCTCAACAATGGAGTCTACAGTATCACGTTCCACAGGTTTGCCGCAGCGGAGACAGAGGATCGTGCCGATGCGGGCATAGAGAACTCGTAAATAGTCATAGATTTCAGTCACCGTGGCCACGGTGGAGCGGGGATTTTTAGTGACGGCTTTCTGCTGAATGGCAATCGCCGGGGTAATGCCTTCGATGATATCAGCATCCGGCTTATCCATTCTCTCCAGGAACTGGCGGGCATAGGAAGAGAGAGATTCAATATAGCGCCGCTGTCCCTCGGCGTAAAGTGTGTCAAATGCCAGAGAAGACTTTCCGGAACCACTGACTCCCGTGACAACGATCAGGCGGTTCAGGGGAATGTCAAGGTCAATGTTTTTCAGGTTGTGGACCTTCACTCCCCGGAGAATTATCTTTTCGTCCATATTTTTATATTTAAAATTGTGGATATCTTCCTTGAATGAATCCATACACAATGGAAGAGAACCTGAATTGTTAAATATCGGTCAAAATTCCCTTCATTCAAGAAATTGATATTATAATGGATTTCAGCCTTGAGATAAAATTTAATGATCGGTACCCAGGCCCCATTTTTCTTTCCATCAGTGAATTTGGGGAGTTGACAGAAAGAATATCCAAATCCGTGCATATGAAGGGCCAGGGAGTATGGCTAGGGGTATGCGGTGAAGAAGGTTGTATGAAGGAGGAGCGGGCACGGTTCCCTGACCTGAGGGAAGGGAGAGCGACGACTGAATCGAGCGGCTTTGGCGCGCTGGGCCAAAGCCAGCGTGCCTTCAAACCGCATACCCCTAGCCTTTCAGATATCGCGCATTTGGGAATGCTTCCAGCGATAAATTTGGGGGAGCGGATCCTTTTTTGTTGAAGGCTGTGGGATTTTGTTATAATGGGCGGAGTAAAAAAAGGAGGTCTGAATGCCGAAAGGGACAAAACTGGCTTTAATTCTCGGAGCCGTCCCGTTTATCATGTTGGTCTTTGCTCTTCCTCTGGTCAACCGCATCGAACCTGTCATTTTGGGATTTCCTTTTGTCCTGTTCTGGATAATCCTCTGGGTGATTCTGACGCCTCTTATCCTTTTTGCCGCCTATCTGCTTGAGAAGAAATTCAATGCTCCGGACGGGGGAGAGAATAAGTGAACATCGCCCTTTTCATCATTCTGGGCACGGTCATCTTTGCTTCTTTTCTCGGCTTCTATGCCGGCCGCCGGATCAAAATGAATCTGGAAAACTGGATAGTGGGAGGTCGGCGGTTCGGGGCGATTATTATCTGGCTGCTGATGGCCGGAGAAATTTACACAACCTTTACCTTTCTGGGAGCGAGCGGCTGGGCGTACTCCAGGGGGGCACCCACATTCTACATTATTATTTATGGAGCCCTGGCCTACACGCTCTCCTTTTTCATCCTGCCCGCCATCTGGAAAGTCGGCAGGCGCTTCGGACTCCATACCCAGCCTGATTTTTTCATTCATATCTATGGAAGCCGCTCTCTCGGCGTTCTGGTCGCTCTGATCGGAATCTTATCCATCATTCCCTACCTTCAGCTTCAGCTGGCGGGCCTTGGATTTATTGTCGAAGTGGCGAGCAACGGCGCGGTTAAATCCGACCTGGCCATCGGCATCTCTTTTATTCTGACCTGCGCGTTTGTTTATACCAGCGGGATTCGGGGGAGCGCCTGGGTCTCTGTCCTCAAGGATGTGATGATGATCCTGGCTGTGGGGATCGTCGGCATCGGCGTGCCTCATATCTATTTTGGCGGTTTTGGAAAAATGTTCAAAGCGCTCATGGTGCAGAAACCCGGCCATCTGATTTTCCCCGGCGCCACGGCCCATATGGATGTCCTCTGGGTGATGTCCACTGTACTTTTAACGGCGCTGGGATTTTACATGTGGCCCCATGTCTTTGGTTCGGCCTTTTCCGCCAAAAGCGATAAAATCATCAAAAGAAATGCGATCATCATGCCTTTCTACCAGATTCCCATTCTCCTCGTGTTTATGATCGGATTCACGGCACTTTTGGTCCTGCCCGGGCTTAAAAACGGCGACACCGCTTTTCTGGAAATCGTCCATAAGACGTATCCCAAATGGTTCATGGGATTTATCGGAGCGGCCGGCGCTGTGACGGCCATGGTGCCGGCTTCGGTTCTTGTCCTTTTTGCCTCCACGCTGCTGGCCAAGAATGTCTATCAGGCGGGATTCCACCCGGCGGCTCCGGAAGAGCGCGTCATGCGCCTTTCAAGGATTATGGTTTTAGTCGTCATGACGCTGGCGCTTGTCTTCGCTCTTTGCTTCCCGAACGCCCTGGTCAATCTCCTTCTCATCGGCTATGACGGCGTCTCTCAATTTTTCCCTGGCGTTGTCTTGGGGCTGTTCTGGAAAAAAGTCCAAAAAACAGGCGTTATCTGCGGCCTGGCCGCTGGAGTTGTCCTTGTCGCCTTTTTGGTTTTTAGCGGTCATGATCCTTTTTTGGGGATGAACGCCGGATTTGTTGCCCTGGCGGTAAATGGCATGATTGCTGTTGTGGTGAGCCTTCTTTTAAATTCCAGGCTTCGGGCTTCTTAAAATCTGAAGACCGTTGACATGAACATTTTTTTAGTTTTAGCTCTGGCCCTGGCTCTGGCCATGGATGCCTTTGCTGTCTCCATGGGATTGAGCCTCAGCCTCAAAGGGATGACCGGTGGTCAGACTTTCAGGCTGGCCTTCCATTTTGGCCTGTTTCAGTTCCTGATGCCTGTTCTGGGATGGGCCGCCGGAGAAAATATTCAGAAATACATCCAGGATTTTGACCATTGGGTGGCCTTTGGGCTACTCCTCCTGATCAGCGGCAAAATGATCCATGAGTCCTTCAGGCGGGGAAAAGAATCCAAGGCGCTCCAGAACGACCCGACGAGAGGGACTTCGGTTTTTGTCCTCTCTTTGGCCACAAGCATCGACTCTCTGGCTGTCGGACTGAGCCTTGCGGTCCTGGACGTGAACATCATTTATCCTGCAGCCGTTATCGGACTTGTGGCTTTCATCATGACCGTTTTGGGTGCTAAGATTGGCCCTTTGCTCGGGCGACTGGTGGGAGAGAGAGCCGGTCTACTCGGGGGGATTGTTCTTCTCCTTGTGGGGATTAAAATCCTTGTTGACCATCTGCCGTAAAGATTAACTCTCAAAAATCAAGTATTTTCCATTTGCCAGGACCTGTTCCTTCTGATTTTCAGGATATCCGAAGACGATGGACTTGACGGATATCCTCGGCTGGGTGGCGGGAATATAAATACGGTCAAGATGGATGACTTCTTGGGGGGATGAAAAATCTTTCGGGCCGACAGCCCCTCCGAAATGCTCGCTCCGGCCAAAGGCCACGTGGAAGCCCAGCTTTTCGTCGAGGAGGATTTCGCCGATGGGCTGAAGTCCGAAGTCTTCAAGGACGCCGAATCCAAGCTCGGCCATATTGCCATAAGCCGGTTCTTTTCGGAGGTGCTCCCTCTCTAGACGTGCCGATTCTCCCTCTCCGTCGGCATGGACGGCTCGGTTTTCAACGATGGAAAAAAGCACGAGGTCGTCGCCTGTCTGAACGGGAAGGACTCCTTCGGTCCGGCTCCATTCATTTCTTTCTCCCTCATAGGGGACGATGTAGGCTTCACCGCTGGGGAGATTGCCGGCGGTCCTCTGATCCGGAAACCTTCCTGTGCTGGCGTGAGCCGTCCTGAACCGGAGGTCAAAAAGAACTTTGAATTCCCCCCTGAGGCTATCGACGAGGAAACGGACGTCCGCCCATTCCGCCCGGTCAAGTTTTTCCTTGAGAAGGGAGACCCGCCTGGAAACCTGGCCATAGTCGATCTTCAGCGCCGGGACCATTTCTGAGGAAAAGCCGGGCATTGTCGCGGCGCGAAAACCGAAGCGCCTGGCCGCATTCTTGAGCGGCGCGGTTGTCGAGAATTCTGTCGGAGCCAGGAAGAGTTGAGTTTCCTTAAAGACATCCTCAAAGAGGACTTTTTCTCCGCACTGATCTAAGCCGCCCGCCGCTTCGGGCAGATGGTCTTTGATTAGGACGGCCTGTTCCGGCAGATCGGCGTTGTTCGAGCCCACGTCAGGATAGGCAATGAGCCTTACGCCCTCAAGCGGAACGGCGTTTAGATTTTTGCGCAGAGCGCAAAACCATTCGAAAGCAAGCTTCCTTCTTTCCTGCCACTGCCGGCCGTCCTGGTGAGAATGTTGGGGTATGTCCACAAGGATTCCCAGGAACTTATCATCTGGGTGACGGGGAAAAACGGACTGGATGAGGCTGACCAGATCGGCGGATGAGAGCTTCTCCATCTTCCCTCCTTGAAATAGTTCATTATTCAATACGATTATTCTTTACCCAATGGCTATACAACAACGCTTGGAAAAGGTCAAACATGTTCCGGGCGAGTTCTCTTCGATTTTATTTAGGCCCTGAGAGAGAACCGCGTGAAAAATCTGTTATAATAATTCATGCCTTCGTTCTGGCCCACAGGGCGTATATTCAGAACGCCCGACTTGGGACGGGATCGGATTCCTTTGATGGCCGATTTTGACTGGAGCTTTTTTTATAAACGATGAATCCGGAGACAGAGGAGAGACAATACTTCCATGATTCATAATACGTCCATTATTCGCCCGGAAATGCGTTTCGAGGATATTCAACATCGGGGTCAGGGAAATCCTCCGGAGAGCCTCAAGCTTCTCAGAAAGGGATTGCGCACATTTCATGCGTTGGAAACCATGGCTGTAAACATCTACAGGTTCCAGAGCTCACAAAAGAGGGACGAGCTCAATCGCCAGCTGATCGCCGCCATGTGCAATGAGATGGTTCACCTCCAGGATTTTCAGGTGAAGCTCTGTGAGTACAGGTTTAAACCGAGCGGGCGAAGGTGGGCGCACGGAGTGGCCGGTTCCTTCCTCGGATTGATATCCCGGCTTCTCGGACAGGAGGCAATTCTAAAAACCGGAATATGGCTAGAGAAAAAGGCGGTCCGCCATTACGCAAAGCTTTTGAACGATATCCCCTGGGATGAGGAGACCAGAAAAATCATCGAGAAGGACAAGGCGGATGAGGAGGGCCATATTGCCCGGTGGACTCATTGGCTGGAACATCTGAAGGAAGCGGACAATTAGGGTTGACCCTTTCATTCACTGTCTTTAAGACTCAATGCCAATTGGCGGGAATATTGAATGGAGTCATGTAATATTCGGCGCAAAGGAGAGGGAGTTTATATCTAATACAGTCGGCGGGATATTAAAACTTGGGTCAATTATTGAGATAATATCGAAACCAATACCGGAGGAAAATATGCGACCATTAATCGCTTTGATAACGGTTTTTTTAACCCTCATTTCTTGTTCACAGCCGAAAGCCAATTTGCTCATCGAACAAAGGATACACAACATTGAAAACAGTCTGGTCGAATTCTCAACGCTTATGAGCCTGTTTCAAGTGGACCGTACGAAAAATGAGGATTTCATGACTCTGTCAGATCGGATGGAATATTACAATGTGCCCGGTGTCAGCATCGCCGTCATTAATGAGTTTGCGCTTGAATGGGCAAAACCGTACGGGGTATTAAAGGCGGACAGTGATCAGCCTGTAACCACGGACACTTTCTTTCAAGCCGCTTCAACATCTAAATTGGTTACGGCCGCAATCGTCCTGCATTATTGTGAAAAAGGAATCTTTAACCTGGACGAAGATGTCAACAACTATTTAAAATCATGGAACATTCCTGAAAATGAATGGACACGGCGGCAGAAGGTCACCCTGCGTCTGCTGTTAACTCATCAAGCCGGTCTGCCGACGACGAATTTTCCTCAACAGGAAAATGCAGGTGATCCCACACTGGTTCAGGTTCTGAAAGGGGAGTTGCCGGCAATGAATAAGCCGGCCATCGTTGAATACACTCCGGGTACAAAATGGCAATACTCAAATCTTGGATGTGTTGTGATCCAGCAGATCCTTGAGGATGTCATCGGCAAGACATACTCTCAAATTGCGCAGGAGACTGTTTTCGAACCGCTCGGTGTGAAAAACAGCACTTTTTTGTATCCCTTGAAAAAGGAGCTTCAAGCGAAAGAGGCAATGCCTCACGATGCAGAGAGACGTATCGGTGAACCGGCCCTGCCTCCTACGGCGCTCGCCCATGGAGGCCTCATGACGACTCCTTCCGATTTGGCGATATTTACCGTTGAACTGATGCGTGCCTATAAGGGCTTATCCAACCGGTTACTATCGAAAGAAATGACACACCAAATGTTTCGTAAGGAACTCGACCTGGATCCCAGTATGTTTGGTGTGCCATTGAGTGAAGGTCTGGGTATGATACTCTTCGGAGAAGGTGAAGATCTCGTTTTCGCTCATCCGGGCAGCAATTTTCCGGGCATGAATTGCTGGTTGGTCGGTTACCCGGAAACAGGGAGAGGCGCTGTTATAATGACCAATGGAGCGAAAGGTGAAATTCTGGCGATGGAAATCATTTCCGCTATCAACAGGGAATATAGCCAACCGATTGACCAATGAGACTCAATAATTAAAACTTCTGCACAAAGACCCACTTGTCATTCCGTTTTTTAAGGCCACCGGTCCAGCGGATGTCTCTTGCACCGAGAGGATGGTTAATCCATCAGGATTTTCTGTTGGTCAGGTCGTTCAATCCCGTTTCGGGATCGTGAAAGCGGCGAAAAATATGGGTGAAGGTCGTGTAGGTAAAAAGCCGGTTAAAAGGTTTCCACCGGAGCATCTTGTAGAAGATGAAATAGGCGATCAGAATGACCGGGTAATAGTAGACGGCGTTAAAAAGTTGCACCATCGAATAGCTCCGGATTGATTCGAGGGCCGGAATGTGATTTGCGGCCATCTGAAAAATCGAGACCGAAAGAGGAAAGCTGGATATGAAGAAAAGGAGAACACCCCAGGAATGCCCGACCTCGATCGCTTTTTGCGGGCAGTAGTTCATGCACCTCAGGCAGGCCTCGCAATTGTAGCGCCAGAAAGGACGAGGCTTCTGGCGGCCTTTCATGACAATAGCCTTATTGGGACACGACTGGGCGCAGAGTCCACAGTTTATACAGGCGGTATTTGCGAACATCAGCTTGCCCATGAAAAATCGTCCGATGACCAGATAGAGGAGGGGGAAAAGAAACCAGAATTTAAGGAGAAGGATGATCCAGAGAGATTCATAGAGGTTATTGCGGGTCAGCCAAATCAACTTGCCGGAGAGAAGATGCGTGGAATATCTTTCCGCCTTGCGTTTTGCCTTGCCCTTTATCCGGTTGATATGTTTATCGCTCAGCCGGGAATGAATCGAGATGATGTTCACCGGCATGTCCAGACTCACAACGCCGCGGATATTGTATCCCTTGAACGGCAAGACCAGGGCGGGGAGGAGGGAGGCAAGACCGGCCGCTCCGGGGATGAGGAGCGGGCCGAGATAAAAGCTCCCGCGGGTCGGGGCGCAGAAAACATGGGCGCGCTTTTTTACCGGCATCTTGAAGAGAAACTTGATGGTTGACCATGGGGGAAGGAATCCGTGGGTTGGGTAAACAAGAATGACAAGGTTGTCCGGGGAGGCCGTGACCTCGTTGCAGGGTCCGGCTTTGTCGATGGGTATGACCTCCGCCCGGATTCCCCGGCGCCGGCAGGAGTCATGCATCCACATGGCCACACGATAGGAGTTTCCGGTTCCACTCATGAAATAGATCACGGCTTTTTGGTAGGTCGTTTGATTCACAGCCATTCGCCGCCTCTTTTTTCCTGGATCTGAAATCCCTTCGCTATGCACATCTTGAGCATTTCCTCATTCGCCTTTCCGGTTTTTCCAGAACCTTTTTCCCGATTTATTTGTTTTCAAATTAATCAAACAGACTATTAGAAATTATGCAATGAATATCCTGAGAAAACAAGTTGTCGGGTTGACTTCCTGAAACCATGTGTTCAGAACAGGATGAGCTTAAACCGTCCTTGACATATTTTTCTTTAGCGATTTATACTTCCCCGCGATGGTTGGAGGTCAAAATGAGAGTCCTTAAAACATTCGCCGGAGTCTTTTTCATCCTTCTTCTGATCTCACCAACCCTGCCCCAGGCAGTGGACGACATTCCCATCGAAATCATCCGTTTGAGCGACCGGGTACTGATTCTGAAGGAAGACGTTATGAATAATAACATCACGGCCATTGCTTCGCAGAAAGGCTTGGTCGTGGTGGACACTTCAGGCCTGCCCAGCACGGCCCGGAAGATCCGAAGACTCATCGAAAAGGAGTTCAACCGGAAAGATTTTGCCTATGTCATCAACACCCATTATCACTGGGACCATTCCTGGGGAAACCAGGTTTTCCCCGAAGCTAAGATCATCGGACATACGGAGTGCACGCCGCCGATGCGAACGGCCAGTGAGATGATTCCCCTTCGTATTCAGAATTCAAACAGGGCGATAGAGGAACAAAAAAATAGACTTGCTCAGACCGATGCCCATTCGAAAGAGGCGGAAGGGATCCGCCGATCCATCAATCGGATGGAGCGGTTAGTCCGGGACTATTCAGAAGATTTAATCATCATGCCGCCGCATATCACCTTCAATGATCGGATGACCCTGGATTTGGGCGACCTGACGCTGAAGATGTATTTTTTTGGCCGGGCTCATTCCGGTGCAGATATTTTTATTCACATACCGGAAGAAGGAGTCCTTCTAACAGGCGATATTTTTATCGACCGGAGGTGGCTTCCCCTCTTCGCCGGTCTGCCCGACCTGGACATCCCGAAATGGATCGAAGTTCTCAGTGCGGTATTAGACGGCGAAGAAAAACTGAGCGATGTCATCCCCGGTCATATGGATCTCTGGACCCCGGAAAAACTGGATTTGTGGAGGGATTATATCGTCGGCCTTTGGGAGGGCCTGAAGAAGGCCAAAGCCGAAGGCGTATCCTTTGAAGATGCCGCAGCGAGGCTTCCACTCGATGTCAAATATTATTATCTCCGGGAGAACGGACATACCGACTCCCGCATCCAGAATTTCCACCGGAACAACCTGGAAGCCTTCTGGTCGCAGCTTGTCGAATCCGCGGCCCGAATTGTTGCGGAAGCTCTTTCCTCCCAGGGAATGGAAGCCGGGATACAAAAATTCGATGAGCTCAAGTCCAATAAAGACAGATATTTTTTCAACGAACGGCAGTTCAACAACGCCGGCTATCAGCTTCTCGGCTCTGGCCGGATCGATGAGGCCGTCGCCATCTTTAAGATGAATGTGGAATTGTATCCAGAGTCCTGGAATGTTTATGACAGTCTGGCCGAGGCATACGCAGCAAAGGGCGAGACAGCGCTTGCGATCCAATACTACCAGAAATCCTTGGAGATTAACCCGGACAACCAGAATGCCAAGGACAAGCTCGAGCGCCTGAAAAAAGATGGAAGACAAGCTGAAAAAGAAGAGCCCAATACCGAGGAAAGACTCCGTTTTTCTCAGCTAATTTGTTTTCCTTCTCTAATTGCTTAAGAGCCGGATACTTTCCCAGTATCTATCAACCATTATGCTTTGAGTACCAACAAATTCCGTCTCGATTGTGAGCTTTTCATCCTCAAGAAGCAATTCGATGACCTCGCGAAGGTTGCTCTGCAATTCGTCCAGTGTTTTCCCCTGAGTATGTGCACCGGGGAAGCCAGGGACATATCCAATATAAAGACCTGTATCTGGGCTTCAAGCCTAACTATTAATATACAGCACGCTGTATATTAATAGTTAGGCCGCATAAAATCACATGGGAAAGATGAAAACATACTTCGCTGGCAAGTTATTCGATATCAACTATCGGATGGCAATTCATGAAGGGGATGCCAATCGCCGATTGGCCAGCGAGGCAATTAAGATTCTACTGCTGCCCTTAGACGAAGTGCCTTCGCGGTATAGAAAACAGTTTGACAAACTCAGAAGGCTTATAGAGGAAACAATTAAGGATCTACCAGCACCAGGACTGACCCCCACAAGGCTTCGGGGCATCTACAATAGCACTGCCGCCAAATACATTAAGCTACTGCTCGATATTCAGCACGCTATGAGTGATATATGATGCAAATACGCTTTGGCACATATGTGAGGCCTAACCATCGGCTCAAGCTGGCCGAAGGAGCGGCGGCGAATGCAAATGCCCACGCACAAGAATGTGTTGTTTATAGCCTCCGCACAAGGGCAGTACAAACTAAAAACATTGCCGTCGGCAGCTTAGCCACGGTCCGTTATGCTGTATTAAATTTAATAAGTTTGCTAACATTTAAGAGTGCATTTCAAAGTGATTGGAGAGATACAGGAGATTGAAACCATTGCTATAGGGCAAGGGATAAAGAATTTGAGTCGGTTGAATAAGATATATGGAAAAACAAATTGGAGGAAATTAAAGGGAATATGCCGTGTAAAATTGGAAGATGGTACTATTCTTGATGCGGAAGTCCATTGGTATGAAGGACACGGTGTAGGGAAGAAGGAAATGAAAATTAAGAAATATTTATAATAGAGGGGACTATGAAGAGACATTTTATGATTTGCATTGAGAATCGTGGCTATAAAGCGTCGTTAGAGATTAGGAAGATATACAAAGTGTTGATTGACAGAGAAGCTGAGAGACATCATCAGATAAGGGTTATAGATGAATCTGGTGAGGATTATTTGTATCCTGCAGATTATTTCGCTCCTATACGGCTTCCTTCAGCAACAAAAGAAAAATTAGAATTAATAACGGCATAACAACACACTCTAGCGGACCGGCAATAAGCTACGCTTTCTGCCAGCCGCTGAACTCCAGCGGTAGGCCGCTTGCTGATGATGAAAGGTAATACCATGAAATCACTCTATTTCAAAATCCCACAGGAATGGAGAACATGGTTACAATCCAACCATGATAGAGAAACGGAAGTCTGGTTGATCTTCTACAAAAAACACTCGGGAAAACCCTGCCTGGATTACGAATCTGCTGTTGAAGAAGCCTTATGTTTCGGGTGGATTGACAGCATCATCAAGAAAATTGACGACTCGAAATTCGCCAGAAAATTTACCCCCAGAAAGGATCGCAGTCAATGGTCAGCGATAAATAAGAAAAGGATTGAGAGATTGATTAAGAGCGGTCGAATGACTCCCGTTGGGCTGTCAAAGATAAAAGCCGCTCAAAAAAGGGGGAACTGGAATGAACCGGATAGACCCATCGTCAGTATTGATCCTCCGGAAGAATTGAATAAAGCTCTTCATCAAAACAGGAAAGCAAAAGAATTCTTCGAACAATTAGCCCCTACATATCAGAAGCAATTCATTGTCTGGATAAGAATTGCTAAACGTCCGGAGACAAAAGAGAAACGAATCAGAGAGTCTATTCAACTCTTGGAAAAGGGAGAAAAGCTCGGTTTAAGATAGCCCGTCATGAAGTTGAAAATTCACAAAAAGAGAAAGGAGAACCGGATATGAGTCCAGCGCAGCAAATATTTAAGGCAATACTTTCAATCTCCCTGACTTTGATGTTTTGCGCATCGATGGGAAGGGCCTATGAATCAAAATATTTAGGTCCAGAAGATAATCAGATGTCACTGAAAATCGAAATCAGCATAGAATCGTTGAAAAGACTACTAATGGAGGGAGAGAAGATACTCGAAAATCCTGAAGAATTTGTGGCGACGGATGGGGCATACAAAAAAGCCGCGGCTTTTTATACCAGAAATAAGAGCCAGATTGTTTCTGAAGGATGGAAAAACACCATAAGATTATTTTCAAAAAAGGTAAAGGAAGAAAAGGATGACGGCCCGTATATAAAACTGCTGAAAAAACTTGAAGCGGAACTGCCTGATTTTGCCGCGAAAACCAAGCCCGTACTCGCCAAATATCTGCCCCAAAGAGAATATTGCGGCATCGATTCAAAAGTCTACTTCACGGCCTTTACCGCATTCGATTCAATGAATATCTGGGACTGCATATTGATCAATGCGCTGAATCCACGCTATTCTCTGGACGCCGATTTTATCCTGAATACACTGGTCCACGAACTCTACCACTCCGGCTATGGTTCCTGCTCAGCATTCCGAGAGGAGCCGATGCTCGAGCAAAAGCTCTACTACATCCTCGAGTGCCTCCAAAACGAGGGGATGGCCACTTATGTGGCCTATCAGGCCTCCCCGCACTATCCGGCGGACAAGAACAGAGATTACTCTCTCGCCGCAAGTGATGAACAAGTCTCCCGCTTGAGAAATGAAATAAATGCATTCCTGTCAAAAATAAGTGAAATGCCCAGTGATCAAGCGCTGCGGGATGTGTTCGACCTTGGTGTTCGTCAGCGGGCGTTCTATGCCGTCGGATTTGATATGGCCCGGACGATTGAACAGAAGATGGGTTGTGAACAATTGGCTGAAACAGTGGCGAAAGGCCCGATCTATTTCTACGAGCTATACAACTCGATCGCGGATGACGGGAACCAAATCTTGACGATGGACCTGAGCGACCACCTTTCCCATGCGGACGTGCTCCAACGGGCGTTCGAAAGCGCCGACGAGCGACAGGTGCGGGCCGCTTGTGAATTGATACTGGAGAAGCAGAGTGAAATCCCGCAATCTGAATTGGAATCGTTCTACCGCTTGGGTTACCGACTCCTGCGGGGGAAGAAGCAATACGATCAAGCCGAGAAGGTATTCGAGCTTCTCAAGCAATTGTCCGAAAATCCCTCTTTTGCCTACGCGTATTTGTGCGAGATCGAGATCCACAGGGGCAACACCAAGCGAGCGGCAGAGTTGCTGTCGAAGTCGCTGGAATTGGATCCATCCAATCCCTTAGCCGGCAATCTCCAGTCCAGGCTGGAAAAAGGCGGTACAAGCGACCCGCGATAAAGTCGACTTCTCCGCGGTGGACAGAATCGTCAACCGCCTCTAAAACTGGATTTTAAAACCGCCGTAGGCCGAGAATCCAGGCGTCCCGTAGCCGAAAATCAATTCGTACTTTTCATTGAGAATATTTTCAAAGGAGCAAAAGATTTCAAGGTGAGAGCTGAGGTTGAGGGTTGTCACGGTATTGAGGAGCGTGAAGCTGTGAAGAATGACCTCTGGATAGGGCCAGGCGGAATAATCCCTGTCCGGCCTCTTTCCCGTATGAATGAGCGAGAGACGAACAGACCATTTTTTGAATAAACTGTAATCCAGGCTGGCGGCCAATTTATCTTTCGGCCTTCTTAAGAGCGAGCCGCCGCTGTCCAGATCTTTGGCCTCCAATCGGGTGTAGTTGGTTCTCAAGAAGAGATTGTCGGCCGGTCTCACCATTGCGAAGATTTCCACTCCTTGGGTGCGGGCCCTTCCGATATTGATGTATCCCTTGAGAAAGTCAAAGAGGATGAGGTCGCGGTAAAGGCTGTAGAAATAGGTGGCTCCAAAAAGCATTTTTCCCTGAAAGAGTTCCTGTTCAAAACCCAGATCCCAGCCGCTGCTTTTTTCAGGCTTCAACCCTTCATTTCCAATAGGCCCCCAAAATGTTCCGGGGGCGTAGAGCTGGTAAAGGGAAGGCGATTTAAACGCGGTGCCGAAGCTGGCTTTAAATTTGGTGTGCGTCTTCGCAATGAAATAAGCCGGAGCCAGGCGGTAGGTCAAGGCCGTGCCCGATTGGGAGTGGCGGTCGAGGCGCAGGCCGAGAGTGGCGAAAAATTGATTGGCAATCCGGATCTGGTCCTGCAGGTAAAAGCCGGCCGTCCAGGTTTTTCGGAGGGAAAAAATGGAGGAGGAAAGTCCCCATATTCCTTCGTAGAAATATTCCGACTCTCCGTGTTCCTGCTCGAAGTCGATTCCAAGCGTCAGTGTGTTTGTCGGGTGAAGAAAAAGATTGTTCTGCCAGTCCAGCTTGAGACTTCGGCTTTTAAATTCGCCTTTTTCGGAGTCGAAGACGTGGGTGTCGTCAGTCGAATTTTGATGATGCCGGTCTGAGCGAATGAAGGAGAGGCCCAGCTTTTGTTCCCAGCGGTTTTCCAGAAGGAGGGTTCTCAGCTCACCTTTGAGGAACAGCCATTTGTAGTCCTGGGCATTGTTGGGATCATCGCCGAAAGCTCCGCCGGAATTGTCAAGGTCCGTTTTTGAAGAGATGGAGCGGAAGAGCAGGTTGAATTCCAGGTTCTCTCTCGGCTGGAATCCCAATCGGCCTGAGGCGGAGAGATTTCTATATCCATCTTTTTCTCTGTTCCCCGAATAGGACGTGCTGGCGGCTGAGATCCCCTGGCTGTACAAATGGGAAATTCCCAGGGAATAATAAAGGAAGTCTCCGGAACCGGAAAAGCTCAAGCTCTCGCTGAGAGTTTTGTGCGACCCGCCGCGGGATGCGAATGAGAATTTCGCTTTTCCCTCTCCTTTTCGGCTGATGATGTTGATGACCCCTGCCAGGGCATCCGATCCATAGAGTGTGCTTTGGGGGCCGCGCAATATCTCAATCTGTTCCACATTGTCCAGGGACAGATGGGCCAGGTCATAGGATCGTGACGGGCTCATGGGATCATTGACTTCCACTCCATCCAGAAGGATGAGAACATGCTCGGAGTTTGAGCCCCTGAGAAAGACCGATGCGGCGGCTCCTGTGCCTCCATTCTGGAGGACATCCGCTCCCAGAACTTCCTGCAGGACCTCAAGGACATTCGTTTTCTTTGATTTCTCCAGTTCCTCCCGGGTGATCACTGTGATCGAGCTGGCCACTTCTTTGGCCGGGGTCTCGACTCTGGTGGCCGTAACGACGATTTCATGTTGGAAAGAAGGGGGCGCAGTTTTTCCCTTTTTTTCTTCCGGCCGCAGAGGACAAACAAGGAGAAAAAACGAACAGATAAAAGCGAGAAGATTTTTCAACATTTCGTGTACCTCCACAATATGTCCCCCGCTGGTAAATCGCCCGTTCAATACGCAAAAAAAAATGACCCTTTCTTCCACCCGAAGAGGGGTTGCAAAGATTTAAAGAAGGTCTCCTGACTCTCGGATCATCCTCCTCCCAGGCCTTCCTAACCTCCATATTGAGGGAAGTGGCGTTTTCTGGGATTTGTCCCCGATTACAGTAGCGGGGGCTGTGTCCGTCTTTCACGGACTTCCCTTGCTCTAAACCTGAGATTCGATTGTCAAAGAGAAAAAATTTCTCAGAGCCATATTTATAAATAATTCATTCTCTTTTGTCAAATCCGATGGCTTCCAATGGCTTCCTGACCATATAACACTTCTCTCTATCTGGAACTGTGTCCCTATTTAGACCAAAGAAGTGGAGAGACTCCGGCGAAATCAATGGGGTTCATGAGCGGTCGGAATCGATTCAGAGAAAAGGCTGCCTTTTTTCTGGGAAAAAAGGCAGCCTTTGACATGGAATGGATTAGTAGATAACGGGATGTATTGTAAACTCCCTTAAAAAAGGAGGCATTAAAAGGAGGTGTATGTTTGCTTTTTGGTTTCGCTTCTTTTTCATCTCAGTCATCTCATATATATATACGCAGGAACGATTCAAAGAGTTGCAGTGTTTATGGAATGTCAGGGTGCAGAAGAATTAAATTAAATAGAGAGAAAAGCGCAGATGATCCTCCGCTCGGTATAATTTTCGAAATCCCCTTTTGTAAATTGGAAATATTATATCACATTTTTAATAAAGAATGCAACAATTTTTTTTCAATTTCTTATTTTTCTTTGTTGAGGAGCCATAAATGCACGTTTTAGGGCTTAAAGTGGCCCTGTTTGACAATTTTTGAGGAGAAATGAGCGAAAAAATCAATAAATATCGGCCGTTATCTCATGATTTGGCTCTCAACAGGGATTTTGAGTCCCTATGCATTCATTTATTGATCTTATTTTCTCTTCGGCCTGAACAGGCCGAACTTATTTGAACCGAAAAGTCCGGCCCTGGATACATCCTTATCCACCTTATGGAGAAGCCTGGCCATCCGGGGAGTGATGGCCTTGAAATGCCGAATCTGGTTCAAATGGCTGCCGATGTATTCCAGATCTTCGTCGGTCGTCATCCAGTGGCGGTCGTCGAATCGTCGGAGGTCAAAAGGCAAAGAATAGGAACGGAGAGTTTTTTCACCCAGAGTATTGTAATAAAAATCGAAATAAGACATGATCAGCTCCCTGATGGATTTGTAGACGGGTTCGCGGAAGCGGAGGGTAGTGAAATTAGACTTGGCTATGGCTCCCCAGCGCTTATTGGTCATAAAGACAGCGATGACATGGTCATCGTCGTTTCGGGCACGGATATCCACCACTAACGGCCTGTGTCCAAGCCACCGCAGGGCGGCCGCAGCGAAAAGCAATCGATATGATCGAAGGCAAACCTGAATTTGACATCAAGTCACACACATACTCATGAAATAAAGAATGTTCATCTCGAGTATGGGTATGATTCTTCCTTTTAATAAGTAAGTTAAGAGCTCAATTTAGGATTGTTTCCTTATTTTTCAATACATTTCCTCACATTAATTTTTGTGAAAAATACGACACGTATGTTTTTATTAAATTTCTATTTTACGTATGTCGAAGCAATCTGGCTGAATATTCTTACAGTAACAGTTCACTTTTTGGATTAATGTTAGAAAAAGTGACCGGAATCATGGAATTCTCAAAGAATTCAAATATAGGCTTTTTTCTATTGATAAATTATAAAATCTATTCTATATTTAAACAGAATGGTATCATTCCTTTTTGAAGCCCCAGAGGTCAAAGATAGCTTCTCTTTGGATTCGGATATTGTTCTAAAATGTGGAGATTCTTTTAAATTTATTAAGAAGATTCCAGCAAATTGTATTACATTAATTATCAGCTCTCCGCCTTATAATGTCGGCAAGAAATACGAGAAAAGAATTTCATTAGAGGAATATTTATGCCAACAAGAAGTTGTTATGATGGAATTAGTAAGGGTCTTGAAGGAAGACGGAAGTTTATGTTGGCAGGTGGGCAATTTTGTGAAAGATGGCGAGATA
>JBAVVD010000045.1:0-2401 GCA_049697115.1 Candidatus Aminicenantales bacterium
GAAAACATTCTCTGCCTTTTAGGTTTTTGAGAAAAAGTGAAGCGTTTTATTTTTTCATTTTTTTCTCAGGCCAACAACTCCAGCAAGGCCTGAGGCGAGTAACCATATTGCTCCTGGAACTGGAACAGGAGCAAAATCTACATCAAGTTTTATTTTGCTATATGAATTGTGATACAAGGATGCAACATTGACAAAAATTTGATCTTCGTTGAAAAATACCCTGCTACTGTCAACGCCTAGCGTTGTAGCAGTTGGGTCAATTTCTACATTCAGAAAGTCAGAAGTTGTGTCATTTAAATCAGTAAACACATACCCATTAAAGGTGCCAGAGGCAAAAGTTCCTGAGCCAGCAGAAGAATAGTTAAAATAAATACTATCACCTGTAAAATCAATATCCACTGGCACAACATAGTATAAATTACAGCAATTCCCGGCCACCCTTAAATCCATTGATTTATAAGGAATTTGTGACCAAACTTTCGTAAACTTTTTGTACTTTGAATATCCCATACGATTCGGTAAAAACGCGGCACAAAAATCAACACCAGGTGGTTATATAACTAGCTAAAATAACAGAATAAAAAAATATACAAGCGACATTTTTTACTTGACAAGCCCCCGAAAGGGTGGTCGCGATTTTTCTATGTAATTTCAAATACTTACATAGGAGATCGCCATGCAAAACTGTAAAATTTACAAAGCCGAAGCCATTCAACTTGTTGCTGTCAGAACCAGGCGGACCGTGCGAAAACATCTCAATGCTGATTCCTTCATCAAGACGATAAGGGAAGACTATCAGAAAATACCCGATCATCGGGCCGAAAACGTCAATGTATCCCTTGATGATGCGCTGATGTCCGCTTTCGCCATGTTTCATCTGAAAGACCCCTCCCTGCTGGCTTTCGATAAGCGGCGCCGGGAAGAGCCGGAAAACCTGCATTCTGTTTACGGCATTGCCGACATTCCCTGCGACAGCCAGATGCGAGACATCCTCGATGCGGTCGAACCATCATCCCTGCGACCAGCTTTCTGCAGTGTATTCCGGCAAGTCCAGCGAGGCAAAGACCTGGAGGCCATGACATTTCTCGATGGACACTATCTGATAAGCGGTGACGGAACCGGATTTTATTCTTCGAGCAAGGTGTCCTCGCCTTACTGTCTGCGCAAGACGCATCGGAACGGCGTCGAAATGTATTACCAACAGATGTATGTGGCTGCCTTGGTCCATCCTGACCACAAGGAAGTCATTCCGTTTTTTCCCGAAATGATCACGCGGAAGGATGGGGCAACCAAAGACGATTGTGAACGAAATGCAGCTCGCCGCTTCTTCGAGGATTTTCGCAGGGAGCACCCTCACCTCAAGGTGATTGTCACCGAAGACGGACTCAGCAGCAATGCCCCTCATATTCTGGATCTTAAGCGGCTTGGTTTCCGTTTCATCCTTGGCGTCAAACCGGGGGATCATCAGTTTCTCTTCGAGCAGGTGGACCAGCAGATCGAACAAGGCAAGGTGACGGAATTTTCGTACCCAGACCAGGATGATCCGGAGAAACTCCATTATTTCCGCTTCATCAATCAGGTTCCACTCAACCAGTCAAACAAAGACCTGCTGGTAAACTTCCTGGAGTATTGGCAAGTCGGGAAGGATGACAAGATCACCAGATTCAGCTGGGTCACCGACCTCACCATTACCAGGGAAAATGCCTTTGATATCATGCGAGCCGGCCGCGCCCGCTGGAAGATCGAGAATGAAACCTTCAACACCTTGAAAAATCAAGGCTACAACCTGGGTCATAATTACGGCCTCGGTCAAAAGAATCTCAGCGTGGTCTTCACAATTCTGATGCTGCTTGCCTTTCTCGTCGATCAGGTATTACAGATGAGCTGTTGGCTATTCAAGGAGGCTTGGCAAAAAGCTGAATCAAAAAGGGAGTTATGGGAGTGTATACGCAGCTATTTCCGTCTTTTCCGGGTGGATTCGATGGAAACGATTTACCGTGTCATTGCCCATGGCATAGAGGGCTATATGCTCATCCAAACAGAATGAGGCTACGAAAGCGATCGAGGTGCCTTTACAGTTGTCAAAGATCGAGCCTTGCCACATCGCGCTCAGCAAGTGGACCGGATACTTACGTCCGAAAAGAGCCCAAATAGGCAAGACATGGCGTCAAACGCCGTTACAAAAAGTTGAAATTAATCAAAAGCTATCGACGGGGGGCAGTTTCTCACTGAAAATGTGGCATACTGCTCCCATCGGCGGTTAAATCGGGAATCGCTGGTGAGATAATAGTTTTTAAAATTTTTATTGTCTAGGAAAATCGATATAGAGAATTATCGCGATATAAGGGACAAAAACCGAGACCATCACAAATATTCGTCAACAAAATTCCTTGGATTGAGA
>JBAVVD010000046.1:0-1766 GCA_049697115.1 Candidatus Aminicenantales bacterium
ACCGCGAACCAGAGCAGGAATTGATTTCATAAAAACGCCTTTACCTATCGAATGCTCGACGTTGTTGTAGGGTCAACGTCGGCAACAGGAATTTGACCAGCCGTTTGATAAATAGTTTCACCTGCAAATCGCAAATCAAGCTGGGCAACGCCCATGCCAGTTAAGTTTTCTGACAGGTATGAGGTCTCTGCCTTTTTCAAAATTGACTCTAGGTCAAGCTCAGGCAGAGAAATCAAAACACCATTTTTCATATGCAAATCCCAGCGACGATCGCCCACACGAACCGCCGCCTTCACGTCAAGCATTAACCCAGGAGTGGATTCCATTTGGTTAACTAAAGTCGACGCGGCAAGATTTGCTCCCTCGCCTACAACATGAAGCAAAACATTTCCGCTGTTCTGTATTGCACCAACCATGGGCTTGCCATTCTGATCGACGACTTGAAGAACGCCATTGTGTTGCCAAACCACAAAGGGCTCGCGTTCAACAATTGTAATATGTAACTGATTTGGGAACCGACGCACGACGTTAGCACTATCAATCCAGTCAAGATTTTGGAGACTAAGTCGCGCTTTCTTGGCATCAAAGCCAATGAGAGGCTCACCGGGACGAACACCAATATGCTCTAACACGTCACGGGGCTCGTGATGGCGCAATCCAGCAAGTTCAATGTCAATTGCAGCGAGCCCAAATAGACCAGCTACCTGCCCTGGCATTTTAAGCCAAAGGCTGCCAGGATAGTTCAAATGGCCACCGTCCACAACGCCGCGAACCAGTGCCGTCGCCATAAACAACACAGCAAAACTACGGGCTGCGATACGATATTTGCGTGGACAATCAGGACCGAGAAAGCGTTTGGGCTTTACCGGTTCAGCGACGCGTCGTTCACCATCCATGTGACCAATTCCTCAAATGTGTGTCCAGCATGCGCCGCCAATTCAGGAACCAATGAAGTGCCTGTCATGCCGGGTTGTGTATTTATTTCCAAAAGGATGAGTTCCGGCTCTCTACCCTTTGAATCATCAAGCCGGAAATCTGAACGCGAAACGCCGCGACACCCCATGGCACGATGGGCCTCAAGCGAATAGCGCTGAACTTTCCGATAGATGTCATTAGGAATTTCTGCAGGTAGAATATGCTTTGAACCACCCGGAACATATTTTGCGTCGTAATCATAAAATCCAAGTTGTGGTACAATATCAATGACACCGAGTGCAACATCCCCCATTACAGCACAGGTCAATTCACGCCCGGGGATGAATCGTTCAACCATGACTTGATCACCAAACAATTCACGTTGCTCGAGGATAATACTTGCCGGGCTGTTGCGGCCATGTTCAATAATATGCACACCAAAACTAGAACCTTCGGCAACGGGTTTAACCACATAAGGTGGCGTCATTGGATGTGTGGTTCCTGCCACTTCAATATCGACCATCTTACTTTCAGCAACCGGAATACCCGCTGATCTGAAAACCAGCTTAGACTTTTCTTTGTGCATTGCCATGGCAGACGCCAACACTCCGGAATGAGTGTACGGAATTTGCAAAGTCTCGAGCAGCGCCGCTGCTTGACCATCTTCACCCCATTTACCGTGCAGGGCATTAAACGCAACGTCGGGCTTCAGGTCCAAAAGTACATTGTGAATTTAATCGCGCTTTACGTCGATCATCACCGCATTGAAGCCTGCGCGGAGCAATGCTGTCCCACAAGCTTCGCCAGACGATAAAGACACGTTGCGTTCAGCCGACCAGCCCCCCATCAAC
>JBAVVD010000047.1:0-3610 GCA_049697115.1 Candidatus Aminicenantales bacterium
TTAGCCTTCCCGAGGCGCTCCTGGAGGGAACCCGGCTCTGCCGGGCGGCGAGGATGTCTGAGCTTCTCTGGAAGCGAGTTCCGCAGCCGCCTCCAGGAGCGGAGAGGGAACGGCGTGAAAAACCTGAAGGGGAGCGCCGCCATTCCGGATATCTCCTTCAATAAATCCACCAAAATGGAAGAGAACCAAAATAGACATTAGCGCATTAACTTTCCATTGTTGGCAAATGAGGGTTGTCTGTGACAGCCAACGGGATTACCTGAGCCCGACACCACGTAATCTCAGGAAGATATAGCAACCCAAGCCGAAGACGATCCAGCTAATAAAAGAAATGAGACGGGAGGCCTGGCAGCGCCACACGACTGGGAGAAAAAATATGACGGCCATTGTGAGTGCGATGAAGATCCGGCTTTTGGAGGTCTCGGCCGCAATAAAGGCCCATATGCCAAGCAAAAAACCAATTCCAATGCCAATGGCCTGGTAAGGGATGCCCATGCTGAGATCAGGATAATAGATATGATATCTATTGTCTACGGCAGCATTGACCCTTTCATTGAAAGAGGGTCACTCTGAATTCAGCGACTTTATTAAATCTTTGAGCCTGCGGCTGAACTCCGGGCGCTTCAGAGCGAGGTTGATGGTGGCTTCGATGAACCCGAACTTGTCCCCGGCATCATAGCGAGTCCCTTCGAAAAGAAGGCCGTAGACAGGCTGGGTCCCAAGGAGAATCTTGATGGCGTCCGTGATCTGGATTTCGCCCTTCCGGTCAGGCGGTGTCTTCCGGATAGCCTCAAAAATCTCGGGCGTAAAAATGTAGCGGCCCAGAATTCCAAGGTCGGAAAAGGCCTTCTCCGGTCCCGGCTTCTCCGCCATATCCACAACCTGCACCACACGATCGGAAATCGGCTTGGGCTTGACAATCCCGTATTTCCGGGTTCCCTCCCGGTCCACTCGACCGAGGACAATGACCGTGCCCTTAAATTCTTGAAACACATCCAGAAGCTGCCCGGTGCACGGCCGCGGACAGTCGTAAATATCATCGGGCAGGAGGACGGCAAAAGGCTCTCCGCCGACAAAACTCTCGCCCATCAGAATGGCATGACCCAGGCCCAGGGCTTCCGGCTGCCGGATATAGGTGAACTCGGCCAAACCGGCGATTCTCTCCATCTCCTCCACCAAATCGAGCTGACCTTTCTTTCCGAGAAATTCCTCAAGCTCAGGGTTGCGGTTAAAATGGTCTTCCATGGTGGATTTGCCGCGGCTGGTGATGATTCCGATCTGTTGGATTCCCGAGTCCACAGCCTCTTCCACGCCGTACTGGATGAGGGGTTTATCGACGATCGAAAGCATTTCTTTCGGCTGGGACTTTGTCGCCGGCAGGAACCGCGTCCCGAATCCGGCGGCCGGAATAATCGCTTTACGGACTTTCATGGAAAAAAACAGGCCCTTCGCTTCCCCTCTCACAGAATGGTCCGAAGCTCAGGGCCTTTCTTTTGTTTTCAGTCGTCTGTGCTTTTATTGCCCTGTTAAAACTTGTAGCCGATGGCAATGAACGGGACGATGATTTTCATGCCGTAGGTGCCGGGCTGGGCATGCTCATATTCGGGATCCAGTATGACTTTATCGAAAGAGACATCTCTTTCCTTTCCCATCAAATACTCGAAGCCGAAGTCAATCTGGAGGCCGTTCAGGGCATAGCCCAGGCCGAAGGAAATGTTGTTGAAGTCATAGCTGGGAAGAAGGATGTTCAGGGTTGTGTCCGGAGCCGGAGAAGGATCCGTGTAATAACCGGCACGGACGGCCAGGGCCTTGGAGACTTTATATTCCGCGCCGAATCGAATCTGGGTGGCATCCTTCCAGTGCATATATCTAGTCGCTTCATCCGCCATGAGCACATTTTTCCAGATCGTGTCGTCATAGGACGTCTGTATGGTGTCTATCTTTTTCCAGTTGGTGTACTGAACGTCCGCGGTCAAGGTCAGCTTATCCGTGGGCTTGAAAGCAATGCCGGCGCCAATCCACATCGGCCATGTGACATCCCGGCTGAGAGTTGAACTGGCCTTAATCCCAAAGGGCACAAGGACGCTCAGACCGGAAATTTTGGCTTCGCCCTCGAACTTGATGGTGCTGGCCGTTTTGTACGTCAATCCAAAGCTGAACTTCGGACTCGGCTTGACCAGAATCCCGATTGTGGCTCCATACCCCCATCCAGTCATGCTTTCTTCATACTGGCCGAAGTCCAGCGTGGTGACCACAGGGAACAGGGGCGGCCCGACTGTCGCCTCTCCCGCGTACATTTTGACATCAAACATCCCGTAATTGATGTTCATGGCCACGCCGATCGAAAACGCATCGCTAATTTTATAGGCGAGGGCCGGAGAGATAGAGACCACTCCCACAAAGGACATCCATTCCATATCCGTCCGGAGGTTCGAGATGGCGGCCATGTCCGCGGTGGGCCATTTGGCGCCCAGTCCGGAAGGCGTATACACGCTGATACCGGCCACCAGATTCTTGTTGATGGGATAATAGAAAGCGGCCATTCCGCCCAGATAGTGTTTGGCCGATGTTTCAGTGTTAACCAGAGGTGTTCCGGTTCCAAAAGGCGGAGGAACGACGAATTTGTATGTCCCCGAGGGAATGATGTCCTCGCCATGGAAGCCAAAATATTTCGTGGAGAAATTGGTCATTCCGGCGGGGTTCCAGAAAATGGCGCTGTAGTCGTCAGCCAGTCCGACAAAAGCTCCTCCCATGGCTGTGGCTCTGGCGCCAAGGCCGTTGAGGTTGAGCCCGTTGGCCAGAGACAGGGAGCTGAGAAAAAGAAGAGCTAATGTGACACTCAGAAATCCCTTTGTTTTCATATTTACCTCCTGCGTCGGTATGGCATTTCTTTACAATATTCCCTGTATTTTTGTCAAATCCTATTTATAAAAATAAAGTCTCCCTTGTTGTTCACTTCGACGCGGGCGGTGTTGCCTTCCTTGAATTCTCCGGCGAGAATTTTCATGGCCAGGGGACTCTGGATTTCCTGCTGGATGATTCTTTTCAGCGGACGCGCCCCATAGACAGGATCATAGCCTTTTTCAGCCAGAATCTCTTTGGCCCGGCGGCTCATTTCAATCCCCATCTTCTTTTCTTCCAGTCTTTTTTGCAGTTGATCGATCTGCAAATCGACAATCTTCAGAATGACCTCTTTGGAGAGCGCCCTGAAAATAATGATCTCATCAATGCGGTTGAGAAACTCCGGCCGGAAATGGCTCTCCAGGATTTTTTTGGCTTCCCTTTCCATCGTCTCATAGTCCTGGCTGAATTCTTTGATGATGTGGCTTCCCAGGTTCGAGGTCATGATGATGAGCGCGTTCTTAAAGTCAATCGTCCGGCCTTTTCCGTCCGTCAGCCGTCCATCGTCCAGAATCTGGAGGAGGATGTTGAAAACATCCGGATGGGCCTTCTCAATTTCGTCCAGAAGAACGATGGAATAGGGACGCCTCTTGATGGCTTCGGTGAGCTGGCCTCCTTCTTCGTAGCCGACATAGCCTGGAGGAGCGCCGATAAGCCGCGACACCGTGTGCTTTTCCATGTATTCCGACATATCCAGCCGGACCATAGC
>JBAVVD010000048.1:0-91574 GCA_049697115.1 Candidatus Aminicenantales bacterium
AGATAGAACAAGAAAAACCGACTCGTTTGCCGTCCTCCGGGAGATCCTTAAAGAAGAGCTGATTGTGATCCTGTCCCAGCATCCACCTGTCCGGAATTCTCTCCCAAGAGCGATGATGTTTGTCGGCGTCAATGGAGGTGGGAAAACGACTTCCATTGCCAAACTCGCCTATAATTACAAAAAGGGAGGAATGCAAATCCTTCTTGTGGCGGCCGATACTTTCAGGGCCGCGGCGGCCGAGCAGCTCATCCTTTGGGGAAAGAAATTGAACATTCCTGTCATCAAAGGACAACACGGAGCCGATCCCGCTTCGGTCGTTTTCGATGCCGTTCAATCTTTCAAGGCCCATCACTACGACCTCCTCTTGATCGATACGGCCGGAAGAATCCATACCAACACGAATTTAATGAATGAACTGGAAAAAATAAAAAGAGTGATCGGCCGGGAATTGGAGGGAGCCCCTGAGGAAATTCTTCTCGTCCTGGACGCAAGCATCGGCCAGAATGCGCTCATTCAAGCCCGAGAGTTTCTTCGATTCTCCGGGCTGACGGGTATTTTCCTCACCAAGCTGGACGGGACCGCCAAAGGGGGAAGTGTGATCAGCATTGCCGACGAACTGAAACTCCCTATAAAATGGATCGGTACCGGAGAAAGAGAGGCGGATATGTTCGAATTTTCACCCCGCCAGTTTATCGAGGCTCTTCTTTCATGAGCAACCTCAAAGACACGGCGTATCTGAACATGGCGTATGGCCTGGCCGAGAAGGCGAAAGGGCGGGCCAGCCCCAATCCCTATGTCGGGGCAGTGGTCGTGGCCAATGACAGAATCGCCGGCTGCGGCTACCATGAAGGCCCTGGGAAAGATCATGCCGAAATCATTGCTTTCGAAAAAGCCGGACGGCTTTCGAAAAACAGTACCCTCTATGTGACCCTTGAGCCCTGCGTTCATTGGGGAAGAACTCCGCCCTGCGCGGACCGGATTCTCCAGGTCCGTCCAAAAAGGATTGTCGTATCCGCCCTGGATCCCAATCCGCTTGTTTATAGAAAAGGGATAAAAAAAATCAAGGATGCGGGGATTGAAGTCTCTGTGGGCCTTCTTCGAGAAAAAAACAACCGTCTGAACGAAGCTTATCTCAAGTACATCACACAAAAAATTCCATTCCTGACCCTTAAGGCAGCCATTAGCCTGGACGGCAAGCTGGCAACAAAAAAATTTGATTCCCGATGGATCTCGTCCGCCCAGTCCAGAGAATACGCCCATCTTCTGCGCGGCGAATATGACGCTTTGATGGTCGGAATCAACACTGTTCTCTATGATGACCCTATGTTGACCGTCCGCCACGCGCACTGGACAGGAAAAACGATCCGCCGCATCATCCTTGACTCTCATCTCCGTCTGCCGCTGACAGCCAAAATTCTGGCCACCTCCTCCCGGGGCCAAATCACAGTCTTCTGCAAAAACGACGCTTCCCCAAAAAAAAGGAACTCCCTGGAAAAAAGATGGGTGGAGGTCGTTCCTCTTCTCAATTCCTCTCGCCGGATCGACTTGAAGGAAGTCCTCTCCTGGCTGGGAAAAAGAGAGATCTCCAGCGTTCTCGTGGAAGGAGGCGAGAAATTGTCAACGGCTCTTCTTGAAGAGAGTCTCGTGGATAAAGTGTATCTGGTTTTTTCACCCAAATTCATTGGCGGGAAAGACGCTGTGTCCCTATTTGCCGGCGAAGGGGCTGGATATATCCAGGACTCACTTCGTTTGAAAAAAATCCATTCTTTCCCACTGGATGAAGATATCATCATGGAGGGATATTTCTGATGTTTACAGGAATCATCCATCACTGGGGTTTTTTCAGAGGATACCGTCTGGGGAAACAGGAAATGGCCGTCGAAGCTCCCACCCTCTTTGTCCAAATAGCTGTGGAAGAAAGCCTGGCAGTGAATGGAGTCTGTCTGAGCCTGGTCGCAAAAGAAAAAAACGTTCTTCGTTTCAACCTCTCCCTGGAAACGCTTCAAAAAACCACCTTGGGGTCTCTCCGTTCCGGCGCGCGTCTTAACCTGGAATTGCCTCTGACTATGGCCACCCCGCTCAGCGGCCACCTGGTGACCGGGCACATCGATTTCCAAGGAAAAGTCCTGAGAATAACAGCGAAGAGGCCGGGAAAGAGAATCGCCATATCTTTCCCCAAGGAGTACAGCGCCTACTTTATTCCCAAAGGCTCGGTGGCCGTGAATGGAGTCAGCCTGACCATTGCTTCACTCGGACCCTCTGCGTTTGAAGTGGAGCTCATTCCCATCACTCTGGAAAAAACCAACTTGGGCGAACTCCGCAGCGGAGAAAATGTCAATATCGAATGTGACATTATCGGTAAATACGTGTATAATTGGATGAGTCAAGGAAATCGATAGGAAAAGGCAGTCTTTCGGAGATTTCGGCTGACGGAAAAACAGAAGAAGATGAGTCAAATGGAAAAGGAATTCAAAACGGCTTCCGTTGAAAAAGCCATTGAGGCCGTTAAAACCGGAAAGCTGATCATCATCGTCGACGATGAAGACAGGGAAAACGAGGGCGACCTGATGGTCGCTGCGGAAAAGGTCACTCCTGAAGTTATCAATTTCATGGCCAGGAACGGCCGGGGCCTTATTTGTCTTCCTCTGACCCGAAAGAGGGTGGAGGAACTCCAGCTTCCGCTCATGGTCCGTGACAATACCGCCCGATTTGAAACAGCTTTTACAGTCTCCATCGATGCCAAGAAAGGTGTGACCACAGGTATCTCTGCCTATGACCGGGCAAAAACAATCCTCACAGCCATAGACCCAAAGACCCAGCCCGCTGACCTAGCCAGGCCGGGACACATTTTCCCTCTCCAGGCAAAAGAGGGCGGAGTTCTGGCCCGCGCTGGCCAGACTGAGGCGGCGGTGGACTTGGCACGGCTGGCGGGCTTGACTGCCGCCGGAGTCATCTGTGAAATCATGAAAGAAAATGGGACCATGGCCAGAATGCCCGACCTCGAAAAATTCAGCCGGGAGTATGACATTCCCATTTTTACCATCGCGGACCTTATCCAATACCGCATGAGGAACGAGCGCCTTGTGAAAAAGATTGAGGACGCCGAACTCCCGACAAAATTCGGTGATTTCCGGATTGTCGTGTTCGAAGACATCATTCACCACGAGCACCATATCGCCCTTATCAAAGGAGAGTTCAACAAGGACGAGCCCTCTCTCGTGCGGGCCCACTCTCAGTGCTTAACCGGCGACACATTCGGCTCCAACCGATGTGACTGCGGCGAACAGCTCCACCGCGCCATGGAAATGATCAGCAAGGAAGGAAAGGGCATTATTCTCTATATTCTCAACCAAGAAGGAAGAGGGATCGGGCTGACCAATAAAATCAAGGCTTATGCCATCCAAGACAGAGGCGCGGATACAGTGGAAGCCAATAAAAAGCTGGGTTTTAAGCCCGACCAGAGAGATTACGGGATAGGGGCGCAGATTCTGGTTGCTCTGGGCGTTAAAAAAATCAAGCTCCTCACCAATAACCCCCGCAAATTTATCGGCCTGGCCGGCTACGGCCTGGAAATTGTTAACAGGATTCCCATTGAAATCCCCCCCAACATCTCTAATTTCAAGTATTTAAAGACCAAAAAGGAAAAAATGGGTCATATCCTGGAAATGGTTTAGAAATAAATCCGCCCTCCGCCCGCTGGTGAAGGAGGCTAGAGAGGGACTTTTAAGCATTTTCTTAAGCCGATGGAGTTCAATTCCTCGTCAAAAAAAGGATCTCCCCAAAAATTTCTAAGGCGTTCTTCTCAGGAACATTCGGATATTTTTGAAAAGAGTCTCAATGAGAATCGACGGGTCGATACGGCGACTGATACAGAGGATGCCCGCTCCATTTCCCGAGCCGTTTTAAGAAAAATTGAAATCGTCAGAGATAAACAGAAAAGACTCAAAATTATTAAAACCATTTCCAAATTGAAATCTCCCTGGGTGCCCGCGGTGCTGCTCGAAACTCTTCACGACCCAAGCGAAGAGATTAAAGACTTCGTGGTCAAAGAGCTGGCCCAAAGGAAAGAATTGCCCCTGGATTGCTTCTATCAAAAACTGTGCAAAACCCCCTGGTTTATTAAAAGCGCTGTCCTGCGCATCTTGAGTCTGAGAAAAAAAGAGGATGCCGTCAAACACATTCAGCTTGTGCTCAACGACGCCAATGTCGACGTCCGGAGGAGCGCTGCCTTAGCTTTGGGGGAGATCGGAGGAAAAGAAGCCAAAATCTGCCTTCTCCAGCTGGCGAAAGATAAGAGTTGTTACGTACGAATGGCGGCTGAAGAGGCCCTTCGTAAAATGATCGACCTCAAATTCACCTGAAAGAAAAAGATAATTAGGTCTCTATTTTCATGAAAAAGAAAATTTCTGTTCTTATTTCGAGCCTTCTTGTTTTGGGGGTTCTTATCAGTATCTGGCTGGTCGGAAGAATCTGTAAAAAAAGATATTTTCCAAAAAAGTTCAACACAATCGTCATCGGAATTGATACCTGCAGAAAAAGTCATATGAGCTGCTACGGATACCATCTCCGCACAACACCGCACCTGGAGGAGTTCGCCAGAGACAGCATCATCTTCACGAACGCGGTCACCCAGAGCCCCTGGACGCTTCCTGCCTTTGCCACATTCTTGACATCCACTTATCCTTCTGTTCACGGCGCAACAGGAAAAGCGGAGAGAGGTCGCTATTACTCCATGAGAGAGGGGCTTCCAAGCGGTGTTGAGGTCATGTTCCGGCTTGGCATCGCGACTAAAGCCTTTGTGAACGGGCCGTTTTTAGCGCCAGCCTTCGGATTTTCCAGAGGTTTTTTGGACTATGACTATGCCCACGGGAACAATTTTCGAATCCGGAGGGCCAATGAAACAATCAATCAGGCGATCTCCTGGATTCAGGGCAACCCCAGGGATCGATTTTTTCTGTTCATCCACCTGTTTGATCCCCACATGAACTATGATCCGCCCAGAGCCTATGAAAAAAGGCTGATGAGGATGGCGAATTTTTCCTATCAGGGCCCGCTCCAGGCCCCTTTTTCCATGCTCACGGAAGTCCGGGAAGGACAGATCACTCTTTCCCCGGAGGATTGGACGTTTGTCCAACTTCTGTATGATGCGGAGATCGCATATGTGGATGAGTACTGCGGAAAGCTATTTGATTTTCTGAAAGAGAAGAGACTCTACGACAGGACTCTCATTATCGTTTTGAGCGATCACGGAGAAGAATTCATGGATCATGGCGGATTTGAACACGGTCATACGCAGTACGACGAGTTGCTGGAGATCCCTTTAATCATGAAGCTGCCATCAAACGTGAAGGCGGGAAAAACCATATCCAGTCAAGTCGGCTTGATAGATATCATGCCAACCCTTCTGGATGCGCTTTCTGCGGATACTCCCGAATCCTTTCAGGGAAAATCCTTTTTGAGATGGATTCTGGAGGATGGAGTGGAAGAAGAAATATCCGCTTTTTCAGAGGAAACCCATCGAGGAGAAGAATTAAAAGCCGTGCGTTCCGACCGGTTCAAATTGATCGCCAATCCCGCGTTTGAAAAACAGGAGCTGTACGACCTTTCCGCTGATCCCCAAGAAAAAAGAAATCTGATTGAGACCGATCCCAGGGTGGCCGCAAGGATGAGAGAGACGCTTCTGTCCTGGATGAAATTCAACAGTGAGTGTACGGAACGGATGAAGAAAGCCAATCTTATTCAGCTGGACCAGAAAACTATCGATAATCTCAAATCGCTGGGCTACATTAAGTAGAAGAGGATTGCGCAAAGGCTGCACGCAAACGGATTTTAAACAGGACGCTCGAGGGGGAGGGGCGTCCTGAAGGTTGTCCAACTGCGTCATTTTGGTATGAATTCCCATTCATACAAATCATAATCACCATATCTGGCCAGAAAATGAGACTGGATGTCCACCAGCGGGAATTCCCCCGGCAACAGGCCGATTTTCAGCCTCCGGTAGGAAATAAAAAGGCAATGACTATATCCTCTTTCTTGAATTTTTGAAACAAGGAAAGGCAGTTGAGAGCCGGTGCTGAGACAGAAGAAGTGTTTGCTGTCAAAGGCGGCTTCCAATTCCTGGGCAATGTATTGATGGTTGACAATCACACAGTCATTTTTATTCTGGCGGACGAAATCCAGTGCCGGTTTGATCCGATGGCGATAGTTATCGACAAGTTGTTCTGTTCCTAAAATACTGTTTTTGTAAATACCAAAAAAGGACGTGATGAAAAAGACGGCAAGGAGAGTGAATTTTTGAAATTTTTTTTCTGATGCAAAAATGAGCTCAAGGAAATATGCCGCGAGCAGAATAAAAATCGGAAGGAGAACCAAAAAGTAGCGGGGACCCCACTGTCTTCCTCCGATATTGGGAAGAGTAAACGGGGCAAGAAGCAGAAAGGTTGTGCCGATAAAAAGGAGAGAGGAGACTGGGAGAGAAAGAGACGTTTTCTTTTTCCTCCAAAAATAATTGGCCGCCAGTGCCAGGATCACAAAGATCAATACCGGCGAATACTGCAGGAGACCTCGGATGGAAGAAAGAAATATCTCACTGCTCAGGAAAAGTCTTTTTCCCGGGTTGTCGCCGATGACCTGAAAACTGTGGACACCAAAGGGATGGCCATAGAGAGCCATGTTGACAGCCATAAGGAGTGCGCCGCTGGTGATGGATCCCAGAAAAAAATACAGCCAGCTTGAACGGAAGGACTTGAAAAAGAAGTAAAGCCCTATCAGGCAATAAACAGCGACGAGGCAGACCGCTTCTGACCTGATCCACACGGCCAATCCGGTGAGAATCCCCCAAAAAAAAGAGATGGGGCTTGAGGCCTTGCGGCCCTTGTCGATGAGAAATTCTAATCCGCAAAAAGCCAGAAAAACGCCGAGCGTGTGTTCCCAGAAAATAGCGCCGTAGATGGTCAGGGGCGTGCCGAAAGCGAGAACAGCCAGGCTGAGAGATCGCGTTTTCTCCTGAAAACCCAGCTTTCTTGCCAGAAAAAGAAATCTGAACCAGAGCGCCCAAAGAAAAAGAGTGGGAAGAATATAAAGTCCTTTGTAGCCGAGAAGCTTAAAGAATGGAACGCTGAGAAGGGGAAAGAAAATCGGGAAGGCCAAAAATGATCCTGCCGGCAACTGAAACACAAAAGGGGGTTGAAAAGGATAGAATCCTGCTCTCCACAGATTCTCCACCCACTCTGGCGCTGGAATCTCCAGTGAGGCGCGGATTTCACCACGGGCAAACTGCTTCACGAGCAGAGCCTTGAGCCCGCCGTCCCCGCTGTAGAAGACTTCATCCTGGACATGATTCAACAGGAAAAGGGAATAGGCTAATCCACAGGCAATGAGGACAACCGTAAGCCAAGGCCTTTTTTTATTCGGAGCCGGCCGTGAGAACCTCTTAATCCCCATTGGGCAGCCCTAACCCCCTTTTTGAATCGAGGATAAAAGTGACCGGTCCGTCATTAACCAGATGGACATCCATCATGGCCTGAAACACACCCGTCTCGATTCTGAATCCCTTTTCCCGAATGATCCGGATAAAATAATCAAATAGCTCCACGGCCTTCTCCGGGCTCTCCGCATGGTCAAAACTGGGCCGCCGCCCTTTCTTCACGGATCCGGCCAGAGTGAACTGTGAAACGGCCAGCACTTCTCCCTGAACATCGGCCAGAGACAGATTCATTTTCCCTTCCGCATCAGGGAATATGCGCAGTTCTGCGGCCTTTCTGGCTAAAAATTCCGCATCCTCCCGAGTATCGCCTTTCTCAATTCCGACGAGAAGACAGATCCCTCTGCCAATTTCCCCGACCGCCCTGTCCTGGACTTTCACACAGGCTTTTTTAACCCTCTGCAGAACGATTATCATTTCAACCTCTCTTCCCTTTGTCCTTCTCTCTTGAAAATGCCCTTTTCAAGCTTTTCATGTCCTCGGGATTAATGACCAGATTCAGCAGAATATAACTGGCCAGCCCAAGAAGAACGGCCGAAAACAGGACTATGACCCTGTTTAGAATATCCAGCCGGGCGAACTCAAATTGCTGGATAAAAATCCAGAGGAAAGCCCCCATCAGAGCGGCCGAAACTGCTGACTTGAGTGCCGAAAGAAGAAATTTCCCTTTCTCGATCCTGCCGATTTTTCTCTCCAGGAAAAAAAAGAGGCCCAGAAAGTTAAAAATCTGAGACAAAGTCAGGGCCAGGGCAATTCCTCCGACTCTCAGGGGATGCATGAGAATAAAAGAAAAGACAATATAGATAAGCATGACAAAGAAGGAAATGATGACCGGTGTCTTGGTGTCCTTGAGCGAGAAAAAGGCCGGGGCCAAGATTTTCACTCCTGAAAGAAGAGGAAGGCTGAGGGCAAAATAGAACAAACAGGAAGCGCTCATGGAAGTGGAATGGGCATCAAAGAGCCCTCTCTGGAACAGGACCTGAATGATCGGTCGGTTTAATACGAGCAGGCCGGCCGCGGCCGGAAGGGTAATTAAAAAAATGAGCTTGAGGGAAAAGGAAAGGGTTTTCTTCATGCCTTCCATATCTTGAAAGACCGCCTGCTCGGAAAAGGCTGGAAGTAGGGCTATCGAAAGAGCGATGGTGAAAAGCCCCAGGGTCAGCTCCTGAATTCTCGAGGCATAATAGAGGGAAGCCACGCTTCCCTCCTCAAGGGCCGAAGCGAAGGCACGGCTGAGGGCGAAATTAATCTGATAGATGCCGACGCCGAATATCCCAGGAATGGTCAGCTTCACCACCTTGCGGACCGCCGGATGAGTAAAAGAGAGGCCAAAGCGAAAGCGCATTCCCTCTTTCCACAAATAGGGAACCTGAAAAAAAAGCTGTAATAAGCCGCCTAAAACAACGCCGACGGCAAAGACAACGGCCGGCTCCCGGGCTTTTCCGGCAAAGACCAGAGCGCCGCTGATAATGGCCAGATTGAGAAGCACCGGAGTAAAGGCCGGCACGAAAAATTTATAAAAAGAATTGAGAATGCCCATGGCCAGTGCGGCCAGGCTTATTAAAAACACATAGGGAAACATGATCCGTGTCAAAATGACCGTGAGTTCCCATTTGCCCTGGATGTCTTTAAATCCGAAGGCGACGGCCCTGACCAGGAGAGGAGAAAAAATAATCCCCAGAATGGTCAATGCCGCCATAACCACCGTCAAATCGAAAAAAAAGTAATTGGCAAATTTCCAGATCTCTTTTCTTGTTTTTTCTTTCTTTATCTCCGTGAAGACGGGCACAAAAGCGGCCGTCATCGCCCCTTCGCCGGTCAGGCGCCTCAGCAGATTGGGTATAATGTAGGCAATCGTAAAAGCGTCCGCCCCACGCGAAGTCCCGAGGTAGTAGGCCTGCAGATAGTCTCTCACATACCCCAGGATCCGGCTCAACAATGTGGGGAAAGCCACTGCCGCCGCGGACTTCAGGATTGTCAGTTCTTTTTTATCCGTCATATCGGGCTATCGGGCTGAATCCATCAGTTGACTTTAGCGACGAGATATCTTATCATATCCCGCCTGGAGAGGAGAAAGATATGGCTCATCATCACTCGGCAATCCGACAGTGGCACCGAAGCCTGCGCAGAACCGCTATCAACAAAAAAAACAAATCTGTCCTTCGCTCGCAAACAAAAAAACTGAAAGCGCTTATCGAAAATAAAGACAAAGAAAATGCCAATAAATTGCTCCCCGAGGTTATTTCAACCATAGACAAAACCGTTAAAAAAGGGGCTATCCATAAAAAAAGGGGCTCGCGATTCAAATCGAGACTCAGCCGCCATGTCAAAGCGTTGAATTCTGCCTCCTCTAAATAAGCCTCGCTCTTTCCTGAAAACGGCAATAGCTGTAAAAGAAGCCTTCCAGAAGCGCCTGAGGAGAGGCGTCTGAAGTTTTCATCTTCAAATCAATCTGTCTGAGCTCAGCGAGAAATCCGTTCAATTCCTTCAAAGCCAGCCCTTCAACCAAGGCAAAAAAATTGTGGAATTTTGTCGCATATAAAGATCCGTACTTTTCTGAAATCCGAGGCTTGAGTTCCCGAAAAATTTCCTTCCGGTCTTTTTTCTTTTCTTTGAGCCAGACTTTGGCCAGTAAAATATCACGGAAAAAAGCACTGATAATTCCCAACACATACTCCGGCTTCACGCCCTCAGTGAATAACCTGTCCAGAATGATTAGGCACTGCTCAAGGTCGGCCTTTTCCAGGCTGTTGGCCAGTTCCCATTCCACAACCGACTTGACCCAATCCGCGACCAGGTTGACATCATCCAGGTCGATCACCCTCTTCTCCCCGACATAGGTGACCAGCTTCTCCAGTTCATTGTCTAACATCTGGAGGTTATTGCCGACGACTTCGAGGAGCCTGGATTTGGCCTCGGGGGTGGCCGCTTTTCCCAGCAACGATAATTTCCCGTCCATCCAGGAAAAAAGATTCCGTTCTTTTAGGA
Organism: Candidatus Aminicenantales bacterium; assembly: GCA_049697115.1. GTDB lineage: Bacteria > Acidobacteriota > Aminicenantia > Aminicenantales > UBA4085 > JBAVVD01. Next base: position 10,472 of record JBAVVD010000048.1, read on the forward strand.
TTTTCAACTCTTTGATTTTAATCTGAGAAGAGGGAAGGGAGGAAAAGAACCGGTAAAGGGATTTGTTTTTAGGGATTTTGTCGGAAAAGAGGACAACAAGGACAGTTCTCGGAGACGGAGAAGAAAAATATCCGGCAAGAATTTTTTCTTCTGAAGATGACAGATCTTCCCTGGCGGAAGTATCGACGACGATGATTCTCCAGGGAGAAAAAAAGAAAGGGACAGTCCTGGCCAAGTCGATGACCTCCACCCAAGAAGACTCCTCCAGTGAAAATCTTTCCAGATTAAGGCCCTGGATATCCGGAGAGATCAAGCGGTTCTTCAGGGCGTCGATGAACTGGTGCGCCTGATAAATTTCCTTCCCGAAAAAAAAATAGCAGGGTAAAATGTTCCCTTCTTTGATCTCATTTCCCGGGAAATGATTCGACATCCCCTAAAATCCCTCAAGAATGGTGATGACCAATGTCCGGGCAAACTTAACAGCCACTTTGTCCAGAGCTTCAGTTTCCAGAGCTTCAAAATCCGTTCCCTGGGGGACTTTGTACTCCTCCTGATGAACAAACGAGGGATTGGAAAAAATGATCCTGTCGTTGGATAAATCTTTCAACTCGATCTTGGCCGCAATGACGATGTTATATGTATCGGCCGTAGCCTGTCCGGAAAAGGCGATGGGATGGACATTGAAAGAGAGAATTTCTCCGACCAGGATGGCATCCGCGTTTTTGGCGTCCGCAGTGACTTCGACTTTTCCGCGGGCGATAAACTCATCTATAACGCTCTGGGTGAGCTTTAAGTCCAGTTCAAAGCGGGTCGTGTAGTTTTTAAAGAGCGGAATGCTGACTCTCTTGATATGAGAGGGAAGAAAGCTTCCTGTGCCCCTCAAATGATAACCGCATCCCCAGAGGACCGCGCATGAAATCATCAAAAAAATGACCTTTTTTTTCATTTTTCTCCAGGTTCAAGGACTATATTGACCAGTTTGCGTTTGACACAGATGAGTTTTTTGATTTTTTTATCTCCGATGAGCGTTTTGATGCGGCTGAGGCCGAGGGCTGTTTTTTTCATCTCGTCCTCTGAGAGGTCCAGTTCGGCTTCGAATTTGTCCCTCACTCTTCCGTTAATTTCCACAACAATGGTCGCTTTTTCTTCTTTGGCCAGATCAGGGTCAAACTCCGGCCAGGACATGCGGGAAAGCCGCGTCGCGTGGCCCATCCTCTCCCAGACCTCCTCACAAATATGGGGCGTAAAGGGCGAGAGAAGAAGGACAAGCTTTTCCATGGCGTCTTTGAGAAGAGCTTTTCCTTCATCGGATCTTGTCAAATCTTCTTTTTCTCTTTTAATGGCATTCGTAAGCTCCATGATGGAACTGATGGCCGTGTTGAGATGAAATCTCTTCTCAATATCCTCGCTGACTTTCTTGACCGTCTGGTGAAGCTTTTTCTGCAGTCTGCCAAAGCTTTCACTCCTCAATCCCTTTTTTTCAATCGGAGGAGAATCCCCATTAAACAAGTCCCTGTTTTCCTGGAAAAGCTGCCATATGCGGCTGAGAAACCGGAAACTGCCCTCAATCCCCTCTTCATTCCAGGCGAACTCCTTCTCCGGAGGAGCGGCAAAAAGAATGAAAAGCCGGAGTGCGTCAGCTCCATAATTCTGAATCATCTCATCGGGGTCCACGATATTTCCCCTGGATTTGGACATGGCGGCCCCATCCTTGGTGACCATTCCCTGGGCCAGATAGTGGGGAAAAGGCTCCTCCACAGAAGTCAGTTCCAAGTCCCTCAAGACTTTAGTGAAAAACCTGGCATAGATCAAATGGAGGATGGCATGCTCCACTCCCCCGATGTAGAGGTCGACAGGAAGCCAATAACCGACGGGCTGGCGGGAAAAAGGAATTTTTCCCTCAATGGGTGAGGCATACCGGAAGAAATACCAGGATGAATCGATAAAGGTGTCCATGGTGTCTGTTTCACGGCGGGCTTTGCCGCCGCACTTCGGGCAGACCGTGTTGACAAATTCAGCGATTTTCTCCAGGGGAGACCCGGCCTCTCCGGTAATCTCCACATCGTGAGGAATCAGTACCGGCAGGTCTTCATATGGAACCCCACAAATCCCGCACTTTTCGCAGTAAATAATGGGGATCGGAGTCCCCCAGTAGCGCTGTCTTGAAATGCCCCAATCGCGGAGGCGGTACGTTATGCTTTTGCAGCCGAATCCTTTTTCCTCGGCATAACGGGCCATTCTGTCCATTGCCTCCACGGACTTTAGTCCGGAAAAAGACCCGGAATTGACGACTATGCCAAAATCCTCAAAAAGCTCTCCGCTCTGCGCCTCATCAGAATGGGTTTTTTCCGGCTCAATAACAACAGGAATGGGCAGAGAATATTTCCGGGCGAACTCAAAATCTCTCTGGTCGTGAGCGGGGACCCCCATAATCGCTCCTGTTCCGTATTCCATCAGGACATAATTGGAGATCCAGATGGGGATCTCCTTCTTCGTGAAGGGATTGATGGCTTTTTTCCGTGTGTCGATGCCTTCTTTCTCAACTTCGCTCACGGTCCGTTTCAGACGGGACTCGTGAATCGTCCGCGCCATCCAGTCATGAAGCTTCGCTTCCTCCTCGGATTCGGCGATGAGCTCGTGGCTCAATGGATGTTCGGGCGAAAGCACGAGGAATGTCGCTCCGTAGATTGTGTCAATCCGGGTAGTAAAAACTCTTATGGATTTGCCGAGGTCCGGCACGTCAAAGTCGATGAGCGCTCCCTCACTCCGGCCGATCCAATTCTTTTGCATGATGAGGACATGCTCCGGCCATTTCTTCAAGAGGTTGTGTCCGGAGAGGAGCTCTTCCGCATAGTCGGTGATCTTCAGAAACCAGTGCTCCATCCTTTTCTGTCCCACTTCCGTCGAGCAGCGCCAGCACTCACCTCCAGCGGCCTGCTCGTTGGCCAGGACAGTCTGGCAGTCAGGGCACCAATTGACCCAGCTCTTTCGGCGGAAGGCCAGCCCTCGTTCGAACATCTTGAGGAAAATCCACTGGTTCCATCTGTAATACTCCGGGAGGCAGGTGTTGACTTCCCTCGACCAGTCATAGGCGAATCCCATGCGCTTCAGCTGCACCTTCATGTGGGCGATGTTGTCCAGGGTCCAATTCTGGGGATGAATACCGTGCTTGATGGCCGCGTTTTCGGCGGGCATACCCAGCGCATCCCAGCCGATCGGATGGAGGACATTGAATCCCTTCATCATCTTGAAGCGGGTGATGACATCGCCAATGGAATAATTGCGGACATGGCCCATGTGGATACGGCCCGAGGGGTAAGGATACATCTCCAGGCAGTAGAACTTTGTCTTCCGGGAGTCCTCGCGGACTTCAAAGGCGCGTTCTTTCTCCCAGGCCTGCTGCCACTTTTTCTCGATCTGTTGGAAATTGTAATCGTTCTTCATGGCTTGCTCGGTCCTTATTTTTTTTCTGACCTATTCAGATTGATGGCTGGCCAGCCCAAAATCACGGTCAATATTAGAGATATTCCCCTCAAAAGTCAAGGCAACACGTCCCCCCAATTCGCCGATAGAACCCTGAAATCCGCCGAAATTCCTTGCACAATTCATCCTTTTCCTATATAATTTTATTCCAATCTGGATACTTTTATCGCTTAGAGTTTTATCCAGCCCGTTTCAAACCCAAGTAAATTCTAAGCCATAATTATCATCACAAAAGGTGTTTGTTTCGATGAAGACAGAGATTGCGAACATGCGGAACATCGGGATCAGTGCGCACATCGATTCCGGGAAAACAACCCTCACGGAGAGAATCCTCTTTTACTGCAAAAAAATCCACAGGATGCACGAGGTTAAGGGAAAAGACGGCGTCGGCGCGACCATGGACACCATGGAGCTCGAGAGAGAGCGGGGAATCACCATCGCCTCGGCCGCCACGAATGTCACATGGGCCGGCCATTCCATCAACATTATCGACACGCCCGGCCATGTGGATTTCACCATTGAGGTCGAGCGCTCCCTCCGGGTGCTCGACGGCGCTGTGCTGGTCCTCTGCTCGGTCGGCGGCATCCAATCGCAGACGATCACCGTCGACCGCCAGCTCCGCCGGTACAATGTCCCCCGCATCGCCTTCATCAACAAGCTCGACCGTGTCGGGGCCAATCCCCATAAAGTGAAAGATCAGCTTGCGGAAAGACTCGGCCACAATGCCGTGCTCATGCAGATACCCATCGGTCTGGAAGACCGACACAGCGGGATAGTGGACCTCGTGACCATGAAGGCTTACTATTTTGAGGGAGCCGACGGAGAAATCGTCAGGGAAGAAAAAATCCCGGCGGACTTCCAGGCCGAGGCCGAGAAACGGCGGGAGGAGATGCTGGATGCGGTTTCCATGTTTTCCGACGAGCTGGCAGAGGCCATCCTTCAGGAAAGAACGACGGAAGAACTGGTTCATGAAGCCGTGCGGAAAGGAACTCTTTCCCGCGCGCTGACGCCGGTTTTCATGGGCTCCGCCTATAAAAATAAGGGCGTTCAGCTGCTGCTCGACGGAATCGTGCGCTATCTTCCCAATCCTTCGGAAGTGGAGAACTTCGCCATTGACTTGGACAATGGAGAAAAAATGGTCAAAATCCGTTCTGACTCTGATGCCCCTGCAGTCGTCCTTGCCTTTAAACTCGAGGATGGCCCCTACGGGCAGCTGACCTATATCCGGATTTACCAGGGGAACCTGAAAAAAGGAGACGAGCTCTTCAATACCCGCTCGAGGCAGAAAGTCAAAGTCGGCCGGCTGGTGCGAATGCACGCCGAAAGCATGGTGGATATTTCTACCGCCGGCGCCGGAGATATTGTGGCTCTTTTCGGAATCGAATGCGCCTCCGGAGACACATTTGTCAAGCCAGGCCTGAACCTGGCCATGACTTCGATCTTCGTCCCTGATCCGGTCATTTCTCTGGCCATTAAGCCTCTGGACAAGAAAGCCATCGACAAAATGGCTAAAGCCCTGAACCGCTTTACCAAAGAAGACCCCACTTTCCGGACCCATGTCGATCCTGAATCCCATGAGACCATCATCCAGGGCATGGGGGAACTCCATCTCGATGTCTATGTGGAAAGGATGAAGAGGGAATACAATGCCGAGGTTGAGACAGGGAAACCTCAGGTCGCGTTCAGGGAAACCATCACCCGGCGCATCGAATTCAACTACACCCATAAGAAACAGACCGGAGGCGCCGGCCAATTCGGCCGCATCAGCGGCTTTATCGAACCCCTGGCTGAAGTCAGCTACGAATTCGTGAACGCAGTCAAAGGAGGACATATCCCCAGGGAATTCATCCCCTCCTGCGACAAAGGCTTTCGGGCGGCGCTGAAAACAGGAGAACTCATCGGATTCCCTGTCATCGGTGTCAGAATCACCCTGACGGACGGACAATCTCATGAAGTGGATTCCTCGGATCTGGCCTTTCAGGCCGCCGCCCGGGGAGCTTTCAAGGAAGCCTATAGTCAAGCCAAGCCTCAGATTCTTGAGCCTGTTATGAAAGTCTCGGTGGAGACTCCCTCGGAATTTGCCGGCAGTGCTTTCGCCAGCATCAACCAGAGGCGGGGTGTCATTGTCAGCTCCGTGGAAGACGGCACTTTCACCCGCGTGGACGCCGAGGTCCCGCTGAGCGAAATGTTCGGCTATTCCACGATCCTCCGTTCTTTGACCCAGGGCAAGGCGGAATTCACCATGGAATTTTTAAAATACGGCAAAGTCCCGTCTGACCTTGCCGAAGAACTCAGGATCCGGTACGAAGAAAAGCGAAAGAAGGAACGCGCGAAATAAAGAAAGGAGAATGATGCAATGGTCAAGGCCGAGTTCATTCGACTAAGCCCTCTGCGTCAGCTTGAGCAATCCATCCACGGCGGCCTGGGCAGGGGAAATATCGGCGTCCTGGCCTCTCCCAAGGGTGTGGGCAAAACAGCCTGTCTGGTCCATATCGCCACGGACAAACTCCTCCAGGAAAAGCCCGTCATTCATGTCTCCTATGCCAGCCGTGTGGACACCATCATCAACTGGTATGAAGATATTTTTAAAGAGATCGCTAAGAAACTGGAGCTGGAGCAGGCCGTGGAACTCCACGATGAAATCATCAAAAACAGGGTGATCATGAACTTCAAACAGCAGGGGGCACAGACAGAGCAGGTCCTGCGGAGCCTTGAGGCCATGATTACCCATGGCAAATTTGCCGCGGACACCATAATTGTTGACGGGTTTGACTTTTTGCAGTCCTCGCCGGACGACCTGGGAAAATTCAAGGATTTCGCTGGCAGGCTCGGCCTTGAAGTCTGGTTCAGCGCCTCTCTCAAAGACAACGGTCCTCTCTACGACGACAAAGGCGTGCCGTCCCTGTTCCAAGGCCTGATGGAGAAGGTCGATGTCCTGATCACACTCTATTCCCGTGAAGACCATGTCGAGATCTGCGTGGTTAAGGACCGCAATTTTCCCCCTCCCGGAAAACTCACCCTCAGGCTCGATCCCAGAACCCTGCTGATCATATGATTCTTTGTCTTCCATCTTCCGGCTTGCCCACCGGCCGAAAATGTCCGACAGTCCGATCAGGACTGACTTGACAAATATTTCTTTTTTTCAGAACCTAGACTGAGCGGATATTAAATTCTGGGTTGGCAAATGAAACTGAGGCCTTTTGCATTCACGTTTCTCCTGTCTCTTCTCTCAGGCCTATCTCTTTTCTCAGGCCCGCAGAAATTCATCAAAGATGACCTGGGCAATGTCTTCGTTATCGGCGCGCCCCCCCAGAGAATTATCTCCCTGGCCCCGAATATTACGGAAATTCTCTTTGCCCTGGAACTGGGAGATAAAATCGTGGGCGTCACCCGATACTGCGATTACCCGCTGGAGGTGCAGGAGAAAGAGAAAATCGGAGGAATGCTCGACCTCGACCTCGAAAAAATCAAAGCCTTAAATCCGGATCTCATCATCGGCTTCCGGGGAAATCCTCTGAGTACCCTGAAAAGGCTCCAGAGCCTGAGCGGCCGCGTTTTTATCCTCGAACAGGGGAATGACCTCGAGTCTGTCTTTGTGACCATCACAAAAATCGGCCGGATCACCCAGAGAGAATCCGAGGCCGAACGGCTCCTTCAGTCAAAGAAAAATGCCTATGAAAGGACACTGGCAGCCCTTCAACACATCCGCCGCAAACCCAGAGTCTTTCTGGCTCTTCACGGCCTGGGGCTGTGGACCTGCGGAAAGGAGAGCTTCCTCAACGACCTTCTGATCAAGGCCGGAAGCCTGAACGTCACCGGAAATATCCCAAAGAAATGGATCCACTACAGTCAGGAGAAGCTCATCCTTGACGCTCCTGAAATCATCATTATTCTGGCCAAATCAAAAGAAGACTTCCTCAACGCCAGAGCCTGGTTCAAGGAAAGGACGGGTTTTGACAAGATACCGGCGGTGAAGGCGGATCGCATTCACTTTCTGGACGAAAATCTGGCCAGCCGCTATGGCCCCCGGCTCATCGACGCTTTTGCCGAGGCGGCCCGCCTCATCCACCCCGAACAATTTAATTCGGACAAAATCCCTGAAAAAAATGACTGATTATTATTTCGTCCGCGACGGCCGTCACAAATACAGGTTTTTCTCTTCCGAACCGCCGAAACTCGTTCAGATGAAGTTCTCCCGTTCCAAGAAAATCTGGGAGCTGGCCAAAAAAAAACTCCTGCTTCTCCCCCAGAAAATACTCAGGCAGGAACAGGCATTCGAAAGGGCTCTCAAAATCGAGGAAAAGACCATCCGGATCTATCACGGCGGGCATCTGGAAGAAAAACGAATAAAGCATAAATTCTATTTTTTCCTCCAGCGGCAGAGGACAAAGCATATATTCCTCCTCGTCGGAGAAACGCTGTTCCTTCCGGTCAGCGGGCTCGCCGCTCTCCTCCCGGGCCCCAACGTTTTTTTCGGAGCCCTGGCTCTCCTGATGCTCACCCACTGGAAAACCCTTCGGGGGATCAACCGCATTCTCAGGAAAAAACCGGAATTTGCCGTTTCCGCCCGATTCGCCGAATGGGAGAACGCGGTTGAATCCAAAAACGAAAATGCGTTCACAGAGATTCTGGGCCACATTGAGAAAGAGCACCGCCTGGAAAACATTCATAAAGTCCTGTGGAAATAAATCCAACCAATTTGACAAATATCGCTTTTTCCTTTATTTTTAGAACGTTATGCCGCTAACTCTTAATCAAGTCCTGGTTCTCATCATTTCCATTGTCTCTGTCGTTGCCCTCGCTTTTTTGATCCGGCTCTTTATTCAGCTCCGCCAGACGGCAATGGAAGCAGAAAGGACCTTAGCCGAAATCGGAAAACTGGCCAAAGATTTAAGAGAGCTCGACCAGCTTGTCAAAGAAAAAATTGGTGAATTAAGCCAAACCATCGAGGCATCCAAGAAAGCCGCCGCGCATATCTCTGAAGCCTCGTTACTGGTCACGACGAAGATTCTGAAGCCCTCCTCCAACTATCTCCCTCTTCTGATGCCCATCGCTCGGTTTTTTTGGCGGCAATGGAAAAAACGAAAGGAGAAAAAACATGGGAAATGAAAAAAACTCCTGCGCTTTTGAAGCGACCGTATCTTTTCTTCTCGGGGCCGCCACAGGATTTGTCCTGGGAATTCTCTTTGCTCCGGCCAGCGGAAAAGAGACCCGGAAAAAAATCAAGGAAGAGGTGGAAAAATCCGGCGATAAGGCCAAAGAGGGTTTTGAAAAAATCGCGAAAGAGGCGGAAAAAGGAATCCGTGTCGTCAAAGAAAAAACCCAGGAAGGAATGGATGCCATCAGGGACTTCATCGAAAAAAAGAAAGAAGAATTTTTAAAAAAGTCTCCGGAAGATTTCCCGGAAGAAGAAATTAAATAAAAAAACATCCGAATCCTTCTTTACAAAAAGTGTGACATTCCATGAAAGACACATGTATAGCTAAAATCCAGGCTAGAGAGATTCTGGACTCCCGGGGAAACCCGACCGTCAGCACTCAGGTTATTCTCAGCTCCGGCGCTGTGGGCAAAGCTTCAGTTCCCTCGGGAGCGTCCACAGGAACTTATGAAGCCCTCGAACTCCGGGATGAAGATCAGAGCCGGTATCTGGGAAAAGGCGTCTTAAAAGCGGTCTCTCATGTGAACGACATCATCGCGCCGAAGCTGCTGGGGCAGGATGCGCTGCGCCAGGAGGAAATTGATCGCACGATGCTCAGCCTGGACGGCACTCCCTCCAAATACAAACTGGGCGCCAATGCGATCCTTTCCGTCTCCATGGCCGTGGCCGACGCGGCGTCCAAGGCCCTCCGGATGCCCCTTTACGCCTATCTCGGGAAAAAAGAATCTTGGCGGCTCCCTGTTCCCCTCATCAACATCCTCAACGGCGGTTCCCATGCGGACAACACTGTCGATATCCAGGAATTCATGATTGCCCCGGCCGGCGGCTCCTCTTTTTCCGAAGCCATTCGCATATCCGCCGAAGTGTTTCATAACCTTAAAAAGATACTGAAGAAAAAAGGCTACAGCACAGCCGTCGGTGACGAAGGAGGATTTGCCCCAAATTTGAAATCGGACGAAGAAGCCCTGGAGCTCATCGTCGAGAGCATCCAGAAAGCGGGATATGAGCCAGGAAAACAGGTCTATCTGGCCCTCGACGTCGCGGCCTCCGAGTTCTTTTCAGACGGCGCCTATGTCTTTAAAAAATCCGGCGGCCCGAGAAAATCCTCCGCCGAGATCATCGCATTTTATCAGCAGTTGATTCAAAAGTATCCCATTGTTTCCATCGAAGACGGGCTGGCGGAGGACGACTGGGAAGGCTGGAAAAATCTGACTGAAGCGCTGGGCAAAAAAATTCAGCTCGTCGGAGACGATATTTTTGTCACCAACATGGAACGATTCACGAAAGGGATTGAGGCGGGAATCGCCAATTCCATCCTTATCAAACTCAATCAAATCGGAAGCCTGACCGAAACCGTGGAAGTCGTCCGGCACGCCCATCACAGCGGGTATTCAGCGGTCATCTCCCACCGTTCAGGGGAAACAGAGGACACTTTTATCGCCGATTTAAGTGTCGCTCTCAGCACCGGTCAGATCAAAACGGGCTCTCTCAGCCGGAGCGAAAGGGTCGCCAAATACAACCGCCTCCTGGAAATCGAAGACGAACTCCAGGAAAAGGCCATATATGCGGGCCGGGATGCCTTTGCCAAATACATCCGCTGAATAAAGCAGGCCATGGAAGAGGATCGGGAAAATAAAAGACACCTCACTCCGTCGGATATTGAAATCGAAAACCTCTACTCAGCCGCAGACCTGAAGGATTTTAATCCTGCCGAAAAACTGGGAAAACCGGGCGAATTTCCTTTCACCAGGGGCATCTATCCGACCATGTACCGTGGAAAATTGTGGACGATGCGCCAGTATGCCGGCTTCGGCACAGCCGAGGAATCCAATCAAAGATACCGCTTCCTCCTCTCCCAGGGACAGACGGGATTGAGCGTCGCCTTTGACCTGCCAACCCAGCTCGGCCTGGACTCCGATTCGCCTCTCGCCAGGGGCGAGGTGGGGAAAGTGGGAGTCGCCGTCGACTCCCTCGACGATATGGCCGCTCTCTTCAGTCATATTCCCCTGGACAAAGTCAGCGTCTCGATGACCATCAATGCCACGGCCGCCATCATTCTCGCCATGTATCTTGCCCTGGCTGAAAAGAAAGGCGTTCGGTGGCCGGCTCTTTCCGGAACGATCCAGAATGACATCCTCAAGGAATATATCGCACGCGGCACTTATATTTTTCCTCCGCAGGCCTCTCTCCGACTCATCATCGACAGTATTTCCTTCTGTCAGAGGCACGTTCCCCGCTGGAATACGATGAGCATCAGCGGCTACCACATCCGTGAAGCCGGCGCAACGGCCGTCCAGGAGCTGGCCTTCACCTTTGCCAACGCGATTGCCTATCTGGAGGCCCTGATCGCGGCGGGGCTGGATGTGGATTCTTTTGCCCCGAGGCTTTCCTTTTTTCTGGCCGCCCACAACAATTTCCTTGAGGAGATTGCCAAATTCCGAGCGGCCCGCCGCATCTGGGCGAATCTCGTTAGGGACTGGTTTAAAGCCAAAAATCCCCTTTCCTGGAAATTCAGGTTCCACACGCAGACGAGCGGGGCCACACTCCTCGCCCAGCAGCCGGAAAACAACGTCACGCGGGTTACGCTCCAGGCCCTGGCCTCGGTTCTCGGAGGCACGCAATCTCTCCACACCAATTCCCGGGACGAAGCCCTAGCCCTTCCCAGTGAAGAATCCGCTCAGATTGCCCTGCGGACCCAGCAGATCATCGCCCATGAAAGCGGCGTGACGAATACCGTGGATCCGGTCGGGGGCTCTTATTTCGTCGAATGTCTGACGGACGAAATCGAAAAAAGAGTGGACATTTATCTGAAGAAAATCAAAGACATGGGCGGCATGCTCACAGCCATTGAATCCGGATTCATCCAGAAGGAAATCCAGGAAAGCGCCTATCTGTTCCAAAAGGAGATTGAGCGAAAAGAGCGGATCGTCGTCGGGCTCAATGAATACAGGAAAGAGGATGAAGCTCTCAGCTTTGAAATATATCATCCACCGAAAGAACTGGAGAAAGCCCAGGTTGAAAAATTACAGCACCTTAAACAAAAGAGGTCGAAACATCAGGTTGAGCGGCGGCTCCAGGCACTGAAAGAGGCCATCCCCACGCAAAAAAATCTCATGCCGCCGATCATCGAGGCGGTCAAAGCGAAAGCGACTCTCGGCGAGATCACTTCCGTCCTCAAAGAAGCCTACGGCGAATACCAGGAAGACGTTTCCCTCTGAATCCTGATCTGGATCATTCGGCGCAATTTGATGAATATCTAAGAAACTATTCACTCCCATAGGGATGGACCACCAAGATTTCCACTCCTTTTTCGGCCGGTAAAATCGCCGCGCTGCCCAAAACCTCTGTGTAGGCTAAAAAGTCGACCGGTGCTCCAAAGCCAAAATCAAGATCTCGAATGGGTAAACGGGTTAAGTTGGTCACGATGATGCCGTGATGGGGATGTCTCAGATGGATTTCTTCGATGGCCGCCAGGCCTTTTTGCTGACGAAGATTCTCAAGCGTCTTTAATGAATTAAAAATAGTGTCATTTTTGATCTTTCCGACTGAAGACCGGACCAGAACGGCCAGGTCTCCCAGAGAGGCCCCTAAAAGGCCGTTGAAATCCACAGATGCCGTTGCAAAACAGAGCGCACAGCCGAAATAATTTTTTGGGAATCCGTCCAGGGCTTTTCGAAAATCAAATGGACAGGTGACAAATGTTTCAGGATTATCGTTATCTTTTTTCCACATCGGAATATATTTTTTCCAGAGCCAGGCCGTAATCACATCATTTTCCGAGAAAGGGACATTGTGCTCTTTTCTGGCTTCTTCCAGATAGGAACTGATCGTTTCCTCTGAAATTAAAATGCGTTCTTCATGAACAGGTTCATCCGGCGCTTGACTGCGCTTGCCCCCATAGAAAAGCCCGCATTCGGTATAAATGGCGTCCGGCGTAACCGGCGCGGCACCCCGGAGCAAGTCCGACGACCACATGTCCCGCTGAAAACTGGGTTCCATTATGCGGTCCCCCCTGCACACGCGTGCCCAGCTTGAGAGAAAATGAAAATAACTGAAACCATCCGCTAATGCGTGCGACAGACTCACCGCCAAAACGGATCCATTGGGAGTTTGGGTTAACGCTATTTTTGTGAGGGGCTTTCCTTCGACAGAGCTTACAGGCGTGATGTATTCCTCAATCCTCCCGGGCTTTTCAAAAGCGGAATTGGATTCTCTCACATCAAATGTCAATCCATCTTCGGCCACATGAAATTCATAATCCTTTTCGGAAATTCTTTTTAATTGGCTCCGCAATAGAGGGAAATCATCAAGAACCTTATTCAGGCTGTTCCGCAGCATATCCGGATCAAGCCTGTTGAGATATAAAAAAGCAAACGTTATCGGCTGAGATCCAACCCCCGTAAAAACATATTCCACCGGACTGAGCGGAAGCGTCATCATCGTCCTGCCCTCTCATCATAAGAATATTTTGTAATTCCGTCTACATAATTTTAATACTACGCCTAATAACAGTTACATTTCTTAAGATGATACTTGACTATCCATAATCGATTGTATACACTGTATTACAATGTCATTAAGAGGTGCTTTATGAATACAGTAATTTCAGTCAGGCTTCCCAAAGAACTTGCCGAACAACTCGACAATATAGCCAGGGAAACAGAGAGACCACGCTCTTTCATCATACAAAAAGCCTTAGAGTCCTACATCGAAGATTTCGCGGATCTTCAGGTGGCACTCGACCGTCTCCACGATAAAAGTGATCCTATCATTTCCGGCAAAGAGCTGAGGAAATCTCTTGGTCTATAATATTGTCTACAAGAAATCAGTCCAACGCGATCTCAAAAAGCTGTCAAAATCAGAGGCTAATCGTATTCTCGATCAAATAGAACAGGAGCTTTCAAAGAAACCGGAGTCAAATCCAGCCCTCAAAGGTCAATTTGCCGGGCTTCGCAAATTTCGAGTTGGGGAATACAGGGTTATCTACGCATTATTGAGAACAGATGTTCTTATCCTGAGAGTCGGACATCAAAAGAATATCTATAAAAGCGAAATCTAACGCCGGGCATAACCGGTTTTAAAATGCGGGGGCATGAAATGCCGAAGCATTTTAAAATCCGTGTTAATGCCTTTGTTAGACCTGTTTTTTGCATTTTATGATACCAAGCCATGTATTAACTGGATCTATATACAGCTCATCACCAAAACCCAGTTCAGCTCTTACAAGTTGCCTCAGGTTATTAGAGCAACTATAGGATTATCCGTATTGCCTGTCACTATCTCCAAGAAACATTTGATTATCTCATTATTATCTATCGTAATTAACAATTCATTATGGCATTGGCGGGCCTCAACTTCGGTGGTATACTGCTTGTCAATATTTACAGGCCTTCCGTCATTATCTTTGTTTATGATATGATTAAATTGTGCGTCTACAATCGTAAGCAGTTTCATACAAGCGTTATATTTTAACTCATATTTTTTCTCGTTAATACGATCAAGTTTGTTTAAATCTATTTTTACAGATTCGACCTTCTGAGTAATATCCCTTATGTCTTCCTTGGTAGCAAGATTTTCTCCTTTTTTCTTTAGATAACTTGTAAGTGCATTCTTAATCAGTAAGGTTGCTATCCATATTCCGATGACTATTACTATGTTCAATATCAAAATAATGTAGTCCATATATTCTCCTTGAAGGTCTAACGTAAAACTAAGCCGCCCCGCCACAGACCTTTGCCAAAAACAAACCAGCTTTATTCCGGGTTGGCTTGAGTGATTCGTTAGATTAGCAGTTCATTTTAACAGAAGCCATTTTTTTCTAAGAATTTGATGCCCTTTTTCAGAGCTTCTTTATATGCATTGCTTTTCCACCAGTTACCATGGCTGTGAATAAGACCGTTTCTCTTTGCATTGAAGTTATTTAGATTACTGTAATCGTCATAGTTTATTGCGCCCAAGAAATGAGACCATTTGATAAGTTTGTAAGTAGACGTATTAGCTTTGTCTTTTCCATTTTTGCTATTCTCAATTTTGGCCCTGACCTCAGTTTCTTTTTGATCTTTAAAGGTCTTAACTATTTTATCCCACAATATAGTTTCGATAGCGAGTTGAGCATGCACGAATGCTTCAATAGTTTGATTTTTTTTCATCATGTCTCTTATAGCATTGGCGCATTTGTATCTAACGACTTGCAATCTCTCGCCGCCCTCAGCTAAATCAGAAACAGCCATGTCTCTTTTCTTCTTGTTCATGTCATTTTTTCAATCTAATGTGCTGATCAGCGGCGGCTGTAAGCCGTCCGCTGGATTAGCTTGTTGGGTCTGTTACTCGTTGTATCCGGCCTGTTCTAACCTCCTGAGTAAAAGAGACGCGAGTGAGAGGTGATCCAAACATTGATCCGGCGAGTCGCTTATGGAGTATTCATGACCCCTCGGATTGCGAATTGCCAACATGGCACCCGCGAAAACGAACTGGAAGCCTCTCTGTTCGTCTTGTTCACTTGTCGTGATGTTTGCATTGAGCACCACGCTTGGGGACTTTCCTCCGAATGCCTGCATCATGAGCTTGAAACCTGCTTCAGTTGAGGCCACAATCTTCTGAATTAGTTTGTCCAGATACTTGAATGCTTCGAATGTTGCCTGTGAGTAGTGGCCGTTGTCGAATAGTGTTCGGACGATTTGTGGCAATGAATCATGGATATCCCTCTGCTCAAAGGGGTGTTGTATCCCGAGATCGCGCGCTTCAACTTGAGTAAAACGATATGCTTGGCGGGCAATCCGCTCAAATCGATTCAGACGTGCGTCAGCCATTCAGGAGATTCTCTCTTATGCTTTTGAAGATGCGATCGTAGGTCTCTTGTGTTCCCTCGGCTGGCAGATTGATCTCAATACGCACCGTTAGCCCAACGTCGCGAACCTTCAGACCTCCATTAACACCTGTCTTTGGTTCTGATTTTTCCTTTGCCTTTGTGACCTCCAGAGGAGTCGCTTTTGCCTGCTTCTTCTTTGGCTTTTTGTCGGCGTCGGTTTTGGATGTGCCTTTGGCTTCTGGTAACTCATGATGTCCTGACAGGCCGCTCAACGTTAGAAAGGTGTTCGCTTGCCGCTTGCCAACGATAGCACTTGATTGGTCGTTCTGTCGGAAGAAAGTGATGAGTTGGGATGAATTAAGACCCCAGGTCTTCTCACCGTGGAGCGCAAAGAGCTCCTTGTAGCCCGTTGTTACAAGCTGCGCAAAAGCTTTCTGGAAGTCTTTATCCTGATGCAGAGAAAATATTTTGCCTGCAGCTTCCGTTTTGCCGCCATCCTTGTCGATGAGGCCAAGGAACCGAAGTGTACTGATTATGTATGTTTCATTCTTTGGGGCGTAGCCCAACTTCTTCAACGTGTCTGCCGTTAATGATGCCGGAAATGAGCTACGGAGATGGTTTATCACCTGGATCAAACCACCAGCGCTTGTTATGTACGGATGTTTGTCCGCCATGTCATCTTCCTCCTTCTTTCTTTTTGACCTAACGTTCCGGTTCAGCGGCAGCGCTTCCGCGCCGTCTGCTGAAACCGATTGTTAGGCTTCGATATCAAATAGCTCTTTGAAAGGAATGAAATCATGTGCAGCGCTGCCTCAATCTGCTGGCGTCGAACCAGTGGCAGCGCCTCTGCGGCGAAGGTTACCTCGATGCCCGCAAACTCGTATCCAGCAGGCAGTTCACGAAGCTTCGGATATGCCATGCAGGCGTGCGCCTCGAAGGCGGCGAGCCAGGCCCCAATCTCTTTGTGCGCATCGCTGCCGCTAGCCAACAATGAATGCAGTGAGCGTACAGCGGCGAGAGCGTCTCTATACTGACACTGCTCGTGCAGCACGAAGAACAGCGCGTCGTGATCTCTGCGAAGCAGGTCAGCAGCATTGGGTTGATTCGGCGCATGGTCGAGTGCCACAAGATTCTGCACAGCAACCGCAAGTGCCTCGACAGTGGGAATCAACCTTGCAGCCGAACGGGCCGCATCCAGCGCGGCCCTTAGATTACCATAGTGTCGCTTGAGGCTATCTTTGATCGCGTCCCATCCTTTCGCGTCAAGCACATTCTGCACTGGGATGCGGATAGACAACGTCTGACTGGCGCAGCTAATCACCTCAGCTGGTGATGCGAATAGGTCGAGATGCCACGAATACCAAGCACGTCCGTATCCGATGTCTACTGCGATAACAAGCGTAGGCTGGGGCGAAGCAAACCAATAGAAGACGGATGAACGAGGTATGCCAGACTTGATAACCCAGCCATCGCGAATCGTTGGATTCTCGGTTGTCTTTACCTGCACCGAGAACTCAGTATTGTGCAATGGCGAGTGATCGCGAATAACAACCAAACCGTCCTTGCCCACATCACGGCGAGGGGGCTGCCATATCCAGCCTACTGGAAGCTGAGACGCGAACCAGAACTCCCCTTGGTCGCCGACAGCCCAGTTGCTTTGTCGTTTCGATTCCATCGCTAGTTCGTAAGCCTAACTATTAATATACCGCATGCTGTATTTGATACAGATCTCCCTTCATTGACGTCGTATATTATGTGATTCCATCAAATATCCCCGCAAAGTTGCAGTATTATTTTAAAATTAACCATATTAAATTGCAAGTTGTATATTTTACGACGGAATTATCCAGCCCGAAAGAGTTGCTTGAACAATAATCAAAAAAACCTCATCGAGTTTGAAGATTTTATAAAGCAGTTCCGATTGTCTTAACTCGTGAAGAGGTTCATCGCCTCTTTTCCTTTCTTGAGGGGCCCTATCTTCTCATGTCTCAATTGCTCTATGGAAGCGGCCTCCATCTTCTGGAATGCATACAATTGAGAGTCAAGGACATCGATTTTGCCAATAATTTGCTAGTCATTCGGGCGGGAAAAGGAGAGAAAGACAGAACCACCATACTGGCGGACAAGATCAAGGAGTCTCTGAAAGCCCATTTGAAGAGAATCAAGAAGTTGCATGACCAGGATTTGGCAAAAGGATACAGGGGGACAACGCTTCCTGATGCCCTGGAGAAAAAATATCCGAATGCCAATAAAGAATGGGCCTGGCAATGGGTGTTCCCCTCGAAAAGCCTGGTGGTCCATCCTAGGAGCGGCAGGGTCATGCGTCATCATATCCAACCCAGTACGCTTCAAAGGATGATAAAAGACGCTCTAAGAAAATCGAAGATTTCAAAACCTGCAAGCTGTCACACGCTGCGGCACAGTTTCGCTACGCATCTTCTGGAAGCAGGGCATAATATCCGAACGATCCAGGAACTCATGGGCCATAAGAACGTGAATACCACGATGATATACACTCATGTGGCTCGAAAGAGTTATTCGGACATTTCTAGCCCTTTGGACAAACTGTAAGAAATGCCGAAAAGACTAAGCGGTTGTTTCCGAGATATCTCACGCTCCGTAAAACTTCCGCGGCTATCTGGTAAATAATCGCTCCTCTGATGGATATTTGAGTCGTCAAATATACGACTTGCAATTTAATATGGATATTTTTAAGATAAGACTGCAATTTTGATGGGATATTTGATGGAATCACATAATATGCGACGTTAAAAAAGGAAGATTTGCATCAAATACAGCATGCTGTATAGTAATAGTTATGCGTCCCCAAAATAATATGCTTCATTAATTTGGAGGTTGAGATATGTCTTTTAACATTCAAAGAATATTAGACTCAGTTGTAAAGACTCTAGATCGAATTATTAATATGCTTGATATAGCTTTGAACGCATTTTACAAATTTTTAGACTATCTCATAAAAACGTTTGAAGAAGTTGCAAAAAAAATACTTGATCTACTTACTAATCTACTTAGGGTTGTTTTTTATATTCTCCCTTTTATTTTTATGATTATCATTGGTTCTCAAAAGAATTGGTTTTGGATGTCAATTACTGGATGGGCAGTAATCATATTTGTTCTCGTTCTTTTCTTCAGAGACTTTATTGCCGAGATTAAGGGTGATAATAAAACTTCAAGCCAAAATATGCCGATTCAATCCAAAAGAGCATTTATTGTTATTCTCATACTAAATGTGTTATTAATCTCGTATTCTTTTATTTTTTATTTCGTTGGCATTAGCCCTGAAAAATATATTTTGGAATTTATTACAGAAGCCCCAGCAAATGAGAAAGCTAATGAGATTCGAGAGGCAGAATATTTGAATATAATTTCGGCAAAAAATAATACTGATTTTTCCTCTACTATATCCACTATCTCAAATCTTGGATTGTTAAAATCATCCAAGGCATCTCCAATACTCATTGAAAAACTGAATGGTTTTATAGCAAAAGAATTGAATGAAAACGAAACAAAAGAAGTAACTGCAATTATTGAAGCCCTTGAAAATATAGGTGGAGAGGATGCTTGCAATTCATTAGTTAAATTTGAGGTAAACTGTAGCAACAATGATTTAGTTCTTAAAGCAAGAAAAGCGGCTAACAAAATATGTCGTTAAATATTATTAAAACGCATAACAAGTCATTGCAGCGGACTGCGTAAACGCCGCCGCTGAATTCTATCGTTAGACTGCAAGAGACATAGAAAGATAGGAGGCAAGGATGTCCCACGAATTCACAGAACGCGGACAAGCGGAAAATGTGCATGGCGAGGTTGTTAAAGCCACACCCGGAGCGATCGATCCTTCGGAGAAAGACTGGCCCGAGGTACTTGACCGCAGTGTCAATCGGGTCGCGGACGTTATTCAGGAACGGCAGCAGCTCCAGCATGAGCTAAGTAAGGCCACGATCTCGATCGACAAAGGCCTCCTGCTCGTAATTGGACTTGCCCTACTTGCAACCCTTTTGTTCACGTTCTATATGCTTGCCCGAGACAAGCTCCAGGCGGTCACTCAGGTACTCTATCCAATCCTCACCGCCTTGCTGGGTTTCATGAGTGGCTACTTTGCTGGGTCAGGTAGAAAGGGTGCTCGTCAGAAGTAGGAGTGAGCAGTCTAACCCGGCGCTGCAGCTGGCGGATCACCGTCACGGCCTTTGCAGCCGCAAGGCCCGTGCCAGGACCCGCAGCTGAGCGCCAGTCCGTTAGGCAGAATGGCCTTGGTGAACCTGCCTCACAGGAGGAGTGCAAGATGCGCCGTTTCCTATTGGCTTGCATGCTTATCGTTTCAGTCATGCCGAGCTCTGCACCGACGCAGCCAGCTCAATCAGTGCCCATCGAGTTCCTTAGCGGGGGAGAATACGTTAGAGGCCAGTTCTTCGGGAGCGCAGATGGAGATCCGATAGCAACGCTGGTCCTCCTCCCCGGCTGGCCAGGAGACCCACGCGACGTACTCGGATTGGGGGCCCTTCTTGCGCGGCTGAACGTGAACGTGCTCATGTTCAACCCGCGCGGTCTGTATCAGAGCGAGGGCACATCGACTTTTGCACACACCCTCGAGGACATCGCCGCATCCCTGAAGTGGCTCAGACAGGCGGATACGCGTCAGCGGTTCAGGGTCGACATCGACCGTATTGCGTTGGGGGGACACAGCTATGGTGGGGGCATGACCATGGCATATGCGGCTGCCGATCCCGGGATCCGGCGAGTGATCTCGATTGCCGGCAACGACCACGGGGACTTCATCCGTAGGATCCAGAGTGATCTTCAGTTCGCGGAGGACATGCGGCAGATGTTGGCGAGTACCCGTGCACCAAATGGTCCAGCCAGGTTTGACCTGGAAACTGGACTAAAGGACCTTGCTGATCATCAAGATATATATGGCCTCAGAGAGAATGCTCCGCGTCTTGCCGACCGCTCCATTCTGCTTGTTGGCGGTTGGGAAGATGTGCAGGTCACAGTGGAGGACGTGCTTCTTCCGTTGTATCGGTCTCTGAAGGCTGCCGGAGCGTCCGACGTTACATTCCTCACGTACCATGACGATCATGGGTTTGGGACAGTGCGGCAGCAATTGGCCGCAGATATCCAGCAATGGCTAGTTCGCCACATGCCCAAGTAGAGCCTCTGTCTAACAAGCGCCTGCATCAGTCAGCCGCTTCGCGGTTGCTGGTGAGACGCAGCGTCAGCTGCGCCAAAACAACGTTTTAGCATCTTGACGTTATAACATTGTGATGCTATGCTTACTTGTGGAGGTGATTTTCATGAGCGAAACTACAAAGCGTTCAACTATATACTTCAAGCCGGAGCTTCATCGAGCTCTACGAATCAAGGCTATTGATACCCAGCGTAGCTTGTCTGATCTCGTAAATGACGCGGTTCAAATGGCTCTTCGCGAGGATGAAGAGGACCTCTCTGCATTTGATGAGCGGGCGAGCGAGCCTACGTTGACATATGAAGAACTGCTCAGGGATCTGAAAGCTCATGGGAAAATATAGATTAGTCTTCAAGAAATCGGTCGCGAAGGATCTGCGTGATCTCCCGAAGAAAGATGTCGCTCGCATCCTGAAATATTTCAATGCGTTATCAGAGAATCCGCGCGCTCCTGGTTGCGAAAAGTTATCTAGCCAGGAAAGATATCGAGTTCGGCGGGGTGTGTACCGTATTATTTATGAAATCAAGGATGATGTATTGACAGTAATCGTGATAAAAGTCGGCCACAGGCGTGATGTCTATAAGGGCAGCTGACTGCAGCGTGCAGCAGCCGAGAGGCACTTCCTCTTTCAGCGCTTTGTTAGCCTCGCGCATTATCCTCATCAATTATTTTGCAGCCTTCGGTCCAATCCGCGTAAACCTGCCAATGCTTGATCTTATCGTTCTCCACTATAGCCTTCCAGGCGGCTGGCATTTCAATCCTGTTCTCAGGGACAAGCCCGCGCTTACCGTTGTAAGTCCCGGAAGCGGACCCGAAGACTGCGACGAGGCCTCTATCTTGGAGCATACTCTGGACTTCGATTCTGTAGTCGGGAAACATGCGGAAGTATTGGTTCCATCCTTTTGTCATGTTTTCGCGGCCCGACTCGACTTTGCCACTAGAGTCCACAAAGTTGTGGTCTTCCGCCATCAAGCTGGAGAGTTTAGAAATATCACCTTTATTGATAGCGGTAATAAAGGCCTTTACGACACCGATCTCGCTTGAATCCATCCTGTTTTCTCCCTTGGGCTAACAATTACCATATAATATGCAGTGAAACAATGGACTATCAGGAGATTCTTTTCGAAATCAATATCTTTGACTCAGAGCTTAACACATTCCATGAATCGGAAAAGTCCTTCCTCAAAGGAGATTTCGCGCAGGCCGCATCTCCCTGCTTTTAGATTTTCGCTAAAGCTTTTTATTGAGAAGAAGACTCAAATGCTCCATGCGATTTGAAATCAACATTGACATTTTTTTGGTCGAATGAATACCATGCCCCTGTAGCCGCATCAACAATGATAGGAATTAATCCGGCTAAGACATCCAAAATAACCCATCCCACTCCCACGTGATTATTTAAGTTTATCGTTTTTGTTTGGCCGCCATACTTAAACTCGATGACGTATGTTTTTTTTGTTATCAATTTGAAATTTATGGGAGCCCTTCCCATCATTTTGCCATCAACCCATATCTCCGCGCCACTCGGGTTAGAGCCGAAATTGACTTCTTCCGATGTTCCCTTAAACAGAGTGGCGCAGTTTGTCAGATAAAAACAGAGACAAAATACAAGTAACGCTGAAATTTTAGCTTTCACCTTTAATTCCTCCTTAAGGAATAAATGATAATTTACGAAATAATTAATGTCAACCGAAGATTATTTATATAGGAGTTCCTCTAAAATAGGGCTTAAAATTCGCTAGGTCTTTTACATTATTGAATTTATAGGACCTACGATATGCCATGGCATTATGCACGGTACTATATCTGATAATACAGGTAGTAAGATTGCCGCAGTTACACCTTGCTCCTGTGTCATGGATATTGTTTGAATGGGCTAACAAGGCGCATGCACCGGACGCCGATGGCGCCGGTGATACTTAACATTAGCCGGTAATAAGAAACTTTCTCATGAGATTCTGTGTATTAAACTAATAATGTAATAACACTTATGGCTTCAATAAACTGATTTGAACTTCTTCTTTCTTGAAAAGTTACTCTTGTTAGGTGTTTTTGTTTGATTCACAGGCGAAACCAGTTTTATGTTCTGCTGCCTCTTTCAAGATTTTGAAGCCGCCGCGTAGCACGACAACTGCGATGACAAAACCAATGACAAGATCGGGATAGCGGCTGCCCAGAGCCCAAACCAGGACGCCGGACAAAATAACGCCAACATTGGCAATAAGGCCTAACGCCTGAAATAACCCGCACGGTTTTACCGTGTCGGATTGATGGACTTGTTAGCCACTGTTATTCCTCAATGGACCCTCCTTTTTCCCGCAAGTGTCTACGGAACGTATAGGTTGGATCCTTGGATCGCTTCTTTAAGTATTCGTCAAACCGGAGTTGGTCACGAAGCTTTCTTCCAGCCCGTATTTCCTCCGCCTGTCGTCGCTCCGTTTGCCAAATGATGCGTGCAGTAGAGATAAGTTCATCGGCATGTTGAATTGGGGCGAAAAGAACTCCGTCACCGTCAGCAAAAACAATGTCCTCCTTTGATACATGGAAATCGCCAAAAAGAGCGGTCGTGAGTGCATCGGCATCGGGTGAATCAAGCCGCTGGGGACCTGTCGGGCAAGTGCCGTAACTGAAGATTGGGAAACCAATATGGTTAAGCTCCGCCGTATCTCTGTGACAGCCCCAGACAACGATTCCTGCCAATCCACTCGCTTGAGCCTCCAATGCCGTTAAATCTCCAATACACCCTTCATCCATTCTTCCTCTATTATCTATGACAAGAATGTCTCCTTGTTGTGCGGTCCCCATGGCTTCAAGAAAGATATCCACGCTGCCGTAGTGTTTCACGGGCAAGGCTCTGCCAGCAATACGGCTCCCCGCAGGTAATGTACGAATGCCTGGAGGCGCGACGCGAGTGGGCAAGCCCAAACGCAAGCAAGCATCCGCTATGAGCGGGGTTGAGAGATCTGATAAAGCACTATTCAAGTCTTGGTTTTTCATTCAAAGCTCCGTTGTGACCAACTGCAAGGCTCAGGGGCGCAAGGGCTTACTCGCATCCGCATACCAAAAACGCACAGAAACAGATGCAGTGTGTCTAACATTCATGTTTTCAAACATCGCCTTTGCATCCACCGTAAACGATTGTTAGGCATTATTTTGATTTAACATTCGTCGCTATTTCAATTTCTGAAAATTCTGTCGCCTGTTTTATTAAGTCAATATCTGGTTGTTCCATAAGATATTTGTCAAAGAAAGCCAAGACGAGCACATTCATGATCTCGACGGTTTTTTTCCCATTGATAGATCCTAGAAGAAATTTGACTGCCGAAATAGGATAGACGGAATAGTCAGATAAATTGTAGTGATCTGAATCTTTTACACTTAAGGAGTAACAATCCATCTTGGATTTACTTGTGAATATTTTACCGTACCCTAAAAACCGTTTACTATTCAGAAACATGGTAGGTGTTTGAATTTCCCTCTCCAATGATGAACCGATTAATCCGCCATCCATATTGACGCATGCCTTGATTCTTTTATCTGAAAGACAAATTTCACTTGATGCAATCCCCCCCATCGACATTCCGAATACCCCAATTCTATCAAGGTTCAATTTTTCTTTAAATATTTTGTTTTCATTGTTCATACCCTCTAATTGATCCATGAAAAATGAAATATCTTCTGCCCAATACCTTGGACTTTCTGTTAGAGCAGTGGGCAAAACATTGTTTATATCCACAAAAACTTGTCTACGCTCCTCGTCATTGCCGGCTTGATACATTTTTCGCATCAATTCCATGGCTTTGGGGTTTGTCATCTCTTGCATAATTTTCTGAAACCTAAGACTTTTCATGTCAATATAGATGAGCCGCCCATCTGGAAATGATGAAAATTTACATTCATAATGATGAGAAATACTAAAAACGATATAGCCATGGCTTGCCAATTCTTCCATCAAGATTGAATTTTGTGAATAATGCTCACCCCACCCGTGAGAAAATATCAATATTGGGTATTTGTTTTCTTTGGATGACACAGGTACATCACGACTTGAGTTTGTTTTCAAGTCCTTGTATATCTCTGGAAATTGAAGATACCTCATGACAAATTCTGCTTCGGCCTTCAGAAAATAGGGTTCAGGATTGGATTTATGATCTGAGGGATACCATGCCTTCACTGTAATTTCTCTGTGACTTTCCTGATTGTTGTCAAATAATTCTTTTCGATTATCATCAATAAAACTGAGGTAAGTTATTCCGACAAAATGTTTCCCCGTAGGTTTTGGTAATGTGTTGGTTTGTATTTGACCGGAATTACTTTGACCGCAATTAAATATCAGGCTGCAAAGAAATAAGATAAACATACGTCTCATTTTGTTTTTCCTTTCAAATTAAAACCTGACGATTTAAGCCATCGGGGGAAATAAGCCGTCCGTTGGAGTGGTTTGTGTTTCGCTCTATATTTCTTCAAATTCCTTTAGTGTCTTTTTAGTTATTATATCACCTGTATGTTTTATTTTCGATGATTCTAAAACGACCATCCACGTTTCCTCATCAGCGAATGGCCTATGCTTTTTCCCTTTTGGGATGACCGCCAATTCTCCTGGATTTAATTCAATGATTCCTTCTTCTAATTCAATTCTGAATTTACCTTTTATTACATAAAACAATTCATCTTCATCTTTATGGTCATGCCAATCCAATTCACCGTTGACTTTAACAATTTTCACATCATAGTTATCAACCCGACTAATGACTTTCGGGCTCCATAATTCATCAAACTTTCTGAATTTATCCTCGAGGTTTATTACATTTATCATAGTATACCTTTCATCTTATTGCACATAACGGCGAAGCTCACCGGCGGCGAAACGTAGCGGAGAGAACCGAAAAGCGAAGCTTTTTGGCGTCCGATTGACCGATTTGTTAGCGCTGCTCAATAATTTTCCTTTTGACTTCTTGAACTTCGCCGTAGACTTGAAGTGTCCTCATTACTAGAGGTTTTGTCCTGGTCTTCAAGTCCGAAAGGCGAGTATACTCGTTTTTTATATATTCTTTGTCAGACTGCTCTTCAAAGGTTATGATGTAAGCCTGATGCACTAGCTTGTTTCTCTCTTTTTGGAGAGGTCGAAGCTTTTTTACTAAGTCATGATCGGCATTAATCTTTACGAATCGATCCAAGAGCTTTCCAAGTGGTTCATTTTCGACATCCTTCCAACCATATTTGAACGGCACGACTCCCTTGACTTTAGTAGCGATGATTAAATAGGTCTCCGCTATATACAGCTTTAATCCTAACTCAATGAATTGAAAGTCAAGAAGTATTTTCTGAACTAAATCCAAATATTCAGTGATTGATCTATCTTTGACCATAATAAGGCACCCACTTCTTAGGTGCTAACGTGACAAGTGAGGCATGCATGTTACAGCATCGCCTCGACTTGGTTTGTTAGCGGATTATGTTGTAATGTCTTCGCCACTGCCTGCGTGGCTCCAGTCGCACCCCTTCAATATACCGATTGAGGCGGTACATATCTCGCCCAGTTCTTTCAACAAGGGTTGGGCGTGCGACTCTATCTCGGATTATGTTGTAGCAACGCGCATAAAATTCCTTGGTCTCGTCTGGCCAATTGTTGCAATATCCATTTTCCACTTCGATGAAACGTCTTATACAGTAAATCACAAGATCTGAGAACTGTATCATCGGGTTCCTGCGTAAGTCAATGGCATAGCTGAACTCGACAATCCACTTCACACGGTGGGTGGCAGCGCCACCGAAGCGGCGCTCCCGCATAATTCGCCCAATGTCATTGTGAAACTGCTCTTTTCTATCCAGTATAATCATTCCTCGGGCTGACTGTCCGAGTCGCACTTTGACAAACCAGTTGATATACGTCACCAGATAGTCAAATCCAACAAGGTACGGTCGTTTCGGGTTATACGTCAATTTCATGCCAAGCGGTATATCTCTCATTCTTCGTTTGTCTATCGCTAAGTAGTGTACGTGGTGGGCTCGGTTAGGGAGTAGACCCAACACGTCCATGCAGAGTTGGTTTCTTCGGTCTCTGCATTCTCCTTGAAATGGACCGTTACCCTGTGGGCTCAGGAGTTCATCTGCGTGAAGTTCGAAGTCCGCCGGGAGATTGCCACCGAAGAAACGCTCGAGGCAGTGTTTCAATGCTTCGTGTGTTGCATTCCATCCTTCATCCCGAACGCTGACCCCGCCGATAACCATAACTGGCTGATCGGGGTCATCAAGATTAGAACCCGTATCACCCGATTCGTCGATATAGTAGAAGTGCATTTCGTTCTTCCTCGCTAACTATTAATATATTACATGCAGTAAAATGTGAAAAAAACTATTGAAAAAACGTCTTTTCATTGAGGAAGCCATCGATCAACACCTTAAGAATGCTGTAATGTTGTAATATATCTCATGTTATATTACAAGCTGTATATCTAATTTTTCCAATATTCGGCAAATCCTATGAATCATAAAGAGGGTGCGGATAAATATTTTGAGATGTATAATATAATAATTGTTAGCGCCTATTAAACTTAAACGAAAGAATTAATAATGGCTAAACAAAGAAAACTTTTTTTAACCAATTTGGCTGTAGGAATACTTGGTATTTTCGTTGGAATTGAAAATTTGTTTCGATGGTTCTATGATGGATACTATATTCGTAATCTAATTATCGGCTTAATTTGTACTGCGGAATGCGATCAAAAAAGGTTGGGTTTTTGAGTGTGCAGCCTTCGGGCCCTGATACCTGATACCCGACCATTAAATCTCTGAAAAATTCAGCTTCAAAGGAGTTTTAAGAAGATGAAAAGATCAATCCTCGTCGCAACGACTTCCTTACTTTTGATCGGCCATTTGTTTGGAATGACTGATGAAAACACAGCCGGGAAAATTCCTTTTAAAAAAATCGCTTATTTTATCTTGGTCACAACAAAAATCAACGATTCCAAGAATGATTACAACTTTATCATTGATACGGGAGGCGTTGCTCTGATTGATAAAGCGGTCGTTCAAGAACTCGGTCTCAAACAACGCGGACCGATGGCAAAAATAACAACTCTCAATTTGTCTGGATATCAAATAGAAAATGTCTTTTGCTTTACAACCTTTGATTTTAACATTTTTAGACAATTAGGGACTCCAATACATGGGATTATCGGGTCAAATCTTATGGAAAGGTTTAAGGTGACGATTGACTTCCAATCATGCTCTATCATTTTTTCAACGGATACCACATCCTTGACACCGCCTGATAATGGTATCTTTTTTACCTTTCGGAATCATCCGGTCAATAACGCTCCAATAATCAAATTTAAAGTCAATCAGAAAATCATTGAAGGAATGATCGATACGGGTCAGCCTTACCCTGTGGTTTTACCGCTCAAAGATTTTGAACAATATGAAAAGTCCAACAATCCCGTTTCAATTCGATCGAAAGGTCTAATGATAAAATGGCCACAGACGACTCCGCAATATAATTATTTGACAAGATTAAAATCATGTGAATTTGGAAGTTTAAAAATTACGGATGCCCTGGGCATCTTTGGAGAACTGCCTCCCCTGCTCTCAATGCCATTAATTGGTACAGATTTATTATCTCAATTTAAAATAATTATTAACTATCCCAAGGATGAAATGCTGTTCATTCCAAATCCAGATATTCATTTTGAGAACAATCAATTTTCTCTTGGTTTAAATCTAAATCTATCAGAAAAAGATGAAATTTGGGTAGAGGGTGTATGGGAAAATTCTCCTGCGGATAAAGCCAATATACAAGTTGGAGATCAAGTTATTGCATTCAATTCGAAAAAAGTCACTCCTGAAAATTTGATCGAACTGATGGAAATGATGAAAGATGACCATATAGAATCGATACATTTAGAAATAAAAAATCAAAACGGAATAAGAAAATTGAAATTAAATAAAACAATGCTGTTTTAACGATTTGCGAAAGGAATGAATATTATACATTCATGTATTTAATATTTTGTGTAATCATTGCATGAACACGGATTGAAATGCGTTCCATCAATTCCACGTTTATATGTTTTGTGGAATCACATCAATCGGGACGTAACTCTCGGCATTTCAACCGGTTATGCAAAACGTAAGGCGGCACGAAGAGGGAAGAGAAAGGAACAATGAAAAGATATCATCACATCGGAATTCCAACCGAAACAGCCCAGGCTGGGGAGACATACCTTGCGGAGTACAAGGCGCACTGCACGGATCACAAGCGCAATCCCTTCGGAATTCAGTGGATGCGGTTTGAGACTGACAGTCCGCTTCCGGCGCTCGTAAAAACGCTTTCGCATGTCGCATTCGAGGTGGATGATCTCGAACGCGCCCTCGCAGGACACGAGGTCATCATTGAGCCCAACAGTCCATCCGCGGGTGTTGTCGTGGCGTTCATTGTGTGCGACGGGGCGCCGGTGGAGTTCCTGCAATTCTCGAAGTAGTCATGTATCGCGGCGATCGGACTAACAACCGGCACGGCCCGACGGCCGGTGCGGTCATGCGCCTTTCATGTGCATGGTGAGCGCCCGTCCTGTCCGCCCGTCAGCCGGGACTTTATGCCACAGGAGAAATCGGATGACAATTCGCAAGGAATCATCAAAAGACATTGATGCCATTCACCGCCTCAATGAGCAGGCATTCGGACAATCGCAGGAAGCCGACATTGTGGACAAACTCCGCAATCATTGCCGGGAAATTCTCTCGCTTGTTGCGCTTCAGGAAGACAAAATAGTCGGACATATACTTTTCAGTCCGGCCGCTATTGAAGGGAATCACGGCATCATCAAAGGCATGGGCCTGGCTCCTATGGCCGTCATTCCGGAGCATCAACGTCAAGGGATCGGCTCCGCACTGGTCAGAGAGGGAATTCAAATTTTAAAAGAATCGGAGTGTGCATTCATAATCGTGCTTGGCCATCCGGAATATTACCCTCGCTTTGGATTCAAACCGGCATCCAGATATGGAATCAAAAGTCAGTGGGACGGTGTGCCCGATGATGTGTTTATGATATCGTGGTTAAATGAATCAGCGGCCAAAGGTGTCTCGGGCGTCGCCAAATATAGAGAGGAATTTAATGACACAATGTAAATGCACGACGAATCGCTCAAGAGAGATGCGCCAAAAAGCCGCGGCGATCTAAGAAAACCGCCTTTCGTGCTTCAGTAGCCACTCTTTTTTGCCCAGTCCGCTCCCATAGCCCACCAGCGACCCGTCGGATCCGATGACCCGATGGCAGGGGACGATGATCCCGATGGGATTGACATGGTTGGCGCCTCCCACCGCCCGCGCGGCTTTGGGTCTGCCGACGGCGCGGGCAATTTCACCATAGGAAGCCGTCCGGCCATAAGGGATTTTCATCAATTCTTTCCAGACCTTTTTCTGAAAATCCGTCCCTTCCAGAAGGAGCTTCACAGTGAATTTTTTCCTTTTCCCCTTGAAGTATTCATCGAGCTGCCGGATGCATTCCTTCAAGACGGGAGGCAGGCCTGTTTGAGACCGGCCGGCCTGAGGTTTTTTTTGTGTGAAACCCACAGAGAGGATTGCCCTTTCTGTGCCCTCAATTTTGAGAACTCCGACTTTCGACATGTAGAAAGCTTTGTAATTTTTTTCCATAATCACTCCCTTCCCAATCTAACAGACTTCCTCTCGCTTATCAAGAAGAGGGATTCAAAATGGATTCAAGAGCACGCTTGAAAATGATTTCCCGTCGTCTTATGATTGTGGCTCATGCATTTTCCCTTCCTCTTTCTTTGTCTTTCTCTGATTGCGGGAATCTGGGGGGCCTCGGCATTTAATCTCTCCACTCCGGCCTCTCACATCGGACTGGCCGTCGGCCTGGCCCTGGCCTGGATTTTCTATCTTTATAAGAAGAACAGAGTCTGCTTCTTTTTTATTCTCCTCTCCACAGTATGCATCGGCGCCGGTCTCTTCTCCCATCACAACAGGAAATACGAAGAAAATCCCTTGCACAGATGGCAGCAGCCGGGGTATGTCGATTTTACCGGCACGCTTGACCGTTCTCCCTCGCCTGGGCTGGAAAGAGATTTTTTATTCATAACGGTTGAAAAAATCGCTTTCCAGAACAGGGAACAGAATATCCGGGGCCGACTCCGCGTTTCAATCCCTCACTCCGCAGAATATGCCATGCCCCGGAACCTGTTTCCGGGAGACAAAATCAAAGTCTCGGCGCAGCTTCAGTCCTTTCAGAAATACAGAAACTTCCAGAAGCCATTTATGATCAACTATCTCAAAAACCGGCGCATTCACAACCTGGCAGCCACAAAAAGCGGACTCCTCATCCACAAACTCAAGGAGGGAAAGAAATATTCTCCATTCCGGCTGATGGCGCAGCTCCGGTCCGGACTCCGGCAAAAAATCGAACAGCATTTTCCCTCACCGGATCAAAACTCCCTTTCTCCTGAAGGAGCGGTGCTGGAAGCCCTCGTCCTTGGAGAAAGAGGACGGATGAATCCCGCGACCACCCTCTCGCTCCAGAAAACAGGACTCTATCATCTTTTTGCCATCTCCGGCGCTCATATCGGGATCATCTGTTTTCTCCTTTTCTCTCTCCTCAAATGGGGGAAAGTCCCCACGCGCTTCTCCTATGCGGTATTGATCATTTTCCTTGTCTTTTATGCCTTTCTTGTCGAGGGAAGGGCATCGGTGCTCCGGGCGACGATCATGGCCGTTCTCTTTTTTTTGGGGAAACTCTTCTGGAAGGATGTTCATCTCCTCAACACGATCGCCATGAGCGCTTTTTTCCTGCTTCTGACCAATCCCTTCCAGCTCTTTGACCTCGGATTTCAATTGACTTTTATCGCCACCCTTTCCATTATTCTCTTCTTTCCGAAAGTCAACAGGCTTTTGCCCCGCCTTCCCCTCAGGCTCAGCGAAATTTTTGCCCTCTCTCTGACCGCCCAGGCCGGCGTCCTGCCCTTGATTGCCGTCTCTTTCAACAGGATTGTTTTCTCCTCCCTGATCCTCAATTTCATGGCCATTCCACTGGTCGGACTGATCATGGCGGCCGGATATGTCTTCCTGCCATTGTCTTTTGTCATTCCGGCTCTGGCCAGGCCCCTGGCGGGCGGGATCGATTTTCTCATCCAAATTTTCATGAAATCCACGCAAATTCTAAATCCCATCGACTTTCTTTCCTACCGTATCCCAACGCCTCCGCCATGGATAGTCCTCGGCTACTTCGCCTTTCTTCTTCTGCTGCTCCTGCCCTTGAGGATCAAAAAGATGAAATGGCTCCTGGGCTTCGGCTTCGGAATCTTTTTCATCCTTTTAATCCTTCATCCCTTTCCTTCCGTATCTAAGGACCTCAAGATCACTTTCCTTGATGTCGGACAGGGAGACTCCATCCTTATCGAGTTCCCGGGAACACATAAAATGCTGATTGACGGAGGCGGCCTTCCCACCGGAACTTTTGACATCGGAGAAAATGTGGTCAGCCGTTTTCTCTGGAGAAAGGGCATAAAAAAGATCGATTATCTGGTCCTGACCCATTCCCACCCTGACCATCTCAATGGTCTGGTTGCCGTGGCCAGGAACTTTCGAGTCCGGGAGTTCTGGGAGGGCCCGAGTCCGTCAGATAACACAACATACGGCGCGCTTAAAAAGCAGTTGGATTCGGTTCTCCAGAAAAGAGTTAGCCGGGGATTCAGCCGCCGGGTCGGAGAAATTCAGATTGACGTCCTTTCACCCGAAAAAGAAGCTCCGTTCGCTTTTGTATTAGAGAACGATCTGTCCGTTGTGTTAAGGATCACTCACGGTCTGACCTTTTTCCTGCTCACCGGAGATATCGGCAGGGATGCAGAAAAGGAGATTCTAGACACAGGGGGCAGAGTCAGAAGCCAGGTTCTGAAGTCCTCCCACCATGGGAGCGACTCCTCAAGTTCCATGATCTTCCTTGAGTCTGTCGCTCCTCAGGTGGTGGTCGTCTCGGTCGGCAAGAAAAATCCCTACAATCTCCCCAGTCAGGAAGCTCTGGAGAGATATAGAGAGGTGGAAGCAAGGATTTTCCGTACGGACTTCCACGGGGCCGTAGAAATTATCTCTGATGGCAGAGAAATCTCCGTTCGGACGGCTTCAGGGGAACTTCTGCCAGGTCTGCGGTCTGCGGATTGACACGAAAAGGAGCCTGGGTTATCATAACCCCAAATGAAATTCCACAAAATCTGCGTTCTCCTGTCCCTTCTTCTCTTCTGCATATCTCTGGCCTTCACTCAGGATTTGGTGGAATTGGCAAAAAAGGAAAAGCAGCGGCGTGAAAGCCTGAAGGGAATGAGACGGATCATCGTCACCAATGCCGATCTGTTGAAGGTTAAAAAAAAGCCTGCACTCTCGACCCCCCCGCCTTCTGAGTCTGAAGAAGTCACAGAGTCTGAGTTACCTGAAGAAGAGGCGTCTGAAACAGAATCTGCCCCGGAGACGACGCTGGGAGCCCAACAGAATCGGGAACTTCAAATCGCCGCCCAGAAAAAACTTGAAGAAACGAAAGCGGAATATGAAGAAATATGGAAAAAAGCCACGGAATACAGAGAATTGCTGGGATTGAAAATGAATGCCCTCTGGCAGGAATTCTACAGCATGGATGACATGACTCCCCGCGATCTAATCCAGAGGGCCATCAGCGATACCTATCTCAAACTCCAGGGGGCCCAAAATGAGGAAGCTCGGGCCAAAGAGGAATATGAGAGGTTTGTGGCTCAGGCGGAGAAAGAAAAAACCACTTCGATCTGGTTCCGATAAATCAAAATTCCTATCGCCTACCTGAAATAGATAAAAGAAATCTGAACCCCCAATTCCCTTTCATCCTTGGAATTGGAAATCACCTTGGCGGGCACAAAGGTCTTATCCGTCACCACAGCCAGATAGAATTCATACTTATCCCCGAGCGTTTCTTTCTTGATCTTGTAGGACTTCTCGAAAAACCCGTCGGTGGCGATAAATTCGTCTAAAGTCAGCCCGTTGATCTGAAAAATAATCTTCTGGTCTTTGACGGCGTCTATGTTGGTCCCTCCCTTGATGACCAACAGGGCATCCTGACCAGGATTATCAATCACGCATCGGGCTTCTCTGCCGGTCCATCGCCATTGTTTCAGAATGGAATTCTGGTCCACTTCAAGGTCGTACCAGCCGCTCTCGTAAATGATTTCAGGCGTTCCGATAGGAGGAGGGACAACCTTTAATTTTTTAGACAGCACCTCAAGCTGGGATTTTCCGCTCCGGTCATAGGCATTGTACAATCCGACAGACAGTCTCAGCGTCTCCTCTCCCTTGAATTGAGGGTCAAACTCATCAATAAAGGTGGGGATGAATATTCTCCGCTTGTAGGTATATTCCTTTCCTTTCTCCCATTTGGAGGTCGGAACTTCAGGCGCATGATCGTCCTGGATAAGGAGATTGGTTTTGTGCCAGAAATGCACAAAGATATTGTAGTCCCGGGTTAAGTTCTCAAAGTCACCGGCAATCTTCCAGGTGTATTCAACATCCGTGATCAGGTAATCGGTCAGCGTGGGCTCAGAAAAATTTACCGAAAGATCGACCCCCTTGACTTGAGTTTTTTTCTGGCAGCCACACAGGATTAAAGAAATGGCCAGTATAAACAATAATGGGTACAGCTCTTTTTTCATATTCGGTCTCCTCCTTCATAAATCGAACACGGCGTATTATAAAAAATAACAGCTTCGATGTAAAGATCGAAGCCCAATCTCATCAATCTCGGAAATAAAAATGCGTACGGACAAAATGTGTGGATTGAAAGAGGAAATTGAATATTGTATAGTTTCCAGAGGATGAAATTCCTCATCATCGTCTTTTCCCTTTTCTCACGTGCGGTTTGCCGCTTCAAAAATTTTCTGTATGATCGGCATGTCATCGAGCCTCAGAAGCCACCGCTCCCTGTGATCAGCGTGGGAAACATCACATTCGGAGGCTCTGAAAAAACTCCGCTCGCCATGGAACTGATCCACTTTCTTTTAAACCAGGATTTCAAACCCGCCTTCATATCACGTGGGTATCGAGGAAAATGGGAAAAGGACGGAGGGATTCTTTCGGACGGAAAGAATATTCTGGGAACATGGACAGACTCCGGAGACGAACCGTATATGGTCGCCAGAAACTTTCCTCAGGCCGGCGTTTTTATCGGAAAGCGGCGGATTCTTTCCTGCCAGAAGGCCAAAGACCTGGGTTTTAATATTGCGGTTCTGGACGACGGACTCCAGCACCGCCGCCTGGATCGCGATCTGGAGATTGTTCTCCATAATCCGCGGGAAAAATGGGCTCTCCGTGAAGGCCCTTCAGCCCTTAAAAGGGCGGACATTCTACTTCTAGATGGAGGAGAGCCGACATCCGGGAAATTGCGCCGGAAGATTCCTTCGGGCGTTCCCCTCATGGAATATCGCGTCACGGCCAAGCGCCTCAGGCGCCTGGAAAATGAAGAACCGGCCCCTCTCCAAGACTTCAGACAGAAAAGAGTCCTTGCCTTCTGCGGCATAGCCAGGCCGGAGCGTTTCTTTTCTCTTCTAAAAAAAGAAGGCCTGGAACCTGTCTTTCACACCAAGTTTCCGGATCACTATCCGTATTCCCGACGGTCTTTGAAAAAGATTGCGAAAAAATGCAAAGATCTTCAAATAGAGGCCGCCGTAACCACAGAGAAAGACGCCGTCCGGCTTCTGGACCGACTTGACCTTCTGAAAGATATTCCCGTTTACTATCTGAAAATCGGGCTTGAACTGGAAAAGTCCTTTACCGATAAAATCCTGTTATTTCTCCAGGCTCAGCCACGGAAAGAGAAAAAATGACGAATCCGGCCGTCTTTGTGGAATTTATTATCTATAAAATCCTCAGCGCGCTGTTTTTCTTCATTCCCCGGCCGCTCTGCCTCCTCATTGGCAGGCAATCCGGCCTTCTTCTGTATTATCTGGATAGGAAACACCGCCGGATCGCCCTCTCAAACCTGAAGATGGCTTTCTTTCGGGAATTTCCCGAATCCCGATGGATCACAATCGCGAAGAATTCTTTCGCCCACTTCGGCGAGATGACGGCCGACATCCTCAAACTCTCGCACTTTTCCCCCGAGCGGATCCAAAAGCTCATCTCCATTGAAGGCCAAGAGCACCTGCATCAGGCCCTGGAAGACGGAAAAGGCGCTCTCCTTTTTTCCGCCCATATCGGGAACTGGGAAGTCGGGTCTGCGGGAGTCTCACGAATAGCTCCTTTACGCGTTGTGGTCCGCGCCCTCGATAATCCGCTTCTGGAGAAAGAACTTGTCCGGATCCGGGCGAAGTTCGGCGCCCGCGTCGTCTATAAACAGGAGGCCGCCCGAAAAGTGCTTTCCTCACTTCGACGTAATGAAGCCGTTGCCATCCTTATCGACCAGAATGTCCTGCGAAGCCAGGCTGTTTTTGTTGATTTCTTTGGAG
The DNA here is from genome assembly GCA_049697115.1 of Candidatus Aminicenantales bacterium. GTDB lineage: Bacteria > Acidobacteriota > Aminicenantia > Aminicenantales > UBA4085 > JBAVVD01. Next base: position 46,591 of record JBAVVD010000048.1, read on the forward strand.
CGCCGGCAGCGACAACTCCTTCTCTGGCCGCCTTTTCCATTAAGACGGGAGTGCCGGTCCTTCCCACGTTTTGCTATCCCTTACCCGGCGGCTTCTTTCGGCTTAAGGTTATGGCGCCTGTGCGCACCGACCTGGAAGGCCCGAATGAGCGGGATGTGTTGAAAATCACCCAAATATGCACTAAGATTATTGAGAATGAAATCCGGCAAAATCCCAGCCAATGGCTCTGGGTCCATCAAAGATGGAAAACAAGGCCATTCCAACGCCAAAGGGAGTGAACAGAATTTGAGATCATACAATCGCAAGCCCAATGAAATGCGGCCTGTTACAGTCCTCCTCGACTACCTGGACTTCGCCGACAGCTCGGCCTACATCGAGGTCGGAAAAACGCGTGTGGTCGTGGCCGCCACAATCGATGAAAAGGTCCCGCCCTTTCTCAAGAATACGGGCTCCGGGTGGATCACGGCCGAGTACTCCATGCTCCCCCGCTCCACAGAAAAAAGAAATATCCGGGAAAGAATTCAGGGCCATCCTTCAGGGAGAAGCCAGGAAATACAGCGTCTCATTGGGCGGGCGCTTCGGGCCGTCACTGACCTCAGGCTCCTTGGGGAAAGGACGGTCATTCTGGATTGTGACGTCATCCAGGCCGACGGCGGAACACGGACAGCCTCCATCAACGCGGCCTGCGTGGCGTTCGCTCTGGCCTTAAAAAAAATGATGGATGAAAAAATGATCGCGCATATGCCGCTTCGGCATTTAGTCGCCGGAATCAGTGTGGGCATCGTGAAGGGGAAATATCTTCTGGATCTGGATTACAAAGAAGATTCTTCAGCCGAAATCGACATGAATATCGTCCAGACGGACCGCGGACAGCTCGTCGAAGTCCAGGCATCGGCGGAAAAAGAACCTTTTTCCAGAAATTCCCTTGCCGCTCTACTGCGTCTGGCGGATATGGGGATTTCGGAAATCATCCAAATCCAGAAAGAGATATTGAAAAAAAAGAGCCTCCTTTTTATGGCCTATGGATAATACTTCCATCCAGGAGAAAGTGGCATGAACAGGATTTTGGTAACCGGCGGAGCCGGTTTTTTAGGCAGCCATCTCTGTGAATATCTTTTGGGAAAGGGCTCGGATGTCATCTGTATGGACAATTTTTTTTCCGGCCATAAGGATAATATCCGCCCTCTTCTCTCCCATCCTTATTTTGAACTCATTCGACATGACGTCATCCACTCCTTCTTTGTGGAAGTCGATAGAATTTATCATCTGGCCTGTCCGGCCTCGCCGATCCACTACCAATATAACTCCATCAAGACGGTCAAAACGAACGTTATGGGAACCATCAACATGCTCGGCCTGGCCAAGAGAATCAAGTGCCGGATTTTACTGGCCTCCTCTTCTGAGATTTATGGGGATGCCCAGGTCCATCCCCAGCCGGAGAGTTACTGGGGAAACGTCAATCCCATCGGGATCAGAAGCTGCTATGATGAAGGAAAACGCGTAGCCGAAACATTGATGATGGATTACCATCGTCAGAATAAAGTGGATATTAAAATTGTCAGAATTTTCAATACTTATGGTCCCCGCATGGCCATTGACGACGGCCGGGTAGTCAGTAATTTCATCGTCCAGGCCCTGAGAGGGGCCCCTCTGACCGTCTATGGGGACGGCCGCCAGACCCGCTCATTCTGCTACGTGACTGACCTCGTCCAGGGGCTTGTCCGGATGATGGAATCCAAAGATTTCACAGGGCCGGTCAACCTGGGAAACCCGACGGAGTTCACCATCGCTGAGCTGGCGGAAACGGTTTTAAAACTCACCGGCAGCTCTTCCAAAATCGTTCATAAACCCCTGCCCCAGGACGACCCTGCCCGGCGCCGCCCGGATATTGCCTTAGCTAAAGGAACGCTCGGCTGGGAGCCAAAAATTTCTTTAGAGGAAGGATTGGTCCATGCCATCGAATATTTCAAAGCCAAACTCGGTACCAATAAATAAAATCAAAGGACACGGATATGAAACTCTCCATTGTCATTCCTGTTTATAATGAAAAACACACCATCCAGGAAATCGTCTCCAGAGTCCAGGCTGTGGATGTCGGGCTGGAAAAAGAAATCATCATTGTCGACGACTGCTCACAGGACGGCACCCATGAAATTCTGGAAAAAATTAAAGATCCCCACATCCGGATCATTATCCATTCAAAAAACATGGGCAAAGGGGCGGCCCTCCAGACGGGCTTCTCTGAAGCCCGTGGAGACATCGTCCTCATCCAGGATGCCGATCTGGAATATGACCCCAAAGACTATCCCCGGCTTATGGCCCCGATTCTGGATGGCCGAGCGGATGTTGTTTACGGATCGCGCTTCCTCGGGGGCCCCCACCGCGTCTTCTTTTTCTGGCACTATATCGGAAACAAGCTCCTCACCACTTTTTCCAATATGCTCTCGAACTTAAATTTAACGGATATGGAGACCTGCTATAAGGTCTTCAAAAAAGAAGTCCTCTCTAAAATCCGCCTGAAATCCAAGAGATTTGGCTTTGAACCGGAAGTCACCATTAAAGTGGCCAAGCTGAAATGTAAAATATACGAGGTTCCCATCTCCTATTCCGGAAGAGATTACAGTGAAGGGAAAAAAATCGGCTGGAAGGACGGGATAGCCGCCATTTTTCACATTATCAGGTATAAATTCTTTAAGTGATGCTGGAAACCGTATTCTTTTCGGAGAAAAAGCCTGTGACTGTCCCTTATCTTGACAATCAAAAGAGGCGGTTATACTATAATAAGGCGTAAATAATTTATAAATTATTTTATATGAGGTCAATTGGGTAGAAGAATGACCAGATTAAGGAGGCCATCATGAGTCTATTATACTGGCTGATTCTTGGCGGCGCTATTGTCGTATTATTCCTCATTATTTTCTTTATCATAGCCAAGCAGTACAAGAAAGTGGGCCCCAATGAAGCCCTTATCATCTCCGGGGGAAGAAAACGAACGGTCGTTGAACCTGACGGGACAAAGAGAAAAGTGGGGTACCGCTATCGCCTGGGCGGAGGAACTTTTGTTCTACCGTTCATCGAGACGGTGGATATCCTCCCTATGGAGGTTATCTCCCTGACTATAAAAACACCCGAAGTGCTCACGCACGGCGGAGTTCCAATTATGGCTGAAGGCACAGCTCAGATCAAAATTGATCCCAAGGATTGGGCCATTCGCATTGCGTCTGAACAGTTCCTCAGCATCGGAAAAGAAGGGATCCGTGATGTGGCGATCAGCGTCCTTGAGGGAAAAATGCGTGAAGTCATCGGCACGATGACTGTTGAAGAAATCTACAGGGGAAGACAGGAATTTTCCTCCAGGCTCATCGAAGCCGTGCGCGGAGATTTCTCCCGAATGGGCTTGCTCATACTCTCATTCTCCCTGAAAGATATCGGCGACACCCAAGGATATATCGATGCTCTCAGCCGACCTCTCATATCCGCGGCCAAGCGTGATGCCGCTATCGCTGAAGCGGAGACACAAAAGGAATCCATCATCAAATCCTCACAGGCACGGAAAGAAGGAGAGGTGGCCCGACTGGCGGCCGAAGCCCTGATCGCTAAAGCCCAATGGGAAAACGAAGGCAAAAAGGCCGAATCCCAGGTCCTCGTGAACCAGAAAAAAGCTCAGGCCGATTACTCTTATGAACTGGAGCGCTTCAAGATGAGTCAGGAAATAAAAAAAGAAGAGGCGAAAGTCCAGCTGATTGAAAAGGAACAGTCCATCAAAATTGAAGAGCTGGAGATCTCCCGTAAAGAGAAAGAACTTGAGGCTAATGTTTTAAAGCCTTCGGATGCCCGAAAATACCAAATCAAGGCCGAAGCCGATGCTGAAGAATACCGCATCCAGGCCGAGGCCAAGGGAAAGGCAGAGGCCCTGAAGCTTGAAGGCCTGGCTGAAGCCGAGCAATTGAAACAAAAAGGCTTCGCCGAAGCCGAAGCGATGCTTAAAAAGTCTCAGGCCTGGCAAAAATACAACCAGGCCGCCATTGCGGAAATATACATCAAAGCTCTCCCGGAACTGGCCAGAGCCGTCTCTGAACCCCTGTCGAAAGTGGAGAAAATCGTTGTCGTCAGCGGAGAGAAGAGCCTGGGGACGACAAAAATCACCGGCCAGGTGGCAGAGATCTTGGCGCAGATGCCCGAGATTGTTAAGGCTCTTTCCGGCGTGGACTTGAAGAAGATTCTCAAAGGGAAATTCGCGCCAGAAGAAAAAGAAGAGAAATAATCCACTGGCAGGGAAAAAAGGGAAGTCATGATCTCAGAAAAAGCAAGCCAAATCGGCACATCTCCGACTCTGAAAATTGCATCAAAAGCCAAGGCTATGAAGGCCGAGGGCATCGACATTGTGGACCTCAGCGTGGGGGAGCCGGATTTCCCGACTCCGGAAAACGTGAAAGCTGCGGGGATTAAGGCGATCGAACAGAACTACACAAAATATACGGAAAATGAAGGAATCCCCCCACTCAAAAAGGCGATCATAGACCGGCTCAGGGAAGACTTCGGGCTGAGCTATAAGCCCAATGAAATCATCGTCTCCACAGGAGCTAAAAGCTCTCTATTCCATCTCATTCAGGCTCTCGTCAATGAGGATGAAGAAGTCATCATTCCTGCTCCTTACTGGGTCTCCTATCCTCACTTGGTGACCCTGGCCAAGGGCAAAACTGTGATACTGCCGACCAAAGAGGAAAACGGATTCCTCCTGACGGCGGAGCAGCTGAGAGCCGCCATATCGCCGTCCACCAAGGCCCTGATCCTGAATAATCCATCAAACCCGACCGGCGCCGCCTACAAGAGGGAGGAACTGGAAGCTCTGGCCGAGGTTATCCGCGAGGAAGACATCTATGTCATGGCCGACGAAATATACGCCAAACTGGTCTACGACAATTTTCCTTTCGTCAGCATTGCTTCCCTGGGTGAAGATATTCAGAGAAAAAGCATCCTCATCAGCGGCGTCTCCAAGTCGTACTCCATGACGGGATGGAGAATTGGATTTGCTGCGGGCCCGGCGGAAATCATCAGCGGCATGTCAAAAATTCAGAGCCATACCACATCCAATCCGGTATCCATTTCTCAAAAAGCCAGCCTGGAAGCCCTGGTCGGCCCCCAGCATGAAATTTCCAAAATGGTCTCTGAATTCCAGAGAAGGCGGAACTACGTCCTGATGAGACTCCAATCCATCCCTCAGATCTCCTGTTTCAAGCCTCAAGGGGCGTTCTATACATTTCCAAATGTCCGTGCCTACTATGAAAAAGAATTCAACGGCATTCAAATCCGCAACTCCTATGGGATGGCCTATTACCTGCTCAAAGAGGCCAAGGTCGCCATCGTTCCGGGCGACTCCTTTGGGGCGGACAATTATATCCGCATCTCCTATGCGACCTCTATGGAAAATCTGGAAAAGGGGATGGAAAGGATTACAAAGGCCCTGTCCCAGCTAACCACAGCGAAAAAGGTCCAGCGCATCGCCCTGAACAATGCGGTCACCCGCGTGAAGAAATCCATCCCTGTGGAAGCCTCGATCGACATTAAAATCAGGGACGGTCTTGTCGCCGAAGCCGAGGGAATTCTCGGTTTTGAAAAATATTTTGAATGGAACGCCAATATCAACGGACTGATTGTCCAGCTTCGAACCAATGTGCCGCATCTCTATGATTTCTGGATGGAAAACTGGTTTCCGGCACAACTTGAGTCCGGCCTGGAGCCTCACGGCATCATCTATGCCGTGGACGGCATCCCGGGACGTGAACCGCGCGCATTTTACAACACAGAGACCAAGACCGGCGTTATCTTTAACAGCGATAACTACGGCCCCCTGCGCAGCCTGGCGCTGGGCCTGGTCATGGATGCCTCCGAAAGGCTTTTCGGCGTCCACGCGATTCGAGGAATGTCTGTCGATAGGGGAGGAAGCGGACTGGTTTTAATCGGGGCTCCAGGAACAAAAAAAACCGAGCTTTTCTTCGAACTGCTGCAAGATCCCGAATTTCGTTTTCATTCGAATGACATCGTCTTTGTGCGGCCGTCCGGCAAGACGTTCTCTGCCGACAATGTCGAACGCAAAGCCTATATGCCGACAAATACCGTCGTATTGTATCCGCGTCTGGCGTCCCTATTCGACCACAGCAAAGGCGAAAATATCATTACCCACAAAGAGGAATGCCGGGATGCGGAATGCCAGCGCCAGGAAGACTGCCGTTTGGACCGAGGTTCCCCTTTCTGTTACAGAGCCTCAAAGGTCGCCCATTCAATGCTCGACCCAAACTGGATTGGAGGCCCTGAAGCTCATGTCCGACATTCGGTCCTTCGCTGGGTCTTTCTCCTGCGCAACGATGCGATTTCCCCTCCGATCGAGAGAGTCAACGAAGAAGACGCACTGCGTATTCTGGAAGCCGGCGAAAGTCCGGGATTAAAAAAGGAAATCAATGTCTCAAAAGCCCAGCCTTTTTTCAATCCTCATCTTCTCTTGACGACTCCTGAACGTCTGGAACTCCAGAAGGCCTTCTTCCAGAAGCTCCTTCACAGCGCCAGTTTCTTTCTCTTCAACAGTGGAGCGGCCGGAGCGGACCAAATCAGGCAGGTCATACGGGGCGAGATAAAATTATAGCCCTCCCATGGACTGTTTAAGGATTTTCCAGCCGGATCTCTATCTCCTGGACGATTAAATGAATCAGCAGAAGATGGACCTCCTGAATTCGAGGAGTTTCACCGGAAGGAAGATCCAGAAGATAATCGGATAAAGGAGCCGCCTTCCCCCCTCCTTTTCCCGTCAAGGTAATTGTGGTCATCTTTTTCTGCTTTGCCGACTGCAATGCCTGAATGACATTGGGTGAGTTCCCGCTCGTTGTCAGGGCCAGAGCCACATCCCCGGACTCTCCGAGCGCTTCGACCTGCCGGCTGAAAATGGAGTCAAAAGAAGTGTCGTTTCCTATAGAGGTCAAAATCGATGTGTCTGTAGTCAGAGCAATGGCCTTCAGCGGAGGCCGGTTGATCAAAAATTTATTAACCATCTCTGAAGCAAAATGCTGGGCTTCGGCGGCGCTCCCTCCGTTTCCGAAGACAAGGATTTTATGGCCGGCTTTCAGACTGTCCGTGATCGCCTGGATGGCCTGCATGAAAACCGCGCCTCGGGTTGAGAAAAACTCATCGCCGATCCGCCTCAGTTCAGCGACGACGTCCTTATAGTTCATCTTCTTCCCTCCTTTCGGAAGAATCCCCTGGCTTCATTTCTCCAGCCCGGACTGGATTTCACTTTTCACTCTTTCTATTAGCTCCGGAAGATTTTCCGGATGATAGCCCTTGGCAGGTATGGGCGGATGAAAAGTCACCAGAATTTTTCCTTTTTTGACAAAAAAGCTCCCTCTGGGCATGAGCTCATAAGTCCCCTGGATAGAAACCGGCACGATGGGCGCCTGGCTCTGAAGGGCCAGTAAAAATCCCCCGCGCTTAAACGGCTGGATGCGGCCGTCACGGCTGCGTGTCCCTTCAGGAAAAATCAAGAATGAACAGACTTCTTTTTTCATCATTCGGGCCGCTTTTTCAATACTGGCCTTCCCTCCCTTGAATCTTCTTCGATCGACAGGAATGAAGCCGACCAGCCTCATAGTCTGTCCGATGATCGGCACTCTGAATGCTTCCTTTTTCAAGAGCACTCGGACCGTTTGCGGAATCAGCATAAAGAGGAGAGGGCCGTCCATAAAGCTCAGGTGATTGGCCATAAAAACATAAGAAGTCTTCTTCTCGATTTGCGCCGCACCCCGAACTTCAAGTTGAAGACCCAGGATTCTCTGGGAAAGATGCATGGCCCATTTGCCGATGGCGAAAAAGGGGCTTCGGATCCTGAAAGGGTAACAAAAGAGGAGAAGAGGACAGAGCAAAAGGGTCAGAAAAAGATATATCAAAAAAAGCGAAATCGTCCTCACCGGCATTTTTGTGCATTATACTACAAAGGCGGGGCAGACAGAAATTTCTTTGAAAAATGCTGGGGCTACGTCTTAAGAACCGGATTGAGCGGCCCGCGGCGCATGAATCCACTGTCCATTCCACTGGATCAAGTCTTTTCTGAAATCCAGAATGGAATTCAGAGGATAAAAGTCCTGGGGATTCTCCCTGTCATAAATAAATCCCTCATCCAGCCCATCGCTTCCCAGGGATTGGATCAGATAATCATCATCCCCAACGTCGCCGATTTCGATCCCAAATTCTCCGGATACGGCCGTGCCGGTCCATACCCGCAGCGCATTTCCCCATTGGTCATTAATGGGGATGGCCTTGATATGGAAAGGAGCAAGGTCTCTTAAAAACTGATTTCCCGGCGTAATGGCCCCCTCCGGATTGGTGGGCGCAACGCCGACATCCGAAAGATAGAGAGTGATGGACTTGGCCAGGCTGTGGATATCATACATTGTCCCTTTCTGCCTCGCTTTCTGCATGGACTCTTTGAAAATGGGAAGAACAATGGAGACAAGGATGCCTATGACGGCTATCACTATAAGAACTTCAATCAGCGTGAATCCCCTCTTCTTCATTTTATCCTCTTCAGTGAACAACCGCTCTCTATAACTCGACCTCAAGACTGGAAAGGCCTGAGAAAATGGGCGATACAGTGTGACCCGTATCGCCCATTCAAGGCTTTGCTAAATGGCTAGAACTTAGGATCCCGTAGCGCCTGCTCTCGGACAGCGAATGAAGGAGCCGTTGCAATTGATTAAATCTTTTTCGAAATCCGCTGCCGCGGATATCGTGTACAAACCCACATCAGGATTGGCTGGATCGTAGCTCCATGATTCCAGCACTCCGCCTCGACCATAGGATGAGATCAGATAATCATCATCCACAGAGCCGGTCACTCCATAATTCCCGTCACAATCGGTGCCCGTATAGACCATGAAGCTGTTCCCCCACTGGTCTGAAGAGGGAAGAACTTTAATGTAAAACGGGGAAAGGGCCGTCTTCATAGCGGCGGTGATTGCACCATTATTAGCGGGCGGGGTGGCTTTGTCTGAAATGTAGTCCGCCAATGTGCTGGCAATCGTGTTGATGTCCTTCTGAGTCCCTCTGACCTTGGCTTTCTGAAGAGCATTCATGGCATTCGGAATAAGCAGTGCCGCCAGAATGCCGATGATCGCTACAACGATGAGCAACTCAATCAGTGTGAATCCTTTTTCCTTCTTTAACTTTAACATAAAAACCTCCTTTTTCCTTATTGATGGTTAATTATCTAATAAGGAATTAAAATTTTTATCTAGTGCCATTAGGCAATAATAATTTAGCATATTTTGTGCCAATTTACAATTTTGCAACTTATTGATAACAAATTAATTATAATAACGTGTCCAAATAATTTACATAAAAAGTGACAATATATGGCGTTTTTATGACAATATGTGTCACTTTTAAGAAAATGCCTTGACTTCACTTCTCGCCTCTCTTCTGAGCACAGTCTTCTTGCGTGTTTTCATGTTGTACTTATTTACGAGATACCGTAAAGAGCGGTATCTTATCCCTAGTAGGGTCGCTGTTTTTCTCATGTTGCCTCTGGCCGCCACTCTGGCCTCCTGGATACATTTTTTGGAAATTTCGTCCAGATGAGCCTCGAGTTTGAATCCCGGCTTCAGAAGAGACCGTGTCTCTTCCTGCTTTTTCGTGGCCAGGATATCCACAGGAAGGCTGGCCGCGGTGATCGTCTCCCTGTCCTCCACGGCCACCAATCGCTCAATCACATTTTCCAGTTCACGGACATTCCCCGGCCAGGAATAAGACTCAAAAAAGCCGATGACTTCCGGAGTCAGCCTCTTCATTTTGCGATCCATCTTCCGGCAGTGCTTTTGGAGAAAATGAGAGACCAGAATCGGGATGTCTTCAACCCTCTTTCTTAAAGGAGGCATTTCGAAAGAAATGACATTCAGCCGGTAAAAAAGCTCTTCCCGGAATTTTCCTTCCTCTATTCTTTTTTTCAAATCCTGGTTTGTAGCCGCAATGATCCGGACATCCACAGGGATTTCCTCTGTTCCGCCGACTCTCCGGATCTTCCTTTCCTGAAGAACGCGAAACAATTTGACTTGAGTCCAGAGGGACATCTCTCCCACCTCATCCAGAAAAAGAGTTCCGGATTGGGCGGCTTCAAACATTCCCCTTTTATCCGAGAGAGCCCCTGTGAAAGATCCTCTCATGTGGCCGAAGAGCTCGCTCTACAGAAGGTTTTCCGGCAGTGCCGCGCAATTGATGGAGACAAAAGCATTTTCCCGCCGGTGGCCGGTCACATGGATGGCCCGCGCGGCCATTTCTTTGCCTGTTCCGCTTTCCCCCGTGATGATTACCGTTGAATCGGTGGCCGCAATCTTTTCAATCAGATTGAAGACGTCTCTCATCACCTTGCTTTTGCCGATCATATTCTCAAAGCTGGACTGATCATTGAGTTTCTTTCTCAAAAAAATATTTTCCTCTTTGAGCCTCCGCCCCTCCAGGCCATGGGAAACGATTATTTTCAGCTCTTCGATGTCAAAGGGCTTCACGACATAGTCCATGGCTCCGAATTTCAGGGCCTCCACAGCCTGCTTGATGCTTCCATAGGCCGTGATCATGACGACGGGAATAATCGGCTTCTGTTGCTTGATATGCTTCAAAATTTCCATTCCGTCGACCTGAGGCATTTTGATATCACAGATGAGGAGGTCAAAATCCTCTTTGTCAATCAGTTCAAAGACGTTAGGCGAGCCAATGCTCGTCCTGACCCGGAATCCTTCCTTTTTAAACACGACACTCAACAGGTCAAGGATGCTCTTTTCATCGTCAATGATAAGGATGTTCTCCATTTCTAATTGATTCCTTTAGCCTTGCAGTTTATTTCTCCCGGTTTTCATCGGCAATGTGATGAGGACCTCCGTGCCTTTCTCAAGTTCAGAGGAAACCTGAATTTTTCCCTGATAATCTTCGACGATGCGCTGAATCACAGCCATTCCCAGGCCTCTCCCGTCTCCAAACTGAGAATAAAAAGGCTCAAAAATTCTTTCCCTGACTTCTTGGCTCATTCCTTTTCCTGTGTCGGCCACTCTCAGTTTGAGTTCATTCATCTTCTCCCGTAGGAAATCGATCGTCAGCACGCCGCCTTCCGGCATGGCCTTGAGCGCATTTTTGGTCAGATTCCAGAAAATCTGCCTGAATTGATGGCTGTTTCCATAAAAATATATTCCTGCGGCCTCATAATTCCCTTCAATTCGGTAGCGGCTGTCCAATTCGCCGCTTTTTTGAAACATGATCAACGTCTCTTTCAGGACTTCCGAAAGGTTGATCATGGAAAACACATGTTTTTCCGGCGACGCCAGGTCCAAGAACTGTTCAATCGACTGGGATGCCCGCTCGGACTCTTTGAGGATGATGCTCATCAAATTCCTCTGTTCTTCATTGAGGGCCAGCTCCTCTTTAAGGACTTGAACCGATCCCGAAATGGCGGCCAAAGGATTTCTGATTTCATGGGCAATGAGAGCGGAAACCCGTCCCGCCGTGGCCTGATGCTCTTTGATTTCCAGCTCCTTCTGAGCCAGCCGCAGCTGCTCTCTTGTTTTTTTCAAATTTCCTTCCAAGTAATTGACCAGAAAGGCGATGACGAAAAAGAGCGCCCAGGAGATAAAGATGGTGTAAAAAACGATTCCCAATGAGAGGTCCATCTCCTGATCGCTGCGGAAGAAAGGGATAATTCCATAATACAATCCGTCGACCAGCAGCCCGAATAATATGGCGGACAGAGAGGCCACGAGATAGGTTGTCCGGCCGGAGAGAATAAGGCCGGCGGCGATGATGGCGAACACATAGAGAAAGTATATGCTGCTGGACAATCCGCCGGTGATATAGACCAGCGCCGTGATGAGCAGAAGGTCAAAGATAATCTGCATCCCCGCCTGAAAGCCATAATGTTTCTCCCAGACATAAAGTACAAGATAGACAAGGCTCAGGGCGTAGAACAGCAAAATGATCAGGTAAAAGGGACCGAGGGGGAGAAAAACAGCGGTGGATAATTGGATGATCACCGCTGAAATGAAAAGGGAAGAGACGACGAGCAACCGGCACAAAATGAGCCAAAAAACATACCTCTTCTCGACGACTCTCATTGGCTTTAGAACTGCTCCATAAGCTTAAAGATGGGCAGATACATCGAAAGAACAAGCGTGCCCACCAGCCCGCCCACGAAAATTAAAAGAATTGGCTCCAATATGGAAAGAAGGGAAGCGACGGCCGCGCTCACCTCATCATCGTAAAAATCAGCCAATTTATTCAACATCTGGTCCAGAGTTCCTGTCGCTTCTCCGACGCTGACCATCTGAATCAACATAAAGGGAAATTGTCCGGTTTCTCTAAAAGAATCCGTAAGGCTTCTTCCTTCGGTCACCGACTTCCGGGCCTTCATGATTCCGCTTTCAATGACGACATTGCCGGCCGTTGAGGAAGTGATCTTCAGGCTCTCGAGCATGGCCACACCCCCCGAAAGGAGCGTGCTCAGCGTCCGGGTCAACCGGGCAATGGAGACTTTCTTGAGAAGTTTCCCAAAAAGAGGCGTCTTGAGAAAGGCCCGGTCTGTGGCCCATCTTCCCTGCGGCGTTTTTCGGATGTATCGGAAAAGAAAAATCAAACCCATTATTCCCGCGGCAACGAAGACAATATAATTGGAGACAAAATTGCTGAGCTGGACCACCATCGCGGTCAGGAAAGGAAGATCTGCGCCAAGCTCTTTAAAGATATTGGCAAAAATCGGAATGACTTTCCACAGCAAGAAAATGGACACAAGAATAGCGAAGAGGACAATGGCCGTTGGATAGATCATTGCCTGTTTGACCTGAGAGCGAAGCTTGACGGCTTTTTCGATGAATTCCGCCAATCGTTGGAGCATCACATCCAGAGATCCGCTCTGTTCGCCGGAAGCAATCAGATTGCAGTAAAGGTCATCAAAAGCCTTGGGGAATTTCCTTTTGGCCTGGTTCAGGCTTGACCCGGCTTCGACATCTTCTCTAACGCTGTTGATGACCTTCTTGAAATATTTATTTCGGGACTGCTCGGCAAGGATATTCAGGCTCTGAATTAACGGCAGTTCGGCATCGATCAATACGGAAAGCTGGCGGCTGTAGACGGCCAGCTCCTTGAGCGTTACTTTTTCCCTTTGCAGAAAAGGAATCTTAAGCGCGGGGCGTTTTATGGATATATTCGAAACCGTAATTTGTTCTTTCTGGAGAAGGCGCGCCATCTCTTCAGGAGAACCGGCCACCCGTTCTCCGCCGACTAAGTCTCCGTATCGATTTTTCCCTTTCCACGCATACAGGGCCATTTTCAACCTCTTCTCTTATTGTTTTTTGGCATTGGCCGCATAGCCGAAAGAAATATGCCGAGAGGATTCTCTCTTTTGAATGATCTCCGTCAATTCCTCCGGAAAGGAGGTGACGAACATGGCCGTCTCCAGGGTAATGAGCTTGTTAAAATAAAGATTGGCCAGAGACTGATTGAAGGTCTGCATCCCATATTTCTCCTGCCCCAATTGCATGGATGAGTAGATCTGATGAAGTTTGTTCTCTCTGATGAGATTCCGTATGGCCGAATTCGGGATGAGGATCTCCGTAGCCAAAACCCTTCCCTTTCCGTCTGCCCGGGGCAGTAGAGCCTGTGTCACCACCGCTTCCAGGGTCATGGAAAGCATAATTCTCGCCTGGGACTGGTATTGGGGCGGAAAAATATCTATGATGCGGGAGATTGTCTCTGAAGCCGAATTGGTATGGAGGGTGGAAAAAGTCAGATGGCCGGTTTCGGCCACGCGTAAAGTCGCCTCCACAGTCTCTAAATCCCTCATTTCTCCGACAAGGACGACATCCGGGTCTTCACGCAAAACGGAACGGAGCGCATTGGCATAGGATAATGTATCCACATATAGCTCTCTCTGGTTAATCAGGGCTTTTTTGGGAGTAAAAAAGTATTCGATCGGGTCTTCGATGGTGACAACATGAACGTCTCTTTCGTTGTTAATATGATCTATCATACACGCCAGAGTGGTGGATTTTCCGCATCCGGTCGGCCCGGTGATCAGAATGAGTCCGCGCGGCAAATAGCAGAGCTGGGAAACGCGCTGGGGAATTCCCAGTTTTGAAAAGCTCCACATTTCCGGGAGAAACCTCCGGATAGCCGCGCCCACAGCCCCTTTCTGCATGAAAATGTTGGCCCTGAACCTCCCCAGTTCTTTAATGCCGAAAGAAAAATCCAGCTCCAGCTTTTCTTCGAACAGTTTCTTCTGTTTGTCCGTTAAAATGCTATAAATGAGCTGCTTGGTCTCCACCGGATTGAGCGGGGGATAGTCGATGGACTTGAGCCCTCCATGGACCCTGAGCCGGGGCGGCACATAAGTCGTAATATGCAAATCACTGGCATCCGCATCCACAGCAATCTTGAGTAACTCATGAATGGAAAGGCTCATAGCAAAATCCTCCTAATCCTTCACTGTCTCTCGAAGCACCTCATCAATGGAAGTGACGCCGGTCTTAATCTTGACCAATCCGCTCCGTCGCAGGGTCGTCATTCCCTGCTCCATCGCCTTCTTTTTAATTTCTTTGGACTGGGCTTTAAGGAGTATGAGTTCTTTTATGCTTGGGGTAACTTCCATGACTTCAAAAAGAGCTGTTCGCCCTTTATAACCCGTGTTGTTACACGCCTCACATCCCTTGGGGGCAAGAATGGTGACCGCCTCTGCCTCCTCATTGGAAAAGCCCAATTCCAAAAGGGTTTGTTGAGGGACATCCTGAGGAACATTGCATTTCTTGCACAGGCGCCTGACAAGCCTCTGGGCCACGATGAGAATAATGGAATCCGCAATTAAAAAGGGCTCGACATTCATGTTGATCAGTCTGTGAATCGTGCTGGCCGCATCATTCGTATGGACCGTTGAAAAAACCAGATGTCCTGTCAGCGCGGCCTTAATGGCAATGTCCGCCGTTTCGGTATCCCTCATTTCTCCGACGAGCATGACGTCCGGATCCTGCCTGAGGAAGGCGCGGAGAGAGGTGGCAAAATCCAAGTTGATTTCCTCACGGATGTTGACCTGATTGATGCCCGGTATATAGAATTCGACGGGATCTTCAGCTGTCATGATATTCTTTTCAAGAGCGTTGAGGTTTGAAATCGCCGAATAGAGAGTATTCGTCTTGCCGCTTCCCGTAGGGCCGGTGACCAAGATAATCCCCCAGGGCCTGACAATGGCCTTCTTGAACACATCGAGAGACTCCGGCTCAAAGCCCAATTGGGTCAAGTCCGTCTTCAGCCCTTCCCGGTCCAGAATTCGAGTCACGACTTTCTCTCCGAAAATCGTGGGAAGAGAGGAGACGCGCATGTCGACTTCTTTGCGTCCGCCTTTCTCAAGTTTGGCCTTCATTTTAATCCGTCCGTCCTGGGGCAGTCTCTTCTCGGCAATATTCATGTTGGAAAGGATCTTGATCCGCGAAATCACGGGGTTCTTGAATTTCAAGGGAAGATTCATGGTTTCATAGAGAATTCCGTCAATGCGGTACCGCACCCGGAAGGAGCGTTCGTACGATTCGAAATGGACATCGCTGGCCCCTTTTTTAATGGCTTCAATAAGTATGTTATTCACAAGGGTGATGATCGGCGCCTCGTCCGATGCCTGTTCAGCTTCTTCGACATCATAATCTTCTTTGGGCTCTTCAATAATGCTGACCCTGGAATCCTCTGCCAGTTCGATATCCTCAATCGCTTTTTTGGCCTTCAGGGCATGAGAGGAGCCGTAGTGTTTATTAATGGCATTCATGATGCCCATTTCTGAAGCAATGACCGGCTGGATGCTGAGTCCGGTCCGGAAGCGAATATCTTCGATAATCTCCAAATCCGTTGGGTCAACCATGGCTAGGGTCAAAAAGGAACGAATGCGGTGGATGGGCATGATTAAATATTTTTTGGCAATTTCCGGCTGGATGAGATTGATCACGTCGGAGTAGACCTCGAACTGATCCAGGTCGATATAGGGGTAGCCAAGCTGCCGGCTCAAACCCTGGGCCATTTCTTCTCCACTGACATAACCAAGGGCAATAATCGCGCTCCCCAGGGAAACCTCATGTTTCTTTTGGAAGTCCTGAGCGGATCGCAGCTGCTCCGGAGCTATGATTTTTTCACGGACAAGCACTTCCCCAAGAGTTGAGCCCATTCCTATTCCTTTCCCATTAAAACAAAATTAAATAAATTGACAATTTTTGTCAACTTTTCTCCTATAAACTTAAGGACGAATATTTTCTTTGAATTTTCTCTCCTCTATTTAAAAGCATTTTACATAAACTTTTTTGACATTGGCTTTTATATTGGCCGACATGCTTATTGGGGTCAATCACCATTCAAGAGGATTTATAAGGTGAATTTCTGCCAGAACCTATCACCCCAAAAGGCTATTTAAAGTCAAATTACCTGTTTTTTTCAATTTTTTTCATGCTATTTCGACTAATTTAATCGCCGAATTATTATTTATTGGATCAGAATCTCAGGTGAGAAAGAAGAAGAAAGAAAGTGAGTTGAAAAGGAGAAGAAGAAGATGATGACGACCAAAGAACTTTACCGCACCCTCGTTGAAAACGCCTTTGACGGCATATACATCTCATCCCCTCATGGCTTTGAATTCGTTAACCCCGCCTTTGAAAAGCTGGTTGGCTTCACACTCAATGAAATCTGCCGGAACGGATTCAATTTTATGAATCTTATCCATCCGGACGACAGAAAGCTCATCCAAACGAGAAAAAACGCGCTGGAAAGAAATGAAACTCTGCCCCCTCTTTATGAATTCCGGATCATTCCCAAGGAAGGAGGAATCAGGTATGTGGAAGTGAGCACAGTTCCCCTCAACGGAAGCAAAGGAAGAATCCTCGGGCTGATCAGGGATACGACCCGACGCAAACATGCCGAACTGGCTCTTTATGAAAGCGAAGAGAAATACCGCTATCTCGTCGAACGCGCCAACGAGGGGATTGCCATCGTTCAGGAGGGAAGGTTCCAGTATGTCAATCCGAAACTTCTGAAACTTCTGGGCTACTCCATGGAGGAGGTCATTCACCGTTCGTTCACGGACTTAATTCAGATGAACGGACTGGACGACCTGATCACTCCCTCTGGACTTCATTCCTCAAGTGAAGAAGCCAACAGGACTTGCGAAGTGACGGCCAGGCGTAAGGACAGCCGAACGATTCCTCTTGAGTTGAACGCCGGGATCATCAACTATCAGGGAAAGCCCGCAAGCCTGATATTCTTCCGCGACATCACAGAACGGAAGCATGCTGAAGAAGAGCTCAATCAGACTTTGAAAAAATTGCGAAAAGCCATTGGGGCAACGATCCAGGCCATCACCAAGACCGTCGAAATCAGAGATCCTTACACAGCCGGTCACCAACGCCGCGTCGCCGACCTTGCCCGAGCCATCGCCACCCGGATCGGCCTTTCCAAAGAAAGGATCGATGGGCTCCGGATGGCCGCTTCGATTCACGACATTGGCAAAATATCTGTTCCCAGCGAAATTCTGAGCAAACCGGGCAAAATTAATGACATGGAATTTACCTTGATCAAAACTCATCCTCAAGTCGGTTATGACATTCTAAAATCCATTGAATCTCCCTGGCCCCTTGCCCAAATCGTTCTCCAACATCATGAACGGCTGGACGGCTCCGGCTATCCTCAGGGCCTGAAAAAAGAAGATATCCTGTTTGAGGCTAAAATTCTGGGAGTGGCGGATGTCGTGGAAGCCATGGTATCCCACCGTCCCTACAGGACCGCCCACAAGTTGGAGAGTGCGCTGGAAGAGATTTCTAGCAACAGAGGAATTCTTTACGACCCTCTCAGCGTCGATGTCTGTCTGGAGCTTTTTCAGGAGAAAAAATTCTTCTTTAAATAACGGTCTAAAACGGCCGAAAAGGCGGGAATCTGTCGGCAAAAGAGGGGTAAAATCCTGGCGCGCCTGGAGAGACTCGAACTCCCGACCCGCTGCTTAGAAGGCAGCTGCTCTATCCAGCTGAGCTACAGGCGCACCTTTAAACTCCCGTGAAAATTCAGGCTATGTCTTTGATCTTTCTTATTCCTGCCTTGGAGGCAATCGGGGAGGTCGGATTTGAACCGACGACCTCCTGCTCCCAAGGCAGGCGCGCTAACCAGGCTGCGCCACTCCCCGCTAGTCAATGAAGTAAACCAGGTCACTCTCAATCGAATCGTCCTGGGAATTTGCCCTGGCCATTGAGGCAGCTAATCTTAACAAAACAGTGGACAGCTTGTCAATTTGAAGAGAGGACTTTCCTCAACTGTCGCCTGGAGGACCGTTTTTTCCTTCTATTTCCTGCGCAGGCCTTTTTCAATCTGGGCTTTTGTCACCTTGATGAGTACGGGCCGGCCGTGGGGGCAGAGAGAGGGATTGGACGTCCGGAAAAGCCTCTCAACGAGATATTCCATCTTTTCCGGGGAAAGCGGCTGGCCCGCCTTGACCGCCGTCTGACAAGCCATGGTGGCCAGGAGTTTTTCCTTTTTCTCTGAGACTCTCCCTTCCCGGACTTCTTCAAGAAGGGCGAGAAAAACCGCCTGCGCTTCTTCCGGTTTGAAGAGGTCGGGAAACTCCTTTACAGAAAAACTTCTTCCGCCCATGGCTTCGATCCTGAATCCCACCTCTTCCAAAAATTTCTGATTGTTTTCAAGGCTCAAAACCTGGGACGGAGACAACTCAATGAGAAGCGGCACCAGGCTCATGGCTTGTGGCCACTTTTTCTGACTGTCAATCTCTAAATACTGTTCAAACAGGACCCGCTCATGCGCATTGTGCTGGTCGATAATCAAAAGGCCGTCCTTATCCTCAGTCACAATGTAGGATTCCAGATATTGTCCAAGAACACGCGGGAAGATTTTTCCCCGGCTGGAAAGAGCGCTGGAGATATCCGGCTCAAAAAGCGTCCGCCCCTCGGCTACGAAAATGGGCATTTTATGGGACAGATCCCTCTGGGAAGGAGCTGTCATTGGGGGAATCGAAGACGCATAGATCTCTTTGATCCCCGTCTCATGAAGCACGGCTTTATCTATGCTCCTTAATACAAGGCGAAAAACTGCCTGGGAATCGCGAAAGCGCACTTCCGCCTTTGCCGGATGGACATTGACATCAACTTCCGAGGGGGGAAGAGTTAAAAAAAGAAACGCTTCGGCAAAAGAGTCTTTTTCCAAGAGCCGCCGAAAGGCCTGGTTCAGGGCAGAGTGAAGAATTCGATCTTTAACCGGCCGTTTATTGACAAAAAATGTCTGGTTCGCCCGCGTCCGTCTTCCGGAAGGCGGACGGGAAGAAAAGCCAAAGATGCGGATGCCGCTCTCCTCATGGTCAATTTCCATGAGTTTCTCAAGGAACGCTTTTCCATAGAGCTGAAAGATTCTTTCCCGAAGGCCTGCAACGGGCGGGCAGTTAAGGCTCTCTTTTTGGCCGTGGTGAAGGGTCAATCGTAATTCCGGATAGGCCAGGGCGACGAGGGTCAAATATTTCACAATCAGCCCGAGTTCGGCCTGGTCGCTGCGCAGGAATTTTTTCCTTGCCGGAAAGTTAAAAAACAGATTTTGCACTTCCACGCTTGTGCCGCGGGGAAAAGCGATGTCCCGTATCGCCAGAAGTCGATCGCCTTCTCGTTCGACCTGAACGGCCTTGTCCTCCAGGCCGTCGGATGTCTTCAGGGTCAGGAGGGAAACAGCGGAGATGCTGGAGAGCGCCTCCCCGCGGAAGCCCAGAGTGGCAATGCGAAAGAGGTCTTCCACCTTGGAAATTTTGCTCGTGGAGTGCCTTTCAAAACAAAGGAGGGCATCGTCCCGGCTCATTCCCATGCCGTTGTCCTGAACTCTGATTCGATTTTTCCCGCCCGCCTCAAGCTCCACCCGTATCTCTGAAGCTCCGGCATCGATAGAATTCTCCCCAAGTTCTTTGACCACAGAGACGGGCCTCTCTACGATCTCGCCCGCGGCAATCTTCCGGGAAATTTCAGGAGGCAGGACTTTAATACGTTTCATGAAGGATTGTCGCGCTAACAGAATATTTGAATCGGCCAAACAGTCTCCCTCTCGGGAGAATGAAATTCCGCTGCAGCCCTGTCATTGACGGCCTTCAGAGAGAGATGATCTCCCCCTCCATATTTTGGTCATTGATCCGGGTGACTCTGACCCTGACCTCTTCTCCTTCTTCCGTAGGGCAGAAGGAAAGGAGAATTTTCAAATAATTCGGTGTCACTACCTCGGCGGATCCATTCTTTCTTTTGACGACCAGGGCTTCAAGTTCCTCTCCGAGGAACTGCCGGCGAAAATTCCTGTTTTTCTTCTTTGAGAGTTCCCTCAAGAGGACAGCCCTTTCCCGCTTTCTCTTTTCCTCGACCTGCGGCCAGCTTGAGGCCGGAGTGTGAGGTCGGGGAGAGTAGGAAAAGACATGCATATAGGTGAGGGGGGATTCCTCAAGAAAGCGGAATGTCTGTTCAAAATCATCCTCGGTCTCACCCGGAAATCCGACAATAATGTCCGCGCCTAAAGAAGCCCTGGGAGATCCGCTCCGCAAACGGTCAAGAAGCTTTGCATAAACAGACACACGGCTCATCCGGCCCATCAGCGCCAGAATTCTGTCCGACCCGCTCTGAAGAGAAATGTGAAAATGAGGACATACTTTCCGGGACGTTGTGATATGCGCAATTAAAGGAGAAGACAGCCATCTGGGATCGAGTGAGCTCAGCCTGATCTTCTTGAGAAAATCAATTTTTTCCAGCTCTACAAGCAGGTCCAGGAAGCTTCTCCTGGGCTTCAAATCACGGCCATAGGAGCAAAGATGGATCCCTGTGAGCACGATTTCGTTAAATCCTTCCTCGGCCAGCCTTTTCACCCGGCTGAGGACCTCCTCGCGGGGAAGGCTCTGGCTTATTCCCCTGACCTGGGGAATGATACAAAAGCGGCATCGGAGATTGCATCCGTCCTGGATCTTCAAGAGCGCGCGGGAGCGAAACGGCCGGACTTCCGTGGAACCTCCATGGGCAATTTCCGCAAGCACTTTATCAACCAGAAAATTTTTTTCCCGGTTGGGAACAATCTTCCAGATCACCGGCATTTTCCGGAACTCTGAAATATCTCTCTCCACCAGACATCCTGTGACAACCACCTTCGCCTGAGGATTCAATCGGGCCATTTTTCTGATAAAGCGCCGAGCATCTCTGTCGGCCCGGCTTGTGAGGGTGCATGTGTTGACCAGAACTATCTGGCTCCTGCGGAAATCCTTTTCCAGCTTCAATCCATGTTTTTGAAATTCGCCGGCCCACTCAAAGGCCTCGGCCTGGTTGACCCGGCAGCCGAAATTCTGAATAGAAAAAGATGTCATTGGATTTTCTGGATCTTGCTGGAATCCGTCTCCACTTGAGAAGCCATTATCTTTCGGTATTCCCTGAGCCTCTTTTCCAGTCGGGGCTGTTTTAAACTCAAAATTTGCACGGCCAGGAGAGCTGCGTTCAACGCTCCCGTCTTTCCGATCCCCATCGCCGCCACGGGCACTCCCTTCGGCATCTGGGATGTGGATAAAAGAGCGTCCAGGCCGCCCAGCCCGCCGCTTTCAACGGGAACTCCGATCACCGGTCGGACTGTATGCGAAGCCACGACACCGGCCAAATGGGCCGCTTTCCCGGCAGCGGCGATGAACACTTCCACCCCTTTTTCTTCCGCCGTGCGGACCAGCTTCACCGTCCTTTCCGGCGACCGATGGGCAGAGGTAACCTCCAGCGTAAAGGTAACCTTAAATTCCTTGAGGAGCTCCACGGCTTCTTGAACAACCTCATAATCCGATTGACTCCCAATAAAAATGGCAACCTCCATTAATCCTCCTCTTTAGCGGCCCCGATGTCGCGGCGGAAATGCATCCCTTCAAAATAAAGTCCCAGAATGGCATTGTAGATTTTCTTCATCGTCTCGGCCAGTGTTTTTTCCGCAGCACCAATCCCCAAAACGCGGCCGCCGCTGGTGACATACTTTCCTTCTTCCAGTCGTGTTCCGGCATGGAAGATGGTAATCCCCGGCGTTTGTGAAACCTCTTCCAGCCCCTTGATGACCTTTCCCTTCTCATGTGTCCCCGGATATCCTCCCGAGGCCAAGATGACACATCCGGAAGCTTTTTTACTCCACCGCACATCCTTATCCAGCAGCTTATTCTCCAGGGCGGACAGGAGGATTTCCACCAGGTCGCTCTCCATTCTCAAAACCTGAGGTTGTGTCTCGGGGTCGCCGAATCGGCAATTGTATTCGAGGACCTTTGGCCCATCATCGGTCAGCATCAGGCCGACATAAAGGGCCCCCTGGTAGCTTCTCCCTTCCTCTTTCATCCGGATAATAGTGGGAAAAACAATTGTGTTAACGATCTCTTGGAAGAGCCTCCTGTCGAGATAGGGAGAAGGTGATATGGCGCCCATTCCGCCGGTGTTGGGACCCCGGTCTCCGTCGAGAACGGCTTTGTGGTCCATCGTAGTTACCAAGGGCAGGACCTTGGTTCCGTCTGAAATGACGATAAAGGAAACTTCTCTCCCTTCCAGACATTCCTCGATAAGGATCCGGCTTCCCGCCTCACCGAAGTGTTTATCGACCATGATCGATTGAACCGCTTCTTCGGCCCGTTTCATTTCCGGGCAGATGATTACTCCTTTGCCCGCAGCCAGGCCGTCGGCCTTGATCACCAGAGGAAATTTGAATTCTCCTGAATTCAAAATCGTCCGGGCTTTATCCGGAGTCTCCGCCAACTTGAATCGAGCCGTAGGAATTCTGTGGCGTTCCATGAACTGTTTGGCGAATATCTTGCTTCCTTCGAGTTCGGCCGCCTTTTTGTTGGGACCGAAAATTTTCAGTCCTTTTTTCTCAAACTCATCCACAATGCCCAGTGTCAGGGGAAGCTCCGGCCCGACCACGGTCAGGCCGATCTCCTTCTCAGCGGCAAAATCAACCAGGCCCTGAACATCAGAATCACTGATGGCCACGTTCTCCGCAATGCTTCCTGTTCCTGCGTTTCCAGGAGCGCAAAATATCTTTTCAACCAGAGGACTCTGAGCGATTTTCCAGGCCAGAGCATGTTCCCGCCCTCCGGAGCCGATGACTAATACTTTCATCTCAATATCCCTCTCTCTGGATTTCTTCTTTAAGGAGATCTACCGGACAAAACGATTTTCTTCCCCTCTATTATTCCGCAAAAAAGATTGTCCAGCCGCACTCATTCTGGCAAAAAAATGCGGTTTCGTCAATGAATGGCCAGAATCTCCAAAACCGTGAAAAATATAAGGTCATGTGGCTTGCCTTTCAGATATCGCGGATCTGGAAAAGCCTCCAATGAATAGGGGAGATAAAGATTATACCAATCAGGCGCGCGCCCTGGAGATAAGGAGGCTATCAATGAATCGTTCAATAAAGCCGGAATAGGGAAAAATGCTCTTGAAGACACGGGCCGCCAGCGGGACAGCCTCTTTCGCGGGAAGGCAGTACTGCATCTCCAGAAAATTTTGACGGAATTTTTTGACCTCTCCTTTCACTTTTTTATTCCTGACGACCACATCGGCGATGAATCCGGCCAGCTGTTCAAAATCCTTTTCCTTCATTCCGAAACGCGTCATTTCCTGAACCCCCATGCGGATACCGCTGGAATCGAGAAAAGTCTCATCATCGGGCAGAGCCTGATAATTGGCAACAATATTATTCTCTTCAAGGCGGCGGGCAATCTCCTGACTCGTGCCGTAGGATTTCACCCGGATAAGAACCTGATGAGTTTCCGTAAATCCGTCCGTCTCGTCCCCTTCGACGGGAACACTTCGGTCCTTCAGTGCTCTGGCAAAAGCCTTGGCATTAAGCCTGACCTGCTTCTGATAGGGCTCTTTGAATTCATTCATCTCATAGGCCGCCATGAGCAGTCCGAGCAGAGTCCCCAAATGATGATTACTCGTGGATCCGGGGAACGCTCTTCCTTTGATGTCAATCCACAAATTACGCAGGGGGCTTGCCGGAGGAAAATTCCCTGCGATCAAACCTCGCTGCGGACCAAAAAAGGTTTTATGTGTGCTTCCCGTAACTATGTCCGCTCCCTCTTTAAGCGGCGCCTGGAATGCGCCGTAGAGCCCCAGAACATGGGCCATATCGAACATAATCAACGGACGCTCCTTCCACTCTTTGACCAGTTGAAAGACAAAAGCCACAGGCTCCTGGTAGAGAAACATGCTCTTGCCGAAGACGATCAGCTCCGGTCTGTGCTGCTCGAGAATGGAAGCCAGAGTCTTGAGGTCGGGCTTGTAGGGATTCTCCTTCAAAACAGGGAAATGGATCACTAGCTCCTTTCCCGTCTTGGGATCTTCCGCGACAAAATTGAACAGAGCTCCCATGGGCTGAGAACTGAGGTGGCCGCCCTTGGTCAAATCATTATTCATAACAAGCCTCATTTTTCGTATCGGCTGTCCTTCCGGACGGCTGCGGTTGATAAATTTCACGACTCCTTTGAACACCACTTCATTGGCCATCTGGCCGCTGATGGGCCTCAACTCAACTTCAGAGCAGCCGAAAAATCGGCCGATCTCGCGCTGAGTCTCGGCTTCCACATCTCTGATGAAATCAATTCCCTGATAAAAGTAGACTTCTTCGCCCTTCATCACTCTGTGCTCGGCATAGCGCCCCGAGGGATCCGATATTTCACACATCTTAACCAGGAGCGAAGGGGTTGTCTCCGAAGGAATAAGATTAAAGGATTCCTTTTGCCTCCAAGTGTTATTTTGGCTGATTTTCTCGAATAAAATCTGGGTTTTTTCATAAAAAGATGTCATGGTTTCTTCTCCTTCTCAATGGAGTGGAAAAATGTCTCCCTTTGGCCTCTTCCCTGTTTTAAGGACGCGCCACGGAGATAATTCAATATTGGATGGTCGACAAACAATGAATCCGTCCCGATAATTTATTTAAAATTCTTTTTTTCGATTTCCCTGATTTTATTAATCCTTCCGAGATGCCGGCCCCCTTCAAAATCCGTTTCTAACCAGATTTTAACTATGGCTGATGCCTCATCCAAGGGGAGGATTCTTCCGCCGAGAGTCAAGCAGTTGGAGTCATTGTGTTTCCGGCTCATTTCCGCGGTGTATTCATCCCAGCAGGGAGTCGCCCGAATGCCCCGGAACTTGTTGGCGACCATAGCCATGCCCATTCCTGTCCCGCAAAAGAGAAGGGCCCGGTCAAAAGCCCCTGAGCCGACTTGTTCAACAGCCTTGACTGCAAAGTCCACATAGTCGACAACCTCCTCAGGTCCGCAGCCAAAATCCTGATGGGCAATCCCTTGCTGATTGAGAAACTGGATAATCCCTTGCTTCAGCGCAAATCCGGCATGGTCTGAAGCCAGTGCAATTTTCATTGGGCCTCCTATCTGGAAAACGGAATAAAAGCGTCCTTTAGAATTTTGGCAGTCCTCATTGAGCGTCTTTCAGGTCAGTCCTGTTTCCGGCCTCGAAAAAATGGCTCTAAGAAAAAAACATTATTCAATGAATTTCAGCGCCTCCGGCAATACCTCCAGGGCTTTAAGGATGACGGCGTCTGATTTGCGGTAAGCTTTCATACTCTCCTCTTGTCCCCAGATAGCGGAATAAATTTCTCGCTCAAGTTCCCTTCGAATTTCACTCTCTGCTTCGAGGAATTTTTTCTGGTTAAAAGCGATCTGATTCAGTTTGAGATATTTTTTAAAGTCTTCGAGCACATTGAAATCGACCTTGAAGCTCTGGCCGATGCGAATCCTGCCCTGAAGCCTTGAGGCATCTCTGGATGCTTCACTGGGAAAAATAAAATTTTGAGACAAGTCCGTCTGGTGATTGAAGAATTTCCGGGCATAGGAAAAGAATGCTCCCCGGACCATCAATTCCACGGTATAAGAGTGGAGATAAAACTTCACAATATAGTCTGGAGTGATTCCGCCCTGTCCCAATACTTTTCGCCCTTTGGCCGTGAATTTGACCTCTCTTTCCTTTTCTGGAACTTCACTGTTGAAGATATAGTCATCCAAATGGGTGTAATCGCGCTGGATGGACCTCCCGCTGGGAGTGAAATATTTGGCCGTCGTCAAAGCGACCGCCATATTCGGGGCCAGAGGGAAAATTGTCTGGACCAGCCCTTTACCCCAGGAATCTTCCCCCACGACCAAGCCCCGGTCATTGTCCATGATAGCGCCAGCCACGATCTCCGAGGCGCTGGCACTTCCTTGGTTGATCAACACAATCAGGGGTAAACGCTCATACTGATTGTTGCGCTCAGCGAAGAATTCTTTCTCATAATTCCTATTTCGACCTTTGATAGAAACGATTGGCGCCCCTTTGGGAAGGAACTCATCAGAAACCTCGATCGACTGAAAAAGAGGGCCTCCCGTGTTGCCCCTCAGATCCAGAATGAGACTCTTCATCCCCTGCAAGGTCAGGGCTCTCATTTTCTCTTCGAACTCACTGGCGGTTGTCTCGGCAAAATAGCGGATAAAGATATAGCCGACTCCATCCTGAATGCGAAACGCATAAGGGACACTGTAAAGCGGTATTTCCTCGCGGACAACGGTCAGCTCGAGAGGCTTATCGAGGCCCTCGCGGGCAATGGTGATGTTGACCTTTGTCCCTTTGGGCCCTCTCAATTTTTGAACGGCCTCCCTGTCCGTAATGGGTTTTGTGCTCTCCCCATTGATATGGGTAATGATATCTCCCGCTTGAATTCCCAGCCTCCAGGCGGGCGTCCCCTCTATAGGAGAGATGACCATCAACCGGTCATTCTGCTTCTGGATCTGAATGCCCAGGCCGGAATATCTTCCTTTTTGCTCCTCAAACATACGGGAAAAACTATCCGGGTCCAGAAAATAGGAATGGGGATCCAGCGTCTGGAGCATTCCAATGATGGAGGAGTAGGTCAGTTTTTCAGGTTCCACATTTTCAAAAT
Organism: Candidatus Aminicenantales bacterium; assembly: GCA_049697115.1. GTDB lineage: Bacteria > Acidobacteriota > Aminicenantia > Aminicenantales > UBA4085 > JBAVVD01. The sequence goes on from JBAVVD010000048.1 coordinate 73,591, forward strand.
AATTGTTTTTGATGAGAGTGGATATGGAGGATATTTTTTCCAGGCCCAGATTCCAGACATCCTCATCCCTGGCTCCCAGTTGAATAAATGTCAGGATGAGGACAATCACAAGAAATGCTTTTTTAGTCATGGCATTCCGCCTGCTTTTGATTCTATCAAACCCCTTCCCTGCTGTAAAGTTGTAGTTGACTTCGCTCCGTGTAAGGACTATATTTCATCTACTCTCTGATTTCTAGAAGAACCCATGTTCGGAAATATCGGATTTCCTGAGCTGTTGATCATCTTGGCCATCGCCCTACTTGTATTCGGCCCAAAAAAACTTCCTGAAGTGGGACGTTCGATCGGCAGAGCGATTCGCGAATTCCGCAAAACCTCGGATGAAATCAAAGGCCGGTTTGAAGAACAAATCCGGACCGATGAATTCAAAGATATCAAAGAAGAAATCCAGAAGGATATCGAAGAGAATGAGGAAGGGAAAAAAATCTCCTGACGAGATGACCTTCCTTGAACATCTCGAAGATCTCAGAAAAAGAATATTTTATTCTTTCCTCTCCATTATTGTGGTTCTCATTCCGGCCTGGTTCGTTAGCAAAGATGTATACAATATATTGGCCCGGCCCCTCACCCAATACCTTCCAGAAGGGACAAAACTGGCCTTCACGGGACTGACCTCTCCATTTATGCTCTATATCAAAGTCGCCTTTTTGACAGCCCTGTTTGCCGTTTCGCCGTTTATCTTTTATCAGCTCTGGCTGTTTATCGCGCCCGGCCTCCTCCGGAAGGAAAAAAAAGAGGCCATTCCTTTTGTCCTGCTGACAACCGTGTTCTTCAGTGCCGGAGCGATCTTCGGCTATTTCATCGTCTATCCATGGGCCTGCCGGTTTTTTTTAAAACTGGGTTCAGAGTTCCAGCCGGTGATCACAGTGGACTCATTTTTCAGCCTCACCATTAAGGTCCTTCTGGGAATCGCTCTTGTTTTTGAGATGCCGACCCTCATCTATTTTCTTTCCAAACTGGGGATTGTCACCTCCCGCTGGATGCTTAAAAACTTCAAGTATGCCGTGCTTGCCGTATTCGTAATCGCCGCCATCATCACGCCCACGCCCGATATGATTACCCAGAGCATTATTGCCGTCCCTATGCTGGGGCTGTATACCCTCAGTATTTTAATCGCCTTTCTCTTTGGAAAAGAGAGAAAAACGAGGAAGAAGAAAGCCACGGAGGGTCCGGCGGGCTGAGCCGGCTCGAAGAAAAGGCGAAATTTATTTAAATGACCAGCAAGAATAGAGTCCGGCTGATCGGTCTCACCGGCACCAATGGCGCTGGAAAAGGAGAAGTGGCGGTTTATTTTCAAAAAAAAGGATACCAGCACTTCTCTCTTTCTGACGAAATCCGTGAAGAACTGAAGAAGGAAGGAAAGGAGCTGAACCGCGACAACCTCATCCAAAAGGGAAACGAGTTAAGAAACAAATTTGGACCGGATATCCTGGCCCGTCGGGTGATGAAAAAAGTCAAAGGAAAGGCGCTGATCGACAGCCTCCGCAATCCCGATGAAATCGAGTTTTTAAGGCGGCGCAAGGATTTTATCCTTCTCGCTGTGGATGCCCCTGTGGAGATGAGGTATGAGAGAGTCCGGAAGCGCGGCCGGAACGAGTCGGCCTCCTCTCTGGAAGAATTCATCAATAAGGAAGAGGAAGAGATGGGGGGAAGCCCGGAAGGGCAGCAGCTTCACCGCTGTATTCAAATGGCCGATACGGTCATCATGAATAACGGCACGCTTGAAGAGTTGCACAGGAAACTGGAGGAATGGATATGACATCCGGAAGAATTTCCAAGGAAGAATATTACCTCGGCATTGCCCGAGAAGTGGCGCGCCGAAGCACCTGCTTCCGGCGCTCCATTGGGGCCATCATCGTCCGTGACGACCAGATTATTTCCACCGGATATGTCGGCGCGCCGAGGAAGACAAAGGACAGTACCGAACACGGCTTCTGCCTGAGAGACAATCTGGGAATTCCCCACGGCCAGCGCTATGAGCTGTGCCGGAGTGTCCATGCCGAACAAAACGTCATCATCAATGCCGCCCGGGCCGGCGTCAGCCTCTTGGGCGGCGACATGTACATCTTCGGCAGGCGCGCTGGCGCCAATGAGTCCATCAACGCCTTCCCCTGTTTTATCTGTAAAAAAATGATCATCAACGCCGGCCTGAAACGGGTCATCTGCTCGACCGCAGACAACACATTTAAGATTTTTAAAGTGGCGGATTGGGTCAAGGACTGGCGCGAAGGAGATATTCTGGATGACATGCATCAATACGGAGAAAAATAGGAAATCGAGAAAAAGATCCTTCGTCCTGGGCCTCTTTGTCTTCGGCCTAACGGCCTCTTTGACTCCCCGCATCACTCCCACGCCCATCCCTCTGAGACAGGACATCCTCCAAGAGGCTGAATCCGGGGAAAATCTTCTTCGATTTCTCGGTATTACGGCCTCTGCAGAATCGATCAGCTTTATCACCAACAAAACCCAGTTCCAGCTCCACACGCTGGTCACTGAACAACGCCACCCGAAGACCTGGAACCTCAGTGAGAGGATTCAGCGGGACATCCCCGCCGGCTTGCGGATGCTTCTGGCCGTGGATGAAGACGTGACAATCCGACTGGAAGCGCTGGCGCGGGGAAAGGAAGTTCTGGAACAGATGGCTCTGGAAATAGAGAAAACCCTGCTCGCCGGGGAAAAAATCTACATCTACGGCTGCGGAGCAACGGGACGGCTGGCCAAGCAGATGGAGAGCACTTTCTGGAGGCCCTTCTGGAAAAAAGTGAAGGGGATGGACGGCCTCTGGGCAAAAGTTAAAACTCATCTGGGAGAAAACATCGAAGAGTCTCTCGTCGGCGAAATGACCGGTGCGGATAGAGCCCTCATCAGCTCACTCGAAGGATTTGAGGATCTGCCGCTGATCGGCCGACTTCAGCTCGAAGACAGAAAGGTCACAAAAGGGGATATCGTTATCTGTGTCACAGAAGGCGGCGAGACCTCCTCGGTGATCGGCACAATCTTGACCGCCCACGCGCAGTGGAAAAAAGAATCCGGCTTTGATCCTGAGGAGAGCCGGAAAAAGCTTTATTTTATTTACAACAATCCGGACGAGAAACTCTTTCCTTTCGAACGGAGCCGGAAAGTCATCGAAGAGAAGGGCATCACAAAAATCAATCTGACTACCGGACCTCAAGCCATCACCGGTTCCACCCGGATGCAGGCGACGACCATCGAAACATTTGTGATCGGGAATGTCCTTCAGGCGGCCACAGAACACACCCTGAGAAAATTCCTTTCCAAAAAAGATATGGCCCGGCTCGGCTTCAAAGAAGAGCTGAAGCTGGAGGAGAAACTGAGAGAATTCCCGCGCCTTCTTCAAGAGATAAAAAGTAATATCCCTTCGCTTTCCGCTCTGACAGAGCTCGAGTCCCAGACCTACTCTTCACGGCGTTTCGCGACCTATTTTGCTCAGAAAGCTCTGATCACCGTCTTTATCGACAGCACCGAGCGGAGCCCGACATTCCGGCTTTTTCCTCTGGATACAGTGAAAGAATCCAAAAGAAAATGCTGGATTCAGGTCTGGACAGACGCCCCGGATCTCAAGACGGCCTGGCAGACTTTTCTCGGCCGGCCTTTCAGGGGGCTTTCTCCGGAACTCTACAGGAGGCCTTTTGAAGAAGAGATCGGTGATTCCTATCTTCAGGCGGCAGCTCTGGAAAGCCTGAAGCGGGCTGGAAACGACCAGCAATGGCTTTATGATTTCTCCTTCTCCGGTTTCAACATTGAAAAGCGCGGCCCAAAGCCGGGAGACCTTGGAGTCATCATCTGCATTTCCCCCGAAGAAGCAATGCTTCAGAGAGAAGGCTCCGCCTTTAAAAAATTTCTGAACCTTTTTGTGACCCAGGGGGCAAAAATCGCCCTGATTCTCATTCAGGACAACTCACTCAGAGAGACATCCGGCACAGTTAGGAATCTGGCTTTTCTCAAGGAAGGCGAAAGGAGTCCTTTCACTCTCTGCTGCCTGGAAGTTTCCAGCAAAAACGATCCTTTTGGTCTCAATCAACAGATTGCCCTCAAGATTCTCCTCAACACCCATTCCACAGCCGTCATGGCGCGTCTGGGAAAAGTCATCGGCAACACCATGACCAACGTCAGCCCCAGCAATCTCAAGCTCATCGGGAGGGCCACCTACCTGATCCAGTCCCACGTGAATGATGTCCTGCGCAATCCTCAGTGGGTCCGGCAGAACGGCGTCCGGAGCGCGATCACTTACGGCGAAGCCAACGCCGTCCTCTTTGAAGCCATTGCCTTTCTCAAAGACAAATCCCAAGCGGCTGTCCAGGCGGCTGAAGTCCCCCTGTCCATCATTCGCATTCTGGAGTCCCTGCGTCAGAAAAGGGCCATCAGCCAGGAAGAGGCTCTGGAACTGGTAATAAAGAAAGGTCTCAGCCATTACATTTCCCTGGCGACTTCCACGGAAAAGTAGAAACCGACTTCTCGAAGATACGGGCTGCCGTTAAAAAAATTCTTGAAAAAGGGCGCGGATGGCCTACGGGGAAGGAGGAGAGTTGGTCACTCCGTAGCAGGGAGTGATGTGAGGCCTTTCCCGCCGCCTGTGCTTCTCCTTGACCTGGGGATAGACAAAGAGATCGCCTGAATAGTTGCGCATCACAACTTGCTTTTCATCCATCGACTGGATATAAGAAGGGATCAGCGGAATCTTGCCGCCGCCGCCAGGGGCGTCGATCACATAATAGGGAACAGCCAGGCCCGAGGTCCAGCCTCGGAGGGCGTCCATGACCTCCAATCCTTTCTTCACTGTCGTCCGCAGGTGCTCAGTGCCCTTCACGTAATCCGCCTGGTAAATGTAATAGGGTCTGACACGGACAAGGAGCAATTTATGCATGAGGCGCTTCATCACTTCCGGATCATCATTGACTCCTTTGAGAAGAACCGTCTGGTTTCCCAGGGGAATTCCGGCATCGGCCAAAAGATTCAGGGCCTGAGCGGCTTCGGGAGTAATTTCGTCGGGGTGATTGAAATGGACGTTTATATAAAGAGGATGATATCGTCTGAACATAGAGGCGAGCCTCGGCGTAATCCGCTGAGGCAGAAAACAGGGGACCCGCGTTCCAATGCGCAAGATCTCGACATGGGGAATTGCCCGCAGCGATCTGAGAATAGATTCGAGACGCCTATCGCTGAGCATCAGAGGATCTCCGCCAGAGATAATCACATCGCGGACTTCAGAGTGCTCACGGATGTAATTCAATCCGTCTTCGATATAGCGCGGATGAATCTTGCTGGGATCTCCAACCTTTCGTTTCCTGGTGCAGAAACGGCAGTAGGAAGCACAGAAATGAGAGACCAGAAAGAGGACCCTGTCCGGATAACGATGGACAATGCTCGGAACCGGAGAATCTTCCTCTTCGCTCAGGGGATCCAAATCGCCGCTGTCTTGTTCCAATTCCGCTGCATCTGGAACAACTTGGCGATAGATGGCGTCGCCTTTGCGCCTGATAAGGCCGGCATAATAAGGGGTGATTTGTGTTTTGAACATACGGGCAACCTTTCGAATCTCTTCCACATTCAAATTAAAAAATCGAGCAATCTGCTCGGGAGTCTTGAGGCTGCCCTTCAAAACCTGCGGCCATTCATCCATTTTTTCCACTCCTTCAAGCGAAACGCTTAATATACAGAATCCGGTCATCACCCGGCTTGTAATAGTCGGCGATGCGGGTAACTTCTTCATAGCCAAAGCGTTGATAGAATTGCCGCGTCGGCTGATATTTGGGCTGAGAGGACGTCTCAATAATGATCATACGTCCCCGCTCCTCCTGCACTTTCTTTTCCAGCCAGCCAATCAACTCCCGCCCGTAGCCCTGCCCCTGACGGGAAGGGACAACCGCCACCCAATACAGGTCAAAAACACCTGTCGCGAACGATGCCGGACCGTAGGACAAGTACCCTATGACTTCTTTCTTTTCATTTTCGGCCACGACAAAAAAATACTCCTTCTGGTCGGGCCGGGCGAGATAGAAATCGATCATTTCCTGGGCGGCGGATATTTCTTCAGGTATGAACATGCCGGTCGTTCGGTTGATCTCGAAAACCGTCTCTCTGTCGGCTTCTGTCATCGGGCGAATCACGCCTTTTCCTTTCTCTTTAGAGCATTTGCAACCATCTGTTCCCAGAACATTTTGTATTCCTTGCCTGACGCTTTCAGGGCCCTTGCATATCCGGCATTGAGACTGATGTCAGGATTGGGGTTGACCTCGAGAATCGAGATCTGGCCGTCTTTGGCCATGCGAAAATCCACGCGGGCATAATCCTGGCAACCCATTACCTGGAAGACAGAGAGGGCGGTCTCCTGCAGCCGGTCCCGCAGGGAATCATCGATTTTGGCCGGACAGACAGGAGGCGTCGCTTTGTAGAGCACATGGTCCTCAAACCATTTGGCTTCGTAGCTGCAGATGTGGGGCACCCCTTTGGGCATCTCTCTGAATTCAATTTCAGAGACCGGAAGAGCCCGAGGCTCGTGGTTCTCGATGACAGCCACGTTAAATTCGCGGCCGTCGATAAAGGCCTCAACCAGAGCCGGTTGCTGGAAATATTTCAGGATATTCTGCACCTGTTTTTGCAGGCTCTCCTCGTTCTGGACCACGGAATCCGGATGAATGCCTTCACTGGCATCTCCGGAATTCGGTTTGACAATCAGGGGAAACGGAAGCTCTATCTTTTGGTCCGGAGAGGTGATGAGCTGACCTGGAGCTGTCGGCAGCCCCCAGGAGCTGAGGATGGCTTTGGTTTTAAATTTGTTCTGGCAGATGGCAAGAGTATGAGAGCCGTTTCCTGTAAAAGGAACGTCCAGAAGTTCCAACGCCGCCGCGACATTGGCCTCGAGTTCTGCACGCCCCAAAAATGCTTCGCAGAGATTAATGACCACATCGGCGTTTGAAACTCTGATCCTCTGCAAAAAATTCATGAAGCTTTTCTGGAGAGGAATGACGAAGGCCGAATAGCCCAGCTCAGTGACGGCTTCCAGGACTTCTCTGGCCGTCTGCTCGATCGACTCATCGGACTCGCGTTCAACAGGCTTGCCAATAACCGGGTCATAGGCGTTAAAGGCGATACCGATCAAAAGGTTTCTTTTTTTCATCTTATTACCTCAATCCCAGCCGCGCTTCTGTTCTTTTTTTCCTGGACTCCGGCCAGCCTTCCGGACCAGCCTGTCCAATACCATACCGGGCTCGAGCCTCGTCAACGACGCGCAGAATCAGCTCCGAATAAGAATATCCTGCGGTCCGCGCGGCTTTGGGAAGGCAGGAATTGTCTTCCGGCTTGGGAAGAATTCCGGGAAGGGGATTGACTTCCAGGATATGAGGTTTTCCTTTTTCATCAAGGCGGATGTCAATGCGGCACCAGTCTCGGATGCGGAGAACGCGACAGGTCTTTTCCACTATTTTTTCAATGCGGCGTTTTAATCTCAAAGAAATGGAAGCCGGGCACTTAAAAATTTCCAACGGCTGTTCAGGTCTGTCCCAAATCCATTTGGCTTCATAGGAATAGATGGGAACGGCTCCATCCGGCAAGAGGCTGTGATCGATTTCAACAATGGGCAGGATTTCCAAATGGGGATAATTTCCGAGGACACCCACTGTAAATTCGCGTCCGTTTAAAAAGCGCTCCATAATGACGGGCTGCTTGTAGACGAAAATGACCTCCTGAATGCGCCGGTACAAGTCGCCCTGGTTGCGGACAACAGAATTATTGCGAATGCCCTTGCTCGAGCCTTCATAAAGCGGCTTGACAATGACGGGCCACTCGATGTCCTGCGGTACGTCTGAAGGAGATTTGACAATCCAGAAGGGAGGATTCGGTATCTTGTAATACGACAGAATCTCTTTCGCGCGGGATTTATCAAGGCAGATGCCAAGCGTCAACGGATCTGAGCCTGTATAGGGAATATCCAGAATTTCACAGAGAGTGGGTATATGGGATTCCCTGTTCGGCCCGATCAGACGCTCGGCAATATTGAAAACGAGATCAGGCTTTTCTCTTTTGAGACGGTCGAATGCCTTTTCATCAGACTCAATGGGAATCACTTCGTGTATTTCCTGAAGGGCGTTTTGGACGGCTAGGATTGTTTCATCAGAATCGCACTCGGCGAATAAATCGGGTGGAGGCTCGTCTTCTTCATCCCGCTTGTCGTCCGCAAAACCCTGATTCAATGAGGAGGCTATTCCGGATTTCGAACTAAAGAGCAAGGCAATCTTCATGGCTGTGTTTCTCTGCTTTGCTTTCATGGAAATCGATCCCCCACATTGAAATCGTTTGAATGATTTTTTTCACATTTTTTTTAAATTCTTAGTTTATATATAAACTTTTTTTTCAAAATGTCAATACTTTTTTTTGAATTTTTTTTAACAGAATACAATTTGTAGTGGAAAATAATTCTTGAACCCCCAATTATAGAGCTGTAAATTTTCTTGACAGCTTAAAGCAAAAACTTGGCATAAATATAGCATGCTCGACGATCCAATTTTTGCCTCTCTGCCTCCTTCTCCAAAGCTCTGAGAGGAGACTTATAGTGGCTGGGAGGAGTCTTAAAAAGGATAACGGCACCCGCTCGAAAAATATCCTGGAGCCATAGAACAGGGACCTCTCTCTCCATATGAAAAACAATGTTTGTCTTTTTGTCGGGAACGGCCTTTAGAATATTTAATAAATGGGCCAGGTCTTCTTCTTTCTGCACGGATTTGTCAGAGAGATGAATCCAGGCGCCGCTTCGAGCCAACTCTTCGAGGTCTGCATCTAACGGGCCGTGATGATAATACACGAGCCAGCAGGAACCTTTTTGGCATTCGTAGGCTAACTCGTGGAGTTTGGCATATTCCGGCGGATTGGCTCTATTCGAAAGATGAAGATAAACTCCGCTTCTCCCCACTTCTCTGAGGTCCGGATAAGTGAGTGTCATTTTGGCTTCTGCGTCCAGACTTCCCTGATGAAGAAACGCCAGGAAACGGCCTCCTTTTTTAGCGGCTCTGCTCAGCAGGAGAATTTCTTCGCTCTTTGGCCTGGCCTCATCCGAAGTAAAAATATCCGCGCCCGCCTCTGCGAGCCATTCCAGTTGGAATACGGCTAGTTTTCCCGAATCGATCAGGTGGAATCGACCCTGATTTTTGTGGCAGGTTTTAATCGCGTCTAAAAGCCAGGAAAATTCGTGTTGGTCGTCCCGGACGGCGATAGACTTTTCTTCTTCAGCGAGAGAAATCAGGCCATATCCCTTCGGAATCAGTTCCGGTTTTTCTTTCGATTCGCTCGTGAGCGGACTGTCGACGGAATTCATCTGTCCAACCATCTATTTATTCCGGTGAACCGGTCATTTAAACTCGTATAAGTTCCGACAGATATAGCACTGCATGCTGCGGATGTCAAGCCGAAGGCTCGAGCTCAGGGCTTCGAAGGCACGCTTCATTTTCCCCGGCGAGGAAAATTCGCTCGATTCGAAGTCTCATTCCGAAGGTGAAATCTTCACTGGCCGCTGCGGTCAGAATTTAAAAATGCGGGCTTCTGTGCAAAATAAAAAAAACAAGATTCTCCAAAGCTCGGAATGAGGACATCTGAATGACAGATATTTATGAACGCCTTCTGCAGCATATCCTTTAAAGTCTCCGCCGCCCGAGGGTGTCGGAATAAGGGGATGGCTTCACAGCCGGCATAGAAACCGATCCATCCCTCTCTTCTCAATACTCTGGCGGAATGGGAAAGGAGTGCCTGAAAAAACTCCTTGAACTGGACTTCCTCTTGGGCTAAGGGCACTTCGGTAAAGTCACAGACCACTCCGTCATAGTCTCTATCCTTTGTTCTGTGGATAAAACTGATTGCATTCTCGATGACAAGATCCACACGCGGATCATAATAAATTTTCTGTCCCAAATGCTGTTGACAGGACCGGACAACATTTCTATCTATATCGACAAGAGTAATTTTCAGATTCGGGTTAATGGACAGCGCCGTAGCAGCCGTGTATCCATCGCCGCCGCCGAGAATCAACAGCTTCTTTTCCCCAAGCCTCAATCTTTCCAGGAGGGCCCTGTCATAGACCTCATGGTCTGATTCCGCACACTGGATAACACCATCCAGAAAAAGACATTTTCCAAAAAGTTCCGTCTCATAAATAGCAATGTCTTGATATTTCGACCGGGCATGATAAAGAACTTTATGGATTTCGATTCTGAGGCTTACTCCTCTCACACAGGGAACATCAATGAACTCAGCCATTTGTTTGAGATTTTTCCGCTGCAAAAAATTCCCTTCCTGATCCAAAAACCATTCAGGGAAGATCCAGACGCTGAATGAATACGGGCATGTATAATTTTTTATCACAGGAAATCTCCACAGGCAAGTTCCTATTTCGTCGGCTTGAAAAAAAACGCCCTATCTTTTATCATCAAATGGGAATTTTATAAGTATGAAACCAAGTCTTGTCCTTTTTTCCGGCGGGATTGACTCCACCACCGCTCTTTACTGGGCTCTCGCCAAATCCAAGAAAGTTCAAGCCTTGACCTTTGATTACGGGCAGAGGCACAGGACGGAAATAATTATGGCCCGCCGCCTGACTCGAATGCTTGGTGTGCCGCACTTCCTCCTCAAAGTCAATCTCCGTCAGATCGGAGGCTCTTCTCTTACGGATCAGAACTTACCGCTCCCTCAGTATAAAAAGCTCCCTTCCCTCCTGCGCCAACTGCCTTCGACCTATGTGCCCTTCCGAAACGGCATTTTTCTGGCTTTGGCCGCGGCATGGGCGGAGGTTAACCACATTCCAGAAATCATCTGTGGATTTAACGTCATCGACTCTCCGGACTATCCAGACACTCGAGAAAAATTCGTCCAGGCGATGGAAAAAGCCATCCGTTTGGGCACTCCTTCCCCTCCGCGAGGGAAAAAAATAAACATCCTCGCTCCCTTTGTGAAAATGAAAAAATCAGAGATCATCCAACTGGGGATATCCCTGGGCGCAAATTATTCCTATTCCCTGTCCTGCTATGCCGGCCATGAAATACCTTGTCAGAAATGTTCCGCCTGTCTTTTGCGCCGCAGAGCTTGGAAAGAAGCCGGCCGGGAAGATCCTCTGATTCTCAGACTCAAGAAGAGAGGAAAAATATGAGCTGGATATTGAAAGTCAAAGACAGGTTTCAGGCGGCCCATTTTTTAAAGGAGTATCAGGGCAAATGTGAAAAAATTCACGGCCACACTTTCCAGGTTGAAATCCAGGTCCAAGTCGATGAGCTCGATAAAGCCGGTATTGGCATTGACTTCGCGCGCATCAAGCAGAAACTGTCCGAAATCCTTCCGGACCATTCCCTGCTCAATGAGGTTTATGATTTCAATCCCTCCGCAGAGAATCTCGCGCGCCGCTTCTTTATGGATCTGAAGAACTTCTTTCCTGTCATTCAAGTGACGGTTTGGGAATCCGAAGATGCCGCCGCCACCTATTCTGAAAATCGCTGAGGTCTTTCCCTCTTTTCAAGGGGAGGGCCTCCGTCAGGGAGAAGCCACCGTTTTCGTCCGCTTCTCCGGGTGTAATCTTAAATGTGCATTCTGTGACACCAAATATGCATGGAGTGGAGGGTGCATCTGTTCTCCTCCTCAGGTGATGGACACCATAAAAAAAATAAGGAGGCACTTTCCTGCAGGCTGGGTCTGCCTGACCGGCGGGGAGCCTCTCCTCCAGGACATCGCCGAACTTGTCCATTTGCTGAAAAAGGAAAAATTGAACATTCAGATGGAAACGAACGGTACTCTCTACCGCCCCCTGGCCGTGGACTGGTATTCCCTTTCCCCCAAACCGGAAAAATATTTTTATCAACGCGAATACAGAGCCAAAGCCAGAGAGGTCAAGCTGGTCATCACCCGCATGCTGACATTGGATGTCATTAAAAAGCTCCGCAGAGAATTTCCATCTCAAACCCCCCTCCTTCTCCAACCCCAGTCCAATAAAAAATGGTCCGCGGCCCGCGGCCTTGCCCTGCTGACTCAGGCCGTCCAGGAAGGCCTGGACAACATTCGTATCTCCTGTCAGCTTCATCGATTCTATGGCTTCCGCTGAGTTCTTTTTCCTTCCGGAGTGCGGCTCTGGGCATCCACGGCCGTTCACCCCTGCAGAGGATGGTAAAAAGCAAAATTCACCGGTGAATTCATCGGGGAGGGGGATTGAATCATTTCAGCGTTTCCATCAAGATATTTCTTTCATAATTGACAATTTCTCATTATCAAAGGATCACCATGAGCCTGAAAGAGAAGCTATCCTTTAAACGCTATCCCGTGACTTACACTTCCTTGTCTTTTCTCTTTTTCATCCTTATTTTTCTTCTCTTCAACCGGCTGTTTTTTGCTCCGAAAATCCTCCTGCTCTGTGCGATCATTCTCGTTGCCGTATTTCTCGGAAAGTTGAAAGTCGTCATGAAAGACTGGTTCATCTTTCTCGCATTCATCTATCTCTTTGACAGCCTGAGGGGAACCATCTATGCCCTCACCTGCGACTTCAGCCTCCCCGTGCACACGTTGTATGTCATCCGGCTGGAAAATTTTCTTTTTGGAAAAATCCCTTCCGTTGTGCTTCAACATGCGCTTTTAAAAAACGCGGCGGCCTTGGACTTCGGCTGGCCTGAAAAATTTCTGACCGCCGTGCACGGCACGCATTTCATCGCTTTTCTTCTAGTCGGCTTAACCATCTGGCTGCAAAAGCAAAAATATTTTGGGGCTTTCAAGAGCGCTTTCTACTGGATCACGGGCTTGGGAGTCCTGGGTTATTTTATCGTTCCCACCGTTCCCCCATGGATGGCCTCCAGACTGTTCGGCGTCCTCCCCGAAATTTATCGTTTCAATATCCACATTTACAATATGTCCATCCCGGACTTGACTTCGGGATTTAACACAAATCCAATTTCCGCCATGCCTTCTCTCCATGCCGCTTTTCCCATTCTCGCCTGCCTTGTCCTCTGGCGCCTCTACCGCTGGAAAGCCACTCCATTCATTCTGTACACTCTTCTTATGCTTTTCACCATTGTCTACACGGGAGACCATTACATCGTTGACATTCTGGCCGGCGGTATCCTTGCCGTCATCTGTTATTTTATCGGTTTCCGGAGAACATATCTCCGGATCACAAAGGAGTCCGAAAACCCATGTGCGCCGGGAAAAAATAGGGCGGGCTTCTTGTGGAAAAACAAACACCTGCTTATCGGAGCCCTTCTGCTGGCCGTTGGAATTCCACTGGGAACATTCAATAAACACAAGTTTGACAATGACCCCGATGCCTACGATTATAAATCCGCGCCCAGATATATCGATTTTTTCAATCATGAAGAAGACTATCGCCAGAATTATCTCGTCCAATTGTATTTCGGGGATTTCCACCTTACGAAAAAGCATTATGACCAGGCCCTCATTTATTTGAACAGGGCTGTGGCGTTAAGCCGGAATATCATCGAAAAAAAAGCCGTTCTTGTCAAAATCAAGCAGATTGAGTCCATTTTGAGCCGGACCGGACACAATCAATCCCCATGATTTATCTGCTCCTCCTGACAGAAGCTTTCTTCCTGTTTCTTCTTCTGCTCCTCCTCTTCTCTATGAACAAGAACTTGTCTGAAGACTTGGCGCTGGCCATCGCCACCAGCCTTTTCCTTTCGGTCTGTGCCCTTCTCTGCACAGGAATTCTTTTTTCGCTCAACTTCTGGTCCTATCTAATTTTTAAATTCACTCTGATTACAGCGATCCTTCTCTTCTTCAAAACTCATGACTCTCCCCCGCTCAAAGAGGCCTATCCACGGCTCCAACGAAAATGGCAACGCCTCATTCGCTCTCCTCTTCATCTTCTGGTCCTTTTCTTCTTTTTATTACTCTTCCTGAATTCCTTCGGCCGATTTCCGGTGGAGTGGGATTCTTATTCCTATCATCTGCCAATGGCTTCCGCATTTCTCAAAAAAGGAATTCTCGCTCATTATCAGTACTACGGCGTCTCCATCGGCGCTTATTATCCCCACAGCATAGAGCTGCTCTACAGTCTGTTTTTCTCCATCAAAGGAATCGAACAGTCTTCCTTGGTCAATTTTCCTTCCCTTGTCTTAATGTTTCTGGGCCTCTATCTGCTCGCCCACCGCTGTCTTAAAATCAATCCGGAAGTTTCCCTTCTTGGTTCTCTGGCTTTTATTTTTATCCCCGTCGTCCAGACTTATTTCTATGAGGCCTACGTCGACATCTACTTCCTTTCCTTCTGTCTTTTGGGCCTCTACTGTCTCTTCCAGCTTTACCACCGGCGCCAGAATCGATATCTGCTCTTTCTTCTCCTCCTGGCGAGCCTGATGGTCAGCACGCGGTATCAGGGCCTGTCTTACACTTTGTACTTTGGGATTGCGGTTTTCGTTTTTCTTCTGAAATACAGGTTCTGGAAAAAATTGGACTGGAGATTAGCCCTTTTCCTGCCGGCGGGACTGTTTGTCTCAACATTTTTCTATATCCGCAACTACATACTCACTCAGAATCCCTGTTTCCCCACCCACATGAATTTTCTTGGCTTTATCCAATTCCCCGGCCCCTACGATTTTTCCGTCCTTGCCAGCCAGACCTCTATCCTTTTTACTCTTCCGCAAATCGCTGATGATATTTTCCCCACTCTGCTCAACGAACTGTCGGCGGGCCTCCTTCTATTTGTGTTTCTCTGGATATCCTCTCTCCTCGGCATGAAAAAGACTCGACGAAATTTGGCCGGAGATACATCCTTTAAAATATTCATTCTGATCGGTCTCTTTCTTCTCATAAGCTTCCTCCTCACTCCATACTCCGGCCTGAATACAGCGGGCGGATTCAATCTCTCCTTAAGACTCGGCCTCTTTTTCCTGGCTCTGCTTTTTATGATCTCATTAAAATTGGCCATTTCTGCAGAAATCAGACCATTGGCTTTTGTCCTCTTATTCTTCGCTGTCGGGCTCTTCCTCCTGGGAAAACAATTTTCCGGACGGAATTTTCTCTGGGCTTTGGGCGCCCTCCTTCTCCTCTGGGGATTGGCGTCATTCAAAAGAGCCTGCCGGTTTGGCCCCGCTTATCCGTTCCTCTTTTTGGCCCTGCTCGCGCTATTTCGGCCACCCCTCCAGAATTGGGAAAATTATTTCTGGGATGACCTCCAACTCAGAAACATCCATATCGCCTACGCGGGGACCAACCGACATTTTCAACTCTACGATAAATATTTGACTTACACCATCCGCACGATTAACGTGAACCGGCAGCAAGCTCAAAAGTGGAACCAAGAGACGGACCTCTCCTACCATAAATCTTATGGAAATTTCGAAATCTGGCTTCAAAACATGCGGTCGGAAAATATCGACTATATTGTCCTGTACGAAAGAGATAGAAAGTATATCGAAAACACTTGGGTGAGAGAAAATCCTCGCCTTTTTCCGCGAGAAATCCAGAACATATTCCGGGTGAATAAAAAAGAAGTTGAAAAATATCTGGCGTCTCAGGACTGAAGAGAATTCCTCTCCCGCCTTATGAAATACCTGTATCCGGACCGGGTCAAATAAACTCCGGCGAGAATAATAAGCGCCCCCACGGCCTGAAACGAGGAGATCCTCTCGCCCAGAAAGGAGAACGCAAAAAAAGCGGCGAAGACGGGAGTCAGGTTGTTATAGATGGCCGTTTTGGAGTTGCCGACCTTTTTCACGGAGTAATACCAGATGACAATTCCGATGACGAGGGAGAAAAGTGCGGAATAGAGGAGGGAAGCCCAGGCTCGGAGAGATATCTCCGGCCAGGAAATCCGGGCGATTTCTCCGGCGGCGATGGGAAGATAAAAGATCGTCCCGAAGACCATAGTCACGGTCGTCCATTTCAAAGGAGATATTCTGTTCAGGAAGGGTTTTGAAAAAACCGTATAAGAAGCCCATAAGATCATGCCTGCAAATACCATTAAATCTCCACGGAGATACTCCGAAGAAAAATGGAGGCCCCCATTCTGTTTGCTGATAACCAGGTAGAGCCCGAAGAAAGAAATGAAAATCCCCAGCCATCCGCCCCAGTGAATTTTTTCATATTTGAGAAGAGAGCTGATGAGGGCCACAAAAATGGGGGTCATGGAAAGGATCAGAGCGGCATTGGAGGCCGTGCTCAGATGAATCCCTTGGATAAACAGAATCTGATAGACCGTATTTCCGAAAAAGCCAATGACCAGAAGCTTCCAGAGATCCCGCCGGACCACAGTAAAGCGTTCGCCGCTCGCCCACAGCCAGAGGAGCAAAAGGAAGGAGGTCATAATCAGGCGGAGGCCGTTGAACCCGTGAGGAGAAAATTCACGAAGAGCGACCTTGACAACTGAAAAATTGGCTGCCCAGATCAGTATGGTCAGGAGCATCAAAACATCTGTAAGTCCGAATTTCTTGTTATCTTCCCTGCGCATGAAAGGGGCCCTTCCTCTTTACCTTCTCCCTTAATTCCAGGAATGGCCAAACATATCTGTCGGCTTCCTTATGGAATGGAATATTTCATAAAGTAAAAAAGATGGGAAAAGTCTCTGACTTTTATTTTTATCCGAGAAGGGGAAAAAAGAAAAGTTAAAAAATTCGGGACTTTTTCCTCTAACGCGCTTTCTTTTGAGAACGGGGAAAACGGGCTTCCACAATAGATTTCATTCCTCCTCTCGGATTGAATTCTCCACAGATAATGGCCGATACGGGCCGGCAGGCCTTGACGACGTCTTCCAGAATCCGGTTCACAGCATTTTCATAAAAAATTCCCAGATGACGATAGGCCAGGATATAGTTTTTCAGAGACTTCAGCTCCAGGCAGCGTTTTCCGGGGATATAGCGGATGGTGATGCTCCCGAAGTCCGGCAAGCCGGTTTTGGGACAGACCGATGTGTATTCCGGAATTTCAATTTTGATCTCATAATTAAAAAATTGATTGGGAAAGGTCTCGATGGCAGGGAGCTTTTCTTTCAATCCGGCTCTCGCTTCCGTCTCTGTCATGCGGCGCATTTTTTTCATTTCTTCGGGAATCTTTATAATAATATAACAAAGCCCTCCGGAAAACAATCAGACTCAAAACTGAGGACGCCTCTCCGTTTCTGTAATGACTCAGATTTGGAATAGGGTCCTGTCACGGCTCCTCCACCGTGCCACCCTCCCTCGACGATCGCCCCATCTTTATTTTCTTGCGGCAATTCTGGGTAACAGTACCTTTTTTTAAGAAAATAAGATAGAATAGAAAGTTAATTGGAGCTTCTAAGGCTGGCCTGGAGCCAGCGTCCAGTGGATTGATCCATAAAACTATCTCAATGGAGATTGCGATGAGAGAATGCCGCAGCGCCATAAATTTAAAAAAGTGCAACTGCAGCTATGAACCCTGCAGCCGGAAGGGAATATGCTGCGAATGTCTCCAGTACCACTGGAGTCACCGCGAACTCCCGGCGTGTTTTTTTCCGGATAGTGTGGAAAGGACTTACGACCGTTCTCTGACCCGATTCATTCAAACATATAAACAATAGAGGCCCCTGAAAGGATTGCCTATGGTCCCGCCCATTTACGGCCCGGTTCCTTCCCGGCGATTGGGATTTTCGCTGGGATTGGATATTCTCCCCTTTAAAACCTGCACATTTGACTGCATCTACTGCCAATTAGGAAGAACCGCCCGAAAGACAAACCGGAGAAAATCCTTTGTGCAGGAAGCGGAGATCATTCCCTCCCTCACAAAGTTACTTCCTTCAATCCCGGAGCCCGACTGCCTGACTTTTTCTGGCTTGGGAGAGCCCACGTTAAATTCCGCCATCGGCCCGCTCATCCGACGCTTGAAAAAAATAACCGCCCTGCCCATCGTGGTCCTCACCAACAGCTCCCTTTTATCCAGAAAACAAGTGCGGCGCGACCTGTGTATGGCGGATATTATCGTCC